>CBDHDM010000019.1:0-120382 GCA_965261315.1 Endozoicomonas sp. | reverse complement strand
ACGCTCTATTCACCGGATTTTCTGGGGCAATATCAAAGCGCAAAGTGAAGGTTTAGCTCCTGAGAGGAAAAACAGAATAAGCACAACGCCGATACTTCCCTCAAGATAATGCCCACCAGAATTCAATAAGCCATACCGAGTTTTGCTACTTGACTTTACCCGGATATTTCATTGTTACTTACACATAATACTTGCGGCAGGGGTATCACTTGAGGTGCATTTTAGTGTCCACTAAAACGGGGGAAGTACCAGGGCTTACGCATCAAATAAGTACTATAGAACTTAATAATTCCTCAAGCTTTTCGTTGTCCCAACCAGCAGCTAACCGTTTAAGTTTTATACTGTCGTTGGCTTCCGTGTCCTGAGTGTGGATATTCAGTGCGATCCGGTTAAGGATGGAGAAGTTTTCAATTGCGCGATTATTGGTGGTTTGATTTTTATCTTCACCAAAAGCAACGTCAAGCCTCCAGTGAAGTTTGTTCTCCACCTCCCAGTGTTTACGGGCAATGTCCAGTACTTCTGGGGCACTGAGCTGTTTGCTCAGGGTGGAATTAAAAGTGTTCCATCCACCCATTACTCTGTTTTTTCCCAGTAGTTATCCCAATCCCCGTTAGCCCGAATATTTCATAAACAACAGCAGGTTCCGCCCAAGCCCCTGATATGATTGGGCCTGACAAAAGGACGCTCCGTAAGAAGCAAACCGGAAGCTGATATGGCGCAACATACACAAGAAAGCCTTCGTTTCCTCCCTGTTAATGGTAAAACAGTCAGGGCTGATTTTAACGGAGGTGAGCTATCCTCCGATTTTGGTGCTTTACTGCTGCGTGAAACAGCGCTTCGCAGCGGCCTGATTTAACGGCTCGTCAAGGCAATACTTGATAAACGCCATCAATCCTATGTCGATCATCCCATGCAGGATCTCCTGATGCAGAGCGTGCTGCCAATGGCTTGTGGTTAGCAGGATGCCAATGACAGCAACCATTTGCGAAAGGACCCCATGTTCAAATTGGCTGTTGGTCGCAGCCCAGTTAATGCCAAGGCGCATCTGGCATCAGCATCGACTTTTACACGACTCGGGAAGGGGTTGTCCCGGAGGGATATCTACAATCTGGCTTATGCTTTTGCAGAGCATTTTCTCGGTAGCTATAAAAAGCCGCCCAAACTGATCGTCGGTGTCTGAAAGAACGTACAGCTCACGCCCGATCAAACAAATTGCCGATACCTAACCGGGTACGTCTATCTATATGGCGAAGCACATGAGAACCACCGTTTTGAAGGATACAGAGCTGCAAAAGGCTCAACCTTCAACAGTGATCGCCAGGCTGTTCAAAATTTTTCCTTATCCATATGCTCATTATCCCATTGATCAGGCCAGACGTTTTTCCGATAAAGTCCATGGATGCCCGGAATCCCAAGCCTCTGTATTTCATGGTTCCTTACCTAAACAACCAATTTCCCTGGAAGCAAATGGCCTATGGCGTTGCTACGAACTGGAGTTCAGTGTGGACACGCCCTCTCCAAAAGAGCATTTCCAGATCAGCCTGCAGATCAACAATGAACTGAATGAAGTGGGCAGGTCCATCACTGTTCCCTTTGCCTCTTACGAATGGGGGCATAGTGACTCTTTTCCCTGACAACTGATTAAAAAATCAAACATTAGCAGCAAGAGTGTAAAGAGAGGCAATACACTCTCGTTTAAAGAAAGCTAACTACAGAATTCTCCAGACTCAACCTTCTGTATAAGCTCTTTCATTTCAATGGACAGCTTAGCTTTGGAGTTAGTTACAAAGTTAAACATCACAGCAGTAGCTGTACCGGTTGTCGTCACTCTGTTCATATTTTTACTGACAACCTTATACTCCATGGTGAAACGGTCTTCCTGAACATCAGTCACCCTTGAGCCCACCAGCAGGGTATCCGGGTAAGTCACTGGTGCCTTGTAGAAGCATTGAGTATGACTGATCACTGGCCCGACACCCGCCTCTTTTGCCTTCTCCATCAGCTGTATTCTGTCGAAGTAATCAATTCGGGCTGACTCAAAATAACGAAAATACACGACGTTATTAACATGCTGAAGAGCATCCATATCGCCCCAGGCTACAGGAACCGCTGTTATAACCGAATAATCTTCCAACAATTGCTCCACAGTCATTACTCCTTCTTTTTATCGTTCAGCGATTTCAGACGCTTTTTCAAAGCTGACATTTTGAAAACCTGCCCGCAACGATAAATACATTCTTGAAAAGAGACAAATATTTCTGATTCAAAGTAATTTCCGTAATAAGTTACGACTTATCATTTACTTACTTCAAACAGACGTTCGTTAGCATAAATATCCGGCTACAAGGCCCTCAACCCCCTTTATTTATTGGAGGACCAATGTCGGAACATTCCCAGGATTTCGCTCACTCTCCCGTTTCAGCCGAAGCCCGTAAAGGCTTTTTTCCCATTCTGGTCGTTATGGTCGGTTTTACCTTCTTTTCAGCCAGCATATGGTCCGGTGGAACCCTGGGACAAGGTCTGGACTTTTCCAGCTTTCTGATTACCGTCATGATCGGTAATCTGCTACTCGGTGCATACACCTCTGGTTTAGCCTGGATGGGCAGTAACACCGGCCTTTCTACCCATCTTCTTTCTGAATATGCCTTTGGTAAGATCGGAGGAAAATTAACTTCTCTTGTGCTGGTTTCCGGTTTCCGGTTTCCTGATGACGGTCACCGCCTTCTTTGATTTCAAGGCACTGACAGTCCTCAGCTTCATTGCAGTTCCGTCCATCGCCTGCTGGGTGGTTTCTCTGTTAAAGAAGCGGTTGACAGTGCTGGCGGACTTTCTGCACTGATGGCTATTGAACCAACGGCAACCATTACTTTTGCCAGTGCGATCAGTATCTGCATCGGGTCGTTTATCAGCGGTGGTTCTTTGACCGCTGATTTTACCCGCTTCGCCCGTACACCGAAAATTGCCGTCAGTGCTACGTTGATTGCCTTTTTCCTGGGCAACAGCCTGATGTTCACCTTTGGTGCCGTCGGATCCATGGTGACCGGTCAGGCCGATATTGCCGAAGTAATGTTTCTACAAGGGCTTATTCTGCCAGCCGTCATCACTCTGGGCCTGAATATCTGGACCACCAATGATAATGCCCTTTATGTTTCCAGTCTGGGTTTTGCCAGCATCACGGGTAAAAGCAAAAACCTGATCGTTATGATCAACGGTGCTCTGGGCACCCTGTTCGCCCTGTGGCTCTACAACAACTTTGTGGGCTGGCTTGGCCTGCTCAGCTCAGCGCTTCCCCCAGTTGGTGCCATTTTGCTGGCCGACTACTTCCTGGTTCGAAAAGGGAATTACCCGGATTATGCAACAGCAACCTTTGCCAGCATCAACCCTTCAGCATTGATTGCCTGGGTTGCAGGTATTGCAGCAGCCATGCTGCTACCGGGAATCGCCCCCATCAATGGGGTTGTGGTAGCCGCTATCAGCCACGTTGTTCTGCAGAAAGCACCCATCTTCCAGGGACGTATTGCTCAGACCACCTGTTCAGATTGAGCGTTACATAGAGAGAAAACCATGAGACTTGAAAACGTTCGTCTGCACCAGCAGCAGGGTCTGTTTGATATTGAAATTGATAATGGCCTTTTCATGGCCATTACGCCTGCCGGTACTTCACACAGTGAAGGTCTGGAAGTTCTGGAATGCAACGGACAGCTGGCTCTACCGCCATTTATTGACCCACACGTCCACCTGGACACGGCCCTGACAGCAGGTGAACCTGTATGGAACCGCAGTGGAACCCTGTTTGAAGGGATACAGAACTGGTCTGAACGGAAAAAAACACTGACTCGGGAAGATGTTAAAAACCGTGCAGCAAAAGCACTGGAGTGGTACATCGCTCAGGGAGTTCAGCACGTACGCAGCCATGTGGATACTACCGACCCTTCTCTCACCGCACTCCATGCATTACTGGAGTTGAGAGAGGAAATGCGAGACCTGATCGATATTCACTGCGATGAGATTGATGATGACCAGTCTCGCTTCGTTGAGACGGTTGCCACTCTGGCCCTGGAACGCTCCATGGGACATCGTGAACGGCCAGCCATACCACGGCAATGCCTTCCTACAATAATGCTTACGCCTTCAAATTGATGCGTCTTCTGAAACACTCAGGCATTCATTTTATTGCCAATCCGGTCACCAATCTGAACCTGCAGGGACGCATGGATACTTATCCAAAACGCAGAGGTATCACTCGCGTTCCTGAGTTACTGGAAGCCGGGATCAATGCCTGTTTTGGTCAGGATGATATTGTGGACCAGTGGTTCCCCATGCAGGGCTGCAATATGCTGCTGGTGCTGTTCACTGGTTTAGTTGGTTGCCAGCTAACCGGTTTTGACCAGATTAACCAGGGCATCAACCTGATTACCCATAACAGCGCCCGCTGCCTGAATATTCAGGACCAGTACGGCATTGAAGCAGGTAAGCCCGGCAACCTGATTTTGCTGGATTCCGAGAGTGTTTTTGATGCCGTTCGCCGTCAGGCTACCGTGACACACTCCATCCGCCATGGAAAAGTGATTGCCAATACTACACCCGCCAGAACTACGCTGTATCAGACAAATAAGCCCAGAGAAATCAGTCTAGCCTATTCCATATAAAGTTAGAACTCCATATCACCTTTCATAAAACATGCTTATGAGAGGTGACTATTTTTCTTCTGAAGCCCTACTCCACATTTGAACCCCTCACGACAGTATCAATACCTTTCGCAAGCGCTTCCGTAGCACTCCCAAATTATCTGTCTATATTAATTCGATCACCTCAAAAACCTGTATTCGCAGTTAAATCCTGAGGAAGTTCAAATGGTAATAAAAAGATGGTCTCTTCAACCTGACTGACCCGGAATCACGCATAATGCCCACATCAGGCAGTGGCTTTGTGCAGGCCTACAACGTACAGGCAGCAGTCGATACTGACAGTGGCCTGATCGTTGAAAATCACGTCACTCAAGCGACGAATGACAAACAACAGATCGAGCCAGCTCTTGAAGTACTGGCTTCACGTGAAGAGGTGATTGGCAAGCCCCCTGCGCTCCTTGCTGATACAGGTTACTTCAGCCAGGCCAACGTGTCTGCTGTGGATAACTTTGGTGCTATACCTTACATTGCAGAAAAGCGGGATGCCCATAACAAACCCCTGTTGGAGCGTTTTAAGCCTGATGATCCGATGCCTGAAGGCGACGATGTTACTGCACTGGATTTGATGCGCTGGCGATTATCAACCAAGGAAGGGCGAGCGGTATATGCACTGCGGAAAAGCACTATTGAACCAACATTTGGCATACAAAAAGAAGTGATGGGTTACCGCCAATTCCTGGTTCGCGGCCTTGAAGCTGTGTCTGCCGAATGGGATCTCTTGTGCATGTGCTTTAACCTGAAGAAAATGTTCATAATGCTGAAAGATCTTCAGAACGGTCTAACTTTTATGCTGTTTTCACGGGCTTACAGGTTGCTTATCGCATCTATTTGGACGTTATGGCATGAGCAACTGGTGAAATCAGTGCGTGTCAGAGGCTGATCCGGCAAAATTGAGAGTTTTTGGCCTCATTCTCCAAATTTTGTCTCTAAGCCCGACAGACTCCTAGCCTATTCCATATAAAGTTAGAACTCCATATCACCTTTCATAAAACATGCTTATGAGAGGTGACTATTTTTCTTCTGAAGCCCTACTCCACATTTGAACCCCTCTCCCAAATTATCTGTCTATATTAATTCGATCACCTCAAAAACCTGTATTCGCAGTTAAATCCTGAGGAAGTTCAAATGGTAATAAAAAGATGGTCTCTTCTCTGGCTCCTTTCAGGGGCTGCTACATCGGCCTTGGCCTATCCTGATGCTGACAGGCAGGGAACTATCTACAAAGGCTTGCAGGATGTATACACCCTGGCCGAATTCCAGAACATAAACCCTCAGGATACAACCATTCGCTGGAAAATCGATGATGACAACCTGCTGGAGTGGCTGCTAGCGCCATGGGATGCATCAAAAGTCAATGAAGCCCTTGATGCATACCGGCAGGAGTATGGATCGATCACTCAAACAGCACTCAACGTTGTGAATGGCGCCATTAGTAATAATTTTGATGCTTCTGGGCACCAGATTACGGAAGACGAACTTCAGCAGCTCTTAAACAAAATAGAACAAACGAAATATCTTCAGAACTTTCACCCAGAAGCCAGAGCCATTACTGTGGCTGATGCTGATGCACAGTTCTTTCCCAGCGATGTATTTTTCACCAACAATCTGGCCCAGGCTTCCAATGTTGCAGCCAACCAGAAGTCCTCAAGCACGCTTATTCCAAGAAATACACCTGTTTTCGTCCTGGGGCAGTTGATGACTGCTGCCTCCACCGGGCTTGAACCTGCTGATGATGGCTGGGTCGCCCTGTGGCGACCTGAGTTTGGCTTAAAGTTCGTCAAGGCCGGCCATATTGCCTTTGTTGATAAGGACCTGGCCAATGATTTTCCCGTTATCTCACAAGGAATAGAAGCAGATAGCAAGCTAAAATTGACCTGTACCAGCCGGGTCAAAAGCTCAGGATGCAACCAACGCTTACCTTTGGGGACACCAATATATACTCAGGGGGGACAACATCTTCTGGCTGAAAGAGATCAGCAAGCCCCTTCCTCAGTTAAGATATCATCCACAACTGTGAGGCTTTATTCTGCCCGATTATCGTTTGTGAACCTGTCTGTTGATCCTGCCGGAGAGCTGGACAAGCAGGTACGGAAAGTCCCTCTACCACTTAATTACCACAGCTACTTAAGCCAGCTAAGTAATACTCTTCTGAAATACCCCGTAGAGTACGTTGCTCCAGAGCATAATGAGAGTCGTTACTTCGCCTTTGGCGAGGGTACGATAGGACCTGATGGAGAAAGGGGTATGGATGCTTCTACCTTTGCACTAAAGCTGATTCAACCTTTTGGCAAATGGTTGCCCAGATACTCCGTGCATCAGGTTGAAGAAGGTATCAAAAGCCACCTGATTGATACTACCCACGATGCAACTCTGGAAGAAAACTATCAGGCTATGCTTGAACATTGTCTGGTTGGAAACTTCGTCTCTGTAGGTCGTGGTAATAATATGGCTTGCCTTGGGAATATTTCTCTGGAGCAGCTCGGCCAGATTAGCCCAGAAGCTCAAGCCGATGCCATTAGCATGGGAGGAATGACTGAGCTGGACCGGATACCATTACTGGCTCTCAGTGCAACCGGACTGACAAATATTGAAGATGTTGTTTTCACGAAACCATCAGGCACGCTTAAAATTCCATCAACGGGCGAAACTCTTCAGGTATCTTCAGAAACGAAAGAGCCAAGAACTATCTGGTACATAACTGGAAAATCAGCCGTATACCCAGTGTTTAAATCAGGTTATCTAAGCAGTTATATCCGTAATGGCAGGTCACTGACTTTTTATAGTTACTTCATCCCCAAACCGATTACAAAACCCGCAATTCCCAACCTTAAAAGCAAGCTATAGCGAATCAGAGTCATAACCTACAAGCACGGGCTGCTGGTCAGCCCATGTCATTAAAAGGCAAATGTGAAGTTAATTATTTTATTAACCGTGATTAGGTACCCAGTCAAATTTAATCATATTTTCTGACTCATTGCTCAGGTATTCTGTTGCGTTGCAATTCTGATCACATAACTACGGCTATGCTCCCGTCGTTGCGCTTTGCGGACTTTCTGTCCAATAAGCCAGAAATATTCGCTTCCATATAGCTGAGTACTTACAATAATAAAAATCTGCTATCTGTACCATGTAAGTTATGATTTTCGCCCAAGCATTGCCTTAAACCGACTTGCCAGGGCTTACGCACCAGTTAGCCCTGTAAAAGTAAATTAAAACAGTGAAAATAGCCACAAAAGCGCACCTCATACAGGTGGTAAAATTAAAACCAGCTCTCATAATGAACGATAATAGAAGCTTAGTTGCATGTTAAAGCATGATTTTCAAGTTACTTAAACTTCTCTCCCTTTATGTACCAAGGGCTTCAGAGAAGTTGCTATTGGTGCGTAAGCTCTGACCGACTTGCAATACCTTTTGCTCTTGGTATTGAGGAAAGAGATTTTTTCATGGTTGTTTTTTGGTCGAAAATCCGGAATCTTTGCGGCCTCTTTTGAGACCAGCGTGATCAATTTTTCCGCAAGCGCTTTTTTATTTGAAGGAGACACAGTAATACGACAATTACAGGAATAGCTACTTCCCCTCTAACCCTTGGTATTATTGATGGTAATCAACTTATCGGGAATTGCTGGGCTTAGGCCTGTTCGACCGCTGAATTTAGGATCCAAGAAATTTCCTCAAGCCTTCATAGATAAGCTTCTGCCTCTTTTTGGGAATGAAAGACAACGTGATACTTACAGTCCCATTGAGTATGAGTCAGACTTTGGCAGTCAGGCATAAGTTAAACCTCCTGATTCTTGGCGGAACCATCGAAGTTAGCGACCGAAGCCTCAGGGTAATATTGAACTTTTTTATTATAAATATATCTATTGTAATAGTGTTACTTACTCGATTGCCCTGAAATCAACGTTATCGCCATTCAAACTCAAACCATAGGTTTTTTGTAATTGTCGATACCTGTTGGCTCAACCAGAAAGTAATAAATGGCAATACTGAAAAGTAACGATTATCCAATGCCCTAGTGCAGGAAAGCGTTGATACCTGTAAACGCTACCACTCGTTCCCATACTCTGCGAACGAGACTCTTGCGTATGCATATCAGGACTTAGCTATACCAAGGTACCCTAATAATCGAATAGGAACAGTAGAGTGGATATTCTCAGCACTGCCTCAAGCCCAATTTTACCTGAGTTAAGCAATTCATCAGAACCAGGCCATAAAAAGAACACCGGACTGACCTCAGGTATCCCTCGCCGCAGCGCTCAGTTAACAGAAAAACTGATTCCTGGAATTTCGACAGGATATATAAATGGAAGGGTTCCCGTAAAAACCATTGCAGACAGACTGCATCTGCACCAACTGACCAAGACTGATTACAAACAGACAGATAAAAAAGCAAGTCTTTTTGGTCAACTCATTCCGTCGTTGATGTCAGAAACGGGCATGTCTCAAACTTCTGTCTTGACGCATTTGTTACCGGCTCTCGAGTTCACCCCCTATTTAAGAAAAATTGACCGTGGGGAGATGGTAAAAATCTCAGATCACTCTTCACCTCTTCAGACCGGTTTGTTACTGGATCTGACGACTCGTATAAAACAGGGGTATAAACTACATGAACTGTGCCGACTGGCAGGTGAGTCTGCCCAAGCGAATATAATAGTCAATAAATTGAACCAGACCATCAGTATTGACCAGAATCACTTTACCCGGGAAGATCTCGGTGATGAGACATTCCGGGAGCTGCGTGATCGTCTAGCCCCCTCTTGTAAAAGTGACCGTAAAGATCCAAACGTTATTCTGGGCCATGTTCAAAAAAGAAAAGCGGTATCAATGGCTCACTGGCAGCAGGTATTGTTAACGGTTCTGAATATTCAGGACTCAGCCACCAAGCAACGCATTGCCAATGCATTCAGCAGAGAGCACGAGCTTGAGCTGTTCCCTTCCACCGAAGCAGAATGCGAGGCATTAACTTCGCTGATTCCAACGTTGAAATTGACCGTCCATCCCGGCTTTTCCATGATGAAGCCTCTCTTTTCCTGGTTATCACAACACCACCTGAAAGGCGACAAACTCAACAGCCAACAACTGACCTGGCTGAAAAGTATGGTTACCAGTAGGCTTTACACAAAATTACCAGCGATGGAAGATACCGGGCTAGAGAAACTCTGTATCTATAAAGAGTTACTGGTCAGTGGTGACGAAGCGGAAAGCCCTGGTGAGCAGCAGGTAAAAAAGGCAATCGATGATGCCTCCCCACAACAACTCACCGATGTTGCTGATCTCTTTGCCACACTGCTCTGCGATCTCACCCCTTCAATCAATGCAGAAAACCGCCTCGGCATTATCTACACATTGCTTAAATTCAGAGACCAGTCTCTGCTCAAAAATTTATTGGCAACACCGAGCATTGGCCGTGACGTCCTCCTGGCAATGTACAAAACCCAACTGATCCTGACCTACTCCCTTGATGAGCAGACACCTACTGAAGTTAAGAAGGTAAAAGAACAATCGGTGAACTGTCTGCTTAAAACCCTGCAGCTCCGAATGGCGCGGTGCATAATAATTATCGCGTCAAAAGATGGGTTATCCGTTCCCCCGGAGGTCATGAATAAGGCCCAGACCCTTATTAACCATCACAATGAGGGCATACAGGCCGTACTACCCGACCATGAACTTCACCAGCAAGATACCGATGATAACAACGACGATGGCAACTGGGATATGGACTCCTGTGATGGGTACAGCGACTCAAATGATGGCATTATGCCTTCTACCAACAACGCCATTTCAGCAGAGGACTATCTCACCGTTCCTGACCATCTGCTGACCAACGGGCGTGCTATCACTCTCGATCCGCAACATCTGATGCTGCCGCAAGATAAACATTTTCGGATTCCTTCATTAAAAATAGAAAGAGAAGGCACTGAACGAAGGCATGAGCGACGCATGCGAGATGAAAAAAATCTACGGGAGGACTTCCTGCTATCATCTCGATCTACCGACCTGACTCAACCGGTTGACTGGATAAAAATGGGTGTACCAATCACCTTTCTGTTTACAAAAAGCGCTCAAGATAAAAGTAAAATATCCTTTGTCTGCCAGGTTTTCAATAACGAAGTGTGTCCGGTTATTCAGCAGGCTATCAGAGAAAACGCCATTGAAGAACAGCAGACCATGGATGTTGTCAGGGAACTGTTGGCATTAGCAGAGTCAACCGGAAAGCCTGGGATTGACCTCAGAACGATCATCACCAGCATTCGGGACAGAACATTAAACCGATCCTTACACCCACTGCTACAACAAATGGCAACGGCACTCCCCACATTGCCTGGCAACCACGACCGCAAGCAGCTGCTTGAGCTTACTGCCTTTCATTTATTTGCTGAAATAAACCCATCGGACAGGCCATTCAAGCGACTTATCAAGATGCTGTATATCATTCAATCGAGAAGTGAGCACCTCCGGTTTGCTGATGACGACTTCGGGGTTTGCGGCAACAGTGATACCAATAAATTAAAGCTGAAGTTGGGTAGGCTGATCAGAAGCGAGTGGAGCCAGCCTGACGCTTTACTGGGGAGCAGAATCCGACAGTCGGTAAAAGCCGCTTTCAAGCACAGTGACAAAGGCTGCAGCTATCAGCAGGTAATGGATTCTATACTGGAATCCATGCGGCCATCAGACCAGCCCTCTGACAATTACCCGAAGCTGATCCATCAGACGAGCTTAGAAGTAGAAACAACAATGAACCAAGGGAGGGATCGGGCGAATCTGGATCAGCAGCTGAATATATTAGCTGCTCATCACAGGCCCGCCTACCAGGAGCACCTTGGCCGTGAAGTCAAAGCCTTGATCCAATCGGCTTCCAGGCTTTGTGAGCAGTTCCTTCAGGAAGAGTGTGTCGATAAAGCAGCACAGACATCGTCAGATATTGTCAGTGCGGTTTCTGATGTGGCAATGTCTGACCAGATTAGTCGCACACAGGATAATACCCTACCACCTGACCATTACCTGCATGATCAACTCAAGGCACTTATTCCATTGATTGGAACCTGGCTTAATCAAATCAATGACGACTGTCTGATTTCCGAGAAAGATGCTATTGAAGCCGGAATAGATAGACTTGAGCAGTTTTCCAATAGCACGATCAGGGTGAACCAGAATCCTCCTCTTCAAAATGAGGACGAAATCGTAGCCCAGATTATTGCGCTGTGTGATAGATTCCACCGTTTGCAGAAGGAGTACAGCCAGTGGCAATCAACTCATGAGATCGCTTCCACCCATAACCAGTGGGTTGAAATCCAGAATACACTGAAACATCTCCAGTACGTAGATCCACCCACCCCCGACGAATTTCAGGAACAGATAAACGAGATAATTTCCGCGCCTGAAAGCCATGAGTTTTCCCCGGAAGACCAGCAATTACTGAGCACTGTTTCTGCATTGAGAACCCAACACACTGAAACCGAGGTAGTTAGAAAGGCACTGTCTCACCCAAACATCAATGAGTTCCATCGCTTACCAGAGCAATTGTCCCGCCGTATTACCGAGATGAATTTGACCTGGAATGACAGTGTTCAAGCTCTACATGGTCAATACCAGTCATTAGAGTGCACTCTCAATCAACTACAAAGAGCCCCTTTGTACTGGGCATTTGAGGTTGAGAAACAAATGACGCTGAATCAGACCTGTCAGTGGCATGATCGCCAAATGGCCAATCTTCAGAGTACTCAGCAAAAGTGTGAGTCACACCCGCTGCAACAGCTTTCTTACTCTCATAAACAACCTCTGTTATCAATATTTGAGTCGATGGAACGGAGTCATACTGCAAAACATTCTGGTATTGAAGCAAAACCGCTCAGCGAACAACAAAAACAGCAACTGAAAGCAGCAATAGAATCTGCACCTGTGGGTAATAGATTATCTGACAATGCCAGTCTGTTCGACTGGATCGGTATGGGGAAAACCAGGCACCAGCGGAAAGCAGCAGCGAGTGCCCCCGTTCCCATGTCTATTGACAGACCGATGATGGCAGACCATCAGGTATTTCAAGAATGGAAATCACGTGAGACAAGAAATGCCCAGGAAATTGCCGAGCTACAAAAAAAAATTGAGGCTGAAAACAACACCCTGACCGAGATGGAAAAGGCGCATGCTGACAGAGTCAGGTCACTAAAAGAGTTTAACAAAGCACTGTTTAACCTGTTAGGAAACCGAATACATTTTGAGATAATGGTTGATGATCGAACATATTCCTATGCTGATGCACTTGTTGCCTTTAAAAACAAAGATGATTATTACCACTTAAAAGATGTGAGCAGTACACAGAGGGAGGCAACTCAAAAGCTGTATTTTGCAAAATATGCACATGCCAGAAACCAGGAAAGATATCAAAAAGATATGCAATGGCTGGAGTTTGCCAGGGAGTGTCGATCTCACAATATCAACCTGGAAATCCTTCCAGAAGTCATTGAGTTAATGGAGCTGGAAAGACGAGAACAAATTGGTGATATAGAAAGCCGGATTGTCGGTTTACAACAGCAAATTCAGACAACAGAAAATGTCATTGCTAAAAACTCTGCGGAGGTTAAGGCAGCGGTTGGAAAACTGGAAGCCAGTCTGAAACCAGAACTTGAGGCTCAGGCACAAAAAACAAAAGCAGCCGAGCAGGCGCTGTTCTCCAGGGCCTTTGAGCATGGACATCAGTTGTCGGAAGGTCGCGCTATGCAGCGCGTGTTGTGTCAATATCTCCGTGAAAACAGGGATACTGCAAGCATTAAAGGCAAGATTGTTGAGGACTGTGAAGTTCAGAAGAAGCACGTCCCCTCCAACTATGCTGATATCATTGAGCCCCCACACTCAAATACTGGCGGGAGCAACTGGCAGTCACCGGACAACTTGCCCTTCCAGATTATTAATGTCCCGGGTGCATTCCCCTTACTGGAGTCACTGCATAAAGACAGCAGAGTTTCTCCATTGCAATTGCTGAGGCACGACGCTGGAGGTAAGCCATCCAGCGCGCTGGTTTTCGCTGCAGCAAAAGGTCGCTACAGGGCTTGCGAAACACTGGTCAAATGTCTTGAAGAAACAAAGTACCTCAACCTTGATACCCTTAATCAGTTGCTGACTGCCAGCCCTTCGGGTGATAACAGAAACCTTCTGCACCATATAGCGCAGCTGGCAAAACCAACCCTTCTGAAAGCCCTGCTGCAATTACTCAATAATGTCAGTAAAAAACAGGATTTCGATGCAGATTACCCTTCTGACTGCCTGGAAAACCGGGTTGCCCTGGATAAAGAGTACCTTGTAAAGACACTACTGACCCAGGCAGATTGGGAAGGCCTCTGCCCTTCTGACCTACTATTGTTCAATATTGCTAAAAGAATCCGGGAATGGCCAGAGGACAAGGAGCAGGCGCTTACCAGCTTTTGCAATGACTTCATGATCAATGAGGCCAAAAGCATGTGGATAATAGCGTCTGAGTCTCTCAGTGTTGAGCAGTCAGGTAAGTCAATCGATTGTTTTATGAAAGGTATTCATGACCTTGATCTGCTATCTCCGGCAAAACGACAGGCCGCTGAAACCTTACTGAAAAATCTGATGCGAATATTCAGGGTACATGGTCCTGCCGGGCTGCATGAACAACTGATGACCCTAAATTCAGCAGTCAAATCTCCAGCTAAACTGTAAACCTCAGTCATGCTGAGGTTTACAAGATGGTTTTCCCCCCCAAACGGTGAGTTGTCCGATTTCGAAAAAGACTCATTATCCATCAAACTCGAAGTGGATGTTATTAATGAGCTCAATTGGGAAGCTGACAGAAACGGGAAACCAAAAGAAAATAAAAATAACAAGCCAGCATAAGTTTATGGGTAAGATTGCAAAATTACAGTCACAGATTTGTGTGTTTTTTGATTCAATAAAAAATATTGCGCCGCAGTTAACTCCAATTCAGGCATGGTGCCGAATTTTAACGAAAGCTGTATCGAAATTTCTGAAAAAAGGACAGGTAATAGCGCCATTGCCATTAATTGATTCAAGTTAACCCTGAAATCTTCGGTAGGGTTAAAACGAAAAGCTGCCTAATCTGGGGTGGCTTAGGCCTGTTCGACCGCTGAATTTAGGTTCAAGCAGGTCGGGCAGTTTGAGCTGGTTGGCCAGCCGGGCTATGAACAGACTTCCGGCCATGCCAGTCAGCTTGGCATCGGTAAAATCAATCTCGATTTTTTCAGGCTTTGGAATTACCATTTTGTAGCGTCCCTGTGCAGCACCTTATGGGTGCGTTGTTGTGAACACAGGTATTTTGCCTGAACAGCACAGGGGACGCTCCTTTCAATTCCTTCTGCCTTTCTTTTTCAAGTCGTTAAGCGGGAGTTAAGGACATTAAGACAAATGTCATCTTTAAAGTTTATGCTGATAACCACGATATAAGGACTCCACTCTTTAATGACTGGAACCATCCGAGCTCTCCATGAGGAGCGAGCAGTAAAGAGTGTTTTAGTATTTCGCTGCAAAAGGAATTGCAATTATGAAAAAGCACCTCTTTCTTTTACCCTGCCTCAAAACAGCCCGGGAGCTTTCTGCACTGCTTGAAAATTCAGGCATTGACCACAACCGAATTCACGTAGCCCACGAGGACCACGCTCGCGCCATGAAATACCACCTGAATGATCTTAACTTCCTCGAAGAGACTGATACTATCCACAGTGATGAGCGCGGTTTCATGATTGGCGTTGTTCTGGCAGCAGTGGTTGGATTCTTTACTTACCGCTTGTTGGAAGGTCATCCGGCCGGTGGTATTGGAACGGTATTCGCCTGTCTGTTCGCACTAGGCTTCCCTATCTGGCTGGGAGGAATGATTGGCGCATCAAGCGACAACTATCGTCTACAACCTTACCATGAGCACATTCAACAGGGCGGCGCGGTTGTGATGGTTGATATCAATAATCCATTGGAAAGCGAAAAGCTGAACGAAACCATTAAGAACTATACACCTGCAAGAGCGGCTGGCACCACCAGTGGTTTTGATAACCCATTTGCAGGCCAGTTAATCCCAAGAAAGCATCTAAGTTAACCAGATTTTTTTAGCCGGTTGACTCTGGCGCTTACGATGATGTCGTTTTTAAGAAAAGAACCAGTCATACGCTAAAACTCGATGTTTTGTATTAATCATAAGACAACTGTTTTAGCGTAAACTTCACGATCCATATCAACCACTTCAACCGTAAGCGAAACATTATCCAGGCTGAAGCGTTCCAGGCATTTCAACAGGCCACTTGATAGAAGCCGTTTCTGCTCGCGGTTCCGCCCGGAGAGAATACAGGCCGTCACATGGATAAACCTCATACCACTCTCAACACCCGCAGTTACACGGTAATGATCGTAGGGGATTGCCCGAACCTTGATTGCCGCCTCTTCAAACAGCTCAGAACTGACCGCGCCCGGATAGACACTTTCCATCAAGTCTTCAGGGCTGACCGTCAACTCGAGGGGTCTGGAATATTCAATGACACAGTGCGGCAAGCAGAAACCTCCATAAAATGATTCTTTTATAAACTCAGGGGTCAGGATTACTTTTGTTTAGAAGCCCAGATCGCCAGCTTATGTTTCATCGTTACCTGAGAAACCTGATCCTCCGGCAAAGGCTGAATGAGCTTATCATGTACCAGCAGCCTGTATATATATTCAATTTTCTCATTAGAAGAGTCTGTCGCTTCAAACTCAACAACCCCCCGCTGCTCACCATATTTCATACCATATTCGATGGCTTTCTTTACCAGCTCTTTCTCATTTTTCAGTTTCTTCATCGAAGCCTCATTTGATCGAGTCGTTCATAACCATCAGTATTACTCTGTTTATATACCATTACGGACAAGATGGCCTGTATTATGTGTATAGAGGATTAACGTCATCAGTCATGGTAAAAAATAATATGATCAATGGTGTATTTCTGGATGCCGGCACCCTGGGACCAGACCTGGATCTTTCACCAATGCGTAAACTGCCCATCAACTGGCAGTTTCACGACTTTACTGCACCGGAGCAAACCATTGAACGGAGCCAGGGCGCTCAGGTCATCATTACCAACAAAGTGGTGTTAGACGGTCATACCCTGTCCCATCTGAGTAACCTGAAACTCATCTGCATTGCCGCCACCGGCATGAACAATGTGGACCTGAAGGCAGCAGAGCAACAGGGGATCGAAGTTAAAAACGTGGTGAGCTATGCCGGGAGCAGTGTTGCCCAGCTGGTATTCAACGTATTGCTGGAACTCACGACCCATGCCAGCCAATACAACCAGTTGGTAAGTACTGGCAAATGGAGCGAAAGCCAATCATTCTGCCTGTTTGATTACCCAATGATCGAACTCACCGGAAAAACCATGGGTTTGATTGGCTACGGCAATCTGGCGAAATCCGTTGAACACCTGGCAAAAGCCTTCGGTATGCAGGTACTGATTGCAGAACAGAAAGGTGCTGGAAAAATCCGACCCGGTCGTGTTCCCTTTGAGCAGGTTCTCAAAGAAGCGGATGCCATCAGTATTCACTGCCCACTGACGGATGGTACGCGAGACCTCTTTACCTCCAGTCAATTTAAACAAATGAAATCATCCGCCCTCATTATTAACACTGCCCGTGGTGGCATTATTAACGAGCCGGATTTGATTGATGCATTGAATAATGGAGAGATTGCCGGTGCTGCGGTTGATGTCATCACCGCAGAGCCACCTGCCAGAGACTACCCGCTGATTGTCAATAAACCAGGCAATCTGATCATCACTCCCCATATCGCCTGGGCAACGCTGGAAGCAAGGACTCGCCTGCTACAACAGTTAATCAGTTACTGCCGGGCAGATGTAACTTCACTCGATCTTTATACTCCACCACCTTAACAGCAATTTTGAACAGCCTGGCAATCACTGTTGAAGGTTGAGCCTTTTGCAGCTCTGTATCCTTCAAAACGGTGGTTCTCATGTGCTTCGCCATATAGACGTACCCGGTGAGGTATCGGCAATTTGTTTGATCGGGCGTGAGCTGTACGTTCTTTCAGACACCGACGATCAGTTTGGGCGGCTTTTTATAGCTACCGGGAAAATGCTCTGCAAAAGCATAAGCCAGATTGTAGATATCCCTCCGGGACAACCCCTTCCCGAGTCGTGTAAAAGTCGATGCTGATGCCAGATGCGCCTTGGCATTAACTGGGCTGCGACCAACAGCCAATTTGAACATGGGATCCTTACGCAAATGGTTGCTGTCATTGGCATCCTGGTAACCACAAGCCATTGGCAGCAGGCTCTGCATCAGGAGATCCTGCATGGGATGATGTTGTTTATGAAATATTCGGGTTAGAATGTTCCAAAATTAAGTTTTAAAACCGTTCCAGACAGATACATACAATACTCCTTTCTTATGATTTTATTACGAATTCGTTGCAGTATTTAATAAGTTTATAATGCCATAATCACGCGCTTGCTGCGTACATCAAGGCTGGAGCAACAAAAGCTGAAAAGGCTGGGGGCAGGATTTTCATTTTAAACTCATCCAAAATTCAAGACCTGACATCTGTTATTCCGACACCTGATTTGCTAGTTTTTTAATTACCGATGCCCCAGACCAATAATTCCCGCACACACACAAAACTAAAATCCGAGAGGGATTTAGAAGTCAGTTTTTAAAAATTAATAGCTCCTACAAATATAAGGAGAATATGTGCTATCCAGTAGTGAAAATTAGATGACACCGAACGAGTAAACTGATCCAAAAGACAATTCGCTATTTAATTTACTCAGCCATCCTTGTACATTTAACGATCAATTTTTCGAAATATAACGTAGAGAATACTATGAAAAATTTGCAGCTTTGTTTTTTGCTAGCTTTATCTCAACAGCTGCCGTAGCTCATTCTGGCGGAACTGATGCTTACGGATGTCATACCAATAGCAAAACTGGTGTTTATCACTGCCATTGAGATGTAAGAGAGCCTCAATATGTGTTTGCTGTAAGCTATTGACTTATAAGCTGATCATAACAGAATGAAGTAAAGGCTCTTGCTAAGTTATTTTTTATTGGCCCAGTTGCCAAGAGTAGTACTGTTACCCTTGGTTGAAGGATGGGGTCAGGACTTTCATTTTGAATTCATGCACAATGAAAGTCCTGACCCCGGTTTTGTTTGTGAAAGACCTGACCCGATAAATAACGATAAATAATGATTACAAATAATGGAGACGATGGATGTCTGAAGCGTCTACTGAAAGTCTGAAGAAAACCCCTTTATACGACCTTCATCTGGCCCAGGGAGCCAAAATGGTTCCTTTTGCAGGTTATGAGATGCCTGTGCAGTATCCATCGGGGGTCAAAAATGAACACCTCCATACCCGGAGTAAAGCCGGACTTTTTGATGTTTCCCATATGGGACAACTGAAACTGTCTGGCACTCATGCAGACCGTTTTCTTGAAACACTGGTCCCCGTAGATATTGTCGATCTGCCAGTGGGTAAACAGCGCTATGCCCTGTTTACCAATGAGACAGGTGGTATTCTCGATGACCTGATGGTCACCCGCTATGATGATTGTCTTTATCTGGTCGTTAATGCGGCCTGTAAGGAGCAGGACATAAAACATATTCAGGATAACTTACCCGATGGTGTAGAACTGGATATCTTAAGTGACCGGGCCCTTATTGCCCTGCAGGGGCCGATGGCTGTCCAGGTACTTCAGCGGATGCTGCCGGATGTTGCTGGTATGGTGTTTATGGACTCCCATCCGTTGCTCATTGATGGTGTACCCTGCTTTGTCAGCCGCTCAGGTTATACCGGCGAAGATGGCTTTGAGATTTCTATTCCTGAAAAGGATGCGGAGCAAGTTACCAGGCTATTGCTTGATCAGCCAGAAGTTGAATTGGTTGGGCTTGGTGCCAGAGACTCCCTGCGGCTGGAATCCGGTCTCTGTCTCTATGGTCACGATATCAATGAGGATACTACACCTGTTGAAGCCAGTCTGATATGGGCTATCAGTAAAAATCGCCGCAACGGTGGCGAACGGGCAGGCGGATTCCCCGGAGCAGAAAAGATCCTGAAACAGATCGACACCAGGCAAGTTTCCACCAAGCGCGTCGGCCTGATTGGAAGCAGCCGGGCTCCGGTTCGTGAAGGTGCAGAACTGGTTGATGATCAGGGCAGAAATGTTGGCAGGGTCACTTCCGGTACCTTTGGCCCTTCAATTGACACACCTGTCGCTATGGCATTGGTTAATCCAGATCATGCCAGCCTCGGTACTGAGGTTTTTGCATTGGTAAGAGGCAAGAAACTGCCTATGACCGTTAGCAAAATGCCATTTATTGAGCAGCGCTATTATCGAGGTTAACCCCTGTAAAATATAAAACTGCTGACTGAAGCCTTCAGCTGGCAGTTTGTCCTTTCTTCTATATCCCTGCACTTTACTGACGTTTTTCCATTCCCCCGGTTATCGACATACAAAACCTCTTCGACATAGAAAGCATAAATATTCACATATATCTGAAAAACAATTGATTCATATCGATAAAAAAATAAATAAAATGCATAAAAATAGATATTTATGCAAAACATGGAATTCCCTCAGTGACACAACCAGACATTACCTCATTAATCCCCATCTTCATCACACTGGTTTTGTCATTGGCAACCCGAAACGTGGTCATTGGCCTGTTCACGGGCGTTCTTACCGGCGTGTTCATGATCAATGGTTTTTTCCAGCCTCTGGATACTTTTGGTGTTCTGGTAAAAGGCTATCTGGTTCCGCAGCTGACGGATAGTTATAACGCCGGTGTGCTGGTATTACTGGTTTTTATTGGAGGCTTTGTCGCCCTGATGGAAAAGTCAGGTGGTGGCCAGGCTTTTGCCCAGACTGTGACCCATTGGATAAGTTCCAGATTCAGGGCTCAAATAGCTGCATGGCTGGGTGGCATTGTTATCTTCTTCTCAGACCTCGGCACACCGTTGATCGTCGGTCCGGTTTTTCGCCCTTTATTTGATAAGCTGAAACTTTCCCGTCAGAAACTGGCATTCATCATCGACTCAACCTCCTCACCAGTGGCAATTCTGATTCCATTCATTGGCTGGGGGGTTTACATCATGAGTTTGATCCAGAAGGAGTTTTCCAACCTGGGGGTGACCATATCGGACTGGGAAGCGTTTATCAGGGCAATCCCATTTCAGTTCTACGCTTTTTTAGCCATTGCCATTGTCCCTCTGATTGCCTTTAAAAAACTGGACTTTGGCCCGATGGCCGATGCAGAAGCCAGGGCACAGGCAGGAGAAAATACCGGGCTAATCGATGAAGATATGCTCAAACCATTTACCCACAAAAATGCCAAAGCTTCTTTTGTCTGGCTTCCCCTGCTGGTCATGGCAACCATACTGTTGAGTATGCTGATACCACAGGGCTTTCCGTTTCAGAAAGTGGCAGGTTCTTCATTTCGTACTGCACTATCCAGCGCTTATTTCTTTGCCGCAATCACATTGATATCCATGATGGCTTACAATGGTGTCCGCAGTCTGAACGATGGCATCAATGCCTACCTGAATGGCATGAGCAAAATGATGTCAGTAGCCATTATTCTGATACTGGCCTGGACCTTAAGTTCTGTGGGTAAAGAGTTAGGTGCAGCTGCTTATATCGCCGAGCAGGCACAGACTGGCTTTCCCTACTGGCTGGTACCTGCGGTGGCATTCTTACTTGCCGCGATCATCTCTTTTGCCACAGGCTCATCATGGGGAACCTTTGCGATTATGATGCCTCTGGTTATTCCCACCGCACTGGCAATTGATGCACCTCTGTATGTTTGTATTGGCGCTGTACTCTCTGGAGGACTGTTTGGAGATCACTGCTCACCGGTATCCGAAACTACTATTCTCTCATCCACAGGCTCAGGCTCTGATCAATTCGCTCACTTCAGAACTCAGCTACCCTACGCATTACTCAATGGCAGTATTGCCCTGATCAGTTTTCTGGTTGCTGGCTTGACCGCAAGCCCGCTCGTGCTTATCGGCAGTCTGGCATTGCAAGTCATTCTGGTTTTCACTTTATCCAAAGGTTATATGCATAAACGTTCAACCAATAATCCCATCGCTGTATAAATCTTCAAGCCGGTTTAGCAGAGGCTGAATCGGCTTCAATAAGTGTTGAAGCCAACGTTACCAGCACTAACAACCGTTTTTTTCTATTGATATTCAGCCAACCCAGTTTAGAAAATTTAATAACAAATCAACCAGATACGTCTTTTCCCTGCTGGAAAGTTAATATTTATTGAGAAATAATGCATAATCAACCTAAACAAAATTTAACCAATAGCTGTCAAACCACCTGACTGCGCTTTTTACTGATATCGATAGATAATTACCGACATTTCCTGACTCTTTTATTAACCGGACAGGAAATTTGAATTTTTTGAATCATACTTTTATGCATGGCTGAGTTTGAGGAGCCCAAGGCTTGTTATGAAGCAGTTTACAGCCGTAAGAAAGAAACAAACCAGCCTTAGTAACTGGTTAACCTTTTTAATCCCATCCCTGATCGGGCTGTTGCTATTTGTCACTCCGGTCAGTCTTGGCGGTGAATTTACCATTCCTGTCGCACTGCTGGCCGGTGGGTTAAAAGCACTTCTGAAAGAGCAGCTGACCGCTATTATCACCATTATTGTGACGTTCACCGGCTTGATGACCATCATCACCAAGGTATTCCAGCCCCAGTCGATCATGAAACGGCCTTTTCTCACTTCTCTATTTAATATCACACCACTGTGGTGTCTGGTGAGAGTTGCTGGAATGGTCTTTGTCATATTCAGTTATTTTGAAGTTGGCCCTGAAGCCGTATGGTCTGGTGCAACCGGCGGCATGGTCTTGAATGACCTGATGCCCACCCTTTTCTCGGTCTTTATTTTTGCCGGGCTGTTACTTCCTCTGCTAATGAATTTTGGTTTGCTGGAGCTGCTGGGCACCCTGATGACCCGGATCATGCGCCCGGTATTTAACCTGCCAGGCCGCTCAGCCATCGACTGCATTGCCTCATGGCTGGGTGATGGCAGCGTCGGTATCCTGATGACCAGCAAGCAGTATGAAACCTCTTACTACACCCAGCGTGAAGCGGCTGTTATCGGTACCACATTTTCTGTTGTTTCTATTACTTTCTCTCTGGTGGTTATTGCTCAGGTTGGCCTGGACCATATGTTTACCCAGTTCTACCTGACGGTTTGCTTTGCCGGTCTGGTAGCCGCGTTTATTGTCCCTAAACTCCCTCCTCTTTCCAGAAAAAAAGATGTTTTCATCTGCGGAAAGGTACGCAGCAATGATGATGAAATTATTCCTGAAAATACCAGTGCTTTTGCGTGGGGTCTGGAACAGGCACTGGATAAAGCAGCAAAAATAACCAGCCCAATGAAGGTTATTCAGGATGGCGGCAAGAATGCCATTGATATGGTGTTTGGGGTACTGCCCGTGGTGATGGGGATAGGAACCATTGCCCTGATGATTGCTGAGTATACCCCTGTGTTCCAGTACCTGGGAATGCCATTCCTGCCATTACTGGAATGGTTGCAGATCCCTGAGGCTCAGGCCGCATCCACCACGATGATGGTCGGTTTCACCGATATGTTTGTGCCTTCTATCCTGGCAGCATCCATCGACAATGATATGACCCGGTTTGTTATTGCCGCATTATCACTGACTCAGCTGATCTACCTGTCTGAAGTGGGCGCACTGCTACTGGGCAGCAAGATCCCGGTCACCTTGTTTGAACTGTTTATTATCTTTATTCTCAGAACACTGGTGACGCTGCCGGTCATTGCGGCTATTGCTCACCTTATTTTCTGATTCAGAATACCCGGGAGGCTGATCGAACATAGCCTCCCGGTGCGTACCTCATGAGTTTGAGGTACGCACCTGAATCATTTAATCAGTTTGGCAATTTCACGAAACTGTGGAGCTTCCGCAGATTTCATCAACTCAAAAAGCGCCATTTCAACGGTAGTCAGATCTGCCCCCAAAGCAGACATTTTATCCAGGGCCACCTCTTTGCTCAGCAAGGTTCTTGATGATACGGCATCTACCAGCACTTCAACTTCATAGCCTCCTGCCAGAAGGTCCATAGCCGTCTGATAGACACAAATGTGTGTTTCTATTCCAGCTAACAGAACCTGTCTGCTTCCCGTTTTTTCAAGTGCTGAAACAAAGTCAGGCTCACCACAGGCACTGAAAGATGATTTTCTTACAGGATTACAATCAGATAATTCACTGGCCAGCTCAGGAATAGTGCTACCCAGTTTTTCTGGAAGCTGCTCCAGCCAGAGAATTGGTATATTCAGCAGCTTCGCACCTTTCACCATAGTCACAATATTATGAAACAGTGATTCATGCTCATGCATCAGGGTTGCCAGTTTTCCCTGAACATCAACAACCACCAGAACTGAACTCTCAAGATTCAGCATAAACATTTCCCCTGATCAGCTTTTGTCTAATAACAATGACTTACCTTTTAGCAACACAATGCGTGTTACCCGGTGTTAACTTTCGGTATTTATTGATCCATATCCATTTTTTAATCAGTAGATACCGGTATATTCAAGACAGCCCCTATCAGAGGCTAACTCAAGCAGGGTCGCTTCAACAAATAAACATTACTAATGGAGTTCCAGCCGTGACCAGTGTAACTAACTTGAATGACACCAAGGTTGATATGGATATCAGGGCATCAGGCTTAAAAGAAGCAATGGAGCACTTTCAAAAGCTGCGATTTCTTGCCCACAAAATAGAAACTGATCCCTGCACAATTGTGTGTGAAACCAAAAAGGTCCAGAACAACACGTTAATTCATGCACATTTTGATTTTTGCTGTGCCGTTGAGAAAATTATTTTCCAGATGAACTGCCAGTTTAATAGTGAATATCGCCTCCATTGAAGTAATTTTCCTGACACTAAACAATGACTGGAGCCAGTAGAAACCCAAACATCACGCAAAGTGATATACAGATAACCCCGGGAAGAAAGAAAGGGTGATTGAATACCAGTTTGCCAATTCGGGTGGATCCTGTTTCATCCATCTCAACTGCTGCAAGTAGTGTAGGATAAGTCGGTAGAACAAAAAGAGCGCTGACGGCGGCAAATGATGCAATGGCTGTCACTGGGTCAACAATAGCCAGTGCTGCAGGCATCAGTGCACGGGTAGTGGCCGCCTGGGAATACAACAGCATCGAGGCAAAAAAAAGCGCCAACGCCAGCAACCAGGGATATTCATCCAGAATGTCCCCGGCAAGCTCCTGAATGCTCTCGATATGCTCTCCCACAAATGTATTGCCCAACCATGCAACCCCAAGAACACAAATACAGGCACTCATTCCCGACTTGAATGTCTGGGCATTAAGAATATGGTTGGTATCAATATCTGTCACAATGGTGATCAAACAGGCCGCACTCAACATAAAAGCAATGATCGCGCTATCCCGGGATAATACCGGATCTTCAATGATCCCAACTTTATCACTGACCAGCGTTGCATAAATCACCACTGCCATAATACCTAAGCCAAAAATCAGCACTGAAGCTTTGGCCCCCGGCTTTATTGACGTTGCAACATTCTCTCCGGGTTTAAGCAGGCCTTCGGATAACCGCTGAAGATAGACATCATCCTGGTTAAGGTCACTACCCAGATAATTACATACAACCGACGTCAACATAACGGCAATAAATGTCGTGGGAATGCAGATAAAGAGCAGATCCAGATAGTCAACACCAAAGGGTTCCAATAAACCACTGAACACAACCACTGCGGCTGAAACAGGGGAAGCAGTGATCGCTACCTGGGAAGCGATCACCGAAATACTTAACGGACGTGAGGGACGTACACCATTTTCCCGGGCAACGGCAGCAATAACCGGCAATGTTGAATAGGCAGTATGACCAGTCCCTGCCAGTAAAGTCATACAATAGGTGATAGCCGGAGCCAGAAAGGTGACATATTGCGGTCGTTTTCTAAGCAGTTTATCTGCAATATGAACCAGATAATCAAGCCCGCCAGCTACCTGCATTGCAGCCACAGCACCAATCACAGACATGATAATCAGGATGACGTCAACCGGTATAATACCCGGACTCAGTCCAAGCCCAAGCGTCAGCACAACAACGCCCACAGCACCGGCGAAACCAATGCCAATACTGCCCAGCCGGGCTCCCAGGAAAATAAATACCAGAACATTGATTAGCTGTAGCCATATCATGTAAAGTCCCCTGAGAAATCAATCTCAACACTCTCAAGTCCATGGATAGATAATTTAAGATAGCCTGAAAAGAGCAAAAGCCTTTACTGCACAGGGTAATCATTACTTAGGACAGGTGTGAATAAGCCCACTTCCACCCTCTGAACCCCCTGATGTTAGTGGTAATGACTTTGAAAAATGGACTTTATTCGCAGGCTCCTTAGTCAATATCGACCGAAGCCTTTAAAAGTTACCCGTCTCCAACCATAGAACCAGAAGCCTGATTTCAAGTCAGGGGGCGTTCTCAATTAGCTCTGAGAATGTCCCCTAGAATTCATCAGGTGGCGGAAACTTAATGCTGTGCATGGTATCTTCAATATCAGGAACCCACATTGAAGGTAAGACCCAGGACGTCAGAAAGACACCGGCCATAAGACTGGCTGTCAGAGGGAAATAGTTACGAATACTGAGCTGCCTCATCAGCAGATAAGCAACTGAAGGTGCACCAAGAAATGCCATCCCTGGTACCAACCAGGAAAATGACCGGCGGGTTGTATAGGTAATCACCTCACTTTTAGAACGAACAGATGCCTCTGCGGCCTGACAAAGGTTTTCGGTATAAACCCGGAACGTTGTAACATTCGGGATCTGTTTCACCACTTTCTTTCGAACCGTCCTGGTACGCTCTCTGGGAACCATTGTGTCACCCCGGGTACCCCATACATAAGTTTCAGGATGTTCGTAATAAATTTCGGTTTCATCCTCCTCCTCAATAACCTCTATATCCCTTGTTCCACCTTCATGCAACAGTACTTCACAATAATTCCAGGCTAAAGGTATTGGTCCCATGGAAAAATACCCCTTCCTGTCAACTCTTACAATCTGACCGCTTCTGAATGAGCTGCGCTTTGAAATTGTTTTATTCCAGTGAAAGAGAAAAGTCCGATCCGATTCTTCATACCGACCAGTTCTTTTGAAATAATCGGTATCTTCAAACTCTGTAATATAATGAACATCGGTAACCAGTTCTTTTGTTGCATAATAAAAATTATAAAGAGATGAGAACAATGAATTCTCTTCATCCCATAGCTCAAACCTGGGCATGAATGGTTTGACGACATCAATGACAACAAGCTCATTTTTGTGAGTCTCTGACATCTTGCTTCCGACTTCTCCAGACTCCGCTCCAAGACGTTCCACTATGACAGGATGGTTATGATATTTACTGTCTATAATTCCCGGATTCCTTACTTCAGAGCCCAGTTTAAAATCAGAAACAACATTTTTTACAACCCAGCCATACGGCATCCCTGCAATGGCATAAGGCCAGTTTGTTGTACCTGTATCCTCATTAATCATATTATCAAAGGTGCCCAGCATTACACTGTCCATATATCTCATGTAATGCTTTCCACGACGAACCGGATCTATAATGTGATGATTGAAAACATCCTGATACTTTCCTGTAAACTTCGAGAATGGAATGATCAGAGGCTCCATTACCATGTCATTAAACAGATAGTTACTGCTATCAATCATACTCATGAGTAATGAGGGTGTATCCTGAGCTTTAGAGTGAACTAAATCTTTGTAGTAGTTACTTTCTTTATTTTGTACATCTGCTTTCAGATCATCCTCACCCTCTTCAGTTTCATCACCTTCGTCTTCATCCAAATAATCCTCGTCAAAATAGTCTTCATCATCGCCATACAGGAAATCATCTGTTAGCTGATCATTTATATAAAGAGACGACTCTGATGCAACATCAACATCCTCATAGACATCGGAGGAGGTATCAATGGATAATAAACCAAATAAAAAAATACTGAGAAATGAGAAATTACGAATATTACAATCCTGCCTCATTATAAGCCCCGACAAGTATTTTATTGTTTTCAGACACCTCATCATTCAATGATGAAACATATGCTTAAATTAAAAAAAGCTATAAATAAAAAATTCAAACAACAAATAAATATCGGCTCCAATAATCAATAGCCCTTATATGACAACTGACACGTAAATTTGTTCCAATCCAGATTATTTATGCCCAAAAATTTAAAAAACACCCCCTAGAGCAACCTTTCGGTATAAGTGAACGCCAATACCGGCAGATATGGGCGTAAAAAAAAAATACTGTTAGACTATCTGGCCAAGTTAAATAACAAGGCAAGCGATCGATGGAAGCCTCTAACCTCAACCCAGCTCCCATATGGAGAAGAGCTGCGGCTATGTTGTACGATTCTCTGTTAATTCTGGCTCTTTTATTTATGGCGGGGTTTCTCAATCTCTTCATCCAGATCCAGATTTTTGGTGACGAGCAACTGAAAACGATGACAGAGCAAGGCCATAACCTCGGTGGACCTTTTTTCTACACCGCATTACTGGTCATCATTTACGGTTTTTTTGGTTTTTTCTGGACCCGGTCCGGGCAGACACTTGGCATGCAGGCCTGGCGGATCAAAGTTGTGGACAGGGAAAATCGCTTGATCACTCCATGGCAAAGCATTATTCGCTTTCTAATTGCCATACCCTCACTGTCTCTTGCAGGAATTGGACTTCTCTGGGCACTCGTTGATCAGCAAAGACGAAGCTGGCAGGACCTGGCATCGTCATCCAGAGTTATTCTCCTGGAAAAACCTGCCAAAAAAACCTGATTACTCCCAACGTCTTTCAGTTGCTGTGGTTCTGATAGAGAGCCACTACTGATGACCGTACTTGCTACTACGCCCACTCATCCCAAGTTAATCATGAACCAGAGATGAAAATACCGAGATATGTATTGGTATTTTTACCTACCCGACATTAGAATAATGATACAGATACCCATGAATACCCAGCTATTTGAACAGTTTCTATCCCAACTGACGGAAGTCATCCGTCGCTTATCTGGTCAGCCTGAGTCGTTTGATCACTCAACCCAGCTTGAAGAGTGCAGGCTCTACTGCCCGGTTACACGAGCACCACAGCGTCCTGTAAGAAAACAGCCCCCAATCCAATACAGAGCCCCATACTAGAAGGCGCTCTCAATTAGACATGTGCAATTCACAACCGACACCTGCCAACGGATAAGTTATGCCAGGTGTCGTCAGTTACATAACTTATGCAGCTCGCCTTAATAAAACAGCCCCGGCAAACAGGCATATCAGGATAGGAATCAAAACAGAAAGCACGGGTGGAAACCCAAACACGAGACTGGATGGTCCCATCAGATTCTGAACGATCATAAATACAATCCCGGTGATCACACCGGAAAAAATTCGAAGCCCCATACTGACCGAACGCAAGGGGCCAAACACGAAAGAAATCCCCACAATAACCAGCGACAGTATGGATAAAGGCTGAAGCAATTTTGTCCATAGAGCCAGATCATACTCTCCGGCATCCAGTCCCTGTGCTGCCAGATACTGTGTATAGGTAAGCAGCCCCGAGATTGGCAAAGCCTCTGGCTTAACCACCACGACTTTTAACAGCGTTGTTGTCAAGCTGGTATCCCAAGGCTCAAGAAGGTTTTCCTCAGTTATAAACTTATCATTTTCCCGCCGGATCGTGGTCACATTTTCCAGTAACCAGTGGTCGCCCTGGTAAATACCCCGCTTTGCAAACGAGCTCTCCTGAAGCGTCATATCATCATCAAAGACATAGCGACTGACACCATAGAGCACACCGTTGGGCTCTACAGCATTGAAGTACATAAACTCGCTGCCTTCCCGGTGCCAGAAGCCTTCTCCTGTGTATGTGCCATCAGCGGAACGGGCAATCGCCTTTCTGGTTTCTGCAACCTGCTCCGTCATGGGCGCCAGATATTCACCAAGCAACAATCCGGCAAGAATCATGACCAGGGCCGGCTTCATCACGGAGCCCAGTATACGCCAAAGCGAAACACCGGCCGCTCTCATGACCACCAGCTCACTGTTGGAAGCCATGGAGCCCAGTCCCACAAGGCAGCCCACCAGCGCAGAGACCGGTATCAGCTCATACAGTTTTTTGGGAATCATCAGTAAGGTATAAATCAACGCATCCAGTGACTGATAATTACCTCTGACATCATCTAACTGCCCAAGAAACGAAAACAGTGCCTCCAGAAACACCAGGATCAGCAAGACAATAACCGTTGCCCCCAGGACGTTCCAGGATATATAGCGATCCAGTTTACGCATTACCAGCCCTCCGGCGCGACAGCCAGAGTTTGCCCGGCTCAAACAAATACATCATTAAAGCAATCAACAGGAACAGGCCGTGAATTGGCCATAAACCAATGTCCGGGGGTAAACGGCCATCTTCAATCGCTCCACGACCGCTCATAAGCAGGGCAAGATAAAGCAGATAGAGCAAAATACCCGGAAGCAGTTTTACATAGCGTCCCTGTCTTGGATTGACCTGAGAAAGCGGCAAGGCGAGCAAAACAACAATCGGTATTAACAATGGCAGGGAGATACGCCACTGGAGCTCGGCACGATACCCCAATTTATCAGAAGTCAGGAGTTTCTCTGTTGGCAGAGCCTGCTCTTTGCTGATCTCTTTTCTGGAATTACGCTCCTCCATACGAAGACCATAATTCTCAAACTCAATTTCTCGAAAAGGCAATGCACCGGGAGTCAGATCATAACGATAGCCATCGTCCAGTATCAGATATCGCTGCCCATCCTCTCCAGCATTGGCCTCAATCCGGGCAGTTTCTGCCATAAGCAGTGTCATGGACCCCATGTTGCTGCTATTCACGTTTCGGTTGGCAATAAACACCTTATTCATCTGTTGGTGATCATCGGTCAACTCTTCTGCATAGGTCACCCGCTGCCAGCCAAACTTCTGAAAGCGACCTGAAACCAATGTATCGAACTCAGTAAGCGAGTTCTGCTCGGCAAAAATCCTTTCAACTTTCTGGATTCCAAGAGGCGCAACCACAAGGCTTAAGAACCCCACCAGCAACATAACACCGATGGCAGGCACCATGGTCATGGCCAATAGCTGGTTGCGGTTTAAGCCACAGGCACTGAGTACTGTCATCTCGTTATCAACATACAGCCGCCCATAGGCGAGAATAATGCCCAGAAACAAGCCCAGAGGCAGAATCATCACCAGAAACTCCGGAATCCGGTAACCCATGATGGCAAAGAGAAAATCCGCTTTCAGAGTGCCCGTCGCCGCCTGGGCCAGATAGTTCACAAAGCGGCCACTCATAATGATGAGAAGAACCACTGACGTGACAGCGAGCATGACCTGCAGCATCTGTCGGGACAGGTAACGAAATATGATTAAAGGCATGCCTGAGTGAAATTCACAATAATTAAATCGGGACAATTATACGTCAAGCGCCGCAATAGCTCAGAGTATTCTGCAGCTATCCGGCAGGCCAGGGTCGCAGAATACAGATACAATTGAATGGTTACTTATATCCGAGCGTCTGGTTGAATTGGCTCAACCATATTATTATCCATGAAATCGGATAACTTGTCCCCTTGGAGAGACTATGGAATTTGTTGTTAAGAGCGGCGCCGCTGAAAAACAGAAAACAGCCTGTCTTGTTATTGGTGTCCACAAAAAAAACCTGCCTGCTTCCGCTACTGCCATAGACTCATTGACCGAAGGGTATCTGAGTGGGGTATTGAAACGGGGTGACCTGGACTTCAAACCCGGCCACTCATTGATGCTGCTGCATACCCACCACGCACCATTTGAACGCCTGTTACTGCTGGCCATGGGCGATAATGATAAGCCCCTGAAAGAAGCCGAGTTCAAAAAACTGACAGGAAACCTTGCCAGTCAGCTCAAGGCAGGGAAATCAAAAGAAACCACCATTGCCCTGGAAGACTTATCGGTAGAGGGCAAGTCACTTCAGTGGATCACCCGACAGCTGGTAGAAGCCATTGAATATGCATTTTATCAATTTACCCAGTTTAAAAACGACACCGGTAAGGACCCAAGCCTGAAGAAAGTCGTTCTACTGGCTGATCGCAAAAATGCGGATGAAGTAAAAGCAGGTCTGGCCCAGGGGCAGGCTATTGGCAATGGCCGGAATGTGGCCAGAACACTGGGAAACCTGCCAGGCAATATCTGCCACCCGACTTATCTTGCAGACGAAGCCAGAGCACTCGCCAAAAAGCATGCAAAGCTAACTACCAAGGTTCTGAATGAAAAGCAGATGGCTGATCTTGGCATGAGTTCACTGCTATCCGTCAGTGCCGGCTCTGAGCAGGAAGCCCGCCTGATCTGCATGGAGTTCAAAAATGGCAAACGTGGTGCCAAACCTCTGGTACTTCTGGGTAAAGGCATTACCTTCGATACGGGTGGTATTTCCCTGAAGCCCGGCGCAGCCATGGATGAAATGAAGTTTGATATGTGTGGTGCTGCCAGTGTCTTCGGTGTCATGAATACCATTGTCGAGCTGGACCTTCCACTCAACGTTATTGGTATGGTGGCTGCGGCAGAAAATATGCCCAGTGGCAAGGCATCACGCCCAGGCGATATAGTCACGTCCATGTCCGGTAAAACCATTGAGATTCTGAATACGGATGCCGAGGGCCGCCTGGTTCTATGTGACGCTTTGACTTACGCCGAGCGTTACAAGCCTGAAGCAGTCATCGATATTGCTACACTCACCGGAGCCTGCATCGTTGCCCTTGGTCACCACACAACGGGTCTGCTCAGTAATAATGAACCACTGGCTGACGATCTTCTGAAAGCCTCCAAAGAAGCCATGGATAAAGCATGGCAGCTACCGATGGGTGAAGAGTACACTCAGCAGCTGGATAGCAATTTTGCCGATATGGCCAATATTGGTGGCCCGGCAGCAGGCACCATTACAGCAGCCTGCTTCCTGGCCAAATTTGCAGAAGCCTACCCATGGGCACACCTCGATATTGCAGGAACAGCCTGGAAGTCTGGAAAAGAGAAAGGCGCTACCGGTCGCCCGGTTCCTATGCTGGTGCAATATCTGCTGAATAAAATCTGATTAGCAGTATAAATAATGAGTCCAGAGACAGGCCTTGATTGAATTCGATCAAGGCCTGTTTGTTTACTTCGATTGAGTTTATGATTCCCAAATGACCAGAGTTACTTTTTATCTATTAGACAGTCAGGGACAGAATGCCGAGCAATTTGCCTGTCGCCTGATCGACAAAGCATGGCGCGGTGGGCTGCCAATGCATATCCACACCTTTGATGAAAGTAGCTGCAAATCCATGGACCAACTGCTCTGGTCATGGCGGGAAGACAGTTTTTTGCCTCACGGGATCGTTTCAGATACTCAGAACAGTGCTCCTGAAAGCGGCTTACTGGCAAAACAATCCCCCATTACCCTGGGGTTTGATAAACCGCTTCTGGAGCAAAACCGACTCCTGATAAACCTCAGCCCCGAGGTTCCAACCTTCTTCAAAGACTTTTCCCGCGTCTGTGAAGTAGTCGTTCAGAATCCAGACCAGAAAGCGATTTCCCGGGATAAGTTCCGTGCCTACCGGCAAGCTGGAATTGAACCCGAGGTTCACAACATGCCGGCGCTTAACGGTTAATAACAAGCCGAAGACTCAGCTATTCGTTGAGAGTATTTTAAAGAGCATTTAGTAATTGGAATAAGCATGGACAGCGAGTAAAGTTCCTCCCCGCTGTTCAATCGCCCAAAATTTGGGCAGACTTTACTGACAGTATCAGCCTCCCTCTAGCCTCAATTTTTAAACCTTCTCTATCCACGCCAAATAACTTAAAAAAACAATCGTCATCTTCATTTTTCAAACATTTTATGATCAGTGAAAGGACTGTCTTAACAAAATAAGGACTATCCAACCATTCTCTGTGGCCAATCATTTTCATAACATCGCACTGGGCACGTAACGCACGCTCTCTTTTTCCATCAACCGTGTCTCTTTGATCTCCAACCCTTACTGCACCATTAAGATCACTATCTGACTCATTATTCTTAAAATAATTCCACATCCATTGAAAGCTAAGAGCAAAGACCGGACACCATAATTTTTCCATATCACACACTTGTGAGTTATTTCTAAGTTCGGTTTCTTTAGAAGATAAAATCAGGTTAGAAATATAGTCCCACCGATTTGAGACAAAATCATTTAACGTGTAACGATTTGCCATAGACTGACAAAAACGCCAGCTATAACCAACCTTAACAACCAAGAAATGATGCACTAAGTTTGGTCGTCTATCTGTCCCCGGAAATTTATTAATTAAAGCACATTCAAATAACTGGTTATTATTCTTAAAAATACTAAATCCCCGATGTATTTCATATATATTGCTAATACCAAAAATTTTTACTTCCCCCACTTTTAAAGCACTTAATCTCTCGAAAAGCTGATCTGCGGTTTTATGACAAACAGTCGCCGTTATCTCGTTGCATGCTTTTTTAATTACATTATCCACACGAGTTTTAAGAGTACTGTTAGTAGCAGTACTCGATACTACTTCTACAACGTTAACTACCGGAGGGTGACTGGCAATCATCATTTTATGCAAGCATTTATCTTTTCTTTCATAAGCAACCTGCAAGCCTTTATCAACAACAGGATTACACGCAATGCCTTCCTGTAAAATAGAATCATGGGAATGCTGCAGGGGAGTGCCATCGAAAAAATGACTGGTCGGCAAAAATGCTGCTGTACTGCTTGAGCTGGCATCCATATTTGAGCATTCCATTAACAGAGAATAAAAACCGTGGTTAATACTTTCAGCTGAATATTGAGTGATAATGCTAATTTGTGTATCAGGCCAATTAAAAAGTTCCTCATGAAGCCAATAATTCCATTAAAATAACGCCTCCCTGCCCCTGCATCTCTTACTGTTCAATTCTTTGGATAAAGGGGTACGACAACGACTTTCAGCTTCCTGAATCATCCCCAGAGTGTATAATTACGGGTTTATCCAAACCCAGAGACTCCCTGCTCTTCAGGACACGCTTTGGAATACCTTACTGGAAAAGCAGTTATGGAAAAGACGTTCAACCCTCAAGCCATCGAACGCGCGCTATATCAAAACTGGGAGGAGAAAGGCTATTTCGCGCCTGCATCTGAAAAGCCCAGCGACAGTCAGCCCTACTCCATCATGATCCCCCCCCCCAATGTCACCGGCAGCCTGCACATGGGTCATGCTTTCCAGGATTCCATTATGGACGCCCTGACCCGCTATCACCGGATGAAAGGCTGCAACACCTTATGGCAGGTGGGTACTGATCACGCGGGTATCGCAACCCAGATGGTGGTTGAGCGCAAGATTCTGGCAGAAGAAGGCAAAACCCGTCACGATTACGGTCGTGAAGCGTTTACCGATAAAATCTGGGAGTGGAAAGAAGAGTCCGGTGGCACCATCACCCGCCAGCTCCGTCGCCTGGGTGCTTCTGTAGACTGGGACACTGAACGCTTCACCATGGACAAAGGGTTCTATGCAGCGGTCCAGGAAGTCTTTGTCCGCCTGTTTGAAGATGATCTGATCTACCGTGGCAAGCGTCTGGTTAACTGGGACCCGAAACTGCACACCGCCATCTCCGACCTGGAAGTGGAGAACAAGGAAGTCAAAGGCCATATGTGGCACCTTCGCTACCCTCTGGCCGATGGTGAAAAGACCGCAGATGGCAAAGACTATATAGTGGTCGCCACGACTCGTCCGGAAACCATGCTGGGTGATACCGGCGTTGCCGTTAACCCTGAAGATGAGCGCTACAAAGCCCTGATTGGCAAAGAAGTGATGCTGCCTCTGGTTAACCGTCGCATCCCTATCGTTGCCGATGAACATGCTGACATGGAAAAAGGCACCGGCTGCGTAAAAATCACACCAGCCCATGATTTTAATGACAATGAAGTCGGCAAGCGTTGCAACCTGCCCATGATCAATATCATGACTCTGAACGGCGATATCCGTCAGCAGGGTGAAGCCTACAATATCGACGGCACCTTGAATCAGTCCATCGACACCACGATTCCTGAAGCCTACCGTGGCATGGAGCGTTTCGCTGCCCGTAAGCAGATGGTTGCCGATCTGGATGCCCTTGGCCTGCTGGCGAAAATTGACGACCACACGCTGATGGTGCCTTACGGTGACCGTTCCGGCGTCATTATTGAACCGTTGCTGACCGACCAGTGGTTTGTCCGTGCTGCGCCTCTGGCCAAACCAGCTATCGAAGCCGTAGAAGACGGTCGTATTCAGTTCGTGCCCAAGCAGTATGAGAACATGTACTTCTCATGGATGCGCGATATCCAGGACTGGTGTATTTCCCGTCAGCTCTGGTGGGGACACCGCATTCCAGCCTGGTACGATGACAAAGGCAACGTCTACGTAGGCCGTACCGAAGCAGAGGTTCGGGAAAAGCACAACATCCCTACCCCTGTGGTATTAAGGCAGGACGATGATGTTCTCGATACCTGGTTCTCCTCTGCACTGTGGACTTTTGGCACGCTGGGCTGGCCAGAACAGACTGACCGTCTGAAGACCTTCCACCCAACCGATGTACTGGTCACCGGTTTTGACATCATCTTCTTCTGGGTCGCCCGGATGATCATGATGACCATGCACTTCATGAAAGATGAAGACGGCAAGCCTCAGGTACCGTTCAAACACGTTTATGTGACAGGCCTGATCCGTGACGAGCATGGCGACAAGATGTCCAAATCCAAGGGTAACGTGCTTGACCCTCTGGATATGATCGACGGCATTGATCTGGAAACCCTGGTAGAAAAACGCTGCGGCAATATGATGCAGCCCCAGCTGGCTGCGAAAATCGAGAAACGCACCCGTAACGCTTTCCCGGAAGGTATTGCGGCCCACGGTACCGATGCTCTGCGTTTCACCCTGTATTCCCTGGCGTCCACGGGTCGGGATATCAACTGGGATATGAATCGTCTGGAAGGTTACCGGAACTTCTGTAACAAAGTCTGGAACGCCGCCAACTATGTAAAAATGAACACCGATGACCAGGACTGTGGCAACTCTCATGACAAGAGTGATGAGCCCGTTGAATTAACACTGGCAGACCGCTGGATCGTTTCCCGTCTGCAGCGGCTGGAAAGTCAGATTGCAAAGAACCTGTCAGAGTTCCGATTGGATCACGCCTCCCAGAACCTCTATGACTTTATCTGGAACGAATACTGCGCATGGTACCTGGAGCTTTCCAAGCCCGTTCTGTGGGATGAGAACGCACCGGTAGAACGCAAGCGGGGCACCCGTCGTACGCTGGTGAAGGTTCTGGAAACCATTACCCGACTGGCCCACCCATTCATGCCGTATATCACCGAAGAGATCTGGCAGAACATCAAGGTCAGCGCCGGAGTGGAAGGTGATACCCTGATGCTGCAGAGCTATCCGGTTGCAGACGCGTCACGGATCGATGAAAAAGCCGAGCAGGATATTGAATGGTTAAAGTCATTCATTACCGGCATCCGTAATATTCGTGCCGAACTGAATATTGGCCCGGGTAAGCCACTGACCGTATTACTGCGTAACACCTCCGCAGCTGATGAAGCTCGTCTGAACGAGAACCAGACCTTCCTCAAGTCTCTGGCAAAGCTGGAAACCATTCAGGTTCTGGCTGCAGACGAAAAAGCCCCCATGGCCACCACTCAACTGGTTGGTTCCATGGAAGTTCTGGTGCCCATGGCAGGCCCTGATCGACAAAGATAAGGAAGCCGCTCGACTCAAATAAGGAAATTGCTCGATTGACCAAAGAAGTGTCTATCTTCGAAGGCAAGCTGAATAACGAGAAGTTTATCAGCAAGGCTCCGGCAGACGTGGTTGAGAAAGAAAAGGCCAAGCTGACTGATGCCCAGACAGCAAAGGCCAAGCTGGAAGAACAGCTGGAAGCCATCAAGGCTCTGTAAATCAGAGCCCTGAGCTGTTCAGGTCACAGTAGGAATGGCGGTCACCCGCCACCCCCCTGCGGTCGAGTCACCCAAAGGAACCTCCCCTTCAGGTGCTCACAGAACCGTACTTGAACCTCTCAGCTCATACGGCTCTTCTCATCCAACCGCTGACACACAACCAATACGCCAGTGTGCCATTAACAACGGAGCCCTTTTGGTCACTCTTCCCAAACAGCGGGAAGCTCGCCATTTTCGACCCCTCAATTTCTTAAATTTGCCCATTGCCCAGCGCACCAGCGTTGCTTCCACATAGTTCAAAGCTTTCTTCAATTCTGACGGGTAGAATCTCCCATAATAATTGATCCACCCTTGAACCATGGGATTAATCAGCTTTGCTAACTCTTCGAGCGAGTAAAGTGATCTTTTGGTGGGTATTTTAAGTTCCCTGATTTCATCCCGAATAGACTGGGCCGAAGCCTTACTTATAGCGGGCAGGAAACTGACAAAATATCTCCCATTCCGGCTTCTGGCCATCCGTGGGCGAAAGGTGTAGCTAAGAAAGTCAAACGACGTATTTTCATGCTTTCCCGGCCGATCATCATCCTTGCAGTAAACCAACTTTGTCTTTATTAGGATGTAGTGTCAGACCACAGTCTTTCAAACCGTTTTCTGACCCTCTCCAACAAAGATTCAGCCTCCTGCTTTGTACGACAGTGGATTAGCGCATCATCAGCATAGCGCTCAAACCAGATATCCGGAATGTGCTTTTCCAGCCAATTTGCTATTGCCTGATGAGCATTTCGGTTGGGGCGATATCCGTAGGAGTTTTCATGAAAGACTGCTTCCACTAATGGCTCAACAGTCATCTTCACCACGGTTTGGGCTATGCGGTCTGCTACTGTCGGCACTCCCAGCGGTCTCGTGCCTCCATCCTTCTTGTCGATGTCCACACGCATGACGGGGGGAGGAAAGTAGCTTCCCGATGACATCCTGTTCCATAACTTGTACAGGTTTCCGCCCAGATTGACCTCAAAATCAGCCAGCGACTGACCGTCAATACCGGCAGCTCACTTGTTCGCCTTCACTCTCTGCCAAGCTTGCCAGACAAGCCTTTTTTGAATATGCCGGACACCACTCAGGCAATAACCGGATTTCCCCTGAGCTTCATCATGGAGTGGATCTGCCCTCCACTTTTGATGTCGATGTACACGCTTACGACACGTCATTATTGGTTCACTTGCGTTCATCTTCAGATTTCATACCTGACACAATCTTGTTGCGCCTTTTCTGTGACGCTCACCACCCTGACTCTTAATCAGCGCAGCTCACAGTGGTTTGGTGGTCGCTTCCAGGAAGCCACCACCGGAGGGCCCTCCTCCATCTCAATTGCAGTTACGAGCAGACCGACTCTGCTCTCGTGGCACACCAGATCCGTACATGCACTGCTAGCGCATACGGCTCCTACCTCGAGTATTTGACGTCAAACCGTTGCTCCGGCCATGGATGAAGAACTTTTACCTTAGGCAACACAGTGTTGATGAAAGCACCGAACTTCTTCCAGTTCAGTCGGCTTCTCTGACTGCGCCGCTTCAAGGCTTTGTACCAAATCTTTTGCACTGCTGTTCTGAAGGCAATTATTCTTAACCCATTGCCGGGTACTGAAAAGTAGTTCATGTGACCTTGCAGTACACGTTTCAACCACTTCAGCTGTTCCGGCACGGGGTCATGCCTGTGTTTCAGGAGATAGCCTTTGATCTTACGCAATGTCGCTCGCATTCGCTCTTTGCTGGTACGTCTGACAATGTTGAAATTTCCACTGTTTCGACTAATACCACATATATGAGTAAATCCAAGAAACGTAAACGTCTCCGGCTTTCCCTCCTCCCTTTTCTTCAAGTCAACTCTGGCAAAGCGACCAAAGCGTATCAATCGGGTTTTATCCTTATGCAAGGACAAACCAAACTGCTCCAGTCTTTTATCAAGCTCACTCAGGAAGACCTTTGCATCCTGCTCTCTCTGAAAGCCCAACACACTGTCATCCGCAAAGCGAACCACGATGATTCGTCCAGAAGCTTTCCGCTTTCGCCATTGGTCTACCCAAAGGTCAAACACGTTGTGCAAATAAATATTGGATAATAGAGGCGATATCACCGATCCCTCGGCAATTGCTCCTGCATTGCTCTACCTCCTGCATCCATGCAGTCGTGTGGCATCCCCCTTACGCTTCGAACACGTTGACCATCCTCGTCGTAGTGCCCTACTTGTATCCACTGTCTTATCAAGCGGATAATGCGCTTGTCCCTCACCCGATGCTTTAAAAACATGATCAGCCAATCATGTTCGACCTGTTCGAAGAACTTTCGCTCTTCATTTAGATCAAAAGCCCAGATCCAGCACCCAGTTCACTGGATTACGTTTGATTCCCACTGTCAGAGCGTCCAACGCATCGTGTTGGCTTTTCATAATTCGGTAACCATACGAAAAACCACGGAAATCATTCTCGTAAATCCCCTCTAATATCTTGACTACTGCCTGCTGGACTATCTTATCTTCCAGACACACCTCGGTGCATCCGAAAATCCAAACGAAGTACTCGCCCGAAATCTTCATGATGTCAGGGTAAAAAGAAGGGGAATCCCCTATTTCGCAAAAGCAGAAGCCTTGAACAAAGCCTCTATGAAGGCATCATCTCTTTCAGCCCGGCAAAAGCATAAATCCGTCACAAACCATTATTTTCTTTTTTTTCAGGCTGATCATAAATTTAAGACGATCATCATGGTTGAAATGTAATCAGATTGATAGACACCAGCAATGGGTAGAGAGCGCAAGATTTAAAAAAGACAAAATACCCTTAAAAAAAGTCATATATGCAATAATAAAAACCATGAATCCAATAAAAAGAAGGCAATAAATAAATATACATAACCATTCACACACGCAATACACTGAGCAAGATATAAAGTCATTACTGCAATTTTTCCAGCTAGCTGCTCAGTGTATTTGTCCAGCCCCACTTCAGAGCAGAAGAAACGGTATGCTTCAGCCTCATTCCTGAAATCCATCCTTTTGCCATCATAAGGATCAACCAGTTCAACGTCTCCCGGTATCCCTGATGCAAGCTCTTCCAAGGCAGGGGTTCTTCCGAAAATATCCGACACAAAAATACGACGCATAGTTTTTCAAGTACTCTCTTTTCGTTCCTGATCAACTCATAGCGCTAATGATCATAGAGAAAAAAGTAAAGTATGCATAACCGTTATCATGGCCGAGGAAGCCAGGAAACGCTTTCCGGAATTGGTGCAGGTCAGTTACGACAAGGGTTTTTGGAATCCGAATCATCTGGAGAAGCTGGAAGGCTTTTTAGACAGGGCTATCCTCCCTAAAAAAGGGAAGCTGTCAGCAGATGATAAACGGCGAGAGAGTCATCCTGAATTTGTTCGGGCGCGACGTAAACATTCATCGAAGGCAAATAACACCTCAACGACGGCCGCAATGAACTCAGCAGGTCTTGAAAGCACACCGAGAAAACTAAACCTCCCGGGGTAGTTAATTAGTGGCGTTGATACAATAAAATTTTCAGCATAGACGCTTATTCCTCAAAGACTCTCTATCATTTCCTTGCTTCAAGCCTGTCTGTGACCTTTTGAATAACATGGTCAGGAGGGATAACACCCGTTTTACTGAGCACGCAACCACGGGAAGTACCTTCTGCCACCACCCTGTCTTTTACCAGAAAGGTATGCTGCATGTGAAAACTCTTTCCATCCCAGTCAACTACCTGCATTCTGACTTCATACTTCTGAAAAGGCTTCAGTGGCTTTTTATACTTCATGGTGTGCTCTGAGACCACCGGTATCCAGCCTTCCTTATGCATGGTTTTGGCCAGACCTGTCCGGATAAACATATCGATCCTTGAGAGGTCACAGATGGTCAGGTATCGCCCATTGTTCATATGAACATTAATATCCAGATCATTGGGGAGCACTCTCAGTATCAGCGAATTTTCCGGTTTTACGACGGACAGCCTTGGCTTGAAGAAAGATGCCGCCAGTAGATAGATCATTCTGAATATTAAGCTCATTCCACGCTCCTGAAAGTGATGAACAGCCGATGCATTCACCTGAGAATTCTGGACTTCTTCATCCCTGGATATCGGAATAGCCCTGTTATTTTTCTACTATATCCCAAGGGTCACAAATATAGAGATTCAGCGGAAAAAATCAGTGGCATCTCAGTACACACACCTGGATTCCAACGGCATTTAACAACAAAACCCTGAAAGAATTCAATGAGTGCTAAAAAACCTTCCAATACATCTGCACTGCCTGCACCCCCCCCCCCTTAGATAAAGACGGAATGACTGATCAATCGCACGCCCCATTACTCACTTCACAGAGTATAAATCCACAGATCACGAGGAATGAATGGATTCGCAAATAAAATAATTTGTTGTAGTATGCGCCACCAATTTTTTCCGGGTAAAAGCAATTGATTACTGCTTCCTCAAATGCCTTATATACCGATCTCTCCTGCTACTACGATTTAATGTGTGCGGACATTAATTACCAGACCCAGAGTGATTACGTACATCGGCTGCATCAGCTATTCGGTAATAAAGGAACAAAACATCTGGACCTTGCCTGTGGCACAGGACCTCATGTACGTCACTTTATTGATAAAGGTTATCAGAGCAGTGGACTGGATATTAACCAGCCCATGCTGGATATCGCAGGGCTGCGCTGCCCTGAGGCCGATTTTATTTTGCAGGATATGTGTGCGTTTGAGGTTACACAGTCTGTAGACCTTATCACCTGTTTTCTCTATTCCATTCATTACAGCAATGGCATTGAAAGGCTCAGGTCGTGCATTGCCAGTGCACATACAGCGCTGAATAAGGGGGGATTATTCTGCTTTAATGCGGTAGAGAAGAGCAAGATCAGTAACGGCTCCGTAGTGAGCCATACCGTTGATTATGATGACAGCCATTTTGTGTTCAGCTCCGGCTGGAATTACTCCGGCAGCGGAGATAAACAGTCACTGAGGCTCAGTATTGAAAAAAGTACGGTTCAGGAAAGACAGTTCTGGCAGGATGAACACCCCATGGTCGCCATCAACTTCAGCGACCTGCAGGGTCTGTTAAGCCCTTACTTTGAGGTTTATACCTTTGAGCACGATTATGAAAAAATAATTCCACTGACTGAGTCCTCTGGCAATGCAATTTTTGCCTGTGTCAAAATCTGATTACAGAATTGCTGCATCGCTTCCAGACCACCGTGAATTCGAGTGATACAGTACTCCGAGCCAATAGAGGCGCTACCCTACAAGATTCAAATAGAGTCTCAACATATCCTTATGCTGGAGTCCATTTTCAAAAATGGGCTCCGGATAATGGCCAAGAAAGTGGTTCTCAATAACACCAGCAACCCGAAACCCAAGTCGTTGATAAAAAGTCAGCTGATACCCAAACGTGCCCGTTCCCAACTCTACCCTGGAGATTGATCTTAGTGCGAGTTCATCAAGAACATAGTTGAGCAAGCTTGAGCCAATGCCTCTGGACTGCTGTTCGGGCATTACGGAAATATTGAAGATTTCAACGCAACCACCCGAAGTCGCTTTAACAATACAGGCCCCAACAACCCTACCCTGCTCCCTGGCGGCAAAACACCAGCCACCACTCAGATAAGACTGTATATTCGCCTCAGAAGGATCGGCCTCGAGAAGCAATTCAACGGGAACATCATCAGGATTGACTTCCTCGAATACCACCAACTTGATTTACTCTATTCAGGAAACAGGTTGTCGAGGAGTTTAACCTTTTCTCAAATAAATCTCACCGCCACCTGTTCCCAGCAGGTGTTGTAGGCAAAATACTCCACCTTTTTACCAGAGCGATTCAAAAACTCATGGAGCGCCTTTACCTCATGCTCTTCCCATTTCGGAAAATTGTATAACTCATCAAACAGCACAATAGAGCCTTTCACCAGGCGATGACCTATTGCATTGAAAATATCCACAGTGGACTGGTACAAATCACAGTCAATATGAAGCAAAGCAATGGGCTGGTCTTTAAGAACTTCACTGGCAAAAATGGGAAGCGTCTCATTAAACAACCCTTTTACAAGGCATACATTATTTAATACCGGGGGGGGGACATCAGGGTTATGATACCCAAAAACCCCCTTTGGAAGAGGGAAATCATTCCTACTCCAGTCTTCCGGCAATCCATTAAACGAATCAAAACCGTATATGGTAGACCGCGGGTTCAGAGCAGCGATAAAATTAATCGTTCGACCAGTACACACGCCCATTTCGGCGATAACGCCCTCGGGGGATATTTGATCACATACGTAACGCATTAATTCAGCATCAATATCAAAAGACTTTGCCTTATTCAGATATTCTTCAACAAATCGGCTTGCTTCATCATTCTGACTAAAGTGCTTATCTGTTGAAAAAAAATTGAGTATCTGGCTGCCGTCTGGTGAACCTGCTTTGATGGTTTCTATGGTTGATGACCAGTCATAAGAGGGCATTATGTATTGATCAAACATCGTATTTCCTCATCATTACTAACGCTATACTTGATAGAGTAGACAAGATTTAAAAAACACCAATGATCAATACTTAATAAGTAGTTATACCAATCGCCCTTTCTAAATCCCCTGCTGCGCTGATAATCTGAACAGAAATGCTACGTTGAAGTTCCTCCCCATAGCTACGGCTATGACTCGTCACTGCGCCTTTCTGTCCAGCTCACTATGTTCATAACGGGGTTAACTACTTACTCGGCAGCCATAACTTAATTAAACTTTTTATTTTTACTCAAAAACAGGCTTAAGAAAGCTACGTTCATAACTGAGAATGCAGCGGGTATCGTCTGCATATTTGAAAGCCGCCAGGCACTCATCATCATTAAGTGAGTCCTTTCGGTATTGCTCATAGGCTGCAAGGCCTGGAAAGGAAAACAGGGCCAGCGCTATTCCCAAAATATGCACCTGTAATAACAGTTGGAGCCATGAAAACAATCACAAAAGCAGCTACAGCTCGTTGAGAGCCAATTTTTGGAACTAGAAAAGTTTCTGTAGCTAGAATGCCAATACCGAAGAACCCCATGGTAATGGGCAATATGAACAATATATTTACAAACAATTCTTTTATAGGACTTAGTTTTTTATGTTGACTCATTCTGTAACCCCAGTTATTTATCTTGAGACAAGTCTATAATTAACTCTAAAAGTGTTTCTTTGTAAGCGGCCGGTCAACCGCACATTGTAATACTAAGGCTGAGTTTGTTAGAGAACACAGGTTATCCTGAGGATAGCCTTGCTAAAAAATCACGTTCCCTGCTCCTCCAATCTTCATTTTTGAGCCGGTCCTGCCTGTTAGGGGCTAGTTTATTTGCTTCGGTAAAAAAGATAGAAGAAAGCTTGTTCAATTCATCTTTTGGAAAGGTATCCGGTGCTTTCCCAATAGGTAGTGATGCTGCGATACGAACGCTGTGTCCTAACTGACTAAAAGATGAAGCATCGAGATGCTGACTTTTTTCTATTGCATCACATGCATGATTAATGGCTTTGGTCAAAAGCCCTGAAATTTCCTTATCTTGACAAGAAGAAATGCATTCTTCGAAGTAACGGATGCTGATACACAAGTCTACTTCTGGCCCTGCAAACCCCTTGTCATCAAGCTGCATTTGGTCGAACTTAAGCCAGTTCATTAAATCGACATAAATATCGCCAAGGGCCAGTTCAACTTCCTTGTCGTTGCAGGGAGTGCCTTCATGCCCGGAGCGGTCGGTGCGCAGCTTCTTAAAGATCGTCAGCGCCTCCTGATGCTGTCCCATGTACTGGTACTGCCGGCCAAGGGCCAGTTCAACTTCCTTGTCGTTGCAGGGAGTGCCTTCATGCCAGGAGCGGTCGGTGCGCAGCTTCTTAAAGATCGTCAGCGCCTCCTGATGCTGTCCCATGTCCTGGTATTGCCGGCCAAGGGCCAGTTCAACTTCCTTGTCGTTGCAGGGAGTGCCTTCATGCCCGGAGCGGTCGGTGCGCAGCTTCTTAAAGATCGTCAGCGCCTCCTGATGCTGTCCCATGTCCTGGTATTGTCGGCCAAGGGCCAGTTCAACTTCCTTGTCGTTGCAGGGAGTGCCTTCATGCCCGGAGCGGTCGGTGCGCAGCTTCTTAAAGATCGTCAGCGCCTCCTGATGCTGTCCCATGTACTGGTATTGCCGGCCAAGGGCCAGTTCAACTTCCTTGTCGTTGCAGGGAGTGCCTTCATGCCCGGAGCGGTCGGTGCGCAGCTTCTTAAAGGTCGTCAGCGCCTCCTGATGCTGTCCCATGTCCTGGTATTGCCGGCCAAGGGTTAACTCTATGTACTTGTCGTTGCAGGGAGTGCCTTCATGCCCGGAGCGGTCGGTGCGCAGCTTCTTAAAGGTCGTCAGCGCCTCCTGATGCTGTCCCATGTCCTGGTATTGCCGGCCAAGGGTTAACTCTATGTCCTTGTCGTTGCAGGGAGTGCCTTCATGCCCGGAGCGGTCGGTGCGCAGCTTCTTAAAGATCGTCAGCGCCTCCTGATGCTGTCCCATGTCCTGGTATTGCCGGCCAAGAGCCAGTCCATTAACTTTTACTTCTTTTTCATTTGTTGAGCGATTATAAAGGTCCTGAAAAATAAGCAGTGCTTCCGTTAGTCTGAACCTGGCCTGAAGCAATCTGCCTTTTGCCATCCGCAATCCGTTGTTTAACGGAGTCTGGCTCTGCTCCAATGTTTCAAATATTTTCTGGCAATCATCAAAACACCCTAACTGAAAGAGTGCTCTCACTTTTATCAGGTATGCTCTTTGAGTGTCAGGCAGAGAAAGGTTGTCACCTTGAGCTAATATCTCTTCTGCGATGTTGATAGCTTGTTGTGGATTTTGTCTTAAGGACTTAAACCCCTCATTAATAAGCTGTGTATTACCCCGCTGTAGATAACATCCTCTTGGTTGAAGGTTGGATGTGTTTCGAAGGGACAATACTTGAAACCTCTGATGCAATCCGTGGCCCGCAGGGTCATGGCTTGCCATCGACAAATCGAGGCGAGGGGCTGGTTGTCCTTGTGAGTGTTGTATGAATCCCACCTGTCTATGATCTGCCTGAGAATAATGTGGCCGACGTCCTTCTACGTGCTGATGATCAAAGGAGGAAACTTTAGGTTGATGGGGAGTCCCGTAAGGGAAATAAGAATCCATATATAGTAAATACCAATGATAAGTCGTAGTGGTTATTCACTAATAGTGACTATCTCTGGCGCTATTGGTTCAATACAGTAGTATCGAAGATGGGGTAGGAAAGTTAGAGCCTCCCCATATATCAGGCCTGTCGAATATCCGCGGGAGTCAAGTTCATCGGGAGCAAATGTTCAACACTGTCACCTGGTCCCAGCTCTGGCAGTTGCTTAAGGACATACGTCAGCCAGGCGTACGGCTCCAGACCGTTTGCTTTGGCAGTTTCCACCAGACTGTACAGAATGGCACTCGCACCTTTGACACTGTGAGCAAGTCGAGTAAGCAAGGGGAAATGTCATCCCCAAGCTTCTCACGGAACCGTACGTGACAGTCTCCCGTCATACGGCTCTTGATCACACATTTGATGCACGAAGTAATTCCCAGTGAGCAAACAAGTTCGGCCTTATCTTTCTGACTCGATTGAGTCGCCATTCGGCCTCTCTGATAGAGATCCGGTACTTGCTACATGCCCATTTGATCAGTCTTGACTGGAAGACGCTCCATATCCTGTAACAGAACTTTCCATAGTAGTTAATCCATCCCCTCAGCGTTGCATTATGCCTGCGTGCCAGTTCCTCAATACTCTCACATGTTGAGCGATGTACCCGCCAACCTTTGATGGTTTGGGTGATTTTCTTCATCGCCTTCATGGATGCACCGGGTGCACACTTACGGAACAGTTCACCCTTAAAGTTTCTTAGCGTTCGCACTCTGAAGTCGTATCCCAGGAAGGTAAAGCGCTTCTTCACGTTCCATCTGGGGAAAGTATCAATGTAGGCAACGTTGGATTTGCTTTCGTTGATACTTAGTCCAACCTCGTTCATGCGGTCGGCTATCGCCGCTTTCAGGCGCACTGCATCGCTCATGCGCTGACAGTGGCAAACAAGGTGAGTAACCGAAGGGAGCCTCTCCCTCCGGTTCTCTCAGAACCGTACGTGAACCTCTCAGCTCATACTGCTCCCATCATCCAACCGACGGCCTGACACCCAGCTTCCAGTGTGGGAACAAAGCTGGAAATTTCTTGGCGATCTCTCCAAGCCTGTGTTCTGCCCTTCGCCGGTGTCCTCTGAGCCTTTTGTATTTCCTTGTCACCCACAAGCTCAGCTTGCGGTTGATGTGACGCAGTGTTGGGTACATGGCTGATTTATAGAAACGACCATAGTAGTTTATCCAGCCTTGAATCTGAGCCCTGAACATTCTGGCCAGATCAGGAAGATCTTTATCACTGCGTAAATGCAGCTTCCAGCTCCTTATCTCCTGTCTGATGGCCTTTCCTGCCTTGAGACTCATGGCTGAGTAAAGTTTATGAAGTGTTTTCCCCATCGGTTCTTTGATCTCCTCGGGCGAAAAGTGTACCCAAGAAAGTCAAAGCTGGTGACGGGGTGTTCTTCTCTACGATCATCGTCTTTGCAATAGACAATCTTTGTCTTGTCAGGATGCATTTCCAGACCACACTCCTGTAACCTGTCAGCCAAAACACTCATGAGTGCTTCGGCTTCCGTCTTATGCTGACAATGGGCAAGCCCATCGTCAGCATATCGACAAAACGGAATCTCAGGAAAGTTCCTCTCCATCCACTTATCGAAGGCATAATGCATAAACAGGTTACTGAGCACAGGGCTGATCACTCCGCCTTGGGGCACACCCCGCTTGCGCGTGATAATCGTGCCATCTCCCTGTTGAATCGGAGCCATTAACCAGCGCTCAATATAAAGGATCAGCCAGCGATTATCTGTGTGCTTGCGAACCGCTTTCATCAGCAGTTCATGGTCGATGTTATCGAACAACCCCTTGATATCAAATTCCAGCAACCAGTTGTAACGCCAGCACCGTTTACGGGTGATGTCCAACGCCTGATGTGCGGACTTGTTTGGCCTGTAGCCATAGGAGTACTGATGAAACCAGGGTTCAACTAATGGCTCAAAGTGCAGCTTGACGACCATCTGAGCAACCCGATCCGATACCGTTGGAATACCCAGTTTTCTTTCCCCGCCCGTTTTCTTCGGTATTGCTACCGTTTTAACAGGTGGCGGGAAATAGCTACCAGACGACATCCGGTTCCATATTTTATACAGGCTTTTCTTCAGGTCTGACTCAAACTGTTCTATGGTCTCGCCGTCAACGCCGTGAGCGCCTTTATTGGCTTTGACCAGATGCCATGCACGAACAACGTCGTACCTGGAAATTTCAAACGGTTTAGTTCATGCCTTCTCCACGCCGGATGCCATCTGGACAGTAGACAGGTGTCCTCCAGACTTATCCCGGGCTAACGACACCCTCCCGGTTTTGACATCATCCCTACGCTTTCGACGCGTCATCAAAGGTTCACTTGCGTTCATCTCCTTAACACCTACCTGACAGGGTCAAGCCCTGCCTTTTCCTTAACGCTCACGACCAAGGCTCTTTACCTTCGCCGCTTAAGGTGGTTTGAAGCCTCCTCCTGCAAGGCGGCTCCGAGGGACCCTCCCTCATCTTCTGCGCAGTTGCGCATCGGCGGCTGCTTACGCAGCAGCCTGCGCTCGTGGCACACTATCATCAGCGTATCTCTCAAACTGGATACCACGATGATTCCGGTCCATCCAACAATCAAATGCGTAATGCAAAAACAGATTGGCCAGCAAAGGGGAAATAACTCCAATGGCACTGACTTAAGGCCCTACCCCTTGTATTTATTGAGCCTCCGGGCTTGTGATCTTGAGTGCTGTAACCTCTGATGTGGCTTTGGTCGTCTTTTTACCGCTCGTGGTTCTGATCTTCCCGGACGATTGGCTACAATGTGCTGACTAATAATTTTCAGCATACTGTTGACCTTTCTTTCCAATGAATCAACTGGTGCCATCAGTAATGTTTGATGAAACGAAACAAGGGTCTCCTGTATTGCATCAAAATCAAGTTCTACATTCCAGCGCTTGAGGTACAGAGCAATAATTTCAGTTCTTGGATAAGTTTCAGCATCAAGCATTGTCGTAACCTCATCAAAACAAGGATTCTTAGTATGGGAAATCTGCACCCTTTTTTTGGGATTTCAGCTGAGGATAATCCTTTTGGTTTTCAGCTGTATCTGGCATCAGAAGGGTTGATCCATCAGTGAGCAGAACACGCCGCTGGTGCCATAGCCAGGAGTCTGGGCTGGCTTTATCAAGTTTAACGCCTGATTGACGCATCAGTGCCTTAATGGATGGCTCAGTTAATCGCTTGCAAGCCTTACAGTAGGCACTGGTATGAGTATTGGATGGTTTTCTATCCATGGCAGCCTGATCTCTGGCTTCATCAATCAAGGCATGCCGACATGACTTGGTATCACTGGCGACTTGTCGCATGAAGAGCGTTAACGTCTTGACTGGAGGGAAATCACGACTTCTGGAGTTTGGGTAATGGGCCTGGAACGCACTCAGATCATCTGAGGAAAGGACAGAAGAGAGGTCATCATTGTCTATTTGTGCAAATTGCTGAAGACAGTCATCAGCGAGTGAAAGGAACTCTGGACTACACTTGGTCATGGCTTGCTCGGAGGTTGGAATATCACGACTTTTTATAGTCGCTCTCTTTCGGGCAAGCCCTGATTTTATTGACCTTTAGCCTTAAGTCAGTGCCATTGGCCCTTGAACCGCCAGCCTTCCTGTGGGTTGGGAACTTTGCAGATCTCTTCACGATCAACCGTAATGGGAGGTGACGCTGTTTCACCGGGATTTTGCCGTTTTGGCCGCTTACCCTTGGGAGGAGGGCCGCTGTTATTCTGAGTGAAGCCTTGAGCTTCGGCATCTTCTTCTGACGGGGGTTTCACCCTGATCGGTTTGATCGGTTTGATCGGTTTGATCGGTTTGATCGGGCACATTAGGTCTTATTTTGGGTTTGCCCTTCTGCTTTTTCAGGTGCCGGAGTTCTGCCCGGAGTTTCTCATTGTCTTCGGAGAGCTTCTCAATCTGCATACTTTGCTTTTTGAGCTGCTCATTCTGTTTTTCGATCTGCACACTCTGCCTCTCGACAGTATCGAGTATATTTTGGACGAATGAACGAAGCTGTTCACCGTCTTTACCGGAAAGAAGATGGACTGGCAGATGCATGCGGGAAGTATACGGGAAAACTAGAAGCTCTTTTTTTGATCTGGCAGGCTTGTCTTGCCAGTTAAATATGAGCAGTTACGATCGCTCAGTACCCACACAGAAGCGATACATTCTCCAGATCTTCACATGAAGTATTATTTAATGGCTACAGCGGCAGGAAAAGAATTTTCAAGAATAATAACCAGCAGGAATAACATGAAAAACCGAATGTTCAGGCTGCAGCATAAAGCGCTGCAGCTTAACCATTACTCAGTTTTTATTCATGAAATTTAAAAGCCGATTCGATCAATTTGATAGTACTGGTCAACAATACGTGTACTATCCATAAAGTCGTTAATTTACTTACATTGAGATTTTCTGGTTTTCTTCAATAAATATTGCTGGTTGCTTATGAAATAAACACTATCTCATTTTAAACGTGAACATCTTTACATTCGAGTTTTATCTTCAGCTATTGTATTGTCAGGAACGGTAACTCTGCCAATGCCTTATGCATTTACGCTGCGAAATACATTCCAGCTTTTAACAGCCTGCAAGGAGGCATACTGATTATCCATTAGATGATTCAGTGCTTGCGATTCATGCGAGCTGATATCCTTTCCACATTCACCGGGACATTTGGTGACCAGAGCCGGACGTGATTTTCCAGCGTGAATCATCACAAGTTCCTGATTGTGCGTCATCTTCCCGCAACAGCTGCAGGGGCGTTCAATAGTTGATTCAAACATTAATTATTCCTGATTTTTAGTAAGTTATTATCAAGCACCCAGGGACATTAATTTATATAACCGGGTATATGCTTTAAATCCAGCGTCAGGATAAAATCGTTATTTTTGATTTTCTACAGGACGATCATCTGGATCTTTGAAGCCAAATGCAAAAACATGCAACTTCAAAGGTAATTTGAGGGAATTAATGACGAAGGTATATCGTCGGAAAGCATCTAATTCTAGACTTTGGAGGAAGGTTACTCGTTATCGGCTACTGCCTACTGCTTTCTATTTTTCAAATTCCCATTACCATGGGTAGTTCTACTACTCTCTTGATTAACGGATACTACTCCCTTTTTACGGGTAGAGATAGCCTTTTCACAAATTATTTCATACCTATTCAAAAACCTGAGATCTGCCCACTTATATCAAACACCACATTTCACTGCGGCTCAACCCGATTGTCTGCACCCTGCCCTGCCGTTATACTGACCGTCCTCTTATTGAACACTGGGCGGTCACACCGCCAATATCACATGACTACTGAAGACACACTCCCTCCGCAGGGCGAAAAACTGCAAAAGATCCTGGCGGGTGCTGGCCTTGGCTCGCGCCGTGAGATGGAGCGCTGGATTTCCGAAGGCCGGGTTTCGGTCAATGGCGAGAAAGCAACCCTGGGCGATCGTGCCTCCCGTTTTGATACCGTCACCGTCGATGGTCGACCCGTAAAACTGGATGCCTATGCTGCCGGTATTCGCCGGGTTATCGCCTATAACAAGCCTGAAGGTGAAATCTGCACTCGTTCAGATAAAGAAGGCCGTCCAACCGTTTTTGATAAACTGCCGAAGCTAAAAGGCGAGCGCTGGATTTCTATTGGTCGACTCGACCTGAATACTTCCGGCTTATTGATGTTTACCAATGATGGCGAGCTGGCCAGCCGTTTGATGCACCCATCCAACACGGTTGAGCGGGAGTACGCTGTACGGGTTATGGGTGCCGTCACCCCTGAGAAAGTAAAAAACCTGTTTGAAGGTGTAGAACTGGAAGACGGTATGGCCCGGTTTACCGATATCGTTGACTCGGGTGGTACCGGCATCAACCACTGGTTCCATGTCTGCATTCTGGAAGGCCGCAACCGGGAAGTTCGTCGCCTGTGGGAATCTCAGGAACTGAAGGTCAGCCGGTTGAAGCGCGTTCGTTTTGGCAGCATGATCATTCCTGACCATCTCCGCCAGGGGCAGTTTCAGGAGCTGGACAAGCAGGATATCGATGCTCTCGCAGCTCTGGTTGACCTGCCACCAGCACCCTCCTTCCACAAAAGACCTCAGGATCGACTGAAGAAAAATGAGGTGCAGACGCCCAAAAAAGCAAAAGGCAGCGCCAGACGTTTCAGCCCGCATCCGAAAAAACGTACCCGCTGAGCCAACCACCGAATATGCCGAATGGGTCTACACTTGTTCGGCTTATTGGACGGATCCGCCTAGACAACAATACTGTATTTATATACAGTAAGCAGAACCTAATACAGGAGGAAGCCCATGTCCATTACCCCCATGTGGCGAGTTGACCGGGACGGAAGCATGTTTACTGATAAAAAAGCCGCAGAAGAACACGATCGCATGCTCGAGCTGGCCGATGGTATCACCGGCATGCTGGAAGCTAATTTCAAGATCGATGAGCAGCTGGCAGAAGAGATTGGCCTGCTGATGTCCAGAAACAAGGACATTCTAGCCAAAGCCTTTAAAGGCAAGCCAGACGTACTTCAGGAAATTCAGCTGGGCAATGAACCCGCTGCTGACAATACCGTGGATATTCGTGAAGCAGTTGCCTGATCTGGCTTTTAACCACGGTATCCGAAGGCATAAAAGGCACAGAGGCACGATGCTTTTTTAATTCAAGTCTGCCCTATCCCTTTCCCTTAGTGCCTTCATTCTTTATGCTTTCAAACCCTCTTATTATTCTTGGTGGTTTTCACCTTCTGAAGCCTCTCTACCCCTCCTCTGTTCGCCTATACTTCAATATAAAGTCACTGGGCATTCAGAATCAGGAAGATGAAGCATAATAAAAAAGAAAATGTTGCCGGCCTTTGCTACTTCCCTTACTTTTCTTCAAATTGTCGTTTTCACCGCCGCCTGACTACCTTGGCACTGTTGCTTGCAACCGTCACTGCTAATACTGCGGTTGCCGATTTCTTTTACTGTGAACCCAGTTCAAATCCTCAATCACTTCATCCCTATGATGACATGATCACACTCTCAAACATTTCGGGAGGCAAGGTCATGACCCTGAATGAGTTCACAGAGAACATGGAGCAATTATCCAGTTCAACGCCAAACATTGACAAGACCAAACTGGCTGATAGCCAATGGTATTTTTCAGGACCCGTTCAACCACAGCGTACCGGGTCGTCAGGTTCTTTGATGGGCCTTCTTCGAGCGCTTATCGAGCCGTCAGTATTCATAGAGTATCGCTTTACAGTGAACACCAGCTGCTCCAAAGAATCCCTATCTCTCCCTGTTCAATGGAGCGATGGCATCTTTTTTAAGTTCAGGGAACCTTAGCACTCCCTATTGATCAAGATACCGGGTGCTATATGCCCCTTAGTGAGAACGAACCACTTCTGGAAGAAGCATTCATTCACCTGAACAAAAAACACTCGTACCCTCTTCGCTATGTAGTTATTGAGGGATACCTCAAAAATGGAGAACCTTTTCGCCGTATGGAATTACTCCGTGAAAACCAGTAAGACACCCTCTGCCTTATTGTGAAACCAGTTTTGCCAGCTCTGTCAGGGCTGAGTGAATATCACTAACCAGCTGTCGTTCATCAATACCCGCTACTTCGCCATATTCAACCCTAAGCTTGTCATTCACAAACAGGTAATCCAGCTGTGCAGGCTCTCCGCACATCAGTGGTGCCCATAGAGGTGAGTGAACAGACACCATTCTTGGGTTATCAATGTTGTAGAGAGCGATATCCGCAACCTTCCCTACCGCAATTTCTCCCACTCCATCAAGGTGGTTATCATGAAACCCCCCATTGCCTGAAAGAGTCAGCTCATAAACCCTGTATCGTCATCGCCTGACAACATGGATATGGATTATTTTTTAATTTCCTGCTCAGGTGATGATATTGGTGAATACCGTATTTCAGAGGACTCACATATCACCAGCATCCCATCCCCTTCATCACTATCGATGCCCCCCGAACCTTGGGCTAATACAGGCAATGAGCTTGCAACTGGAGACTTCTTACTTTCCAACGAATTCAACATGGCTTCTGCTCTCAAAATGAGGTCTATGCCACTAACCACTTGCTCACGCCCAGATGCCTCTCCCAATGAAGCAGAAGCCTTCAAAGCAACATCCCGGCTCAACTGTGATTTACCCATCGTCCCTACATACTCTGCTACTGGCAAATCACATGACCTTTTTGATGGATTTGATTTATCGGAACAGGATAGCCTTGCAGAGGAACTTTCCTGAATTGAATTAGCGGGGGTCGATTGTTAACTGCTCTGCTGGCTCACTGCCAAGTCGTCTGTTATACATTTTTTTATTCGGACAGAGAGACTCAGTTACCGCTCTGGGAGAAAAATCTGACCTCAGATTGTCAGTGGAGACATTTAGCTGACTCGAAGGCAATGATGAACTACTGGCAACGTCCTGACTTCCAATTCCCAACGGGGACGATTGTGAACACTTGAAAGAAGGAGGGGGTTGCTTACTTAACACTTGCCCCAGCAAGCTGCCATAGTCTTTCAGGCTTTGCGACTGTTGATCAGTGCCAGCAAATACTCTGGATCCGTCTGGAAATTTTATCAGAGCAGTATCAGGGCAAGGTGTGACGGTTAAAGCCCCCCCTGAGACCTGTTGTTCTTCATGAGTTTTATATTCGAAGCCTTTTCTTTCCTGTTCCATACTAGCCTTGGAAGCCATAGCAACACTCTCCAACCCACCTTGTTGAAATGGGTAACCTGAAGCCATTATCGCCCCAGCACCCATGGCCTGGTGTGCAGTTGCTGCCATTACCGGACTCCTTGGAATTAAAGAATCCGGTGGAAAGCCAGACGGTTGTTTTTGCACAATATTGCTTTGTCCGGTTATAGAAGAATTTTTTGCAGATTCTGATCGTTGGGAAGAAAACACCGGTATTGTTTGTGGTATAGAAGAACTCTTTGCCCCTTTATTCCGAGGCTGCTTTTTGGCCTGAGCACCTGGCTGCTCAACTTTAGCTCTTTTACGCTTTGGCTCCGCAAAGGTATCACTTGCATTCCTGGGAGCGTATGCATTTTGGCTTGGTTGCGGGAATTGATATCCAGGATTAAAAAGATCCTGTCTGGCTCTTTTACGAAACCAGTCTGCCGATGCCTCAGGATGAATACCCATGAATCTGTTTAAATTGTCGATTTCTTGCTGCATCGCAACATTCTTAAGCTTGTCAATATACTGATACGATTGCTCAAGTTCTGCACGTTGATTATGTGCTAATTGCTCTCTGGGAAAACAGTTCACAGCTGGCGGCATAAACAAGGGTGACTGCCTGAAATTTCCTTGTGATTGAAACTCGCTGGAACCTGGCAATATCTTCGGCCCCGGAGGTAAAGGCTCAGCAATATTCCTGCCAGGAAACGGCATCTCTCTTTGGCTCCCTGTCTGCATACAGCATGCAGACAAACGATCTACTGCCCTTGGCATTGAGCAACGACCAGGGGCCGCATTATGAGTCAAACCTGCCGGTGGTATCCGGCTTGCTATCTTACCTGCATCCATGACAGCCATCGACTTCTGCTCAAAATGGATAATCGGGCTATTTTGTGAACCAGACAGAAAGGATTGTGACATACCACAAGGAGCCAGAGAGCCTTGGGAATCATAAAAAGGCATCATGCCTGGAGCAGGTATCCCAGAATAAGACATATACTTTATCTCCTGTAACAGTCCTTACCATTAGGTGGAACAATAATGTGGTTAGAAAACGCGCAAACAACCCACAATATCTCAATCCACCTTTTCACTTTTGTTCATAAAAAAGATGAATAAGACAAGGATTAAATAAAGCTGGTTCAAGTATTAAATTCCAGAACAAGCAGTATTCATTGAAAACTGAGCCCCCTGAAAATCACCAAGGCTATTGGTGGTTAGTCGCCAGATTATTTTCTCTGGAAAAACAATATATTTGTATAGGAAAGAAATAAGCTAAGATGGCAAATTATAAACCACTCTTGATGTCCTATTTGTTTTATAAAAAGAAATATCAACAATCATATTCCAGCTAATTTCACTGTTAACTGGAAACAATTCGACATCACTGCAAATGCTGATACCTTGATAGCAGCGTTCGACAAAGACTCGAACTGCACGGTTTATGTCACATAAGTAGCGAACAACGCAGCATGACGGTAACCATACATAGGCGGTCTCTGGATTGATCACACAAACACTCATGCCGGGCTGAACGGTTTGAACCATCGCACCAATCGCACCACCAATCGCACCACCATGCCTTTAGACCTTCAGAATCCTGCACCGTTCGCCTCGCCTGATGATTCGATTTTACCTTTTCAAATTGAAAAGATTGTCTTTTAGTCAATTCCACCAGATCGCCACTCATGCAATCATCAATAGAATCACTTATTCTAATGAATTATTCTGAGTGGAGTTCCAGAGTTGGTCATCAGAGGCTTCAGCCAATCTCACAAACAATCCATTGCCCGGCAGTCCATATTGCTGGTCATAATGGTATTGACTGTCTGCCTGTGGCAACGGGCTGGCCTCGGAGCTACTTGCCCAATTAACACTGACCCTATTGCCAGTGGCTATACTCTGTCAGGCGAAGCCGACAACCAACAGAACCAGCCCGAGATCACTGATACGGAATGCGAACTGAGCAATCACCTGATTCAGGCTCAGTCACAGCTTATTGATCCTGGGCTTCTGCTGATCCCCATATTACTGCTGATTCTCGCCTGGCCCCGTGCCGGCATCAGCATCACCTTCCCCTTTCTGACAGAACCCATTACTCCCCGCCGAAGGCATCACCTGGTGCTGTGTGTGTTTCAGGAATAGACACAACTCAAATCGCTAATCACCGAATGTTCGCAGGCATCTGAGCCCGCGTTGACGATTTGTGTCTATTGGAGTATCTGGCATTGAAGCACCCTGTTAAGCCTCTGGCTGCTGTTCTATCATTTTTGAGCATTTTACTGCTCTCATTTTTACCGTTCATGGCTTCTGCCAGTGAAGTCAGTACCGGCTGGTTAACCGATCCCAAACACCCTCCACTTTCGGTTCGTTTGATGTTGACCGGAGAAAGCGACCCACAGGCTAAAACGGTTGAAAGCCTGCTGGAAGTTCAACTGGATGGCGACTGGAAAACCTACTGGCGATCGCCTGGTGAAGGTGGCGTTGCCCCCTCTCTTGACTGGAGTCAGTCTGAAAACCTGAATCAGGTGGACTGGCACTGGCCCGTTCCCGGTCGCTATGAGTTTCTGGGAGTAGAAACCCTGGGCTATAAAGGCCGAGTGGTTTTTCCACTGACGCTTCATGTCAACGACATGCAGGAGCCGGCCTGGTTTCTTGCCAAGCTGACCATGCCCTCGTGCACCAATATCTGTGTTCTTAACGACTATGAGTTGAGCCTGACGTTCAGGCCGGATCAGCTGAGCCTCTCTGAGCAGGCATTGCATTTATATAACCAGGGAATAAGTCAGGTTCCCAAGCCTTCAATCACCGTTGAACTCCTGGCTGCTTTCTGGAATAAGGCTGAGGAAACCGCCATATTCCAGGTGACCAAACCACAGGGATGGATAAATCCGGATGTCTTTGTGGATGGCAGTAGTGATGATCTGCAGAATTTTATCTTTGATTCTCCTGATATCCATGTGGATGGTAATACGCTCACCGCATCGTTCAAAGTCAGCAATTGGCTTGAACCCATTGACCTGAGTAACCAGACACTGCCTATTGTCATTACTGACCAGAGTCTTGCCACTGCACTCAATGCCACTCTTGATGAAAGAGTGGGCAACGAGCCAATCGAAGGCCGTCACGGTAAAGGTTTTTTAACCATCCTCATTATTGCCCTGCTGGGCGGTTTGATTCTGAATATTATGCCCTGTGTGCTTCCGGTACTGGGCATGAAACTCAGCAGTGTTATTTCAACACAAGGTTTGGAGAAGCGGCAGATTCGTGGCCAGTTTCTGGCTTCTGCAGCAGGCATTCTGGTGTCTTTCTGGCTCCTGGCACTATTTATGGCGGCCTTAAAGCTGTCAGGTCAGGCACTGGGCTGGGGCATCCAATTTCAAAACCCTTATTTTATCGGCGCACTGGTATTGGTGACCGCTGTTTTTGCGGCCAATATGATGGGGCTTTTTGAAATACAGTTATCCAGCAACACCAACACATGGCTGGCCTCAAAAGGTGACAACTCCTACGCAGGTCATTTTATCCAGGGTATGTTTGCAACCTTACTGGCAACGCCCTGCAGCGCCCCCTTTCTGGGAACGGCGGTCGCCTTTGCCCTGGGCGCTGACTACATTTCCCTGTTTCTGGTCTTTACTGCACTGGCCATTGGCATGGCCACTCCGTGGTTATTGATCGCCAGTTTTCCCCAACTGGCCAGCCTTCTGCCCAAACCCGGTCGCTGGATGAATACAGTAAAAACACTGTTTGGTTTTATGATGCTGGCCACCAGCCTGTGGCTGCTTAGCCTGATGACCAGCTTCGTCGGTACAACAGCAACGCTGATTATCGGAGTCATCTTTGTTATGGGTTTGCTCTGGCGACTTGGGAAAACCAAAGGCAGTCGCTCAGTGGTTATGACTCTGGCATTTTTAAGCTTTGTATCTGCTGCTGGTTTACTGCTCAGTTTCACAAACGGTCGCCTGTCTACAAAGACTGCTGAAGAGATTTCATGGCAGCCATTAAAAACAGAATCGATTCAGGAGGCCGTTCAGCAGGGTAAAACGGTATTCGTGGATATCACCGCAGAATGGTGTATCACCTGTAAAGCCAACAAAGTTGGCGTTCTCCAGCGGGAACCGGTGTATTCACAACTGCACGCTGATAATCTGATTGCCATGCAGGGTGATTGGACGCGGCCTTCAGAGTACGTTACCGATTTTCTGCAGTCTTATGGCCGCTACGGAGTCCCGTTTAATATTGTGTATGGTCCGGGAGCACCAGAGGGTATTGAGCTTCCGGTTATCCTCACCAGTGATGCAGTAATTAAGGCCATTGAGCAAGCCAGAGGGAATTCTCAATGAAACAGGGAAAAACTGAGAAGACCGAAGCAAGCAACAAAGAAAGCAGAAAACCGGGACGACTGAAACGCTGGGCTCGTGAGGCCATGTTCATGGCGGTGATCTTCACTGCGGTCAGCGTTGCGGTGGATCTCTGGCGAGGTCAGGAAATACCGGAAGGTGAGATGCCTGAAATGGTGGTTTCAACCCTTCAGGGAGAAACATTGGATGTGAAGGCCATGAGTTATGAAAACCCCGTACTGATCTATTTCTGGGCCACCTGGTGTTCGATCTGCCGGTTTGTCTCACCCACGGTTAACTGGATGAGTAACGATTACCCGGTTGTGTCTGTTGCCCTCTCTTCAGGAGAGAACGCCCGGTTAGCCGGATATTTGAAACATCACGGGTATGATTTCCCAACCGTCAATGACAACAAAGGGGCAATTGCCCGGCAATGGGGAATTAGCGCTACCCCAACCCTCGTTATTGTGAAGAATGGCCAGGTGGTTTCTTCAACAACGGGAATCAGCACGCCTCCAAGTCTCTGGTTGAGAATGCAGCTGACAAGGTAATTGAGCCTGAATGCAGTATATGCCCGCTATTCAGGGGGCGTTGAGGTAACATAGCCAAGGAAGGCATCCTGCTGCCACTCCCCTTTCCCTGATAACCCCTCATATTTTGTCTATCCTTTTTAGTAAGAAAGCTGGCTGTTATTGCTTTTAAAAAGACACTCTAACCATGGAACGGTAAAAATAATGAAAACATTTAACGCAATACTGGCCAGTCTGGTTCTTGCCATACCAACCACCAGCCATGCTATGGACATCTATGCTTTTGCCCGTGGCGGGGCAGCCTATACCGCGATAAAGGATACTGAGGCTATCAATCCATTCATTGTTGTAACTAACCAAAATGGAGATGGCGACCCTGCTTTCCGCGGGAGTATGGGGATAGCCAATGAAGAAAATGATCACAGTGTTGCAGCGGGTGCCATTGGTGCTGGGCTTGTATTTAACCGTCACTTCCGCATGGAGCTTGAAGGATCGTTTCAAAAGTCATCCGATTATCAAATTGATGTTCTGCTCGGCTACAGGGTAAACTCAGCTCCATTCGATTCGGTTCTTTATGGTACCTCATACAATAAAGTCAGTCTTGAATCCGAAGTATACATGCTCAAGGCCTATTACGATTTCCCCTTGAATAAGCATCTGGTTCCCTATGTTATGGCTGGTGCGGGCTATGCGAAAAATAAGGTTTCCGGAGTGCAGACATTCTCCGCAAACGCTAACTGGAATGAAAAGTGGGATGACAACACCAACAATGAAATGGCCTGGACGGTGGGTGTCGGCGTTTCTTACTTATTCAGCAAGCATCTTGCCCTGGATCTTGGTGTAGAACATCGAAACCTGGGAGACTGGGAGCTGAAAAACCTGCCGGCTACTGGTGACGAGTCGCTCAAGGGTAAGTTGGAATCCACCACACTGCTGATGGGCCTGCGTTACCACTTCTAAAGATCTATCGACAGTAACTCTGTACAGGCTACAAGCGGTTCCTGCGCAGAGCTCCCTCTTTTAAGGCCTCAATAAAGCAAAGCTGAGCAAATAGAAAACAAACTCCCGTCTATAATCATCGTTGCATTATGAATTTCGGTCATCCCCGTAGTGCAATTTAAGAGGATTCCGCTAATATAGCGCGCTTTTTGGTACATCGGTCATAATCTTCACGCAAAACACTGCAGGGAAGCGTATGATTGAGATGGCCGAGTAATCTGAGAACTTCTCTGTTCACAGACAAGTCCTCACCGTAAACCATTTTTTAAATACAGCCTGCAGGTCCATCTCCGACCTGCGCTATCGCTGCAGAGCGATACCGTACAGTAGCGGGCTGTTAGTCAGGCAAGGTTAGTAGTCAAATATGACGAGTTTCGTTTCTGGACAGCGCTGGATTAGTGATACTGAGACCGAACAGGGGCTGGGCACGGTGCTCACCTTTGACAGTCGAATGGTCACCCTGCTGTTTCCTGCTACCGGTGAAACCCGGCTTTACTCCATAGGCAACTGCCCTTTGACCCGCGTCGAGTTCAACCCCGGAGATCGTGTTGAAAGCCACGAGGGCTGGACAATACTGGTCACCGAGGTTATCGAAAAGAACGGGCTGCTGACTTATCTTGGAACCCTTCCCGACGGGGAGCCCGGCCAGCTGCCAGAAGCAGAACTGGGCAATCACATTCGATTCAACAAACCTCAGGACCGACTGCTGGCCGGTCAGATCGACCAGAACAGCAATTTTACCCTGCGGTACAAAACACTTCAGTACAACTATGGCCTGCGTAAGTCCCCCATGCGCGGACTGGTTGGCCCACGCACCAGCCTGATTCCACACCAGCTGCACATTGCCCGCGAGGTTTCTCAACGCCATGCGCCACGGGTCATGCTGGCTGATGAAGTGGGTATGGGTAAAACTATTGAGGCCGGTTTAATACTGCACCAGCAGCTGATTACCGGTCGTGCCAGCCGGGTACTGATTCTGCTGCCAGAAAGTCTGGTGCATCAGTGGCTGGTAGAAATGCTGCGCCGTTTCAACCTGCGTTTCAGTGTTTTTGATGAAGAGCGCTGTCGCCAGTCTCCCGATGAGAATCCGTTCGACACTGAACAGCTGATTATCTGCAGCATCGGCTTTCTCTGTCATGACGATAAACGTCGTCGACAGGCGATGGAAGCTGGCTTTGATCTCCTGATTGTCGACGAAGCCCACCACCTGATCTGGTCTGAAGAAGAGACAAACTCGGAATATCAGTGCGTAGAAGAACTGTCCCAGCAGATCCCCGGATTGCTGCTGTTAACAGCGACCCCGGAACAGATGGGAGCCAAGAGCCACTTTGCCCATTTGCGCCTGCTGGATCCAGACCGCTTCCACGATCTGGCCGCTTTCGAAGCGGAAGAGAGTCGTTATGAACCCGTTGCTGAGGCCGTTCAGGAACTGCTGAATAACGAGAACAAGGCTCTGCCTGCCCAGGCAAGAGACCACCTGATCAGTTTCCTTGGGGAAGACAGCAAACCCCTGATTGATGCTCTCGATAAAGAGCTGGATCAGGACGATGAAGAAACCCGGAATACTGCGCGTACACAACTGCTTCGCCGCCTGCTGGATCGTCACGGCACCGGCCGCGTCATGTTCCGGAATACCCGCGCAGCCGTGGGCGGTTTCTCTGGTCGTGCGGTTCAGGGATACCCTCAGCCTTTGCCTGAACTGTATGAAATTGCTCTGGAAGAAGAGAGCCATTATCGCCACAATCTTTACCCCGAGCTGGCTTATCAGGCACAGATTCAGGTGGTGGATATGGATCCATGGTGGAAAGTTGATCCAAGAGTGGATTGGCTGATCAACCTGCTCAAACTCCTCAAAAAAGAGAAGGTTCTGGTTATCTGTGCCAATGCTAATACGGCACTGGACCTGGAAAATGCACTGCGCATTATCTCCGGTACTCCTGCCGCTGTTTTCCATGAAAACATGAGCATCATTGAGCGGGACCGTGCCGCTGCCTATTTTTCGGAAGGAGAGCACGGTGCCCAGGTGCTGGTTTGTTCTGAAATTGGCAGTGAGGGACGTAACTTCCAGTTTGCCCATCACCTTGTACTGTTCGATCTGCCTGAACACCCAGACTTACTGGAACAGCGCATCGGTCGACTGGATCGTATTGGCCAGACTGAAGCCATCAAAATTCATGTTCCTTATCTGCTGGGCACGGGTCAGGAAGCCATGTTCCACTGGTATGATCAGGGTTTGAATGCTTTTGCGGATACCTGCCCTGCCGGTAGCATGGTACAGATGCAACTGGGCGAGGAATTAGTTCCCTACCTGCAACCTGGCAGCCAGAGCTCTTCCGAGGCGATGGAAACATTGCTGGGTCAGGCTTCTCAATTGAATCAGCAGCAGATAGAACATCTTCATAAAGGCAGAGACCGTTTGCTGGAACTGAACTCCCGCGGCCTGATCTCCAGTGAAGATATGATCAATGACATTGAAGAGCAGGAACAGCCAAGACAACTCAAACGGTTTATGGAAAAGCTGTTTGAAGGCTTTGGTGTTGAAGCAGAAGACTACTCCAAACACTGCCTGGTCATTCGCCCTGGAAGCCATATGATTACCACCTTCCCGGGCCTTCCGGATGATGGTATGACCGTTACTTTTGACCGTGAAATGGCACTGTCCAGGGAAGATATGCACTTCCTGACCTGGGAGCACCCGATTGTTTCTGAAGGCATGGACATGGTGCTGACCAGCGAGCTGGGTAATACCTCTGTCGCACTCCTTAAGAACAAGGCGCTTAAACCTGGCACCATGCTGCTGGAAGCCATCTATGTGGTGGAAACCAGTGCAGATCGAACCCTGCAGCTTGACCGTTACCTGCCGGCAACACCCATTCGCTGTCTGATTGATCCCGGCTTTAACGACCTGTCTGAAAAGGTTGCTTTTGACACACTCAATGCCCAGCTACAACCATTGAAGCGAGGTGTTGCCAAAAAGCTGGTAAATGCTCAGAGAGCACCTTTCCTGGCCATGCTGGACAAGGCAGAGGGTTACGCAAAAGATCGAGTACAACCGATTGTGAACCAGGCCTGTCAGAACCTCCTGACTGATGTCACAGAAGAGATTAAACGGCTGGCGGCTCTTAAGGTGGTTAACCCCAATGTTCGTGGTGAAGAGATAGAATACCTCAAGAACCGCGCAGCACTGGGTCATCAAGCCCTTCAAAAAGCGGTTCTCCGACTGGATGCTCTGCGGATTATGATTGCCGGTTAATATTTTTCACAGTTAGCTTAACTCTGAAAATGGCAAGCTGAGGTTTAATGCCCCAGCTTGCCTTCCATCTTTTATTGAACACTCATTTATACATCATTCTATGCTTCCTTGGAGCCTTTACCTTCTCTACCTGACAAACCTGAAGCAATACATCACTTTTAAATATCCCCCAAACATATACCTTTGTAGAATATTAATTTTTTCCAATCACCTTACAATTTGTGAAATTTAATTTAAATACAAGGATGTATTAACAATGACATTAACATCTCAAATAAATGAAGGAAACACAACAACACCCTCCCTCCCATTAAGGGACTTCAATTATTCAGACCCACAGATAAAACTTAGCAAGAGCACAATTATACCAAAGTCTGATGATCGTCTATCTCATTCAATTGATCCTATTTATAAGAAAAAAGTAGTCTGCATTGAAACTCAACCACAAATACTAGATAAAGTAGTTCTGGATTGCAGAATTCCTTGCAGGACAAAATTTTTCCTGGAGTGTTTATGCAATGATAAATTAAACAGAGAGCATATATATGATGGTATGTTTAAAATGTTGATTCAGGACATTAATGAATCCCCCCAATTACAAGAAGATATTGAAAAAGAATTATGCCGTAGATTCCCAGAAAACCATGAAGAAGGCATTCGTTGTTTTTTTACAACCTATCATAACGATGATAATGCGATGCAATCTCTTGCATATTTACATGCATCAAATGATATATACCATCGTTTTTTCTCACCCTTAGACTTCATCAAAGGAATTCTCGATAACATCTATTCAGGTCGGCCAATGATAACCAGCGTGGAGGGCTCAACACTACAGATTGAATATAAGCCAATAAAAAAATCGGAGATGAATACAGACTGGAAAGAAATAGATGATAATCCTGACTATGCTCGAGGAAGTATTGTTTCTGTCAGTAAAGAATTACTCTCATCACCAACTGCGCATATTGAAACCAAAGAAGATTTGGACAGATGGTTTGTAATGATCAAACGGGCATTACCTGTCAGAAAAACAAAAAGTGGTTGCTATCAGCGATGTGCCTTTGCTGAATCTCTATTGAGTGTTATGGGTCTTGAAACCCGAATCATCACTATCTATCCCGAAAAAGGCGCACCTCGAATCAAGTTTAACCCTGATAGTAAATATCAACTGGACGAAAGCTGGAAAAAGCACCGGATATGCGCCGTTAAGCTATCCGGCTCAGATGAACTATATACTCTGGACTTCCCGTATGAAGAAACCATTCCATTGAGTATGCATCCTAACCTATACGGCGGTAATCAATGGGAAGTTTGCGATCCGGACCAGGATCCGGTGCCAAAATCACGCTATGTGAGTCATGGCTATAGCATCATTATGTATTTACAGGGTGAATGGAGAGCAGAACAGTACTCCGACTCGCAAAACTACGCACCTGACAAACCCCAAAATGGCTATTATTATTACTATATGACATGGGATAAACAAAGCCGACAATGGCAGCGCATTGAAAGCAACCTGTAAACAATCATAATCAAGCCAGCTAGAACAATCTGACTGGCTTGACTACTTTTAGTTACGCCTTCCCCATCCGCATCAGAATTTCTTCTTTAGCCTGAAGGCGATCCAGCTCTTTCTGTTCCTCTTCCTTCTGACGCATCAGCTCATTGAATTCCATACGAGCCTGCTGAGCCAATTCAGAAGCAGCCAGTTTCTTCTCGTTTGCTTCTATCGCAATCTGCGTCAATCGCTCCACTTCTTCAAGCATATGCGCAGGCGCATCGCCAAGATCAGAACCTGTAGCCCCACGAGCCATGGCTTCCATACGAATCTGTTTCTTCAGTGCAGCCAACTCTTCGTGCGCTAAACGCTCGGTACTAACTGCTTCTGTCGCCTGATCTTTTAACTGCTCAAAGCGGGCTAATGCGGAACCTTCCAGACTCCACGGATCCACTTCAGGCAGCTCTTCAATATTGATGGTGGGCTCTTCGTAGCCTTCCTGACGGGAAATATCCAGCATCGTGGCTTTAACGGCAGAGATCATCAGCATCACCGCAATCACCAGCAGTGGTAAACCACCCACAATAGCGGCAGTCTGCAACGTTGCCAATCCGCCCATAAACATCAATACAGATGGCATCACTGACAGTGTGAAGGCCCAGAACAGACGGTTCCAACGCATTGGATCTTCAGTCACATTATTCTGTACCACAGATGCCAGAATAAAGGAGATGGAGTCAAACGTCGTTGCTGTAAAGATTATACAGAGTATGGTAAACAACGCGATGATCAGATAACTGAACGGCAGTTGTTCAAGAATGCTGAAGATTGCGGTTGTTGCACCCTGTTCGTTCAGAATACTCACAACATCCAGCTGGCCAGAAAGCTGCAGGGATAAGCCATAGTTACCCAGAACCATAAAATAAATGGCACAGCCAAAAGAACCACAGAAGATAGCGCCGGCAACCATCTGTTTAATGGTACGACCTTTGGAAATACGAGCCACAAACAGACCCATGCTGGGTGCAAATACCAAGCCACCAGGCCCAGTAAAAAATGGTCCAGTCCTGCGGAAAATGAGTATCTTCAAAAGTTCCGTAGCCACCAAAAGGCTCTGCCCAGGTCGCCATCACAAAGAAGTTGGACATCATCCGGCCGATTGAGTCCAGACCGGTTTCCACCATAAACAGGGTCGGCCCACAGACAAAAATAAAGGCCAGCAGACCAATAGCACCCCAGAAGTTGATATTACTCAACAACTTGATACCACCATCCATTCCCTTATACGAAGAGTAAGCGAACAGTGCCGTACATACCATCAACACACCAATCTGTGTCGCATTGGTAGACGGGATACCCGTCAGGTAAGTTAATCCTTCGTTAATCAGAGGTGCTGCCAGGCCCAGAGTGGTTGCCGCACCACCTAACAAACCAAAAATAAACAGCACATCAATAATTTTACCAATCAGCCCCTTACTGCGAGCTTCACCCAGCACCGGCATCAGTGCAGCAGAAACTTTCAGAACCGGGTTCTTACGAACATGGAAAAAATAGGCGATAGGCAAAGCCGGTATCATATAGATACACCAGGCAATCGGCCCCCAGTGGAAGATACCGTAAGTTGCCGCCCAACGAACCGCCTCTTCACTGCCCGGCTCCAGCTGGAAAGGCGGTGCCTGGTAGTAATAGGCCCATTCAATACTGCCCCAGTAAAGAATACTGGCACCGATACCACCACAGAACAGCATGGCGGCCCAGGACGCGGTTGAGAATTCTGGTTTTTCATCGGCATCACCCAGTTTGATCTGGCCGATATCAGAGAAAACCACATAGGTCATAAACAGCACAGCGGCTAACCCGAGTGCCAGATACAGAACGCCCATCGTGTCGGTCATAAAGGTTTTAGCAATGGCTATCCAGTGAGCGCCTTCATCTGGAAATAGTGCCAGTGGTATAACTACCGAAATCAACAAAATTACCGCACCAAAAAAGGTGGGCTTATCAATAAGCTTAAAATGCTCTTCCATCGTCTTTGGTCTTCAAGAAAAGAACAGCCATTGCGGCCGTCAATAACAAATAGTTTCCGGTGTGTGCAAAAAGGATATTAATTCTTTGGCTTCATGCTCATGGTGAGCATCATGCCCGATATGCCACTCCAACAGGGCATTTATATACCGGAATTACCGAAAAGATAATAAGTAAAAGAACTTATAAAACCATTAGAAATATCAATCAAAGAGTGATCTGAACAAGGGAAATGGCAAGCAATAGGATAAGTACAATCCACCTGATCATTTTACAATCTACTGACATGAGTAGGCAAAAAATTTGCCCACTCAACCCTATAGACACTCATCAGGTCAGCATCCAGAGAAAGAACATCATTCTCTATAAAAGTCAGCCTCACCCTCTGGACGATTTTTAAACCGTCGATGAAGCCACATATACTGTTCGGGATGCTCTCGTATTCGTTGCTCCACAAACAGATTTACCTGAAGCGCATCCTCATAGTCATCACCAGAAGGAATACCCTCAAGTGCAGGATGTAAGCGAACCTCATACCCTTTAGCATTGGGCAGGCGAGTCACAGTCATGGGTATCACTTTAGCCCTTCCCGCTTTGGCAAGACGCGAAGTGCTGGTAATCGTCGCTGCCGGAATACCAAAGAAAGGTACAAACAGACCATTTTTGGCGCCGTAATCCTGATCAGGAGAGTACCAGACAGTTCTGCCCGACTTTAACGAGCGCAGCATTCCACGAACATCCCGTCTTCTCAGCAACTGACTGCCCGGATCAAAGCGATGCCTTAAGCGACGTTGAACGTATTCAAATACCGGATTTCCATGTTCCCGGTAGGTCGCATCGACACTGTGCCGCTGGGTTATCAGTCGCCCAGCCAGTTCAATGGTAGTGAAATGCATTACCATCAAGATCGTTCCATCATCGGACTCAAGGTTTTCCAGTCCTTTATAGGAAACGACCTTCTCAAGCCTGTCAGTGGACCACCACCAGGCAATGGTGACTTCCATAATACCAATGCCCACTGATTCAAAATTCTTCTTTAACAGCAACTCACGTTCCTGTTGACTCAATTCAGGAAAACATTTCTCCAGATTAACTCTGGCTACATGAACCCGATCACCAGCAACGCGGTAGCTAATGCGTCCAAGCCATCGGCCCAGCTGCAATATCCAGCTATACGGAAGGAGTGAAGGAATAAACGTTAACCCGATACCCAACCAGGTTGGCCAGTATTTCGGATGTAGATATGCCCGATGAAACACATCATCTTCACGGGCATCGGCCCTTGCCTTTATATCCGGGTTTTGCGACATATATAGATTAATTCAATACTTGTATCTGATCGTTGAGTTCTCTACGCTACAATCTGTTGTATAAAAAGCTGACCATTTAATCTGCTGTTTATCGTTACACAAGACCGTTACACAAAACCAGAGTTGTACGTTATGACCCTTCAACTGCAAACCGGTACTGCCGCTGCAGCTTTCAAGATGACAGGTGGTATTTATACACTGACTACTCTTGAATTGCATTCAATGAATCCAGCGGATATTACCAATCAGCTGGAGAACATGACACGCAAGGCACCTAACTTTTTTCAACAAACCCCGGTCATTATTGCTTTTGACCAGGTAAATTCTGAACAACCACCCATTGATTTATATAAACTGCGCCACAGTTTACAACAGTTTGGCCTGATTCTTATTGCCGTTCGTGGTGGACAGGAAAGTCATAAGCAGGATGCTATGATGGCAGGCATTCCCTGGCTCCCCTCCCCAAGACAGCGTAACAGCACAGAAGAGGATTCTGTCGAGGGTGCCGAGACAAATGTGGTGATCATGCAGAAATCCCGCACCACTGGCAGCCCTGCTGCAGAAGCACCCAGCCAGCAACAAACACCACCGGAAACGCAGAAAACCACCCTTATTGAACATCCGGTTCGGTCTGGCCAGCAGATCTATGCCGAAGGCGACCTGGTGATTACCAGTCCAGTCAGCTCTGGGGCAGAACTTCTGGCGGGTGGTAATATACACGTCTACGGTTCTCTGCGCGGTCGCGCACTGGCTGGTGTCAATGGCAACACTGATGCCCGTATTTTCTGTCTGCAATTTGAGGCCGAACTCATTTCTATAAACGGTCAGTACAAGATGCCCTCAGCAACCAATAACAGTGACCCTCTCTGGGGTAGCAGTGTGATTGTTTCCCTTGAAGAGCAAAGCTTGCACATAAAGAAACTTTGAGAAATACTGGACAATAGTTCAATTCTCGATTATCACAGGATTTCACCTTGGCTCGTATTATTGTTGTGACTTCTGGAAAAGGTGGCGTCGGAAAAACCACAACCAGTGCTTCCATTGCAACAGGATTGGCTCTTAAAGGTCACAGGACAGTTGTCATTGACTTTGATGTAGGCCTCAGAAATCTCGACCTCCTGATGGGCTGTGAGCGACGCGTCGTATACGACTTTGTTAATGTAATTAACGGCGAGGCCGAGCTGCATCAGGCGTTAATCAGAGATAAGCGTACCGAAAATCTCTCCATACTGCCTGCATCTCAAACTCGCGACAAAGAAGCACTTACCCATGAGGGTGTTGAGAAAGTCCTGAATTTATTATCAAAAGATTTTGAATATATTGTCTGTGACTCTCCGGCAGGTATTGAACACGGTGCCTTGATGGCACTCTATTTTGCCGATGAGGCGATCATTACGACAAACCCTGAGGTTTCGTCCGTTCGTGACTCTGATCGTATTCTGGGTATATTGCAGAGTAAATCCCGTCGGGCTGTAGAAAACAGGGAACCAGTCAAAGAACACCTTCTGGTCACCCGCTACAATCCTGACAGGGTTACCCGTGGCGAAATGCTCAACATACAGGATGTTGAAGAGATTCTTGCTATTCCTTTGATTGGTGTTATCCCAGAGTCTCCTTCTGTACTGAAAGCCTCAAATCAGGGTGTACCCGTCATCTGCAATAGCGAGAGTGATGCGGGTCAGGCCTATCTCGATGTTGTAGCTCGCTTCCTCGGTGAAGAGCTGCCTCATCGTTTTCTGGAACCCACCAAGAAAGGGTTCTTACAGCGCATGTTTGGAGGAATAGGATGAATCTTATGCAGCTATTCCGCTCACGCAAAGAAGACAACAGCGCCGCGATTGCCAAGGAAAGGCTGCAGATCATAGTAGCCCATGAAAGGAGCAGTCGGAGTGGGCGTGATTTTCTGCCAGCTATGGAGCGGGATATTCTTCAGGTAATACAAAAGTACATTGAGGTTCAGCAAGAATGCATCGACATCAAGCTGGACTCTCAGGATGGCTGCTCCATCCTTGAAGTCAATGTACAGCTGCCGGGTTAACGGCAGCCTGTACTTTTTACTACGCATTACCGTAAGACTATTTATCCACCGCTGGTAGAAAGGTCTTAACGCCTTCCAACCCAATCCTTTAATATCTGGGGCTATCAGGCTTTTTCCCTGTTCTTTTGCCCTTCCCATCAATTCCAGACGCTCAGCAAGAATCTCGGCTTCTTTTTCTATATCGCTTTCAATGGATGAGTAGCGGAAACGCTTTGCAAACAATTCAGGGTAAGCAAGCCGATCCGGCACCAGGGGAACACAACCAGCCGCAACAGCCTCCAACACAGCAATTCCCTGAAAATCATGAATCGCAGTGGAGAGCACCACATCACTCTTTTGCAGCAATGACCGATACTCATCCACACTATCAATAAACCCCCAGTAGCCGATTCGATCTGCGAGAGACTGATGCATCTCCCCAAAAACAGGAGGTATCTGGCGAAAGCGCTGACCAACCACATGTATCTTAAAAGATACTTTACGGTTTTTCAGGATTTGCAGAGCCCGGTACATTCTCTCCGGAGCTTTGTCGTACTCCCAGCGATGATTAAATACTATCTGCAGATTCTCATTGGCATCATGCTTCCCAGAAAGAAAAATCTCATCTGGCAGGGGAACCGGTAAAACATCAGATTTTCCCGCAAAACATCAATAATATGTTGGTATTTTTGCCAGCTCCGGTACCATGCCTTTTAAGGCAGACAGGTCTGTCATTGAAGTACAGATCAACAAACCATAACCAGCGATTAAAACATCCCTCTCAGAAAAAGCCCAGGTCATGCTGTTTCCACGAAGTCGCCAGCTGAAAAAACGAGGAGGCAGTGTGAGCACTGTCCAGTCATACTCAGGAAAAGCATTAACCAGCCCTTTGCGCCAATACTGATGGCTCAGGGCATCATAGGCCGAAAACAGAAGAATCCTCATCCAGTTCCCTAATGTAAACTATCGCAAACATGCCAAAGCATGAAATGAAATAAAAAGCCGCTTTATAGTAAGATCACAGCTTACATTGCAAGGTAGCCCCATGAGCAAAGAACACTTTAACCAGGAGCTTATCCAGTTCCTCAACGCTTCTCCGACCCCTTACCATGCTGTGGCCACGATGGTGGCTAAACTTCAGGAAGCTGGCTTCCAACCATTGAGTGAGTCAGAAGCCTGGGCTCTCAAAGAAGGTGAGAAATATTACGTAACCCGCAATGGTTCTTCCATCATTGCTTTCACCATGGGCAAACCCGAACTGGGTGCCAGAATGGTTGGAGCACACACCGACTCACCCTGCCTGAAAGTAAAGCCGCAACCAGAAATGAGCAAGCACAGCTACTTCCAGCTCGGAGTGGAAGTGTACGGTGGAGCTCTGTTGAACCCATGGTATGACCGGGACCTTTCCATTGCCGGTCGGGTTCAGTACCTCGACGGCCAGCAGCAGCTTTGTCATCAGCTGATCAACTTTGAGCGCCCTATTGCCATTATTCCAAGCCTGGCCATTCATCTGGATCGCGAAGTAAACAGCGGTCGTGCAGTGAACCCACAGACCGATATCCCACCTATCCTGTTCCAACTGGCCGATGATGAGAAAGTCGATTTCCGTGAACTGCTGAAAGAAGAACTGATTCGCCTGGGTAATACTGACTGCCAGGAAGCCATGGAGTACGACCTCTCTTTTTATGACACCCAAAGCGCCGCTGTCATTGGCCTGAAAAACAACTTTATCGCCAGCGCCCGTCTGGACAACCTGCTCAGTTGCTATGTAGGCCTGGAATCACTGCTCAACCATAGAGGTTCGGATACAACCGCACTACTGGTCTGCAACGACCATGAAGAAGTAGGCAGCATGTCGACTACCGGGGCCCAGGGACCATTCCTGAAAAGTGTCCTTGAGCGAATTTATGGTACCGGTGAGCCTCTGACCCAGGCAATGAATCGCTCAATGCTGATTTCAACGGATAATGCTCATGGTATTCATCCCAACTATGCCAGCAAGCATGATGAGCATCATGCACCAAAACTGAATCAGGGCGCCGTCATCAAGGTCAACGCTAACCAGCGCTATGCCACCAATGATGAAACGTCTGCTCTGTATCGCACCCTATGCCAGGCAAGTGGCAGCAAAGTACAGCACTTTGTTACCCGTACCGATATGGCCTGCGGCAGTACTATTGGCCCACTGACTGCCGGTGTACTTGGGGTACGAACTCTGGACCTTGGGTTACCAACATTTGGCATGCATTCAATTAGGGAGCTGGCAGGAACTGACGATGCTTTTGAGTTAAACCAGACGCTGCTTAACTTCTTTAAGGTTAAGCAACTGCCATGTTGATTCTTAATATTTAAAATACTCATGGGTGCCTCATCTTTAGACTGGCACCTTTATCTGCCTTGAACTTGAAAAGAGCTCCTCCTTTTTCAAGGCAGCCAGCTCATCATGGAGCCTTTTTTGGTTACATGCCAACCCTTCCAGCATTTCACCGTTAGACCTGAGTCTTTCCTGATGTTCACTGGCACTTAGTGATAGGAACTGGGTCTCTTCACGCTCACCATCCTCTAATGCTCTGATGTTTATGGGAATACCTGAAAGCCAGCTCTGCCTATCATCAAAGGCCTGATCCAACCGGCAGGTAGACAACACCAATAAAGGTAAAACATCTCCCATTTTTTCATGAAGTTTTTCAACCTCGTTGAGATACCAATTCAGCCTATCCAAATCTTCACCAGACAAGCTTTGTGATAAAGAAACAAGATTGGCTTTCAACTCATCAATCGAAAAATGCTGCTGCTCGATAGGAGAGCGCCACTTCTTACAAAACCGTTTTGTTGTTTTATGTGCCTCATCAGATATCTGCTCCAGCTCACAAGCTTTGGTATCTAATTGATAATTTCTAATAGAACATGAACTTCTATAGTCGTTAAATATTCTATGGCTCTTACGGATAATTTGTCTGAATCTCAAATAATCTCGATCGAAGTTTAATTCTTTAAATTCAATCTCAATTAAAGCAAGCCTGCAGGATAGGGCAATGAGTGGCTTAGCTCCACCGGCCAAAACCCTCCCATAGAGAGCTTTTGCCTCAGAGGTATTTCCGCTCCTAAACAGCTCACAGGCACGATTACACATCGCCTCATCCGACAAGCTCGCTTCAGCCTGCGCAGGGTCAGAATATGTTTCAGGTATTTTTGTATCATCATGCTCTACGACCAGTAATTTCTCAGCATAATCTTCAGCCTCCTCCCCACTAACAATCTCGTCTTCCAGTTTAGAATGCCTGACTGCCAACTGCTCTCCTCGTATCCACCCGTATTCCAATAAAAAGTAACGCTGTCTTTCCTCTACATCCTGCATCAAGGCCATGCTGTCGACAGGTCTATGTAGCTCAGAACGTTCACTTTTATGAAACAAATATTTAGAAAGGCTTAGAAAAGAATTAGAAAATTGAGAAAAGTATTGTTGAATCTGTCCCCTCTGCAAGGTTATACAGCCATCTTCCTCCAACCTTCTATTGAAACTCTGGTAAATACTCACAACTAAATCATTCTTGTTTTTCTCACAAATCTCAAAATTGCACGCAATTTTGAGAGCCAATCCAGAAGACATAGTAAGAGGCATTCTATTTATAAATGGAATCAACTTATTTAAATCAATATCTAAAAAGCTGACTCCCATCATAAAGTCAACTATCAGAGTATTAAGAGTACGAAAGAGCAATTCACTTACTCTGTCATTTATTTCATCCAAAAAACCTTCAAAGGACCTTGCAATAACAGGATCAAGTTTGACAAAAACACTTTCAGATTTAAGGATTTCAACCGTTCGCTCCTCTTTTGAACAGCCTCTCGATATATGATAAAGCCTAGCCCGGGCATCAACTAAATGTTGCAATTCAAATCCACTTAAAGAAACCCATACATGCTGTGACTTATTTCCGTCAATGGATTTCACAACATCCTGAAGACGCTCAACAAAAAGGCTAGGATCATCCTTATTCATTGATTCTATCAGCAATCGCAGTTTTTTCCTCATATATGGAATTGCAGACAAAGGCACCGCAAATTCTTCCTTTACCCGCAGTTCCACTGCTGGCTCAGCCTTAGCAGCGCTGTCGTGTTTTGCAGAGCCATGTTTAACCGCAGCTCCGACTGCAACAGACGACAGCTTTTTTTGGGCTTTACGTCTTTCCCTTTCTCTACTTCAGACCCCATACCTAAAGAAGCGGATAAGTTTTGAGAACGGCCATTTCTTCTTCGCCTGCGCCCTCTGCCTATTTGTGCAGAACCATCATCAGTTATTCTTCTTGATGATTCACCACTCTCAGCTGCTGCAAGCTGTGACCCTTGAGAAAAGACACTTACATTGCCTTGTTCAGGCTCAGCAGAAAATGGTTCAGGAACTGCTGCATTTACGTCAAAACCACTCTCCGACTCCGAAACCTGCTCTTGATATGCACCATAAACCAGCCCCGGGTAACCCCATAAAAATGACAGGCTGACGCTGAACGGTTATCTGCTGCCCATGAAATACACCATCAACTCCTTCCTGCCGATTACAGTAAAGAGTTTCCATAAACTGGGCATTGAGGACACAAACGTTCTGATCCGGCTGTAATGTAAGGGGCTGGCCATATAAAAGGCTATTCTGCAAAGAAGGCGCAGGAATATTATTATGAACTATTGATGGATGAACCATTGTAACAATACGTGAGGAAGGCACTGCCATAGTGGAAGTTTGTGGCGAAGGAGGCCAAAGCACAGGAGAGCCATAGTTATAATACACGGCACCATTAGACTCAAAACAGAAGACTGACTGCCCCCACCCTGCGCCGATGGAGAAGTTGTTTGAACCTGAGGGTAACCAGCCTGCGTTATACATCCATTACTTGATACATTTAACATACAGACAACCTGTCACTACTTAGTAGTAGCTAATATGTGTGGCTGGCAAGTAATGTCTAACAAGGCTGCCACATAAATCACGGAGCCTTCAGTTCCTTTAGAAACTTAACCCCGCCACCCAAACATGCTGCTGAATACCTCTTGAAGACAGTATTAAACTTTATTGCAAGCTAGGATCAGAACACATAAGTGCTAAGGAAGTTCCTGATAATGAAATGCTTTACAGATAAAGACTGGAGAGATTGTCCGGTGAATTAATAATCATTAAAACAACCAGTCACAAATTACATTTATTTGCAAAATGCAACGTAAACCCGTGCCATACGTACAATTTCAGACTCCAATTATTCAGCCGATATTGCTATTCTTACCAATGTCAATAGACCAGCCACTATCACAGGCAACCCGATGAAAGTTCAACCAAAAAGCCGACCAGCACTGCGCCCAACTTCTCAGTCCCAGAATATTTTCTCAATTCATCGCAGTACAATTAATCCTATTAAACCGTTGTTAAAGGCTTCAACGACCCTGCCTGCGACCCAGTCATTTGATGAAACCGGTGGTTTTATTAAAGGTTATAACTGAGTCCTACCCTGACAAAATCACCTTCCTGTTTCGGGCAAAGGCAGTTAAGTGGCCTCTGCCCCTTCTATATTGATGCTGTAAACTCTTCACAGCCCCCTTCACACCAAATGAATCATTGATTTTTTCCAGTAGCCTTGTTGGAATAGGATGTATTCATGCGTTTTATCGACTGAGGATTAACGGCCTGATTTACATAAGGTTGTCAGACTCCAAAGGTTCAACGGCTGTCATCCGTCAGGTGACTGTATTATGCTGTAATCAGTCTCATGGAATAACTCAAGAGTTTGACAACCTGAGCGATGACTTGAGTAATGGAAAACGTCTTAGCCGTTAGGTTACTACTGAGCCAGGATGGCACTCTTCAACAGACAGAATGACACGGAGCTAGAGCCTCTATGATATCGAAACTGCAGCCAGCCAAAGGAATCCTGCTATTCTTTTTGTCGCTGCTTTTCACTGCAACTCTGGCTCAAGCCATAGATAAGGACATCAGCCAGCCCGTTCCGACCCTGAGCCCAAACCTGCAACAGGCCATTGCCAGCGTTCATGTAGTTCAATTGCTCTCACGAAGTCACTACCGGAAAATCCCTCTTGATCAGAGCAATATGGAAAAAGTGTTTGATCGCTACCTCGATCGACTGGATCCAAACCGCAGCTTTTTCCTGCAGTCCGATATTCAGGAATTTGAGCCCTACCGGAAAAAACTGGGAGACTCCCTGAAAAGTGGCGACCTCAACCCTGCTTTTTCCATTTTTAATCGCTATCGAGAAAGAGCAGAAGAGCGGGCCCGCTTTATGCTGGCGCAATTGGACAGGGGCATAAAAGACCTGAACCTCAAAAAGAATGAAGTGCTGATCATTGAGCGCAAGGAAGAGCCGTGGCTTCTAAACAAGAAGGCCCAGCAAGATCTATGGAGCAAACAGTTTAAAGATAGCGTATTAAGCCAGAAGTTGAACAATAAAACGGACGAAGAGATTATCAGCCAGCTGCGTAGCAGGAATACCAACCTGCTTCGCAGACTTCACCAAAGCAAAAGCGAAGATGCCTTTCAGACATACATTAATGCCTTTGCAGGGATATACGACCCTCATACTCAATACTTCTCACCCCAGACCGCAGAGAACTTTGATATTAATATGAGCCTTTCCCTGGAAGGGATTGGTGCAGTGTTGTCTGCAGAAGATGAGTACACCAAAGTTGTCAGTGTCGTTGCCGGTGGCCCGGCTGAAAAAGCAGGACAACTCAAGCCTGGTGATAAAATTGTCAGTGTCGGACAAGGAAAAAAAGGCGAGCTTGAAGATGTTGTCGGTATGCGTCTGGACGACGTTGTTAAGCTGATCCGTGGTGCCAAACACACACTGGTTCGACTGGAGATCATCCCCGGCAGCAGTAAAGATAGCAGTACTCGGGTCTATGATATCGTCCGTGACCGGGTCAAACTGGAAGAACAGGATGCTTCAAGCAAGATTATTGAAGTCCCCATGAATGGCAAAACCGGCCGAATCGGTGTGATTGAGCTACCAACCTTCTATATTGACTTTAAGGCGGCTCAATCTGGCGACCCTGATTACAAGAGCACGACCCGAGATGTCCGCAGGCTACTGGACAAGCTGAAAAAACAGAAGGTCGACGGACTGGTCATTGATCTTCGCGGCAATGGGGGCGGTTCTCTGCAAGAAGCTAATGAGCTGACCGGCCTGTTTATTGACAAGGGCCCTACTGTTGTCGTTCGCAATAACAGAGGTCGCTCTGAAAGACAGGAAGATCCGGACTCCGATCAACTCTACGACGGACCAATGGTCGTAATGATTGACCGCCTCAGTGCTTCAGCATCCGAGATCTTTGCCGGAGCCATGCAGGATTATGGCCGAGCGCTCATTGTTGGTAGCCAAAGCTACGGCAAAGGCACCGTACAAAGCATTCAGCCATTAAACCATGGCCAGCTTAAGCTGACTCTTGCCAAGTTCTACCGTGTTTCAGGCCAGAGTACACAGAACCGTGGAGTAATCCCCGATATCATTTTCCCATCCCTGTACGATGGCCGTGATATCGGTGAAGACACGCTACCTGACGCACTCCCCTGGGATAACATTGCGCCAGCCTCATTCAGGCCCTATGCAGATTTCAGCCCTTACCTGCCTGAACTTCAGAAAAAGCATGTCTACCGTACCCGTAAAAATGCTGACTTTGTCTACCTTCATGAGATGAAAGACTACTTTGAACATTATGAAAACCAGACTAAAGTGTCTCTCAATCAGGAAAAGCGTCAGCTTGAATTGCAAACCATGCGAAGTCAGCGCCTGTCAATTGAGAATCGCCTGAGAAAATCCAGAGGCCAGCCTTTGCTGAATAATCTGGATGAGCTGGAAGAGATCAATAATCAAGAGCTGGAGCAGAAGAAAAAAGACAAAGAGCCCGACGCATTTCTTCAGGAAGCAGGTGTCATCCTGACCGATATGGTGAAAGCTACGAACAACAAACAGCTGTTCACCCGTCGTTCTGATTAAAAAGCAATACAGCTACAAAAAAGCCCGCTATTAGCGGGCTTTTTTGTAGCTGTATTTTGAGTAAAATAAAAACACAGTGCCTATCAACCACCTGCATTATTGATCTGGTCTATCTTAATTAAAGAACCTCAATCTCTAATAAGGCGATGCGATGATGGATTCACAGCTGAATGATCTTTCCAATCTTTTCTCCCAACTAGGTCTCGACAAAGACCCGGGGGCAATCGAGCACTTCCTTAATAAGCACTCTTTGAAAAACGATGAAAAACTGGAAGATGCTACTTTCTGGAACCCATCACAAAAAGCATTCCTGGTGGAAGAGAGAGATCAAGATGCAGACTGGTGTGAAGCGATTGATGAGCTGGATGCATTACTGAGACATTAAGCAAGGAGGCAGCTCACACCTCCTCCCTCAATAAATCCACTAATGACTTGTGGATACATCGCCCAATACTTCAGCAAGGCTTGATCTGGAAAGCTGCCCCTGTAACTGGCCATCACTATCCACTACCGGCAAGGGAAAATCGGTATCCAGAGTATCGGGTATTACCGACTCCAATATTGAATCCGCGTGAATAGTCGGCACTGTCTCAATCGATATTGAACTCAGCTTCCTGTGAACCCCACTCTGCACAGCCTGCTCGAGAGTATCCTGAAGAATAACCCCCTGATAACCATCGTCATTAACATAGTAGCCGAAGTCTTCCGATGTCTTCTTCATCTGACTCAGCGCTTCATCAATGGTTTGTGCAGTAATTCGGCAAGCTGGCGGCTTCATCACCGTTTCAACGGTCAGTGCCCGGGCACGATTCACATCTTTAACAAAGGCCTCAACATACTCTGTCGCCGGATTCAGCAGAATATCTTCTGGAGCTCCCTGCTGCACCAGTTCACCATCTTTCAAAATGGCAATACGGTCTCCCAGCCTGAGCGCTTCATCCAGGTCGTGGGTAATAAAGACAATGGTTTTATGAAGCTTGCTCTGCAACGCTATCAACTGATCCTGCATTTCACTGCGGATCAATGGATCCAGCGCTGAAAATGCTTCGTCCATCAGCAGAATTTCTGCATCCGTACACAGTGCCCTAGCCAACCCTACCCTTTGTTGCTGCCCACCTGACAACTGCGCTGGATATTGCTGCTCATATCCGGCCAGACCAACCGTCTCCAGCCACTGCCCTGCTTTTTTCAGACGCTCCGCTTTAGCAACACCCTGCACAGCCAGACCATAAGCAACATTGTCTATTACGGACCGATGAGGCATCAAACCAAAACGCTGAAAGACCATGGACATCTTCTGCTGGCGAAATGCCTCCAGCTCTTTGGCAGAATACCGGGTAATATCAATGCCATTAACGAGAATCTCACCCTCAGTGGGGTCAATCAAGCGGTTAAAATGTCGAATCAAAGTCGACTTTCCTGAACCGGAAAGCCCCATGATGACAAAAATCTCACCCGCCTTTACTTCAAGATTAATATCCCTGAGCCCAAGGGTATGAACGGTATCAGCAAGAATCTGATCCTTCGACTCACCACGGTGAACACGGGACATGACCTTTTCAGGCTGTTTGCCGAATAATTTGTAAAGTCCCTTAATCTGGATCAGCGGCTGACTGCTGTTTTTCGGCTCAAGGCTGTCTGTATCACGCATGTTCAACACCTCCCAGATGCTTCTGGGTTCTTCGGGCATATGCCTGGGAAACCCGGTCAAAAATGATAGCGAGCGCAACAATGGCCAGGCCATTCAGCAATCCCAGGGTGAAATACTGGTTAGTGATGGATTTCAACACCGGCTGCCCCAGGCCTTTCACACCAATCATGGAGGCAATGACGACCATAGCCAGAGCCATCATAATGGTCTGGTTAATACCCGCCATAATGGTTGGCATTGCTAACGGTAACTGCACCCCCCACAAACGCTGAAATGAACTGGCACCATAAGCTGTGGCTGCCTCCAGCACCTCTTTATCTACCAGACGAATCCCCAGGTTTGTCAGTCGAATAACCGGAGGAATGGCGTAAATCACGACCGCAATAACACCCGGAATTTTTCCAATCCCGAGCAGCATGACAACAGGAATCAAATAAACAAATGCTGGCATAGTCTGCATGATATCCAGCATGGGCGTAACCACCCTCTGAACCCGATCCGAACGGGCCATGGCAATACCAATCGGAATACCCAGCAACAGTGAAAGCAGCGTACACACAGTAATAACGCTCAGGGTTCTCATGGTATTTTCCCACATACCAAAATACCCAATAGCAAGCATTGAGCAGACAACCCCGAGACACAGCTTCCAGGAGCGGCTGGCAGCGTAAGCCAGTCCGGTAATAGCGGCCAGTACCAACAGCCAGGGTGAGCTAATTAACAGGTTTTCAAACCAGACAAGAAAAGAAAGCAATGGGTCAAAAAATGATTCAATCAGATCACCGTATTCACGGGAGAATTCACGATAAGCACCGTCCAGAGATTTTCGCAGGGCAATAAGATCACTGCGTTCCATGTCTGGAAACTCAGTCATCCATGATTCCTTAGCCATACACTTCAGCCTTTATTATGCTCTTTTATAAGAGAGAAATGGCGGTGGCCACACAAACAGTTATCTACGTACAAAAGCGTGCAACCACCATTGCAAACAGGCGAGCGACGACCTCAAAGAGCAGCGAGCTTTTGCTTCACTTTTTCAACAACATCGGCAGACAACCACTGAGTCCAGATGGACTCATAATTCGTCAAAAAGTGTTCCACTGCTATCTCACCGTCAGCCTGATTCTCTTCCATCCAGGCCAACAGCTCGTTCATTTGCTGATTGGTGAAAGACCGTGTGGCCAGGTATTCATAGGCAGCAGGTGCTTTGACAGCAAACGCCTCAGTGGTAATGGTATTGACCGGAGAAGGTGGGTACATCGTAACCTTTGGTGATAGACAGTCTTCTTTGGTCGTACAGTTCAGGTATTCATCAACATCAATACCGGAGCCGAAGTCCACCTTGACCATTTCATACTTACCCAACACTGAAGAGGGAGCCCAGTAATAGCCAAACCAGGCCTCTTCACGCTCATAAGCTTTAGCAATGGCACCGGACATACCTGCACCAGAACCTGGGTCAACGAGGTCAAATCCATGCTCTTCAAGATCCAGTGCTCTGAACAGGTTGCCGGAGTTGATCTGGCAGTTCCATCCGGCCGGGCAACCGTAAAAGGCAGAAAGGTTTGAATCTTCAGGGTGTTTGAAAATCTCAGCCTTCTTTTTAATGCCCTCAATGGTTTTCAAATCAGCGTCTTTATCGACCATATATTTCGGTACCCAGAAGCCTTCTTCTCCCCCTTCTGAAAGAGAGTTTCCTGCATAACGAAGCCGTTTTTCTTCGACGCCTTTATCAAAGGCCTTCCTCATGGAGTTGCTCCACATTTCCGGAGCAATATCAGGCTCACCCTTTTCAACCATGGAGGTTCCGGTAGCCATCGTATCACCAGGCACCAGTTCAACATTGCAGCCAAATACATTCTGCAGAATAAATTGATCAACGTGCGCCATTAATGTTGCTGAGTTCCAATTCATATCAGCAATGGTTACATCACCACACTCATTTGCAGATGCAGTACCCATGAAAGGAAGGGAAAGTGCAAATATGGCCCCCGCCGTAAATTTACTTTTTAGCATTGCTGTACCTTTTTTATATAAATCCATTTTCAATGCTGGTTTGAGCTTATCTGCCCTTTCAAATCCCTGAAAAATTGCGGATAAAAATTTCTGCTCAATAGTTAGACAACAAATCAAAAATCAGACATTTTTAAACCAATTTTCAAACACCCCCCTAAAACAGGGCCCGTCTCCAGCATCGACACGGGCAACAATTTACACTTCTAATAGTTAGATATCAAATTACTTTCCAACTTAACCCCGTACAAACTGTAGAAAAAACACTCAATAATCAAACCATTACGGGTCTGGAGAGCCGATATCCAGAAGTGGCGCCGCATCAATAGACTCAGCATCCATCATAGCTGCCACTCTCTGAAGCGAAGAAAGCACCTGAGTTTTTTCCCAGGGCTCCAAAGCCTCAAAACGCTCGATAAACGTTTCATGCAACAGGGTCGGGGCCGTAGCGAGGACAGAACGCCCGAACTCTGTCAGGCGAGCATTAACAATGCGTTTATCATTGGTACTGCGAACCCGCTCAAGATACTGCCGCTCTTCCAAACGGTTCAAAATAGTAGTGACCGTAGCCTGGCTCAGTGAAATATTCTGAGAAATTCGCTTTACCGTCACATCACCCAGCTCATGAATGGCTCGCAGCACCATGATCTGTGGCGTAGTTAAACCACAGGATTTTATCATTCGCTTGGAGTGCAAATCCGTTGCACGGATAATTCGCCTTAGCGATATAAGTACATCAGTCCAATAGCATGTTTCAGTCATACACCCTACTCACAGCAAGAGGTTAAAGAGCAGCCATCACCCGAAGATGCGTACCCAATTCAGATTAAGAGAAACATCTCCGGCAAGGCACTCTCAAGATAAAGAGCTACAATAAAACATCGAGCCTATTTGCCATAAAACCACCAGCAAGACAAACATAATTTGATATCAAATAATTTGAGCTGTAATATATTTCACCTACACTCCTACCAAGCTGCAAACAGGATTCTCTTCATGTCCTCCCTTCAGAGTGTTGACTGGCTTCTTGCGGATAGCTCTCTATTTAAACGGTCAAACTGATTTTGAACAATACCTGCAAGAGCCTGTAACATGCCCCAATCAGAAAACTCGATGCCTTCCAGGCAAACGATCAATCCCCCTGTATTCTTTGGTTCCGCCATTTTAATCTTTCTGCTGGTGGGCTATACGGTTTTCTTCCCTGAAGATGCCAATAACCGTTTTACTCACTTTCAATCCAGCATCATGACCAATGCCAGCTGGTTTTACGTGATGGCTGTCGCCCTGATTCTCTTATGCGTCGCATTTCTTGGCCTATCCCGTTATGGGGATATCAAACTGGGGCCCGATCACGCAGAACCATCCTTCAGTTTCGGTTCCTGGTTTGCCATGCTGTTTTCGGCCGGCATGGGTATCGGCCTGATGTTTTTTGGTGTTGCCGAACCGGTCATGCATTTCCTCTCACCACCACTGGGTGAAGCCGGAACCGTTGAAGCCGCCAAAGAGGCCATGAAGCTGACCTTTTTCCACTGGGGCCTTCATGCCTGGGCAATTTACGCCATCGTAGCGCTGATTCTTGCCTTTTTTGGTTACCGTCATGACTTACCCTTAACACTCCGCTCCGCTCTGTACCCTATCATCGGTGATCGAATTTATGGTATTACCGGTCATACCATCGATGTATTTGCCATTCTGGGCACAATTTTCGGGGTTGCCACCGCTTTGGGCTATGGCGTATTGCAAGTCAATTCCGGACTGAACTACCTGTTTGGTGTAGAAATCAGTACTCAGGCACAGGTTATTCTAATTATTGCAATTACCGCTCTGGCTACCATCTCTGTCGCTACCGGTCTGGACAAGGGCATCAGGCGGCTTTCAGAAGTGAACCTGCTGCTTGCGCTAATGCTGTTAGTAATGGTTGTACTCCTGGGGCCAACTGTCTTACTGCTGCAAATGTTCGTTCAGAATACCGGTGGTTACCTTTCTGACATGGTTGGCAAAACATTCAACCTCTACGCCTATGAACCCACCGAATGGCTTGGGGGATGGACGCTGTTCTATTGGGCCTGGTGGCTTTCCTGGTCACCCTTCGTCGGTATGTTTATTGCCCGAATTTCAAGAGGCCGAACCATCCGTGAATTTGTCACCGGAGTTCTGTTTGTGCCTACCGGGTTAACACTGATCTGGATGACTGCTTTTGGTAATACCGCCATTGATATGATCATGAACCATGACATGGCCAGCCTGGGTCAAGCTGTCGAAACCGATGTACCAATAGCGCTGTTCAAATTTTTAGAACACTTTCCGTTTTCCAACATCTTATCGATGATTGCCATTATTATGGTCGTTATCTTTTTTGTCACTTCATCAGACTCCAGCGCCATGGTCGTTGATATGCTGGCTTCCGGCGGGAACAGTAAAACACCAATCTGGCAGCGGGTATTCTGGTCAAGCCTGATTGGCATTGTTGCCATGGTGTTATTACTGGCCGGTGGATTACAGGCGTTGCAAACAGTGACTATAGCCTCCGCCCTGCCTTTTTCCATTGTTCTGTTAATTTCTGCCTATGGCTTATTAAAAGCACTGGCAGTCGATGCAGCCAAAAGAGAAAGTCTGGTCAATACAACATTAACACCAAAAGCGGGCCATAAAGCGGTCCCCTGGCAAAACCGCCTTGCTACACTGATCAGCTACCCACGGAGGTCCCATGTCAGCCGGTTTATACAGGACATCGTGCTTCCAGCGATGGAATCCGTCGCATCAGAGCTCAGTAAACAGGGAGTAGAAAGCACTATTCAGCTGGACACTGAGAAACAGATTCCAAGCCTGGTTGTCCTCCATGGCGATGAAGTGGACTTCTTTTACAAGGTAACCCCACGTTCCTACCTCCAGCCCAGCTTTATGCTGGACGAAGAGGATGAAGAAGAGCGTAAATATTTCAGGGCTGAAGTCTTTCTAAGAGAAGGCGGTCAGGGTTATGACATTATGGGCTGGACCAGTGACCAGGTGATTGGAGACATCATTGACCAGTATGAAAAGCACATGCACTTTCTCCATATGGTTCGATAATCACTATTTTATATATGGATAGACAAACTCAAACTGCTGCCCCGTCAAATTAATCGTTACTTTTGAATTGTATGAAGCATCGTAGCGTTCCATCCATCCATCAGCAGTAATGTGATAGTTGTTTTTACTGCCATCATTCGCCAGATGCCCGGATAAATTACCTGTTAAGGTTTTTCCATAAACATTAATCCCTTTGAAGAAAAAACTGAAATTCACACCACTGCAGACATTCACCAGATCTGCATTACTGCTATAAGGAATCACTACAAACTGCTCTTCACGGCCTCGCCTTGGCTTGAGCTTTAGTCTCATAACCATCATCCCGGAATTGCTGACATGCAGATAAAGCACCAGTTTATATAGCCATATTTTTTCCGTTTTCGAGATACTGTAGGCATCAAGCCGGTATGTTCCTGCTGGCATTTTGCAGGCAGTCACTGGCGACGAATCTGCATACATTGGTTGTGAGTAAGTTGGCACGGGCTCTGATCTATACCCCCGATATGAATGATCATGAGAGGGTGGGTATAATGGCCTCTCAGGATGTGGATGGGCTGGAACATCAGGGTAAGGGGGAGGGTTAAACCGTTCAAAACCAATAGGTTCACCGAAAGCAATCGATGGTAATAAAAAAATAATAAGTTTATGAAGCTTCATAACATCACAGCCATAAAAAGGATTCATTATTCATAGGGCTTTACGGTCTGTGAAGAATAGGCCAAATTCAAAAGCCTATTAATTTGGTTCAAAATTAAACAATGTCGTTTTAATCTCCTCTCATATAAGCACTGGATAAACGTGACTGGATTTCTGTCTAATAATGGAAGCTGCCACAAAAGGAACGGTATAAACCCCGTTCCAAAAGTAAATTAAGGCAAACAATGTAAATTCATTCTGAAGCTTCCAGCTTATCTTGAGTCCGAAGCTCAAAATCAGAGGCATCATGGCGATTCCTCAACTGCTCGAATGGTTCACCTGAGGTTCGATGCACCATCCTTTCTCGTTGAACAGCTTTTCGCTGCCCTATCTGCGATGACCACCGAACAATATGCTCGTAACCGCCCTGAGTTTACTCTACCTGAAGAAACTCGGCGGCACTGTACAATTTGCCATCGATCAGAGCTCCATACCATGGCCAGATAGCCATATCTGCGATGGTGTATTCATCACCGCACATAAAGGTATTGTTTTCTAAATGCTGGTTCAACACATCTACCTTAACTCCCGCTTGACGACTTGAAAAAGAAAGGCAGAAGGAATTGAAAGGAGCGTCCCCTGTGCTGTTCAGGCAAAATACCTGTGTTCACAACAACGCACCCATAAGGTGCTGCACAGGGACGCTACAAAATGGTAATTCCAAAGCCTGAAAAAATCGAGATTGATTTTACCGATGCCAAGCTGACTGGCATGGCCGGAAGTCTGTTCATAGCCCGGCTGGCCAACCAGCTCAAACTGCCCGACCTGCTTGAAGAACATATCCATCTCAAGAAACGTAACCGCGGTTGCGATGACAAAGACTCGCATGGGAGAATATCTGACCCTTTTTAATGCGGAAGCTATGAAAGCCCTGTACTCCGTTGCCCGCAGCCTTTGCCAACAAGTAGCACCCGACGTGATACAGCATTTCCACCCTGTAAAAAGTTTCATGCGAATCAAGCGTTTTACGCCTGTGGCCAGATTGCTCAAATTTTACTGAGAGCCTTGCAATACAAGGCATTGCCCAAAACTGAAAGAAAGCATGGAATCCGCCCCTTGATCCGGAAGATTGTACGGTCGGTAGGCCGCCTCACCTGTAGTGGTAGAAAATGGACACTGCACTTCGTGAAAACCACAGTGGCACTGGAATGGCTGTGGGAGGCGTCAAAGCGACTTGATGTGAGAAGAGCCGTGGTCAGTACATAACGCTGACTGAAAACTCTGTATTAAGCTAATTGCGTTGACTGCGGGATAGCCTGTGCGCGGGAAACACCGAGTAAATGTAAATATGGATAAAAAATAAACGGAGCGACCATGAACACAAGCTGATCCTGTAAATCAGATTTTGGTGTGTATAAAAACTATACTTTTTTGCCCGGTGTGCAGGCCGTAAGCTCACCCATTCAAAATTAAGCGGGAGTTAAGGGTTGTAACACGAGAAGCTGGAATTTTATGACAAATCTGCACCAGTAAATAACTTTGCCAGACAACTCAAGATGTACTCGCCACGTTCCTGTCTCACAGAGTATTCATGAACCACTCTCAGGTCATGGCAATAATATTCTTCTTTAATTTCTGCCAACTTTTTTAAAACTACAATAATCTCATCCTGCATGACGACCTCTTCTTCCGACATGTCCTGAGTGGGCTTCATGGCTTCTATATATTTCTTTACATAACTATTATTTTTTCCTTCTCCGCCCCCTACTATGGAAGCATTCCATACACCTACAATCAGACTGATTGCAGCTTCAAATTCTGATTTTGAACAGTCCTCAGGTATTTCCTGAAGAAAACCATATCCAAACTCAAGTATTGTTTCCGATATTTTCGTTACAGGGATCACCGAAACAATCACCTAATTAAATACGTCTGCTCAAAAAATAGCATATGAATTGTTATTAGACAGACTCCCTATATCGAAGTAGAGTCCGCGCTTACCCTTCTGTATGGATGGAGTAACCCATGAAGTACCTCCCCTTCCTGGTAGCAGTACTGACCCTCACTGCCTGTGCTACAGGCTCTACCCCCGAATCAGAGAAAGCCAATGCCCGTAAAGCCACCTCCGAAGCATTGACAGAGATATATGCCGATCATCCTGGTGCCAGATCTGCCGTAGCCAGAGGAAAAGGCTATCTGGTATGTACCGGTAGTGACAGCTATCTGTTTGCAGCTTCTACTGGCGGTGGAATATGTACCTTTCATACTGGTAGCAAGGTCCATTATTACCGTTTCGCGTCACTTGGAGCAGGCGTAGGAATTGGCTTTAAAAAGGTTGCCTTTCTCTATGTCTTCCAGACCAATGCTGCTATGAAACGCTTCATAGATGATGGCTGGGATGCTGGTGCCAGGGCAGAGGCCAGTGCCCGCCACAAAGATGAAGGTGGACAGGCAGCAGCCAACACCTCATATGATGTTGATGGGGTGCGTATTTATCAATCAGCTACATGGGGAGCTGCTGCCCAGGCAACAGTCCAAGGCTATAAGTTCTGGCGCACTGATTTTACTGATGATGTTATTGAGCATAACGAGTAACTCTCATGCCATTCGACAAGGAATGTCCCCCTAGAGAATAATTCGAATCCAGTCCCGAGCCCCTACCGCCGGAATGGCTGCGAACTCACAAAATCACAACACCCCAAACCACAGAGAAAGCATAATAGAATCAAACGGTTAAACGCTGTAGCTCTCGGAAGGGCTCGGACCACAGCTTTTCAGAGAGAAGAGAGAAAAGTCAGAAAAACGGGAAAAAATAGCTTCAAAAACGGAAGGCCACAAACCACAGCATCATCCGTTTAACCCTTTGTTTACAGGCCTATAAACGACAAAACACTTACGACAGATATCGTAAGGGTTAAGGTGTATGGCGGTGGGGAGGGAACCAACAGCGGAATTTTTTGATAACCAACCTATATAGAACCAAGGTACTGTAAAAACTACCCATGCAAAGCTTTTAATGTGCCTCCCGGATCCACAGCAAAGATTCTCAATAACGCTTTTGCTGGCCCTGTTGGCCGACGGCGTCCCTGCTCCCAGTTTTCCAGAGTTCTTTTGCTTACACCAATCAACAAAGCAAACTTACCCTGACTTAGCCCCACTTTCTCACGGATAGCTTTTACTTCCACTTCGGGAAACTCGATTACTCTCGCTGCTGGCTTCTTACCTTCACGAATTTCATCCATCTCCTGGACGCTTGCCAGCAACTCATCAAACATTGACTTATCCATCAGACCACCTCTCTACCATCTTTTTCAGCAGTTTCTTCTGCTCCGCAGTCAGCCCCTCTTGCTCATTTTTAGGGTATGCATAAAGCATATAAATCTGATCATCCGCTGACACCCAGTAATAAATGATGCGTATGCCACCACTTTTACCTCGCCCTACCAGCTTCCACCTCAACTTTCTCAACCCACCAGTGGACTGGATGATAGCGCCTGCATCGGGTCGGTTAACCAGTGATTCCTGCAGTAGCTTATACTCATCATCACTCATTAATTCTTTGATTTACCGAGTAAAGATCGTAGTGTCAATAATGACCATAAGCCTAATTATACGCCAATGGCGTATTTTGTCAAAATATAAAGTTTCACCAATACATGCACCTCTCTGCTGCCCGACAAAGGTAAAGAACGGGGCTTATTGTGAATTTGAGTTCACAGTAACTGCTCATATTTAACTGGCAAGACAAGCCTGCCAGATCAAAAAAAGAGCTTCTGGTTTTCCCGTATACTTCCCGCATGCATCTGCCAGTCCATCTTCTTTCCGGTAAAGACGGTGAACAGCTTCGTTCATTCGTCCAAAATATACTCGATACTGTCGAGCGGCAGAGTGTGCAGATCGAAAAACAGAATGAGCAGCTCAAAAAGCAAAGTATGCAGATTGAGAAGCTCTCCGAAGACAATGAGAAACTCCGGGCAGAACTCCGGCACCTGAAAAAGCAGAAGGGCAAACCCAAAATAAGACCTAATGTGCCCGATCAAACCGATCAGGGTGAAACCCCGTCAGAAGAAGATGCCGAAGCTCAAGGCTTCACTCAGAATAACAGCGGCCCTCCTCCCAAGGGTAAGCGGCCAAAACGGCAAAATCCCGGTGAAACAGCGTCACCTCCCATTACGGTTGATCGTGAAGAGATCTGCAAAGTTCCCAACCCACAGGAAGGCTGGCGGTTCAAGGGCTTCTATGATTCCCTTCATACTGAGATGGTTGTCGAATTTGTCACGACTCTTTACCGGCGTGAGTACTATCTGACACCTGAAGGAATAGTGTCAGCATCTCTACCAGAACATGTTAAAGCAAGAGTCGGATCAACTTTCTAACCCGACTGCAGGGGAAAGAATGCTGTTATTTGCTTGATTCTGTGGCTATTGATTATATGAAACAGGTCAAGATGGCAGGGAAATGGGTAAAAGCCCTCTCTGCCAGCGACGAACAGACCTTTAATTCATTAGAAGAATGGGAAACCTTCCTTGATCATCTTGGCCTGACCGCTGTTCAGCAAAGGCGCTGGGCAACAGAAGGCGTGTTGAAAGCAGTACTGGTTAAGAAGCAGCAAATAAAGCGAGATTTTAACCACTGGGTAACAACCCGGGTTGATTATCCTGACTTGCAAACGGTATTGGGGAAGCTGATGGTTGTCAGGGAGGAGCTGTTACTGGTTCTTGAATACCCGTGGCTACCGTTACATAACAACCTGATGGAAAGGCAGATCAGGGAGTACGTGAAAAGGCGAAAAGTCAGCGATGGAACCCGCAGTGACCTTGGCCAAATGTGCCGTGATACTTTTGCCAGCCTGAAAAAGACCTGTAAGCAGCATGGGATTTCGTTTGCCAAATATCTGAAAGACAGGCTTTCTGGAGCAAACCTGTTACCTCGTCTAAAAGATCTGATACTGCAAGCATCAGGTCATCAGGAAACTGTTATTGCCAGTTAAATATGAGCAGTTACGGAACTTTTATAAGAAGGCGTGATCTTAAGCTGTAATTCAATAATTCAATAATTCAATAATTCAATAATTCAATGGATAGACCAACTTATTCTCAATTAAATCCAGCCCTTAATGGCCTTTCTAATTTTCAAGGCATGCCTTTAGCTGAATCTGGTGCCACAGGTCAGGCTTTCTCCCGTATGGTTACTGAAGTTAGACAACCCGTAACTAACCATGACATTACTGACCAATCTACAAGTTCAGATAATCAAGGGTATTTAAACCTTAAAAAAAAATGGTTGGAAGATTTCGCTGTACAAGGTCTAACTAGCTATAACTCTTCTGCAATTCCAGCAGCTATATCCATAAATCGAATTGAACCACTGGGAAATAATCAGATTCCAGAATATATCCCTGAAAATAATCCTTTTTCGATATACTCCATTTTAAAGGATGCTAAATCAACATCCCAATACGCCTCCGATGTTGATACCAACCTTTATCAACCTTTACAAATTTCTGATCAAGGTGGCATTGGTATTCCATCTGAATCTTCAGTACCAATTGCAATTATTAGTCCACTACTACTAAATAGTGAACTCCAACAAAATAAATCTCCTGCGATTCAAGCGGAAGAAGTTATTGATGAAAATTCTTCACATATTGAGCGCGAAAGGGAGCGAAGGGCTGACCCCGAAAAAAGAAAGCTGAGAAATCAGCGCGAAAGGAAGCGAAGGGCTGACCCCGAAAAAAGAAAGCTGATAAATCAGCGCCAAAGGGAGCGTTATCATGAAAAAGTGCAAGACCCCGAAAAAAGAAAGCTGATAAATCAGCGCGAAAGGGAGCGAAGGGCTGACCCCGAAAAAAGAAAGCTGATAAATCAGCGCCAAAGGGAGCGTTATCATAAAAAAGTGCAAGACCCCGAAAAAAGAAAGCTGATAAATCAGCTCGAAAGGAAGCGAAGGGCTGACCCCGAAAAAAGAAAGCTGAGAAATCAGCGCCAAAAGGAGCGTTATCATGAAAAAGTGCAAGACCCCGAAAAAAGAAAGCTGATGAATCAGCGCGAAAGGGAGCGAAGGGCTGCCCCCAAAAAAAGAAAGCTGATAAATCAGCGCCAAAGGGAGCGTTATCATAAAAAAGTGCAAGACCCCGAAAAAAGAAAGCTGAGAAATCAGCGCGAAAGGGAGCGTTATCATGAAAAAGTGCAAGACCCCGAAAAAAGAAAGCTGATAAATCAGCGCGGAAGGGAGCGTTATCATGAAAAAGTGCAAGACCCCGAAAAAAGAAAGCTGATAAATCAGCGCGAAAAGGAGCGTTATCATGAAAAAGTGCAAGACCCCGAAAAAAGAAAGCTGATAAATCAGCGCCAAAGGAAGCGAAGGACTGACCCCGAAAAAAGAAAGCTGATAAATCAGCGCCAAAGGGAGCGTTATCATGAAAAAATGCAAGACCCCGAAAAAAGAAAGCTGATAAATCAGCGCCAAAGGAAGCGAAGGACTGACCCCGAAAAAAGAAAGCTGAGAAATCAGCGCCAAAGGGAGCGTTATCATGAAAAAGTGCAAGACCCCGAAAAAAGAAAGCTGAGAAATCAGCGCCAACAAGCTTTACCGGCAATAAGTCCTTCGGGTGCTATATCACAGCTTTCTAATATTACTGAACCAGCGCCTACTTCGAGTAACAATTAAAATGGTAATCTCCCCCCCCCGCTTTTTATATTGACTGTATAGTCAGCAATTGAAGGATCAGAAGGTATTGGTCGCTGTCCTCTGGATAGGCAAACGGTAATACTTGCTGTGCCTCTACAGGAGCGCCGTTCGACCGATCAAAGATAACGGAGAACTGTCGGCTATCCGGGAGCGTTAATGTCATGGTTTTATTGGCCGCTTTGGAGAGAGCGAACAGGTTCTTGACCGTCAGCCGGGAAACCCAACCAGCCTCGCCATTGCCAGAGAGAATGATTGGCCTGCCATGTATTAGTTGCCCTTCCTGAACCAGCAAAGCACCGGTCAGGCTCCGCTCTGTGGTTTGCTCCACAGGGTTCCATTCAAATTCATTGATCCAGAGTAGATCATCCGGGAGGGTAATAGTGTCCAGTATCATCAGACCGTCCTCATGCCTGCGTTTTTCAGGGCTTCCAGCAGTTTGGTTTCATCCGTTGAATCAATGCCCACATTCACCGCACCGCCCGGATATTCCAGCCGGATAATTTTCTGCGGAGATTGCTGTACAGTTCGAGTAGCTGGTGCTGACGTACTCACCTTGCTCTCTTGAAGGGCTTTGGATTTTTCATTATTAGCCTGCCGTAAGCGCTCGTTGTAAATCTGCTCACTGATCCGCAGGGCAGAGGTGATATTCTTGACTGCCTCCTGGCGTTGGGAGTGATAGGACTGGTTGGCCGCAATCACCGTTTTACGGGCAGATTCCAGCCTGCGCTGCAGGGTTTTGGTGGGGTTATCTGCCTGTTGGTATTCCCGGGCGAGGCGTTCGACCTTTTCTTCCGCTTCACGAAAAGCCCGACCGGCATCCCTGACCGCAGCCGTTTGCTTCTGGAAAGACGACAACAGACGATCATTGGCAAAGTCATCGGAGATAAAGCCGAGGTTTTGCACCGGTGAGAACTTGACCCGATGTACCCGGATATTAAACGGCAGCCCTTCCTGGGCATCGTTCAGGCCTTCCATAAAGAGCACAAACTCACGACCGGACTCCACCAGGGCCTGAACCATATTAGTAGACAATGGTGTGTAACTGACCTTGACGCCCTGATTATCAATACCTCCACCGTCGATAACTTTGATACCCGATTGAGTGAGTTCGTAATCGTCACCGGCAATCAGCGTGGTATCAAGACTGTCTTTTACTGTAATGGACTGATTAAGATCCGGCAGTCGTTTAAAAGGAATCAGTTCATTAGCCACTCCATGGCTAACCAACGGCTCATCAGTAATCGCGGTGGTGCTTCCCTGGTTGACCGTACCCCGTAATGCCAGGGAAATATTACTGGCCGTGAAATCATGAGCAACAACGCTGGCCGTAATGCCCGAGACCCGACTGATGACATTACGGTTACCACCGCCACCCAGGTAGTTTTTCAGCTCTTTGCGATCCTCTTCAAAACTGAAAGTAAACTCGCTGACATTACCAATGGGCAGCAGTGGTGCCGATTGATCATGGGGTTGGATATGAATACTGCCTGTGCCAATAAAGCTACGATCCACCGTGGACATAGTATGCTCCTGCGTTTAGTTGTTTTTTTGTTGGAAGGAAGTCAGAGAATGACGTCAATGGTCAGCTGGATATCTGCAAAGGAGAGCTGGCCATGGTTGGGTGCGATATCAAACTGGGTTTCGGAAAAACTCAGCTTTCGAGCCTCCGGGCAGAGTCGTTCCCCAGTATCCAGGGTTTGTCGGACTCCCCTAACCTGATCAATCAAGGAAAAGGTAGTGCCCTCATTGGTTTTCGTGACCACACTGAGGTTGAGTACCATTATCGCTTTGACCCGATGGCCTTGCCGCGCCTGTTCCTGTATCGACTCCAACTGAATCAAACAAGCAGGCAGTGTAAGGTCATCCGTTAGTCCAATAGCAGAGTAACCCAGCAGCACGCTGTGTTGAGAGACTTCAAGACGCTCTACAATAGCCTTAATGATCTTCTGTTCTGGATTAACTGCTGTTAATCTTTGGGTATGATTCATAAGCATTGAAGTAAGGACGTTTAGTTGAATCAACTAACAATAAATGAAGTACTGGCAGCCCCTGCTCGAACCGCCATCCTGTTCGATGCAGAAAACATCTCCTACCAGCTGGCGGAACAAGCCATCGAGTTATCCGCCCGTTTTGGCAAACCAATCCTCAGGGCTTACGCTGATTTCTCTAAAGGCCACACCAAAGGCTGGGAAAAACCTGCATTGAAACATGGCATTCGCACCATTCATCAATTCAGCTACGACAGTAAAAACAGCAGCAGTGACTTTTTGATGATGCACGACGCGTTCAAACTGGTACATAGCGGAAAAATTGATACATTTGTCATTGTCACGAACGACAGTGACTTCGTAACCCCTATCCAACTATTGCGACAGTCCGGAGCCTACGTGCACGGAATTGGCATCAAAGGGAAGTGCGCGAGCCTACTGGAAGAGTCTTGTAACACGTTTAACCTCATGGTTGAAAAAGATGAACCGCAGGCAACGCCTGTACCAGAAAAACCCAAGCCAGCAACTCCAAAACCTAAGGCCAAAGCAAGTCCTCAGCCACAGCCATCACTAATATCAAAAAAAATCATAAATCAACTAAACCAAGCCTACCAAGCCACTGAAAAGACCAAGAAGGGCTGGGTAGACATATCAATCCTTGGTCAAAAGGCCAAAATTAAAAACAGCCCTTACAAGAAATTTTCCAGTTTGCTAAAGCATTCGGGGTGTTTTGAGCTGACAGACAAGAATAAAAAAGCCAAACTCATTACGACCTGATGTTTAGCTCGAAGTTTAATTCTTGTTCCATGAGCGTGGCAAACCGCTCCAAAAGCACCGATTCCAGCTTTCGAAGTACGTCACTGGCCAAATCCCAGATAGACACTTCTTTCTTTTCCAGCGGCAATCCCATCCACATCATCCGGCCTGACTTTTTGGACCGCTGGAACTTATGCCGCCACTCTTCTTTTCGTTCGAACACCATGGGGTGAGTGGCGTTGACCGGCTGCATCAAAAAGGCACCTTCCCAAAAACGACGACCGGTTCGAACGCCTCTCTTGGTCTGTACCGGTTTGCCCAGATAATGCGCCGGAATATCGAGAGCGCCAACCCAGATAACCAGACTGTAATTCTGCCCTGACCGATCGCCAGGCTTATACAGTGAAACCCTCACACGGCCCAAAGACTTCAACACCTTTTGGCTGATATTCTGTCTCCTGGCCAACTCCCGCAGTACTCGCCGTTCGGCAAATCGTGAAAGCTTTCTCAAAGATCGGGCAATAGCTTTACTGACTTTCTCCGGTGCATGATTAAACTGGTTAATCAACTCATCAACGGTGCTGTCCAGTTCCAGATCAAGCTTCATGGAGTCCCCACCAGATCATCTGTCCATCGTCTTTCAGTTTGCGATCAATGATCCATTGCTGATCCGCTGCCTGGATTTCATCGCCCCGTTGAAGTTTCAGATCCGCTGGCAGACTAATGACGGTGACCGTCTGCAAAACCGAATCAAACTGCCCGACAGGTACCAGCTCTCTGGAAATGATGCCTCGGGTTTCTGTCAGCAAAGACGCCTCCCGAAATACCATCACCGGCTGACCAAAGGTAGCCAGTACCTGTCGGTTCAGCTAACTCAGTTCATCTTGCATTTGATCACCGCCCGGGGTTTCAGGCAGATGGGCAACGGGTTGGACTGGGTGTGCAACTGAACGCCTTTATCAAAGTCCAGAATCTTCTGCTTGGCGTACCGGGGCAAACCGATGGTATTCACCGTTTCGATAAAATCTGCCGGTGCAAACCAGGTACGGAAGATGCCGGTTCCTTCCGGGATCACATAAGCTTCATCAGCATTGATAAACGGGATATTGCCCACCTGCCCCCGGTACTCTTCCCAGTCGATATCACCGAAGCGAAAGCCCGACCTGGGATCGTTCCGAAGCAACGCGCTGTCCTGGTAGCGATGGTAGGCATCCTTGACGTAGTCATGGGCCACCAGAGCGTCATAGAAGTCAGCGCCACAAAATGCCCTGAGTCCTGAATAGGGTTGAGCGCCCAGCGCCTGATCGACTTTCCTGCGCAGCTTTACACACTGAATACGCACGTCAGTGGTTGGGTCACTGAATTTGTAGGTGTGAGTCTGCTGCGTGACTCCGAACTCCTGAAACAGGTCATAGATAACACTGCTGCCATCCGCATCCAGAATCTGCCCTTTCAGCGCTCCAAGACGCAGATGCTCCAGGGTCACTTCATGGTTGGTATTCATATCCGACAACCGCTGATTCACTACGGTTCTTACACCTTCCAGGGCACTTTCAGAACCAAAGGCCCGAACATTACGCACTTCATCAGCGACAATAGTGGAGTCGTAAGGAATATGGGGAATCACAAAACTCCGTACCTGTCGCTTGCGACCTTTCGCCTGAGGTGCGGGTGCTCCACGCTCGGATGTTGGGAGCAAAATCAGCTCACCATTACGGGACTCCACCATGGAGGTGGTGGTATTAATGCCACTTTCCGTAAACAGCCCCAGCTCACCGATGCGGCCCGGCTTATAAGGCTGGTCGTTCAGGGTGGCGGTCAGACTGGTCAAACTGAAGGTATCGTCGTTAAAAATATCCAGCAAGCTCATGCGGACTCTCCTTGTCGTAAAATAATATCCAGCAAGGCCAATTCCTCAACGCCCGTGGTTTGTTGTTCTGTGGTGATGCCTTCCGGCCAGACCAATAGGTCCTGATGCACCTCCGCCAGCCGGGCAATGATGACGGCTTCTCCACCGGTCGCATCGGTGCTGACATGATCCCAAAGCACACCAGCGGCCATTTGCATGCCGGTGTCTGCAGCCGGATCCAATGGACCATAAACAGAAGTGGCCGTGTTTTTACCCAGAACGGTACCGGGTAGCAAAATGAGGTCCGGAGATAATTCAACCAACTCGCGGCTGATGCTGTTATTTCCTTCGGACACGATAAATTCGCCAGTATGCACCGGCTCTGTCATGACAGGCATGGTTTCAGTTCCTTTGATTGGAAAGGTAGGAGGGTTAAGCGTCGATTATCTGGTTGCGTTTGCGATAAACAGCCTGAGTATCCACCAGAGGCTTGATGATTTGCTCCTGTTGATTCGGTGTCAGAGTATTATCCAGCACATCATCCTCCCGGGTCAGCAGATCAAACAGTTCGGTTCTCACCTGTTCATCACTTTTGCCCGATTGGATATAGGCTGCCGCTTTATTAGTACAACGGGCAGCGGCACAGATGGACTTGATGGTTTCGCACTCCGCCAATCGACGTTGTACATCCTCAACTCCCTGTTCATTTCGAATAAACGCTTCAGCCATTTCCGGATAACCGGCTTTATTGCAGAGGGTCATCACGGCCAATGCATGGGCCGATGCTTTCTCTTCTACCCTTTCTGGAGGAATCTGCACCAAAGGCTGCGGCACATGGTTGAACGCGCTGAGATCAAAGTGGGCAGCCATTTGAACAGCTTCATCCACCACATTTACCAAACCATGTCCCTCCGCTTCCGTAGCCGTGAACCAGGTTTCTTCGTTCATCAGATTGATGACTTCGGTCACCTCCAGGCCGCTGCTGCTGGCATAGGTCTGAGCAATCACCTCGGTGGTTTTGTCCAGCATATCCGCCATTTTACGCAGCTCTTCAGCATCACCACCCACCCAGCTAAAGGGATTATGGATCATCAGCAGTGCATTCGCGGCCATATGAACGGTGTCGCCTGCCATGGCGATCACACTGGCAATACTGGCAGCCAGCCCTTCAATGCGAACATTGATATGCGCCTTGTGGTAACGCAGGGCATTGTAAATGGCGATACCGTCAAATACGGAGCCACCGGGGCTGTTGATCCGGACGGTGATTTCATCCGCATCAATATCTTTCAGATTACTGACCAGCTGCCTGGCAGATAACCCGGCCCAGTCACCAATCACATCATAAATCAGCAACTCTGGTGGCTGGTCTGCCTGATTCTTCAGCGGGGTCGCTCCGGGCTCCTGCCCTCCCGCGACACTCCTAATTCCCTTTAGTTCGTACCAGGGTTTATTGTTGAGGGGTTTCTTGCTCATCCTTATTCTCGTCCTTGTCAGTAGTGGAAGGATCCTTCGATGACTGCCTGCCATCGCTCTCATACTGCAGATTCAATTCATCCGCCCGGCGATTATCAGCAGCGATTTCGTCATCAATCTGTTCACTGTCATAGCCCTGTTCGCTGACCACTTCAGAGCGGGACTTGAAGCCACTGCGCACCGCCAGATTCTGGGCCTGCATATCCTGAACCGGATGCATATAGGGCCAACCCTGAGGAATCCACTTCACCCGGCGATAGTCAGCTTTGTTTTTATGGAAACGTGGCGCATTGATAGCACCGCTCAGAACTGCCATGTCCAACCAGCGATTCCAGACGGGTCTGCAAAACTGAAATACCAACTGGTTATGCTGGATCTGCTGAATGCGCCTGCGGAATTCGTTCAATACCACCCGCAATGCCCGATCACTGACGCCTTTCATATCACCGGACAGAATTTCATAAGGGAGACCAATCCCGGCCGCCACTGCCATCAATTGCTGTCTAATAAAATCGGGATAGTTGCTGGCAGCACCGGGTGGTGTATTGAAGGTAATCTCTTCTCCCGGGGAGAGTTCCTGCATAGTGCCAGGTTCCATGGCCACCATAGGTACCCCCTGCAAGTCATAAACAATGGGCCGACCGGTGAGCGGATCCACTTTCTCCCCATCAGGAGCAGGTTTGGTGATAAAGCCGGTGAACAGGTTGGCAATCTCCTGACGCAGCAGGGTCGCATCATCAAACTTGTCCAAATGGAACATGCGCAGCAAGACCTGCGTAAGCAACGGTTGCCCCCTGAGCTGCCCCGGTCTTAATGGCTCATAAAGATGTAAAACCTGATCAGCGGGAATACGACGCAGGTCTGCGGTATCAAGAGTGGTGTAATCTGAGGGATGCTGCCGATGCATCCAGTAAGCCACCCGCTTACCCACGGCATTAAATTCAATGCCTGCCCGGATTTTGTGACCTTTCCTGAGGTCATCGTTGTAATCCCAGGGAACAAACTCCGCTTCCAGCAACTGAATCTGCAGTGGAACACTGAGTCCGTCTGATGGTTTTCTGGGCCGTAACCGGGCAAAACACTCACCCGCTTCCAACATTGATCGCACTGCCAGTGACTGCTGACCATAAAAATCCAGCTGGCCATCGGCATCGGATTCATCAGACCAGTCCAAAAACAATGCCTGCAGATTTTTGCGGAACTGGTCGTTGGTGGCTTCCGATTTGGGCTTGATACCGGTGCCGACGATATTAGCCACCAGTTTTTCCAGACCCGATGCCGCCCAGGGATCGTTACGAATAGCTGCCCTGGAGCGGTTGATCAGTGTTCCGAGATTCCCCGCAAGCGTGTTATTGGGACCTGATGACGGTGCCACCCACCCCAGGCTTCGCCGACCGTGCCCAGCAGCGGTATACGCTGAATTCCTGATATTTTTTGAAGGGCTCTGCAACCATTTCTGTCGTATCCAGTCAAACAAAGTGGCGTTCCCTCACAATAAAAAATGGAGTGATTACAAATGCTGAAAACCGTTGTTATGTCAGCCCTGGGGCTTGGCTGTTTTCTGATGATGATGAATCTGGCACCCAGCCTGCTCACCAGTACCCGGCCAGAAGATGAACCGGATCCCAGAAAGCTGAGCAGTGATCAAATGAGAAAGTCGATAACAGCACTGATCGTGATGGCAGTAGCACTCACACTGGTACTGCACTATTGGCGGTAAATCGTTCAGATACCTCTATTGGAATAAACACCATACTGCCGTGGGCGTTTTTGCTGCTTAACCAGCTCTCGTTCAATGGCTTGAAGTCTCCGCTCCATCTCACCAAAGCTGGCGTATTCCACCTTGCGACCTTCAAATTCAACGGTGCGGGTTTCGCGCAGCAGCACAGCCCGCTTCAGGGCCTGATATTCAGCATCGGTAATCATGGTGTTATCCGTTCAGATAGGTACTTCGGGAGGTACGGCGAGTCCGGTTTGCGGGGAAGGCTTCAGACGATTCCTGTTCAACCTGAATATCCGGCTCTGGTCGTTGCTCAGCGAGCTGTTCCAAATCCAACCCACGGTGTTGTTGCAGTATTCTCACCGCAGTGAGGGCATAGACCCGACAATCCAGGGCTTCATTGCGCTTTTTGCGGGCATCCCATTCAAAATAGGCAACACCATGCTTGTACTTTCGAACCTTCTCTTCTGCAGTGGCCTGTTTAAAGTAATCTTCATCAAAGCAGTCTTTTACTGGCCAGTGACAGTAACCTGCCCCGGGTTCCAGTATTCGATAACGCTGGTAGACCAGTTCCTTTGCAGTATCCGTCCCCACCAGGGTGAGATAGACGCCTTTCTTATTTCGGGTTTTAGGGAAGGTAGCGATGGGTTTACCCGATTGGGAGGCGCCTTTGATAGGAATCACCCAGTCAGCTCCCTGCTTGCGGGAAAAAGCATAGACCTCATCGGTAAAATGACCGCCGGAGTCCATACAGATCTGGGCAAGATTCATCAGGACGCCATCTTGCCTCCGATACGGTTTTCTTAATCGGTCCGCCAGAATGGACCAGATATCCGGTCGGGACAGATCCCCATAGAGACGAACATAATCAATAGACCAACTCTCTTCTCCCGCCCCCCAACCCAACACTTCGTATTCCACCCGGTCATCCTGAACATCAATGCCACAGGTCAACACTTCTACCGACCAGGGCACATCAGCCGGGTAATGCTCACGACGCTGGTAAAGCAACTCATGATCAACGGTTTCACCTTGCTCCTGCCAGGTGTGGCCCAGTACGGTATTGGTCCAGTCTTTCAGCAGAATCGGGTTATCTTTGGCAGCCAGAAAATCAGCCACTGCATCCCGCCAGCTGTACCAGCCATTGGGGCTGTATAAAGAACTGAGGTGGTAGCCTCGCATCTTGCTATCGGCTTCTGGATTCATAGGTACCCACCGACCACTGCCCAGCAATTTTGGCTTGTCATGCTCCTTCATCCGGTGCTGGCAATTCACACATTCAAAACAAGCAGTTTCAGGGTCCTGATTTTCAAAGCGGATCTGAGGCCATTCGATAGGCTGCATATATTCACAGCTAACACAGGGCACATGGAATTGTCGCTGATCGCTGGTCTGGTAAGCCGATTCTATTTTGCTGACACCGGCAATATTCGGTGTTGATACCATCAACACCTTGCGATTACGGGAAAACGTCGCGGTCCGTTTAATGGCCAGGTTGATGGGACTCCCTTCACCATCCACATCATCTTCGTAGGCATCCACTTCATCCAGAAAGAGGAAGCGGGCTGGCATGGAACGTAACCCGGTCGCCGAGTTGGCACCGGTGATAATCAGTACGCCATTGGGGAACTCCTTCACCATCTGGGTATTGCCGGAATCCCGGGAACGGGGATCTTTTACCCGTTCCCGCAGGATAGGCATCGCCTCAATCATTGGGGCGATCCGCTGCTTGGAAGTCCGCTTGGCCATATCCAGAGTGGGCAGCACATACATCATGGGACCCGGCGTATGATGAACCACATAGCCCAGCCAGTTGTTGCCACATTCTGTGCCTCCGACCTGAGCGCCTTTCATAAAAGCAACTCGCTCTACGGAAGACGACGGCGACAGACAATCCATAATCTCCTTGAGATAAGGCGTCCGCTCCGTTCGCCAGCGACCGGCCTCTTTCGCGGACTTCATGGGCAGAATGCGATGTTTATCCGACCATTCAGACACCGTCATGCGGGTGTCTGGCTTTAGACCGGCAAAGAATCCGTCGAAGTATGGAGAACTCATTGATGGCTTAACTCGTTAAGAATGGATTCAAACTCATCCATCAGTAGCTGCCTGACTTTGACCGGATCATTTTCAGCCGCCAGTACATCCGACAACCGGTCAGGTATTCCAAGCAACGAATCCCGAACAATCCTGCCTGCTCTGAAGGCTTCTTCTCTGACTTTGATAGCATCGGTCAACTTGCCCGCCTTCTCTTCATACTCCATCTTCGCCATCTTGGCTTTGAAGGCTTCGCGCATGGTGCGTGCGGTAACAAAATCCACCGCCTGTCGTGAATCGGTTGGGGATGCAGGGAGTATTGTTCCGCTTTGGGACTTGGCACGCAGTTCTGTGGAAGGCTCTGACTGGGCCTTTATGGCCGCCAGTGCCTGCTCCGGATCAACCTTGCCTTTGACCAGAACAATCTTGCCGGATTTGACCAGTTTGCCCACATACTGACGACTCCAGCCTTGACGTTTGGCAAATTCGGACTGTGAAACTCTTTTTGAAGATCCGGCCATAACCCCGCTTGCCCCCTCTATTACCCGCCAGAGCCCGACCTACCCTCCAAGCAATTGATTATTATCTTGTTTATCTTGATAACCAGTGGTTATAGAGCCTAACTGTACATAACAAAAACAAATCAACCGAAAGGACAACCCAATGAACAAACGCATCGCAAAAACCCTGGAAGCGATCGCCAAAAAGAATCGACTGTTCGATACCCTGAACGAACAAAATACCTCCGAAGATTTCAATGAAGTCGCTGTCTGGTGCGTTAGAAGCGCCCTGGAAGAGGCTTACCAGAAAGGCATCAAAGATGGACAAAAGAAACCCCGCACAACAGAAGGAGAAGCACCATGAAAAACAACAAACTCACACCCGCTCAAGAGAATGTTCTGCAACAAGCCGCTAAAACCGGAACCCTTCAGGCTTCTGATCTCACCATCAAAGGTGGAGCCCGGAAGAAAGTGCTGGAGAGCCTGACCAGCCGGGGTTTTCTGATTATCTTGAAAGAGCCTGATACCTACGACATCAGCCCACAGGGCAAAGCAGCCTTAGGCCTTGAAGATAAGCCTGCCCCCAAGGACAAAGGCAAGATTCGCACCGGCACCAAACTGCATACGGTGATTGAACTGCTGGCCCGCCCCGAAGGCGCTCCTCTCGCTGAAATTATGGACAAGACCGGCTGGCAGAAACACACCGTCCGGGGCACTCTGGCCGGAGTCCTGAAAAAACGACTAGGGCTGACCATTGAATCAGAAAAGCCTGAAGGTCAGGACAGAGTCTATCGAATTACTGCCGGACTGGAGGCTGTCCTTTGAACCACCCGATCCTGCTGGCCGTTGAACTCTCCAACGGCCATTTTATGTCTTGTCGCTTATTGTACCCGGACAGAAATACCCTGGACTATTTGAATCGCTGGTACGGAAAAATGTATGAAGCCATTTTTCTGATTGAACTGGGCAACCTTCATTCAATTCAGCGGGCAAGAACTATGGCAATGCATCGGGACTGGGGCGAGTTCTGGACAGATCATCAACCGCGATTCTCCCCTTCCGGGAAGCATTTAAGAGCACTGGCTCGCAGCCTGAAAGTGTCAACCGTTTTAATTAACGCCAACGGCCGATGGGAGCCTCACCAGTGGTTGACAAGAGAATAACCTGATTGACACTGAACCCCCGATAAACGCTGGTTTCAGCCGTTTTTTGTCAACCTCTGTCAACCCCGTTTTTCAGTCTGTCGCTGGCGAAACCCCGCGCTGTTGTAGACCCGCATTAGCTAAAGGTTCGCAGGGTCCCTCCACCTTGCAGGAAGCCAGTAATGACGGGATTTTCAGAGCATCAAGCTGATGATAACGAACTTTTCTGAAGAGGGTTAAAACTCCAGATACACGACACATAACAACTATACCCCGCCTTGCTTCCATGTTCTCGCCACCTTCTCCACACCACGACTGGCAATGTACCCACCGATGCCCAGCTGAATGATAGTGAAGAGTTTAAGCTCCACCTCAGCACTGAGATCCGGTGCGGCCCAACCCATCCAGCGGCAAACGACCAGAGCTGTGAACACCAGCATCACCAAGGGACGCCAGCATCGTTGTAGCCAGCTGTCACCTTGGGCTTCCGCTTTGATCACTCCCGCCTGTTGAGTCAGTTCTGCCAGCTCACCGCTGATTAGCATCTCGGCCAGTACCACCTTGGCCTGGTCGGCGTTGTCCGCATCGGGGAACAACTTGTCAATCACCTTCCCCACCAGAGGTATGGCAGCAAGCAAGTTCATACATCCACTCCCTGCAGTCCTTCCTGGAAGAGCCAGGGTTCAACCGGAAAGCCCGGGCAGTCCTTTTCAGCATTGAAATGAATATGGCCCCGCACCTCAACGTCAGGATACAAAGCCTGATGGCCTGCAATCAGCAGCTTCAGCATGCGCTTCTGCAGTGGCGTGAAGTTATCTTCAGGCTCGTTGTGCTTATCCAGACCACCCACCAGACAGATGCCCACACTCTCGTGATTATGGCCCTTGGCATGAGCGCCCCAGTCATCAACAGGACGGCCCTGCTTCACCGTACCATCCCGCTCAATTACCCAGTGATAGCCGATATCAATAAAGGCCCGCTCCATGGTGTGCCAGCGTTTAATATCTTCAAAGGTGATGTTCTGGTTAGCTCTGGTGGCAGAGCAATGAATAATCAGATAGTTGGTTTCCGTACGCTTGCCCATAACTCATCCCCTGAGACTATCCCTTCAAGAAGTACGACAGCAATCCAATAGCGGCCGTCAACACAATCCACCCGAACCGTTCAATGTAATTGAGCATGACGCCACGACGGCTGGCCTGAAACTCCAGCAAACGAATACGCTTATCCTGTTCATCCAACCGTTCATTCTGACGACTGAGACTGGTGGTTTGATGGGTGATTCGTTCCTCGATCATGGCCAGCCTGGACACCGCATCGCTGAGCTTGTCGAGCTTGGAATCAATCTGATCCAGTCGCCGCGAGAGATCGTCCATGTCTCTGAGCCTCCTTTTCTTCCTTAGCAAGGAGGCACTTCCGCCGTCCATGGCGGTCGTCCCTGTTTTGCTCAAACGTGAGCTGATTGGTATCGAGGTAGGCTTCCTTGCCCGAGTACTCCTCCCAGCGGCGCACAATCACATCGACGTATTTCGGGTCCAGTTCCATCAGCCGGGCACTGCGGTGTGACTTCTCACAGGCAATCAACGTAGAGCCGGATCCACCAAACAGGTCCAGTACGATGTCACGACTCTTGGAGGAGTTGTGAATGGCTCGCTCCACCAGTTCCACAGGCTTCATGGTGGGATGGAGATCATTTTTCACCGGCTTGTTGAAATACCAGACATCGCCCTGGTTACGGGCTCCACACCAGAAATGGTCAGAGCCCTCCTTCCAGCCGTAGAGGATCGGTTCGTACTGCCGTTGATAGTCTGCTCGCCCCAGGGTGAACGTATTTTTGGCCCAGATGATAAACGTGGACCACTTGCCACCGGCCTCCCGGAAGGATTTCTGCAATGTGTCCAGTTCAGACGACGACATGCAGATGTAAATCGCTCCCTTGCAGACACCGAGAATATTGGTCATGGCGGCCAGCAGGAAGGTGTAAAACTCAGAGCCAAGATTGTCGTTCTTGATCCGGCGATCTTTCTTCGTTTTGCCGCTTTTTTCAGGGTTTGCATAGTCGACGTTGTAAGGAGGATCCGTGAACACCATGTCTGCCAGCTGACCCGCCATGAGCGTTTCTACATCGGTCTGCTCGGTTGCACTGCCACACATAACACGATGATCTCCAAGTACCCACAAATCACCGGCCTGACTGACCGGATGCTCTTCCGGCTCTGGCACTTCATCGTCATCGGTCTGCCCTTCGACCTCCTCGGTCAACAGCAACCCATCCAGCTCATCATCGGAAAAGCCCCATCAGGTCGAGATCAAAATCCAGGGCGTCCAGTTCGGTCAGCTCCAGCTTCAGCAACTCCTCATCCCAGCCGGAATTAGCGGTAATCTGATTATCTGCAATCACCAGTGCCCGACGTTGAGTCTCAGTCAGATGGCCCAACACAATCACCGGTACCGTTTCCATACCCTGCTGCTTCGCGGCCATCAGACGACCGTGGCCTGCCACGATGACATCATCACTGCCCACCAACACCGGATTCACAAACCCAAACTCCTTGATGGAGCGAGCAATCTGAGTCAACTGCTCATCGGAGTGAGTTCGGGCGTTGTTGGCGTAGGGCACCAGGCTGGCAACAGAGCGATGTTCGATGGATTCAACGAGGATTCTGGCCATGGTGCTTCCGTGATTTTTTTGGGATCAGCAGACATGAAAAAACCCCGGACCGTTAGAGGTGCGGGGCTTGGATGTACTTTGCTTCGAGCTTAGCGTTAATTCTTGTCAAATTTCGGAAAAGTGTCCAGTCGGCCAATTATGTGTATAAAAGACAACGATGGACATATAAGCCTTTTCTATCCCTCAGTGGGTCAAATTACCCTGAATTATTTTGCAAAAGATGGATTTTCAGCCGGTTCATCGCCTTGTTCCAACGCGACATGGGTGTCTTGCGATTAACCTTCAACTCTTCCGCAATGACACGCCATGGTAATCCCGACGCCCGCATCCACACCAGCTCTCGCTCCTCCTCACTGAGCCATCGCAACCAGCGCATACACTCCACCATCCGATCCACTGCGTCTGCTGAAACGGGTTCCGGTTTCGCTTTGATGCCTTCCGAGTGATACACCTCCCATCGGTTGGGATTAAACTCTGGCCAGTATGTGGAATATCCCAACTGCAATCCGGACGGCACTCGTCGTGATATTACCCAGGCTTCCCGATATCGCTTTGCCAACTGCTCCACCGTGTGATTTTTATTTTTCATTCTCGCCTCCATTGCGAAAAGGGGTCTGGGTATTGGACAGGGCCGACCTCAAGGAGGCCTGTCCAAAATACCCCTTTAGGGGTAAATTTTCTGGAAACTAGAAACTAGAATTTCCCCCTTAAAAAACAACAGGTTGGAAGTTCATGGAGGTAGTTTCCAGATTGCTTAAGAACCGAACCTACATTCCCCTTATAACTGCCTGATCTACATAAGGTTTGTAGTTTCCAGCCAATTTCTGGAAACTTCTGGAAACAACCAAAACTGGAAACTGGCTGGAAACTTAAACGAGTGATATCAGGTGATTTAAAGTACCGAATCCTGATCGTGATAGACCCAGACTTCCGGGTTTTCGACGGGCAATACTGCTCCGGTTTTGGGACATTTGAAGTCTGTCGGAGGTATATGGCATTGTTCTACTCCCTCTTTTCCGTAGACCATATCTTCCACACAGAGATACCCCAATTTACTCCGCCTGGGCGAAGGCAGGTTGTACTCCTGATGGTTACGAAAAAACTTGATATACCCCTTGGTAGCCAGCACATTAATCCGTTCGTAGATGGTTGCTTTAGCCCCTAACCCTCGCTGGTTTTCGAACCGCTCAGAGAACTGATTCGCCGTATAGATATTGCCCTGCACGGCCTCATCATGAAGCATCTGGACGATCACCTCTCGCTTACGAATCCGTTCAGCGTCGTGTTTCTTGCCCATCTCATCACCGGCAATTCTCAATCCATTGGCAGGCGCTTCACACCACTGCCCCTCACGCTTGATGATTCGCTTGGCATCCGGTGATGAACCGTTCCTGAGCTCGTAATACAGCATCCGCTCCGGCTCCATCTCTTCAGGTTTGAACAGCAACATACCGGAGGTGTAATAGCCACGCAGACTGCCAGCACCAGACAGTGCCTGAAACGGATCCTCTTCCAACTGCTTCTTGGACATCTTTCGTGTGTGATGAACCAGAATAAGACCCGCTTCCGGACTCACCATATCCCGCAACTGCTCAACCCGCTGTTTGAGGAAGAACATCATGGCGTTATTGTCGTTTTCACTGCTCGCTTCCGGACCGGAGTCAAACACATTACGAATGGGATCAATCACAATCACATCCGGTGCATCGTTAAAGGCATTACGGATAGATCGGGCAGCCAGTTTCAATCCATGGTCATTCAGCACCATTTTCAGGCGAGCGGTTATCATCAGGTTTTCCCGCACCTGAGAGATCTGATAATCCTTCAGGGGCAGCTGCTGCACCCGTTCCTTCAGGTAGTGATATTGCACTTCCGCTTGCAGGTAGAAGATCTTCAAAGGTCGACTGGGCCGCATATCAAGAAACGGAAGTCCTGCTGCCATATGGGCCAGCAGGTTCAGCAGAAAGTCACTCTTGCCTACCTTGGGTGCGCCGCCGATGACCAACATCCCGCCCGGTGTTAACACTCTTGGCGATAGCAGGTCGGCTGGTGTTGGTGAGTTGTCATCCCATAGATCGCCGAAGCTGTAGACTGGCACCGACTCCTTAACAGTTTTACGCTCTACGGTAACCAACCAGTGACGTACATCAGTCTGCTCAGCGACAGCATCGGCAGCGTCCCACTTTTCCGGTTTGCCTTCCGGTGGCTTGAGAATAAAGACGGAAGTGGCTCCGGCATCGGCAATGGCCTGGGCAGCATTTCGTGCGTAGAGAATTCCGGCTTCGTCATTGTCTGGCCAGATCAGCACTTTCTTGTTTTGCAGCGGAGACCAGTCCGTTTTCTCCACCGGGGCATTGGCTCCATTCATGGCAGTGGTGGCACAGATTTGTTGATCAATCAGAGCTTGCGCTGCTTTCTCCCCTTCAACCAGCACCACTTCTTCTGCAGTTTTGATTCTGGACTGGTTGTACAGTGGTCGTGGGTTCGGTGCCTGATGCTTACGAGCCTTCACATCCCAGGGACGAAACTGCTTACCCTCCAACGTATCGTAACGATAAACGCAGGCGACCAGATTGCCGTTGCTGTCGTGATAATCCCATTTTCCTGTATGCGCACCAAGCTCATCTGTGACAGGTTGAGCCATGGTAGAAACAACCGGTATTGATGGCATACCAAGCCAGTCAGCCATAAACCGGACAATGGTTTGATAATCCCGTTTATCATCCAGTTGCTGTGAGCGGGCAACCAAAGCCACCAGGTCTCCGCCCTCTCCATTTTCAAAATCGTGCCAGAGCCCGGCCCGTTCTCCGGTCAGTTCAATCTCCAGGCTTTTCCCTTTATCGCCTTCGACATTGCCCAGAACAAACTTCTGTCCCTTGACCTTACCATTGGGATACAGGTATCCAAGAAAGTCAGGGAGTCGACCCAACACACGACCTTTGACCTCTTCAGAAGCCTGTTCATAGAAAGTTACTGGCTCCTGCGCATCGTTAAAGTCCATCCAGTTATTCATGTTCTTGCCTCCCAGCATTGTTGCTTCCATGGGCACATTTTGCAGAGGTAGTGACCGGCATCGGTGCTGATCCTCGGCAACAGCTCACCACTTTCACAGGCCTGCAGAATGGCCACCGCCTTATCACTGCACTGCTGCGCTAGTCCTGCATCAAAGGGCAGCCATTCAAAATAGAGCTCACAGGTGTCCTTATTCACCGCCGTAAACAGGGCCGGATTCTGTGAAATACCGGGAACCATTGCTTCCATATAGGCCTGGTACAAGGCGACCTGTGCCGCATAGATGGGTTTGGAGAGCACCACACCCCGCTTTACCGTATCTTTCCAGGACTTGTTATTCATGGACTTGCACTCCCACAAGGCCGGACACGTCATCTCTATCCCTTCCGGTGCACTGTTGAAAATGCCATCCACATGGCCTTTCAGTTTTCCGTCCACTGCGGAGAAGCCGAACTGCCCCCCATCCCGGGTTTCGGTGTAGAGTTCAAACCCTGCTGCCTTCAACCAGCCGATCGCCAGCTCTTCAAACTGATGACCAAACTGAAAGATCCTTAACAGCTGACCACGGAAATGCTGTCCCTTATCCACGGGCTGGTGCCAATACTCAAACTGCAGTCGTCGCTGACACTCTTCACCAAGACGTGAAGCCCCGAGATAACTGCGTGGTGTTTTCTGTTGTTCCACCGATTCCAGAGCCTGATCTATCTGCTCAGTGATTTGCTCACTAATGCTTTTTGTAGGGTTGTAATCCAGTATGGGCATATCCCTGCCTTCTTTTATCTGGTGGGTATGAAGTGACAGGCAATGCAAACTGAAAAACTGCCGCAGGGTGCCTGTCGTAAAATGCCGTTGTTGAACCGGTGCCCACCCGAATCCCCGGGCAGGCTCACCGCATTGATAACAGGCAGCCATGATCAGGCCGCTGCATCATCCAGATCACAATCAAGCAACCGGGCCAGCGTCGTGCGACCTTTGCGGTTGTAGAAAAACTGCTCTACCTGCTTGTCACTGTGGCGGGATTTGCTGATACGGAACTCACCATACTCATCACACTTCATGCCATGCTGGTTCGCTGTCCGTCCCAGCCGCTGGGGAGAAATGCAAAACTCCGCTGCCAGTTCCGATGCGGTCCAGAATCGCTCTTCGACTCTTGGCAGATGCCAAGCAGCGGATACCCACAACTCTCTCTGTAAGCGTGGCCATCAATGCCTGTTTGGAGGACTCACTAAGGTTGGGCAGATTCCGGGTAGCCAGCTGAAAGTAGTCAGTCACTACCTCCAGCACTTTAGCCGGATGAATACCTGACTCCGCAGGGCTACCCACATTTGGGGTAACCCCTGTCATCACGTACTGACCTTGCTTACGGATGCTGGGCAATACCTCTCTGGTGACCCAGCGCTTGAACTTCTTCACGGCTGCCTTTCGGGATTTCAGGATGCAAGAGTACAAACCGGATTCATTGATCGTACTGACCTGCTGAACGCCACCACGGGTACTAACCATCGTTGTTCCCCGCTCATCCTCATCAAGACCTCGTATTCCCTTTTCAGCATCCCGAAAACCCAGGGCATCCGTGACATCCTTTGCCACAAACCAGGTCTCACCCTGCTCATCGGTCAGTGTTCGGATATTGCCAAACTGCTCGTGATTGAAAATGGTCATCGCTCTCATGATTCTTATCCTTATAAGATTGGAATGGCCCGGTCGTTTACCGGGCACGGTGTAAATGGTTAAGCCCAGCTGGGAGGCTCGGATGGGAACGGAGGCTGCTCACCCTGCGGTTGCGCCGGTGTCTGGGGTTGGGCTGGTGTCTGAAGTGCTTGAGAAGCAACTCCCATCAGTCGTGCATAATCCTTATGCTCCGGAGTCACTGCCTGCTTGATAACGTTTTTCTCATCGCCATACTGATCGCGCTCAACAGCTACCCTGGCTACAAACTCAATGCCATCCAGCTCACTGAACGACTGAATCTGTCGAGCCTGCTGAGCCCGGGGAGAACGGTCATCAGTGCGAATCCCCCGGGCAGACTGCAAAATGCCCCGCACCATGGAGCGTCCCATTCCAGCCCAGGCTGGACCTTTAGGGCTGTGCAGACCAATCAGGGTCCACAGCTTGCGTCGTGCAAACGGTCCTTCCAGCCCCACAAATTCGGCATTGAGATAAACTGCACCTGTGTCGGTATTCTGGGTTGCATAGCCATCGTTCCAGCCCATGGAGGGTTCGTTGTGACCACCGGGTTTCAGGGTCATGCGAACCTTGAGCAGAGTGCCAGCGGGAATTACCTCAAACTGGTTCTGGTCTTCCGCGTCGTTAAAATCGTTCCATGAAGTCATGATCAGGCTTCCTTATGGTTATTGATTGGAGAGGTTGCAGAACTGCTCTGGATCCGGTGAAACAGCTGACCGAGGTGAGCCGGTTCAATCATGTCAAGACGACCACTTCTGTCTTTGGCTGGATAGCCGTAAGGGTTGAGGGTCTGGCAGACAAAGGCTCTCTGCGGATTGCCCTCAGCATCCGGCAGGCTGACCATGGTGATCACCTGATCGACAATGCCGGGCAGTTCCAGACCGGTTTTGCTGCCCCTCAATCTGCAACTGATAGTGCTGCCGATTGAAGTCATCCGTGCGCTCTTCCAGGATGGCGACAAACACGACATTTTTACCTCTGGCATGCTGCAGATGGGTCAATGTGGCGATTATCTCCTGACCGTGCAGACCGTATGCTCCACGGATGTCCGGCTTGCCGGTCTTCTCCGAGAACGCCTGCGGTTGCCCTTTCGCCCACTGCAGGCAGAGCCGGGCCAGCGCCGTGATGGAGTCCACGAAATAGGTGAGGTATTTCTCGAGCTGCTTCGGGTCACCGTACTTCTGGCAAACCGCATCGAAGTGCGCCTGAGAAAAGACCTGGTCATCCCGCAGGGCCGGATTGGGTCCGGCAATAAACACGACAAGGTCACGAAAGTCCTGCCATGTACGGGGCCGAAGCGTGTCTCCGGTAAAACTGGCCACCGACAGATCACCTGACTCAATATCAATGAAACAGGTACTGGACGATTCCAGTGTCAATAGCTGGGAGGGTTTTGCCAACGCCGGAAGGACCAGCCAGTACGGCTTTGATCCCCTGCCGCAATTTCATGCGCTCATCTGCGCCGATGATGGGTAATCCCCCGGAAGGTGCTCTGGTCATGATGCATCCTCCCCGACAGGCGACAGTTTATAGACAGGCTTGCCGGTCTTCAGGGTTCGGGCAGGCTCAAACGCCTTACGGATGGTGTCCGGCCAGGCGCTGTATTTCCGTTCGGCGACTTTGTAGCTCACCTCAAGATACTCAGCCGGATCTTCGCCCTGGGCTGTGATCTTTTCAGCAATGGCCTTCAGTTGCTTCTGATCCCAACTCACCCGCTTGGGCAGATCAGCAGACACCTTCACGCCTTCGTCCAGCAGATGGACGACGCCGTTCTCCTTGCCCTGTTCAGTGCGCAGCCGGGTCACCTGACTGACGTACTTGTAGCCAATGGCCCCGTCAATAAACTCCTTCAGTGACTTGACCTGCTCCAACTCCAGTCGGGCTTCTTCTGCCAGTTGCAACAACTCAGCAGAGGACTTTTCAGCCAGCTCAAACACTGGCATACCGAGAATATTTTTCAGAGAAGTGTTCATACCTCACCTCCCTGCACCACAGGCATATCAACGGCTTCATATAAACGGGACTGTTCGTACTCCAGAACATCTGACAGCCGATAGACGACCTTGGATCCAATTCGCAGAAAGCGAGGACCGGTTCCATTCTGTCGCATACGGCTCAGGGATTTGATGCTGATATTGAGTCTGCGGGCCAGCTGGAGTGAATCCAGATGAACTACATCCGTCAGCAGTGTAGTTGCAGGGTAAGCGCCAAAATAACCCACGTTCTACCCGGCTAAACGCTGATAAGGAATCATAAGGTCTCTGATTACACGGAGGCTCCGATGGACAATCCAAAAACTACCCGGGAACAATGGCAGCAACGAGTCGAAGCCTGGCATGACTCCGGGTTGAGCCAAAATGCCTGGAGTCGACAGAACGGCGTTAAGCCATCACAACTTGGATACTGGAAAAAGAAGTTGCGGACTGGGAAAGCTCCTGCTTTATCATCAAAAACTGTTTCTGCCTTTGTGCCCGTTTCCCTGACGCAGAACCAGAGTCAAACTTGCGAAGAATCATCCCCTTTAACGGTATCATTGCCCAGTGGGCTCAGTGTTTCCGGGATTAATCATCAAAACCTCGCTCTGGCTGGTGAGTTGATTGGATTGCTGCGATGAATCAACCTGTAATGCGCCCGTCGTCCAGCTTGCCTGAGGTCTACCTTTATCGGGATCCCATCGATTTTCGAAAGTCCTTCAAGGGGCTGGCGGTACTGATCGAGCAGGAACTTGGGCATAACCCTTTTGATGGTCACCTCTATGCCTTCACCAACCGTCATCGCAATAAAATCAAGTGCTTGTTCTGGGAAGATAATGGTTTTGTGCTTTATTACAAGAGCTTGGCAGAGGATAAGTTCCACTGGCCAAAGCCCGATGACGAACTGTTAGCCTTAACAGGCCAACAGCTCAATTGGCTGCTTGATGGCTATAATCTCAGTGCGATGAAACCCCATAAAAAAAGACATTACGAAAGCTGTTTTTAGTCTTAAAACTCAGCCGCTTATGGTAAAATATCGGCTATGAAATCACCCATTGACACCCTCATTTATCAGCCAAAATCCGCCCTGAGTTTACTGGCAGGAAGCGCTGAAACAGCTTTGGATCTGGAGGCCTTACTTGAGGCCATCCAGGCCATGGACGGTGTCATTCTCGAAAAAGACAATGTCATTCTTGAGAAAGACGACATTATCCAGAAAAAGTCTTTTGTCATCGAAGAGCAGAAAAAACGCATCGCTATTCTGGAAGAATACCTGCGTTTGGAACGTGCCCGCCTTTACGGTCGAAGCTCTGAAAAGTTCAGTGGTCAGGGTGAAATCTTCAATGAAGCAGAATTAACGGACTGTGCCGTTGATCCGGATGAAGATGCTCAGGAAGAAACAGAGGAAAGTCCAAAGCCCCCAAAGAAACGCAAGGGGCGTCAACCTCTGTCGCCGTCACTGCCGAGAGTCCAGGAACGTATTGAACTGACCGAAGAAGAAAAGCAGGGTGCCATTGAGACCTTCTTCACCAAAGTCCGGGAAGAACTGGATATTATTCCTGCCAGGGTTCAGGTCAAGGAGATTATGCAGGAAAAAGCCGTATTCATTGTGAAGGATGAACAGGGCGGAGAATCTCACGAAAAACGCGTCATTAAAGCCGCTGAACTCCCAAAGCACCCCATTCCAAAATCGGCGGTCACCGTCAACATGCTGGCCTGGATCATCGGTGCCAAATATTGCGATGCCCTGCCACTGTATCGGCAGGAAAAGATACTGGCTCGTTATGGTGGCTCCATCACCCGGACGACGATGGCCAACTGGATGATCCGGTTATCCCTGCAGCTGCAGCCACTGATCAACCTGATGGAAGACCATCAGCGCACAGGGCATATCATGAATGCCGATGAGACCCGGGTTCAGGTGCTCAAGGAACTCAGTAAATCACTCCACTCTGATAAATATATGTGGGTGACACGGGGTGGTCCACCGGGGCAACCGGCGGTGCTGTTCCATTACGATCCTTCCAGAGGCAAGGAGGTTCCCCTGCGCCTGTTCGAAGGGTTTAGCGGTTACCTGCAAACTGACGGTTATGCCAGTTACAGCGCCGTGTGCAAAAAAGAAGGCATTATCCAGGTTGGCTGCTTTGATCATGTACGCCGTAAATTCACCGATGCCAAAAAAGGCGAAGCCAAACCGGGCAAGAAGGTGAAGAACAGCAAGGTCAGCAAAGCCGATGTTGCGTTGGGTAAAATCCGCAAGCTGTATGCCATTGAAGAGGCCATCAAAGGCCTGACTGCTCCGGAAAAGAAGACTCGGCGACAACAGGAGAGCAAGCCCCTGCTGGATGACCTGCACCAGTGGTTACAGAAAAACATCACCCGGCTGGTACCTGACAGCCTGACCCATAAAGCAATGAGCTATGCCCTGAACCAATGGCCGAAACTGGTCGTGTACTGTGAAGATGGGGATATCAATATCAGTAATGCAGCGGCGGAAAATGCTATCCGCCCCTTCACTCTTGGTCGCAAGAACTGGCTCTTTGCAGACACACCCAAGGGTGCCAAAGCCAGTGCCATCTATTACAGCCTGATTGAAAGCGCAAAAGGCAATGGGCTGGAGCCTTTCCAATACCTGAGCCACATTTTAAAAGAACTGCCTTACGCTGACACGATTGAGAAACTGGAACAGCTTCTGCCCTGGGCAGTGAAGGCGGCTCAAGAATAAGCAGATCTGTTGGGATTGGCTATAACGCTGGTTATATTGGCGCTTACGATCAATTATTATGGGAGATTCTACCCGTCAGAATTGAAGAAAGCTTTGAACTATGTGGAAGCAACGCTGGTGCGCTGGGCAATGGGCAAATTTAAGAAATTGAGGGGTCGAAAATGGCGAGCTTCCCGCTATTTGGGAAGAGTGACCAAAAGGGCTCCGTTGTTAATGGCACACTGGCGTATTGGTTGTGTGTCAGCGGTTGGATGAGAAGAGCCGTATGAGCTGAGAGGTTCAAGTACGGTTCTGTGAGCACCTGAAGGGGAGGTTCCTTTGGGTGACTCGACCGCAGGGGGTGGCGGGTGACCGCCATTCCTACTGTGACCGTTGTGCGCAATAGCCACACTATTACTCATAGTTCCGCTTTGTTCTGTCGTTTATATCACCATGCTCCTTAGGATAGTTAGAAAGTTCACTGGGTGTTAACCCAAGTCTTCATTATGAATATATGGGAAGCCACGATCGATATAATCGTTCATTTTCAAAGATACATACTGTTATGCTTTTGTCGGTAATTCAATTTAACCAACCTTTCCAGCTCAGCCAGATCAAACTGTCCATCCGTGACTGTTTTGTCCATATAGTCGACAAACTGCTTGATGCTTATGGTTCTATGACTGAGTAGTTTGCCAGCGTTGAGTCTTTCTTCTTCATTCAGGCCGTAATGCACCATCAATTTTTCCATATCACCCTCACCAATGGAGGGTGGTAACCTGAATTCGGCCAATGTCATTCCCTTTATGCCCGAGTACTCCTTGATATCGCCCGCTGGTTTTGTGGATGAGATGACCAGAACCATATTTCGATTTTCCGGGTTATCAATAAACTGATGCCATGTTTCCAGATAAAAGGCAGGGTTTGCCGGTTCAAAGCTTGCGTTCTGATTTCTGTGCCCCCGCACAGGGCTTGGATCAAGCGGTTTCATCAATGCATCGCCATTATCAATCAGGACTATTGAACTGAAACAACGCTGTGCATTGATCATGTTATAAAGAGTATGGACATTTTCATCAACCGTGTATGACCGATTATTGTGGTTTGAAGGAAAAAAGCCATCGAATCTGCCGCAGAATTCATTCTCCAGTTCCAATAGCTTTGGGTCAATTTTTTCCTGCTGCTTGGGGGTGGCAGTGCTTCGGAAAATATCCGGTGAAGACAATTTCATCAATTCAGTACAAAAGGCTGTTCGTCCACTGCCCGGCTCCCCAGTGACAAAAATGATGCCACTTTTATTATGGCCATTTGAAACACTTCGGATAATTCTCAGTGCCTCAGGCAATTGATTGGAGTGATCCAGATCATAATAAAATTCTCTTGAATATTCCGAGCTGAAGCCTTCCATTGCCGTGCGAAATTTATTGGACAACACTTCTTTTGGGTGTAACACTTCATAAAAATGCTCAAACTTTAATGTTGCTAGGTCGTCCCGACTGACCTGATGCTGATTGGTGGTTTTAGCATCAACCGCTTTCATTCTTTCTTCATGCTCTGTTGAAACCATGTTTTGGACAGCATCGTACGTTGCTCGTTCCATGCCTTCTATTTCTGCCAGTTGATGCGCTCTGACCACCATGTCTTTAATCTGGGCAACGGATTGCTTTTTCTGGTGTGAAAGAATCGACACTTTCTCTGGATTGAAACTGTCGGTGTTGATTTTATACTCCTGACAGAACCGCTCGATGAAAAGTCTGTTTTCAGCAAGGGTGGGCATGGGTATTAAGAGTTTTTTTCCAATACGGCCGGGCCTTAACAATGCTTCAGGTATATCCTTTATTGCCGCGTTGGTCGTGGCGATGATGTATAAATCATCGACCCTGTCATCCGATGAACCGGAGAGGCTGCTCTTTAATAAGTTAGTCACAACCCGCACCTGGTCATTCAGTCTACCTGGTGTCTCGATAATGCTGGCATCCAACTCGTCAATACAGAGTACTCGCAGCAGCCCTGAAACGTCGGTTGTTGAACCTTCTGACTCATGGGTTGGGTTATTGCCAGAGAGTATTTTATGGAATTTAGCGGTTGTTTCTTCCTCATTTTTTCCCAGAAAGCTGACCCCTTTTACTTGCACTACCTTACAATCAACACAACGACTCAATGCGGCTGCAAAGTTTTCCATAAGGAAGGTTTTTCCATCACCGGGAGCACCATGCAGTAACATTCCCTGATTTGTCGTCTTACTGCCTCGACTCAAGACGACAAACGATAGCTCTTTGGTGAGGGTGTCCATAAACTTCTCGCCAATACCTTTTCCGATGCGCTCTTTCAATTCTTTAGTTGCTGCGTTCAATTTATAATAAGCATCCATTCTGTTTGAAGAGGATACTTTTCTATCTTCTGTGATATCACTCACTTGATATTGAGTTCCTGCATCAACATAGACAACCTGTCTTTGCGCTAGCAGAGGGAAGTTGTGTTGTGCTTTTGATGAAGTGAGGTCCACACCAAAAGATGATGGGAAAGGTTCTGTTTGGTGAGCCAACCCAGGTAATGAAACCGTTCTGTTAAGTGCTTTGGACTCAAGGGTGGGATCAGGGAAAAAGCCGAAATTACCGCTAGCCCTTGTATTTTGTGATGAAACTGAATTCTCGATCATAGATAACCTATAGGTTAACGTAGAGGACGAAGGGACGTAATTATTTTTGTGATATCATCAAATGCCGGGGGAATCTGAAACTCTAGCCCACCATTTGCTGTTTTGATCTCAAATTTTGACCTCAACTTTCTGAATAAGTTTGGGCGTTTGAAAAATTGAGCGACCGAATTGTCCAAATTCACGGTGGCTGGTTAATACTGGAAGCCCTGAGCCCGAATGGTTTTGCTGGTGCCTACATTGGTGGCCAGCGACGGACTCGGGTTCGATGTGCTGATTGCTGGCTTTAATAGCCAGCTTTTTTTCCTTGCAGCACCACCGGTGTTTGTCAACATAGTTGTCGCCTCAACTCAGGCAGCTTTACTTAGTTGCCCAACAATACATTTATCAGGATTCAGCCAGACTTCATCGGCCAGATCCCAGTTTCTTGTTGCCCGGTTTCCCCAGCGCTCGGGATGACGGTCCTTGGCCAGTGAATAAACCACTTTCCTGTTATCCATGAGAGTCTTTGTCTCCCCCTC
>CBDHDM010000018.1:0-6882 GCA_965261315.1 Endozoicomonas sp. | reverse complement strand
ACGGGCAAAACGCACTGTTTCACTTGCTTCAAAATGCGCCGACACTTGCGCTGATCTACCACGATTTTCTGCCAACTTCCACACATGCGCACAACTATATCACCCGATCTTTGGATACTCTACATCCTAATGAACAGGTCTACATGCATTTTAACATTAAAAGAGTCGAAAAAGTCGTGTTAAGGCGCAAAAAGGCAAAAATGGGCAAAACGCACTGTTTCCCTTGCTTCAAAATGCGCCTACACCTGCGCTGATCTACCACGATTTTCTGCCAACTTCCACACATGCGCACAACTATATCACCCGATCTTTGGATAGTCTACATCCCAATGAACAGGTATACATGCATTTTAACATTAAAAGAGTCGAAAAAGTCGTGTTAAGGCGCAAAAAGGCAAAAATGGGCAAAAACGCACTGTTTCACTTGCTTCAAAATGCGCCTACACCCGCGCTGATCTACCACGATTTTCTGCCAACTTCCACACATGCGCACAACTATATCACCCGATCTTTGGATAGTCTACATCCCAATGAACAGGTCTACATGCATTTTAACATTAAAAGAGTCGAAAAAGTCGTGTTAAGGCGCAAAAAGGCAAAAATGGGCAAAACGCACTGTTTCACTTGCTTGAAAATGCGCCTACACCTGCGCTGATCTACACGATTTTCTGCCAACTTCCACACATGCGCACAACTATATCACCCGATCTTTGGATAGTCTACATCCCAATGAACAGGTGTACATGCATTTTAAAATTAAAAGAGTCGAAAAAGTCGTGTTAAGGCGCAAAAAGGCAAAAATGGGCAAAAACGCACTGTTTCACTTGCTTCAAAATGCGCCTACACCTGCGCTGATCTACCACGATTTTCTGCCAACTTCCACACATGCGCACAACTATATCACCCGATCTTTGGATAGTCTACATCCCAATGAACAGTTCTACATGCATTTTAACATTAAAAGAGTCGAAAAAGTCGTGTTAAGGCGCAAAAAGGCAAAAATGGGCAAAACGCACTGTTTCACTTGCTTCAAAATGCGCCGACACTTGCGCTGATCTACCACGATTTTCTGCCAACTTCCACACATGCGCACAACTATATCACCCGATCTTTGGATACTCTACATACTAATGAACAGGTCTACATGCATTTTAACATTAAAAGAGTCGAAAAAGTCGTGTTAAGGCGCAAAAAGGCAAAAATGGGCAAAACGCACTGTTTCCCTTGCTTCAAAATGCGCCTACACCTGCGCTGATCTACCACGATTTTCTGCCAACTTCCACACATGCGCACAACTATATCACCCGATCTTTGGATAGTCTACATCCCAATGAACAGGTATACATGCATTTTAACATTAAAAGAGTCGAAAAAGTCGTGTTAAGGCGCAAAAAGGCAAAAATGGGCAAAAACGCACTGTTTCACTTGCTTCAAAATGCGCCTACACCCGCGCTGATCTACCACGATTTTCTGCCAACTTCCACACATGCGCACAACTATATCACCCGATCTTTGGATAGTCTACATCCCAATGAACAGGTCTACATGCATTTTAACATTAAAAGAGTCGAAAAAGTCGTGTTAAGGCGCAAAAAGGCAAAAATGGGCAAAACGCACTGTTTCACTTGCTTGAAAATGCGCCTACACCTGCGCTGATCTACACGATTTTCTGCCAACTTCCACACATGCGCACAACTATATCACCCGATCTTTGGATAGTCTACATCCCAATGAACAGGTGTACATGCATTTTAAAATTAAAAGAGTCGAAAAAGTCGTGTTAAGGCGCAAAAAGGCAAAAATGGGCAAAAACGCACTGTTTCACTTGCTTCAAAATGCGCCTACACCTGCGCTGATCTACCACGATTTTCTGCCAACTTCCACACATGCGCACAACTATATCACCCGATCTTTGGATAGTCTACATCCCAATGAACAGTTCTACATGCATTTTAACATTAAAAGAGTCGAAAAAGTCGTGTTAAGGCGCAAAAAGGCAAAAATGGGCAAAACGCACTGTTTCACTTGCTTCAAAATGCGCCGACACTTGCGCTGATCTACCACGATTTTCTGCCAACTTCCACACATGCGCACAACTATATCACCCGATCTTTGGATACTCTACATACTAATGAACAGGTCTACATGCATTTTAACATTAAAAGAGTCGAAAAAGTCGTGTTAAGGCGCAAAAAGGCAAAAATGGGCAAAACGCACTGTTTCCCTTGCTTCAAAATGCGCCTACACCTGCGCTGATCTACCACGATTTTCTGCCAACTTCCACACATGCGCACAACTATATCACCCGATCTTTGGATAGTCTACATCCCAATGAACAGGTCTACATGCATTTTAACATTAAAAGAGTCGAAAAAGTCGTGTTAAGGCGCAAAAAGGCAAAAATGGGCAAAACGCACTGTTTCACTTGCTTCAAAATGCGCCTACACCTGCGCTGATCTACCACGATTTTCTGCCAACTTCCACACATGCGCACAACTATATCACCCGATCTTTGGATAGTCTACATCCCAATGAACAGGTCTACATGCATTTTAACATTAAAAGAGTCGAAAAAGTCGTGTTAAGGCGCAAAAAGGCAAAAATGGGCAAAAACGCACTGTTTCACTTGCTTCAAAATGCGCCTACACCCGCGCTGATCTACCACGATTTTCTTCCAACTTCCACACATGCGCACAACTATATCACCCGATCTTTGGATAGTCTACATCCCAATGAACAGGTCTACATGCATTTTAACATTAAAAGAGTCGAAAAAGTCGTGTTAAGGCGCAAAAAGGCAAAAATGGGCAAAAACGCACTGTTTCACTTGCTTCAAAATGCGCCTACACTTGCGCTGATCTACCACGATTTTCTGCCAACTTCCACACATGCGCACAACTATATCACCCGATCTTTGGATAGTCTACATCCCAATGAACAGGTGTACATGCATTTTAACATTAAAAGAGTCGAAAAAGTCGTGTTAAGGCGCAAAAAGGCAAAAATGGGCAAAAACGCACTGTTTCACTTGCTTCAAAATGCGCCTACACCTGCGCTGATCTACCACGATTTTCTGCCAACTTCCACACATGCGCACAACTATATCACCCGATCTTTGGATAGTCTACATCCCAATGAACAGTTCTACATGCATTTTAACATTAAAAGAGTCGAAAAAGTCGTGTTAAGGCGCAAAAAGGCAAAAATGGGCAAAACGCACTGTTTCACTTGCTTCAAAATGCGCCTACACATGCGCTGATCTACCACGATTTTCTGCCAACTTCCACACATGCGCACAACTATATCACCCGATCTTTGGATAGTCTACATCCCAATGAACAGGTCTACATGCATTTTAACATTAAAAGAGTCGAAAAAGTCGTGTTAAGGCGCAAAAAGGCAAAAATGGGCAAAACGCACTGTTTCACTTGCTTCAAAATGCGCCTATACCTGCGCTGATCTACCACGATTTTCTGCGAACTTCCACACATGCGCACAACTATATCACCCGATCTTTGGATAGTCTACATCCCAATGAACAGGTCTACATGCATTTTAACATTAAAAGAGTCGAAAAAGTCGTGTTAAGGCGCAAAAAGGCAAAAATGGGCAAAAACGCACTGTTTCACTTGCTTCAAAATGCGCCTACACCTGCGCTGATCTACCACGATTTTCTGCCAACTTCCACACATGCGCACAACTATATCACCCGATCTTTGGATAGTCTACATCCCAATGAACAGGTCTACATGCATTTTAACATTAAAAGAGTCGAAAAAGTCGTGTTAAGGCGCAAAAAGGCAAAAATGGGCAAAACGCACTGTTTCACTTGCTTCAAAATGCGCCTACACCTGCGCTGATCTACCACGATTTTCTGCGAACTTCCACACATGCGCACAACTATATCACCCGATCTTTGGATAGTCTACATCCCAATGAACAGTTCTACATGCATTTTAACATTAAAAGAGTCGAAAAAGTCGTGTTAAGGCGCAAAAAGGCAAAAATGGGCAAAACGCACTGTTTCCCTTGCTTCAAAATGCGCCTACACCTGCGCTGATCTACCACGATTTTCTGCCAACTTCCACACATGCGCACAACTATATCACCCGATCTTTGGATAGTCTACATCCCAATGAACAGGTCTACATGCATTTTAACATTAAAAGAGTCGAAAAAGTCGTGTTAAGGCGCAAAAAGGCAAAAATGGGCAAAACGCACTGTTTCACTTGCTTCAAAATGCGCCTACACCTGCGCTGATCTACCACGATTTTCTGCGAACTTCCACACATGCGCACAACTATATCACCCGATCTTTGGATAGTCTACATCCCAATGAACAGGTCTACATGCATTTTAACATTAAAAGAGTCGAAAAAGTCGTGTTAAGGCGCAAAAAGGCAAAAATGGGCAAAAACGCACTGTTTCACTTGCTTCAAAATGCGCCTACACCTGCGCTGATCTACCACGATTTTCTGCCAACTTCCACACATGCGCACAACTATATAACCCGATCTTTGGATAGTCTACATCCCAATGAACAGGTCTACATGCATTTTAACATTAAAAGAGTCGAAAAAGTCGTGTTAAGGCGCAAAAAGGCAAAAATGGGCAAAACGCACTGTTTCACTTGCTTCAAAATGCGCCTACACCTGCGCTGATCTTCCACGATTTTCTGCCAACTTCCACACATGCGCACAACTATATCACCCGATCTTTGGATAGTCTACATCCCAATGAACAGGTCTACATGCATTTTAACATTAAAAGAGTCGAAAAAGTCGTGTTAAGGCGCAAAAAGGCAAAAATGGGCAAAACCCACTGTTTCACTTGATTCAAAATGCGCCTACACCTGCGCTGATCTACCACGATTTTCTGCCAACTTCCACACATGCGCACAACTACATCACCCGATCTTTGGATAGTCTACATCCCAATGAACAGGTCTACATGCATTTTAACATTAAAAGAGTCGAAAAAGTCGTGTTAAGGCGCAAAAAGGCAAAAATGGGCAAAACGCACTGTTTCACTTGCTTCAAAATGCGCCTACAGCTGCGCTGATCTACCACGATTTTCTGCCAACTTCCACACATGCGCACAACTATATCACCCTATCTTTGGATAGTCTACATCCCAATGAACAGGTCTACATGCATTAACATTAAAAGAGTCGAAAAAGTCGTGTTAAGGCGCAAAGAGGCAAAAATGGGCAAAACGCACTGTTTCACTTGCTTCAAAATGCGCCTACCCCTGCGCTGATCTACCACGATTTTCTGCCAACTTCCACACATGCGCACAACTATATCACCCGATCTTTGGATAGTCTACATCCCAATTAACAGGTCTACATGCATTTTAACATTAAAAGAGTCGAAAAAGTCTTGTTAAGACGCAAAAAGGCAAAAATGGGCAAAACGCACTGTTTCACTTGCTTCAAAATGCGCCTACACCTGCGCTGATCTACCACGATTTTTTGCCAACTTCCACACATGCGCACAACTATATCACCCGATCTTTGGATAGTCTACATCCCAATGAACAGGTCTACATGCATTTTAACATTAAAAGAGTCGAAAAAGTCGTGTTAAGGCGCAAAGAGGCAAAAATGGGCAAAACGCACTGTTTCACTTGCTTCAAAATGCGCCTACACGTGCGCTGATCTAGCACGATTTTCTCCCAACTTCCACACATGCGCACAACTATATCACCCGACATTTGGATAGTCTACATCCCAATGAACAGGTCTACATGCATTTTAACATTAAAAGAGTCGAAAAAGTCGTGTTAAGGCGCAAAAAGGCAAAAATGGGCAAAACGCACTGTTTCACTTGCTTCAAAATGCGCCTACACCTGCGCTGATCTACCACGATTTTCTCCAAACTTCCACACATGCGCACAACTATATCACCCGATCTTTGGATAGTCTACATCCCAATGAACAGGTCTACATGCATTTTAACATTAAAAGAGTCGAAAAAGTCGTGTTAAGGCGCAAAAAGGCAAAAATGGGCAAAACGCACTGTTTAACTTGCTTCAAAATGCGCCTACACCTCCACACATGCGCACAACTATATCACCCGATCTTTGGATAGTCTACATCCCAATGAACAGGTCTACATGCATTTTAACATTAAAAGAGTCGAAAAAGTCGTGTTAAGGCGCAAAAAGGCAAAAATGGGCAAAACGCACTGTTTCACTTGCTTCAAAATGCGCCTACACCTGCGCTGATCTAGCACGATTTTCTCCCAACTTCCACACATGCGCACAACTATATCACCCGATCTTTGGATAGTCTACATCCCAATGAACAGGTCTACATGCATTTTAACATTAAAAGAGTCGAAAAAGTCGTGTTAAGGCGCAAAAAGGCAAAAATGGGCAAAACGCACTGTTTCACTTGCTTCAAAATGCGCCTACACCTGCGCTGATCTAGCACGATTTTCTCCCAACTTCCACACATGCGCACAACTATATCACCCGATCTTTGGATAGTCTACATCCCAATGAACAGGTCTACATGCATTTTAACATTAAAAGAGTCGAAAAAGTCGTGTTAAGGCGCAAAAAGGCAAAAAAAGGCAAAACGCACTGTTTCACTTGCTTCAAAATGCGCCTACACCTGCGCTGATCTACCACGATTTTCTCCCAACTTCCACACATGCGCACAACTATATCACCCGATCTTTGGATAGTCTACATCCCAATGAACAGGTCTACATGCATTTTAACATTAAAAGAGTCGAAAAAGTCGTGTTAAGGCGCAAAAAGGCAAAAATGGGCAAAACGCACTGTTTCACTTGCTTTAAAATGCGCCTACACCTGCGCTGATCTACCACGATTTTCTCCCAACTTCCACACAGGCGCATAACTAGATCACCCGAT
>CBDHDM010000017.1:0-115966 GCA_965261315.1 Endozoicomonas sp. | reverse complement strand
CCATCCACAGCGGACGGATCGAGAGGACTGTAGACACCATCAGCAGAAGCCTTGCCGACTACAGTGCCAGGCAGCATGGTCAGACTTGCAGCAAACGACACCTGCTCACGGCTGATGCTGTTATTTCCTTCAGACACCAGAAATTCACCGGTGTAGACCGATTCAGTTTTTACACTCATCGTTAACGTCCTTTTTTAAGGATTTAGGGGGAGGGTTATGCTTGGTTGCGTCGGCTATAAATAGCCTGAGTGTCGATAGCGACAGTGGTTTGTTTCATGCCTTGCTGCTTGGGAGTGAGAGCGGTATTGATAGGTTCATCTTCAGCGGTGAGCAGTTCAAACAGAGTGTTTTGAACGTCGGCTACTGAGCAGTCGTCTTTTATGAAATCCGCTGCTTTATCCGGGTGGTGAGCTGTCTGGCAGAGGTTTTTAATCTGGTCATAGTTGGCCAGCCGGGCCTTGACCTGAGCTTCCGATAGTGTCGCTTTAAGAAATGCAGCGGTTTTTTCTGGATAACCAGCCTGACAACAAAGATCAGCAATAACCAGAGCACCAGCCTCAGGTTGCGGCTCCACCGTCTGAATTTGTGCCTTCGTCTGATCTTTGGCTTGCTCGAAACGTCCATAGTTATCCGGTACGTTGTTGAACATGGATACATCAAAGTGGGCAGCGGCCTTGATGGGGGTATCCACCTTATCTACCAGGCCAGCGGCCAGAGCTTCAGTTGCCGTGTACCAGGTCTCACTATCCATCAGGGCTTTCATTTCCTCGATGGTTTTCCCGGTTCGGGCGGTGTAAGAGACCGCGATACTGTCGGCTATCTTGTCCATTACATCGGCTGTTTTACGCATTGCGTCAGCATCACCCTGCGCCCAACCATAGGGGTTATGAATCATGATCATGGCGTTTTCAGCGATGGTGACCGTATCACCGGCCATGGCAATAACGCTGGCAATGCTCGCCGCAAGTCCCTCAATACTGATATGAACATTAGCTTTGTGCAGACGCAGAGTGTTGTATATGGCGATGCCTTCAAAGACCATTCCGCCCCGGCAATTGATCCGGACATTAATATCAGTAGCGTCCATATTTCGGATCTGATCCACCACGCCCTGCGCTGACACTCCGAACCAGTCATCAATATCGTCATAGATGAACAGTTCGGGTGTCTGCCCCGCTTCGTTTTTGAAAGTAAACCACTGCCGGTTATGACTCATCACTGTCGTCCTTTTCTTTGAGATTAAGGGTTGGCTCCGTTTCCAGATCCCGGGCATCGCTGTCGTATTTCAGTTCAAGCTCATCGGAGCGGCGGTTATCGGCGGCAATTTCTGCGTCAATCTGCTCGCTGTCATAACCCTGTTCGCTGACCACTTCAGAGCGAGACTTGAATCCGCTGCGAACGGCCATCTTCTGCGCCTGCATATCCTGAACCGGGTGCATATAGGGCCAGCCGTGGGCGATCCACTTCACACGACGATAAGCACGCTGTTTGTTGGCATAGTCAGGAAGATTGATAGAGCCATTGAGTACAGCCATATCCAGCCAACGGTTCCAGACCGGGCGACAGAACTGAAAGATGATCTGGTTGTGCTGAATCTGCTGAATGCGCCGGCGAAACTCATTGAGGATTAATCGCAAGGCTCTGTCACTTACCCCTGCCATATCTCCGGATAGCAATTCAAACGGAAGCCCGATACCGGCAGCAATGGCCATCAACTGCTGTCGCATAAAGTTTGGGTAATCAGCTGCGGTGCCGGGAGGATTGTTAAACTCCACTTCCTCTCCCGGTGCTAATTCCTGCATGGTGCCGGGTTCCATGGCAACCATGGGCAGGCCATTATCTCCGTACTCAAACGGCTTGCCGGTTAATGGATCAATGGGTTCCTGTTCTGGTGAAGGCTTCTTGATAAAGCCAGTGAACAGGTTGGCTATTTCCTGACGTAGTACAGGGTCGCATCATCAAACTTATCCAGGTGATAAAGTCTGACCAATACCTGTGTCAGTAATGGCTGGCCCCGGAGTTGCCCAGGACGCAGATGCTTCAAAAACATGCAGGACATTTTCAGCTTTCACCCTGATGAGTTTGGTGCTATCAAAAGCAAACTCTGCCGGATGCTCACGATGCATATAGTAAGCAACCCGCTTGCCCAGTTTGTTAAACTCAATACCTGCTTTTATTACATGGCCATTGTCTAACGTATGGTTGTAGCTGATGGGGACGAACTCTGACTCAACAACCTGAAGCTGCAAGGGAACCGACAAGACCATCCGCTGGCCTACGTGGACGCAACCTGACAAAACATTCACCACCTTCAAACATCGAGCGGGTTATTAATGATTGCTGCCCGGTGAAACTGAGCAGACCATCAGCATCAGATTCGTCTGACCATTCCAGAAATAGCGACTGTAATTGCTCCCGTAAGCTATCGTCATCCACCAGCGATTTAGGCGTGATACCTCGACCAATGACATTACTAACCAGCTTTTCCAGACCACTGCTTGCCCATGGATCATTACGAATCGCTGCCCGGGAGCGGTTAATCAGTTTACTCAGGTCAGCGGTGAGCGCCGTATTGGGCGACAAGGCTGGGGCGTACCAGCTTTTTGTTCTCCGGCCTGCCCCTGCAGCGGTGTAAGCAGCATTTTTAAAACGCCGAACAATGTTGGCAAGAAAGCCCATTCTCAAACTCCCTTTGATGAATAGATGCCGTATTGCCTGGGTCGTTTCTTTTGCTTAACCAGTTCACGCTCTATGGCCTGCAGTCGCCTTTCCATTTCAGCAAAGCTGCTGTACTCCACCTTTCGGCCTTCAAATTCCACCGTTCTTGTCTCCCGCAGGAGAACCGCTCTCTTTAGCGCTTTATATTCTGCTTCGGTAATCATGGTTTATCTCTGTAAGTAGGAACTTCGGGAGGATCTTCTTATTGGCTTTTTATTATTTTCTTCTTCGATTTCCGGATTTTCACTGCCACTTTCCGGACCCGCCCGACTTAATGACAGTCGATCCGGATTAATACCACGGTGTTGCGAAGAATTCTTATTGCAGCCAGGGAATAAACCCGACAATTCAGGGCTTCATTTCTCCGGTTCTTGGCATCCCATGTGAAATATGGAAATCCGTTCCTGTATTTCTTTATCTTTTCTTCAGCGGTTGCCTGCTTGAAGTAATCTTCATCAAAGCAATCCTTGATTGGCCAATGGCAATAACCCTGCCCTGGCTCCAATATACGATAGCGCTGGTATATCAATTCTTTGGCGGTATCTGTCCCGATCATTGTCAGGAAAACACCTTTTTTATTTTTATTTTTGGTTTTGGGAAAGGTGGTGATGGGTTTTCCAGAAAGTGAGGAACCCTTAATGGGGATAGCCCAGTCGGCCCCCATTTTTCGGCAGAATGCATAAACTTCATCGGTAAAGTGGCCACCGGAGTCAATGCAAAGCTGAGCCACGTTCATTATTATCCCATCTTGTCGGCTATAGCTCTTTCGCATCATCTCCCCCAGGGCATCCCATATCCCTTGTCGGGATAAATCCCAATGGCACTGACTTAAGGCTAAAGGTCAATAAAATCAGGGCTTGCCCGAAAGAGAGCGACTATAAAAAGTCGTGATATTCCAACCTCCGAGCAAGCCATGACCAAGTGTAGTCCAGAGTTCCTTTCACTCGTTGATGACTGTCTTCAGCGGGTGGAATTAAAAGTGTTCCATCCACCCATTACTCTGCTTTTTTCCAGTAGTTATCCCAATCCCCGTTAGAACGCAATGTTCTTAAGCAAAGCATTGCTCCTGCGTTGGAAGGTTTCCACCAGGCACCTGGTATTTTTAGTCGCATCTGCACGATCGCACTGTTCGAACTTTCTATTTCACCAGATCCTATCGGAAGATGGGCTGCTTCCGCAGCTGCATATTCGAATTGTCCCGGGCGATTTCGAAGATACCGGTGACACTGCTCTGATTTATTGGACGCCTTGCCTTTCTTTCCATTTCTGTGCAAATCCAGCTCTGCCATGACCGAACTAATATTTCCAGATTTCATACGCTCCTGCTGGATATGCCGCCACTGCACACGAGCTTCCATATTAATGCCGACACACTCTTCTGCCGCATCCGCGAAGTACTCAGAGAGATGGTAATAATCAACAAGATAACTGCCTTGCTCTCCAAACATCCTCTTTGTCTGGTTGGTAATCCAGGTCGCTCCATCACTTTAGCTTCCTGCCATTCAGTTTTACGCGTTTTGCGTTTGTCACCTTCTGCTTCTTCATCGAAGAGGACAACAGGAATCATGCTTCCATCCATTTCTCCTACGAACTGTGCAGCTTCACCAAGGCAGTTCTGGCGATTTTGTAATGCACTGATGGATTCATTTTGCATGCAGCTTGCATGCTCAAGAGTTATGGCGCGGATAGAAGACTCAGGAACATCAATACAATAATGCTGCAGGTACCCCAGTCAGTAAGCAGTTCATTGCCCATACTACGCAGGTTAGCAATGACAGCCTCTTCAGCATCGTCCGCTTGATCCATGAGGCCAGACTCGGCTTCAACAATATCCAAGAGTGTAGAAACTCTACGTTCAAGTTCAGGGTGGGCAGCAAGTCTATCAGCAAGAGACATAGGTGAGGACATGGTACTTAATGATGGGTGAGAAATACTCCTATATTATCGTTCAAATGTAGGTTTTGTGGGCCGGAAAGGCCCTGATGAACACTTTTAATTTCACCCGTTTGACACTGCCTTTCAACATTCACTGTGTTGGTACCATGCAGGCAGGCCTTTGGATAAGCTAATCCCGGGAAATGCACTGGAAAGAGCGGCCAGAGACTGGATTCAGGATCAGTACTGGCTCATTTACGATGACCTGGACGACTACCGACAAAATCCCACAGAAAAAAAGAAGCAGCAAATAAAGCGAGATTTTAACCACTGGGTAACAACCCGGGTTGATTATCCTGACTTGCAAACGGTATTGGGGAAGCTGATGGTTGTCAGGGAGGAGGCTGTTACTGGTTCTTGAATACCCGTGGCTACCGTTACATAACAACCTGATGGAAAGGCAGATCAGGGAGTACGTGAAAAGGCGAAAAGTCAGCGGTGGAACCCGCAGTGACCTTGGCCAAATGTGCCGTGATACTTTTGCCAGCCTGAAAAAGACCTGTAAGCAGCATGGGATTTCGTTTGCCAAATATCTGAAAGACAGGCTTTCTGGAACAAACCTGTTACCTCGTCTAAAAGATCTGGTACTGCAAGCATCAGGTCATCAGGAAACTGTTATTGCCAGTTAAATATGAGCAGTTACGAAATTTGCATTAATCTCCTTGTTTTCAACTTGATCAAGGCGTTAATGGGAAGGGCCGCGCAGTATATCGGGAAGAAGCTGAGAGAAATCAGCTTTAAAGCAGCACAGGAGACCCTTGCTTCCTTTCATCAAACATTACTGATGGCATCAGTTGATTCACTGGAAAGAAAGGTCAACAGTATGCTGAAAATTATTGGTCAGCACATTGTTGCCAATCGTCCGGGAAGGTCAGAACCACGAGCGGTAAAAAGACGACCAAAGCCACATCAGAGGTTACAGCACTCAAGATCACAAGCTCGGAGGCTCAATAAATACAAGGGGTAGGGCCTTAAGTCAGTGCCATTGATGGTAATGACCGGCTTGAAAACGCCTGTCGTCGTGCACTCTATATGGATGCCTGCTCATACCGCAGTCTCGAATCCATCCTGAAGCACAATCTGGATCAACAACCGTTGCCGCAACTGGAACCGGAAGCCCCATTGCCGGATCATCATGAGAACCTTCGTGGTTCTGACTATTTCAACTAAGCCAATACGAATGAGAAAGGAACCAGAACCATGTTATTGAATCCAACATTAGAAAAAATGCAAACGCTGAAGCTGTCAGGCATGCAAGAAGCACTTAATGAACAGTTAAGCAGTTCAGATATAGATCAACTGTCGTTTGATGAACGACTGGGTCTGATGGTTGATCGTGAAATAACTGCCCGTGATAACCGTCACCTGAAGAATCGATTAAAAAATGCACGACTAAGGCAGTATGCTTGCATGGAAGACATTGACTTCCGCCACCCTCGCGGTCTTAAGCGGGATCAGTTCCAACAGTTACTGGGCAGTGGCTGGATAAAGGATCATCAAAACGTCATTATCACCGGACCAACCGGGGTTGGTAAAACCTGGCTGGCTTGTGCCCTGGCTCAGAAAGCCTGTCGTGATGGTTATACCGTCCAGTACCAGAGGCTACCAAGACTGCTTCAGGACCTGAGCCTTGCCCGCGCTGATGGTCGTTACCTGAAGGTAATGACAGGACTGGCCAAACCCGACTTGCTCCTTCTGGATGACTGGGGGCTGGCACCATTGAACGAGAGTCACAGGCGCGACCTGCTGGAGTTGGTTGAGGACCGGCATAACCTCAAGAGCACCCTGATTACCAGCCAGATGCCGGTTGATCATTGGCATGAACTGATCGGTGATCCGACACTGGCAGATGTGATTCTGGACCGGCTGATTCATAACGCTCACCGCGTCCACCTGAAGGGTGAATCACTGAGAAAGAAACAGGCAAAACTGGCGAAGTCCGAACCTACGTCCTAAGCTGCAAACCGATGCGTCGCTGCGCTCCGAGAAGGGGTGGCCGAATGCTCCGGAATGCGCAAATTTGAAGGGCAAGTAGAAACCTGTATCCAAGATTTCAAGAAGGTTGTAAAAGAAATAAGGGTTGATACCAAACAGGAGGTTACATTTGAAATAGATCTTTTTACGGCATCTGGGGAAAAGATAACACCCAAAGGAGAAGGCTGATCTGAACAAATCTCAGAACCATACTAGACACTTACGCAAACAACTCCAGCAAATCATTTAGAAAGAGCCTCCCTGTCTGGGTAGGCTTGAACCTGTTCACTAACTCAATAGGTTCCAACAACCCTTTTTGTTGGGCAAGTTTCAGCTGTTGGTTAATACTACCCAATGCCTGCCCGGTTCTCTCTCCATAGAGCTGAGCATCAATGCCATCATGAAGCCGCAGCACATTCATCATAAACTCGATGGGCAATTCATCTACTTCCAGCACTCGTCGTCCTGCCTCAAAGGCATGGGAAATGTAGTTATCAGCAGCCAGGTAATCCGCAGGCATTCGAGTTTTCCAGTTTCGATAAATCTGTCCAGTTGATAGATCCGTTAACTTGCCATGGGCTCCCGCGCCAATACCGATATAATCACCAAACTGCCAGTAGTTCAGGTTATGTTTTGAGCGTCGACCAGGCTGACTATAAGCAGAAATTTCATACTGTTTAAAGCCAGCCGATGCCAACAAAGCCTGTCCTGCTTCCTGGATATCCCAGAGCGTATCATCAGGCGGTAATACCGGTGTTTTCGAATAAAATACGGTGTTTGGCTCAATAGTCAGCTGATACCAGGAGATATGCGCTGGCTGAAGGTCAATGGCCTGCTTCAGATCGTAAAGGGCATCATCAGGAGATTGCCCCGGCAGGCCATGCATCAAATCAATATTAATATTGTTGAAGCCACTGCTGGTAATTGAGGCAACTGCCTGCCGGGCTTCATCGGCACAATGGATACGACCCAGAGCTGCTAACTTATCATCCTGAAAGCTTTGAATCCCTAACGAAAGCCGGTTCACTCCAACATCCAGGTAGGCCTGAAAACGATCATGCTCGTATGTACCGGGATTGGCCTCCATGGTGATCTCAATATCATCCGAGAACTTCACCTGCGCCTGAAGGCCTTTAAACAGCTTCTGGTAAGCATTTGCTGTTAGCAGGCTGGGCGTCCCCCCTCCGATAAAAATTGAATGCACTGGACGCCCCTGAACGCCTTCCAGCTCGTTCTCAAAGTCATTCAGTAACGCCTTTATGTAGGCATCTTCAGGAATATCGCCTGTAATCCGGTGTGAATTGAAATCACAATAGGGACACTTCTTCACGCACCATGGCACATGAATATATAGACTCAACGGGGGAAGCTTTAGCATGTTGACGGCACTGAAAACAAAAAAGTCTCAGTGTTTCATCTCCTTGAGGTAGCCAACCAGCTGCTGCAAAGCCTGAGCACGATGGCTTAACCGGTTTTTCAACTCTGATGGCAGCTCTGCCGCCGTACGATGCTCTGCAGGGACCAGAAACAAAGGGTCATAGCCAAAGCCATGATCGCCCAGTGTTTCTTCAATGATATAACCTTCCCATTTGCCATGGGCAATGATGGGCGTTGGGTCATTTTCATGGCGAAGATAAACCAGCACACAATGGAAGCGCCCGGTTCTCTCTGAGGATTTCACCCCCTGCAAACGATTCAGCAGCTTCTGATTATTATCTGCAGCAGAAGCCTCTGACCCTGCATAACGGGCAGAGTATATACCGGGTTCACCGTTGAGATAATCAACTTCAAGACCCGAGTCATCAGCAATGACCGGAAAACCTGATATCCCGGCAGCATAACGAGCCTTGAGAATGGCATTTTCAATAAAAGTCAGGCCTGTTTCTTCTGCTTCCGGAAAGTTTGTGCCAATGCCAAACTCACTTTGGGGGGTCATCCTGATATCCAGAGGCTCCAGCAACTGCTGAAACTCAGCCAGCTTGCCTTTGTTACCACTAGCGAGCACAACCTGACGAATATCCTTGGTCATAACACTTCTCATAACGCTTTCAGAACACTATTTGTAAACAGCCCTGAGCTGGAAATGCCGACCTTACACGAACGATGAGCAAAGAAACATCTCAATGGTCAGCATTGTCATTATAAAAGGTCTGTTCAAAACGGAGCGTCTCACTCCGGGAACTTCCCTGGGGCTTAACATCAATGGCAAATTTTAGCAGTTCTTCGTCTGAAAACTTAAAGTCTGCCAGATAGTAAATCGCACTGCCTTCAGTAACTTCAGAAAACTTCAGCCTGGTTTTCTGAGTCAGCAGGTTCATGGTATGACCACTTATCTTGCCAGTAACCGCTTTTCCCAGGTCATCCACGACAACATCCCGAATGGCAATGTTAACGACACCATAGCGGCCTCCCCGACGGAGACTATACTGCTCAGCGACACCGGGCGGGATAAATGTACTGTTAAAAGCACTGAAATATATCTGGTAATTTCCCAGCTGAACCGGTTCCTGATTCAAGACTCTGGCTTCAGGAATCATGCTCTCGGCAATCACTGGATTAGCTACACCCCAAACCAAAAGGAGCAGAGCAGAAGACATCATCCAATGCCTGAAACCCGATTTAATACTGCTTGTGAATGTCATTATGAGCTTCCCCCTTTTATTTCGTTGTTAACTGATAGATGGCAACTTCACCCATCAAATTTGGCCATGCCCTTCCTGCCAGACCGCTTTTATACGATTGATCAACAACCATGCGGTTCAACACCCGATAATTTTTATCCCGGCATAACCCCTCAAAATCACTGAAGGTACAAAAATGAATATTGGGTGTATCATACCAGGTATAAGGCATGAACTTTGATACCGGCATGCGGCCATAAGCAGAAAGATAAAGTCGGCAACGCCAATGCCCAAAATTTGGAAAAGTGACAATGCATTGCCGTCCTACCCTCAGCATCTCTTCCAGCACGAGGTGTGGAAAATGCATCACCTGAAGAGCCTGAGTCATAATAACCGTATCGAAACTGCCACGCTTAAAGTTACCCAGTCCACGGTCCAGATTCTGCTCAATAACATTCACACCTTTCTCAATGCAGGCCTCGATATTCTGAGAGTTGATTTCAAGGCCGTAGCCACTCACCTGCTTTTCTTTATGCAACTCATGCAGTAACTGGCCATCTCCACAGGCCAGGTCAAGAACCCGGCTGTCAGGTGAAACCCAGTTCCTGATAATCCCAAAATCCCCCCGGCTCATAAACACTCCTGTGCCACTCGATTCATATAAGCTGCCAAACCACGCATGTAACGGGGAATATCGATTAAGAAAGCATCGTGTCCCTGGGGTGCATCCACTTCGAGATAGGTTACGTCTTTGCCCGCTTCCATCAAAGCATCAACAATCTCCCTTGATCGCTCTGGAGAAAAACGCCAATCGGTTGAGAATGAAGCAAGAAAAAACTTTGCTGTTGAACGGCTTAGCGCATTCGACAAACTGTTTTCATAATCACTGGCTGGATCAAAATAATCCAGTGCCCGGGTCATCAGAAGGTAGGTATTGGCATCGAAGCTTCCTGAAAAGCTCTCTCCCTGGTAGCGAAGATAGCTTTCTATCTGAAACTCAACATTGTAATCGTAGCTGAATCCCTCATTTTTCAGCTCCCGGCCAAATTTACTGCCCATCGCATCATCAGAAAGGTATGTGATATGCCCCACCATTCGAGCCAGCCCCAACCCTTTTCGAGGAATACTGTTTTCTTCCAGGTAGCGACCACCAAAAAACTGGTCATCGGACATGATGGCCTGACGGGCGACTTCATTAAATGCAATATTCTGAGCTGACAGGCGAGCAGCTGAAGCAATGATAATGGCATGACGAAGCCTTTCAGGGTAAGCAATACTCCACTGCAAAGCCTGCATACCACCAAGGCTCCCTCCAACAACGGCTACCCATTGCTCGATACCCAGATAGTCTGCCAGCATTGCCTGACTGCTCACCCAATCCGCTACCGTCACTACCGGAAAGTCAGGTCCATAGGCTTTCCCGGTTTTCGGGTTATGACTGGTTGGACCTGTACTGCCGTGACAACCTCCCAGGTTATTGAGGGCTACGACAAAGAAACGCCTGGTATCAATAGGTTTACCCGGCCCTATACAGTTATCCCACCAGCCAGGCTTGCGGTCTTCCATACTGTGATAGCCTGCAGCATGATGGTGACCACTGAGGGCATGACAGATCAGCACGGCATTTGAACGCGCTGGATTCAGCTCGCCGTAGGTTTCTATCATGAGCTGAAAACTGTCCAGCTGCTCACCACAATTGAGAGACAAAAACTGATCGAAGCGGATAGCTTTGGGTTCCACCAGCCCGACCGAGTCGGCAGGAATCACTTCAGGCATAAACTTCCTGTTTCGCTTTTTTAGCCATGAAACTACCACACAGGTAGGTCTTCTCCACACTCTTGAGGTGGATGAGGTGGAGTGAAGCAGCACGTTAGCTCAGGGCTGTTTCGCTCATGACCATTCAGGCTTGTTATTAATCGTCAAAGGACCCCCCCCCCTCAGGCAAAGAGAGTACCGGAAATTGCAGGCAGTTTATCTGCTTCGTTTTTTCTTGTCAGCTTATCCTGTGGGGATTATCTGACAACGTGCAATTCCAGAGCCAATTCAGTCAACGCCAGAACATGACTTAGAAAGAAGCCTTCAATCTGTCGTGAGCAGAAGTGCAGATGTCGTTCATTAATGTATTCATCAACGCTTTGATTGTTGATCAGGGAGGTATAAAAAGCCCGAATCGCCTCATCCTCAACATTCAAGGCTGAAATAATTCTGGCGCAGGGCTGAAGGGTCTTGCTCATCTGGAACTCCCGAAGCAATTTGCTTCTGGGTACTTTTCTTCCTCTGGTGAGCTTTCCTGGAATGAAACAACACCGCTGGGAAGAACCCGCAAGGCAACAGATTACTCTGCTTTAAATACATCGTAGCGATGCAGATAAATTCAACTATTATCGTGAATTAAATCTAGTATAGTCAGGCTTTACTCAAGTATTCTTAATGACAGTAAACTCTTCAGATAAAAACGTGCTATCGTAACTCCCCGCAATAGTGCAAACTATTAAATACTTTTCTCAGACCTCTCGGTGCAAATGTCGTTATGTCTATTGAATCCCTAGGCCAGCTGGAATCAAGACTCCAGAACCTGATTGATAAACTGGAGCTGTCAAGAATGGAAGTAGAAGACCTCAGGTCTGCTAATACACGTCTCGAAGAAGATAATATTCAGCTCAAGCAGGAACTCACTGCTTGGGGTGAGCGCGTAACTGCGCTTTTAGGCAAACTGGATATTGTTACCGAGGAAGAAGAAGCTACAGAGCAGGAAGCTGTCGCATAAGCCAAAGCTTCACACGGAGAGGCATTCACTCAGTTTTTTTGAGGGAGTGCCTTATAACTATGGTGAATTCATTTCAGCATTCTCGATATCCTCAAGAGCTTCCATCCACTCTTCTTCAACTTCATTAATCTGACGTTTAAGCTCCGTCTGCCTGACCAGATACTCTTTTAACTGTTCCTTCGCTGCTTCTTCATAGATTGAGGGTGCAGAAAGAAGCTCATCCACATCAGCCAGAGAAGATTGCAGCTCTTCAAGCTGACTTTCGAGTTTTTCTGCTTTTTGCTTAAGGGGACGCAATGCTTTTCGTCTTTCAGCCTCCAGACGTCTTATCTCTTTTTTCTGCTGGGCAGAGCTGACTACCTCGCCCTTTTCTTCGTTTTTATCCTCACGCTGCTCATTACGCTCCTTACTGCGCAACTGAACCAACCATTGACTGTAATCATCAAGATCGCCGATATACTCTTCAACTCGGCCATCATGAACCAGGTAAAGTTCATCTGTCGTGCTGCGAATCAAATTCCGATCATGGGAAACCAGGATCATAGCACCCTCAAATGACTGCAATGCCATGGTTAACGCAAGGCGCATATCCAGATCAAGGTGGTTAGTAGGCTCATCTAACAGCAACAGGTTGGGTTTTTGCCAGCCAATGATAGCCAACGCCAGTCTTGCTTTTTCACCGCCAGAAAAGCCTTGAATGGTTTCAAGCGCCTTATCACCATAAAACCCAAACCCTCCAAGGAAATTTCTCAGTTCCTGCTCTCTGGCATCAGGAGACAGCCGTTGTAGGTGAAGTAAAGGACTGGCATTAAAGTCCAGACTTTCCAGCTGATGCTGAGCAAAGTAGCCAATACTCAAATGCTCTCCCTGGTGGACCTGGCCGGAGATAAGCGGCAACTCTCCCGCAAGGGATCGAATCAGGGTGGATTTACCTGCTCCATTCGCTCCTAGCAAGCCTATACGGCTACCAGGCTGAATGTTGAGGTTCAATGTTAATAATGGCTTGCCTCCATAACCCAGCTCTGCTTTATCCAAAACCAATAAAGGGGATGACATTTTATTTGCTTCCGGAAAAACAAATGAGAATGGAGAATCTACGTGGGCAGCAGAAATATCCTCCAATCTTGCCAGCGCCTTCAGACGACTCTGAGCTTGCTTCGCTTTTGTTGCCTTAGCCCTGAATCGCTCAACAAACTTCTCCATATGTGCCCGCAGCTTTTGCTGTTTATCATACGCTGCCTGCTGTTGCTGAAGCCTTTCTGCCCGTGTACGCTCAAAAGCCGAGTAGTTGCCACGGTACTGAAACAGTGTCTGATGCTCTATATGAAGTATGTGATCAGTAATAGCATCCAGAAAATCCCGGTCATGTGAAATCACCAACAGAGTCCCGGGGTATCGCTTTAGAAAACTTTCAAGCCAGACAATGGCATCCAAATCAAGATGGTTGGTTGGTTCATCAAGCAACAGGATGTCCGATGGACACATAAGCGTCTTTGCCAGATTCAAGCGCATTCGCCATCCTCCGGAAAAATCTCTAACATTCTTTTTCAGCACATCATGATGAAAACCAAGCCCATTTAATAGCTGCTCTGCCCGTGAACGGGCGGTATAACCATCAGCTCTCAGTAACTGCTCATGTAAATCTGCCAGTTTTTCATGTGTACCGGACGCTTCGGCTTCAAAAATATTCTGCTGTATTCGACGGAGCTCAATGTCACCATCCAATACGTAGTCCACGGCATTCCGGTCAAGGGCATCAATCTCCTGAGCCATATGTGCCAGCCCACGCCCCTTATCGAACGAAAGCTCACCCTTATCCGGGTGTAAGTCTCCAGTCAACAAAGCAAGCAGGCTTGATTTGCCACACCCATTGGCACCGACCAGGCCAACATGCTGGCCAGAATGGATGGTTGTAGATGCATTCTCCAAAAGGAGTTTGCCAGTCCTTAAAAGGCTGATGGAATTCAATGTGATCATGGCGGGCATTATATGTAGCAAACCCACTGAAATCGAATAACTTTAGAAGGGAAAAGATAGAATGTACAAAAATAATAAGGGGGAATAGAATTATTCCCCCTTTTCAAGCATCAAATTACCAGCTGACTTACTTCTTTTTAGCTGGAGACTTTCTTGCTGCTGCTTTCCTGACTGGCGCTCTTTTCTTAGCAACAGCCTTTCTGGCAGGAGCCTTCTTAGCCGCCACTTTCTTTTTAGCTGCTGGCTTTTTCTTGGCAGCTGGCTTTTTCTTAGCCACTACCTTCTTCTTAGCTGCTGGCTTCTTTTTAGCTACTGCTTTCTTTGCAGGCGCCTTTTTCTTAGCTGCAACTTTCTTTTTAGCTACTGTCTTTTTCTTGGCTGCCGTTTTTTTGACGGTAGCTTTCTTTGCAGTAGTCTTTTTCTTGGCCGCTACCTTTTTCTTGGCAGGCGCTTTTTTGGCTGCTGGTTTCTTAGCTGCAGCTGTCTTTGCACTGGCCTTTGCTTTTTTCAGTGCTTCTTTAGCTTTCTCAAGCTTTTTCTTCAGCGCATCGATTTCTTTTTCCCACTTTTTCACCATGTCGACCTTTTTAACAGTCTTCTTGGCAGAAGTTTTTTTAGCAGGAGCCTTTTTAGCAGGTGCTTTCTTAGCACTTTTTTTGACTGCAGTCTTCCTTGTTGCAGGCATTGGGTCGTCCCTCGTTTTTAATTTAACCAATCTACTAGTAGTTAGTACATCGCAATAAAAACCGAATAATTTATACCCAGTTTTAATTCCAACATAGAGTGCTTATTCGTCATCTGCAAATTTTTTTTTAGCTTTTAATCTGTTTTTTTTGATGATTTATTTACATTTATCTTTGAAAATATAAACAACAAGACGTTTATTTTTCATAAAAATTACTTTAAACAAAGCATATTTTCATTCCATAACGTTAAACTGGGCTTGCCAAGAAAACAGGTTTACTAAATGATAGGCCTCAGAGTCCACTTTACTCAAAACAGTGCTGAAAAACAGCATAGAAAATCATCAGAAAGAGTCTATTTATGAGATTAAAAACGCTTGCCAGCGTTACCCTGCTCTCTTACTCCCTATGCTCATTTGCCGCTTTGGAGACAGAAGGCGACAAATTAAGTTATAGCCTTGGGGTATCCATGGCAGAACAGCTTAAACAATTTGAAGGGATCAATGTTAACGCCGTTATTCAAGGGGTTGAGGATAATCTTGGCAACCATAACCTTCAGCTGTCTCAGGATGAAGTCTCATACTTTGTAGGTTTGGCTCAAGTTAAAAAACAGAGTCTGGATCAGATTGACTATCAAAAAGCAGCTCAGAAGGGTCTCGTAAAAAGCCAGATGTTTCTGGCAGAAAACAGTAAAAAACCAGGTATCGTAGTATTAGAAAGCGGTCTTCAATACCGAATCCTTACCAAAGGTAGTGGCATCAGGCCATCCATTACTGACCACATAACCGTTCATTATGAAGGTCGGCTAATAGATGGGACTCTGTTCGAGAGTTCATATACACGGAGTCAGCCCGCAACTTTTCAGCTAAACCGGGTAATTGCGGGCTGGACAGAGGGAATACAGAAGATGCCTGAAGGCTCAACCTGGGAGCTGTTTATTCCCCCAACACTGGCTTATGGCTCCAACGGAATTCCGGGAATCATCGGCCCCAATGAAGCAATTATTTTCAAAGTAGAACTCAAAGATGTAAACAAAAGCAGCTAAATCAAACAAGAGGACAGACTACAGCATTAAAAACAACAGAGCCTGTCCTCATATAACTCAAACATCATAGTCAATCAGCTTCTCTCGATGGGACTCATGCAGGATTTCAATCATTTTATCTTCAAGGCTGAAACGCTCCTCCAGTGTTTCACCCAATTCTGATACTGCATCCTGAAGCCCCTGGAGAGAACTGATTGATTCGCAGTTATCATTGAACTTCAAACACCTTGAAGTATTCTCTTCAAGCTTTGGCAGCATTGCATGGGCCAGCTCAATCCCACCATCATTAAATTCCCGAGCCTCCTGAATCAACTGCTCGTAGACCTCAAAATGACCAGCTGATGCATAATCCACTAAAATCTGGCACAACTCTTTCAACTTACTTGCCACCGGGCGCTTGTCATCATCAAATTGATCCATTCCATTGATGGAGCAGTAAAGGACGATCAGCTCCTGACGCTCGTTGAGCCAGCGATCAATAATTTCTGAAACACCTCCCCAACGTTCTTTGGCCGTTTGGCAACCCTCCAGCATGATAGTCAGTTCCTCTTTAACAATTAGATATCTTCTGCGTGAATGGGACCTCGTAAGCGCCTATGTCAGACAGCTCAGATGCTAGGTTATGACAGTGGATTTTTTGCGGCAAGCGTTTATTTTTCCAAAACACAACATCATTTAAAATGCAAGCTTTCCAAGAACATCATGAATTCAATGGCTTCAGGGTATTTTCTCGGATAAATAACAATTTTTTAACCTAAAAAAACACAGTTTAATTAAAAAAGATTATTTTAATAACCTGATCCAAGTACTAACAAACTCTTTTTTTGCCGAAAGTGTGTCATTAAGTGGGCCCAGAATAATTAAAGTCAGGTTCGTTCCAATCAAAAACCAACCCTGCTCATTTATATTAATGACACTGCATAGATAGAAAATCCTTTTTCTTATCTATTGCGATACCTGCCAGCCTTCATGTGTAAAATGAATATCGGTAATACAGTTAATCTGCAGCCATATAATCTTTCAGGAATTCATCAAAGCCTTTTTTATCGTTTCCTTCCCTTGCCAGCTGATCTGTAATGGAACGCTGAGCAACCTGTTCAAAGTAAGATACTCTTTCAGCACTCAGGTCGTGCTCAGAGAAGCCTTTGGCGTGTTTTCTGGACAACGACATCATCAGCTCAATGTAGCCAACTCCCTCCGCCTCAATGGCCTTCAGCAACTGAGCCGAAGGCGTCAGAGAGACATCATCAAGCTTTGCTTTTTGAGCATGCAGGCTTGCCATAAACATGGATGAGCCATTCGCCTGATCTAACAACTCAGCAATCGGAGCCATTTCATCCAATAACTGCACGCCCCAGCTTGTCAACGTAATGGGCTGACCTTTCTGCGTCAACTCGACACCTGGTCGACGACCTTCCATTACGGCTGTTTTAAAGTTATTACTGACTTCAATGCACTCGCTGGAATTGATAGAGGCCCCGTTTTGCAGTGAACAATACATCAGAAAGACGTCAAGGAAATGAGCATCTACCTCACTCAGCCCAAGAGGTTCAAATGGGTTGATATCCAGACAACGGACTTCAACATATTCTACGCCCTCATTGCGTAAAGCAGTCACTGGCTTTTCGCCAGAGCGAGCAATGCGTTTTGGCCGAATAGTGCTGTAATACTCATTTTCTATTTGCAGAAGGTTGGTATTTAACTGCAGGTATTCTCCCTCTTTTTTCAGGCCAATGGCTTCATAAGGAGGGTAAGGCGTGCGGATAGCCTTGGACAAACTGTCAACATACTCATCCAGCGTGTTATAGCAAATGCTCAAAGAGGATTGAGCATGATTACTGTAACCCATATCGCTCATACGCAATGAGGTTGCATAAGGAAGGTACAGAGAGTCTCCATCAAGCGCCTGTAAACCCGACTGTTCACCACCGTCAGCAAAGAAGCTTCTGCTAACCACCGGTGAAGCACCGAATAAATACATCAGCAACCAGGAGTAACGAAGAAAGTTTCGAATAAGTGAAAAATAGCCCGCTGACCTGAAGTCACGAGACTCAAAACCTGCTTCATTTGAATGTTGTTGTAAAAGGTCCCAGAACTCCTCAGGCAAAGAGAAGTTATAGTGAATACCGGCAATAGTCTGCATTGGCTTGCCATAACGATGCCAGAGCCCTTCACGATAAACCGTTTTCATTAAACCGATATTGGCGCTTCCATACTGCGCGATGGGAATGCTGTCATCACCTTCAAGCAAGGGGGGCATACTACCCGACCAGAGCAGTTCTCCATCGATATGCTGACAGGTGTACTGATGAAGCTCCTCAAGGAACGAGAGCGTATCATCAATTCGGCAATGTACCGGCGTTATAAATTCAAGCAACGCCTCGGAATAATCGGTGGTAATGTACGGGTGGGTTAATGATCGTCCCAGTTTCTCAGGATGGAGCTTCTGGGAAAGACGAGCATCTGAAGTAACCCTGAGACTTTCACGTTCGATACCGTGGCAAATACCACGAAGAACGGAATGGTTAGCATTGGGCTGGAAAAGCTCCAGACGATCCTGATACTCAGTAGCCAAGGTACAGATCCAATAGTAATTAGTACAGGTCTAAGAGCCTGCTCATAAACACGGTTATTGCAGGCAACAGTTTGTGCCCAAGACCATGACAACACGGCCAAAGCTTTCTACTCTGGAAACCAGTAAACAGCCTGATAAAATAGCAATCAGCTTAGCATCTGATCACGTACAGCGAACGGTATGATACCAGCCTGAATTTTCTAAATCCCCTAAAAAAAAGCCAGACATGAAGTCCTGTCTGGCTTTTTTTCATCAAACAACCGTCGTCGTTAACAACCTGATTACATGATTATTAACGCGATCGGTCAGAGCCCTACTTGCGCAACTGCTTTGCATTGGCAAACAAGTCAGCAAAAGTAGCTCCAGAGTCTTGCTTCTTACCACGATTACCCGATTGACTGGTTTTCTGTGGTTTGCTGCGACCTGCAGACTTTTCAGAGCGCGCCTGACGGGGTTGCTGACGAGCTTCTGCACGCTCTTCTGCCTTATCCGACATGCGCATGGAGAGGCCAATTCGCTTACGGGCAACGTCTACTTCCATCACTTTGACCTTAACAATATCTCCTGCCTTCACCACTTCGCTCGGAACCTTCACAAAGTTTTCGGACAACGCGGAGATATGTACCAGACCATCCTGATGCACACCGACATCCACAAACGCACCAAAGTTGGTAACGTTGGTGACAACGCCTTCAAGCTCCATATTCAGTTTGAGGTCGCGGATGTCTTCAATCCCCTCTTTGAACTCAGCTGCCTTGAAGTCAGGACGAGGGTCACGACCGGGTTTATCAAGCTCGCTGATGATGTCAGTAACGGTGGGCAAACCAAAGGTTTCGTCGGTATAGTCGGCGGCATTCAGGCTCTTCAAAAAGCCAGAGTCCCCAATCAGTGCCTGCACCTCACGGCTGGACTGACCAGCAATCTTCTCAACCACTGGATACGCCTCAGGGTGCACTGCAGAGCTGTCCAGAGGGTTGTCACCATTCATGACCCGCAGGAAGCCGGCCGCCTGTTCAAATGTTTTTGCGCCAAAGCGAGTCACCTTTTGCAGATCCTGACGACTTCTGAAGGCACCATGCTCATTTCGGTAGGAAACAATATTATCTGCCAGCGTACGATTCAAACCGGATACCCGAGCCAGCAAAGCACTTGAAGCCGTATTAAGGTCGACACCTACCGCGTTTACACAGTCCTCAACCACAGCCTCCAGAGAGCGGGACAGGTTGATCTGGCTAACATCGTGCTGATACTGGCCAACACCAATCGACTTGGGCTCAATTTTCACCAACTCAGCCAGCGGATCCTGCAGACGACGGGCAATGGATACCGCACCACGAATAGTGACATCCAGATCCGGAAACTCACGGGCAGCCAGTTCAGAGGCAGAATAGACGGATGCACCCGCTTCACTGACGACGATTTTCGTCAACCCAAGCTTGGGATAACTGCGCATCAGTTCAGCCACCAGCCGGTCTGTTTCACGAGATGCCGTGCCGTTACCAATGCTGACCAGCTCAACCTGGTGAGTTAAGCAGAGCGTAGCCAGAGTACCGAGAGACTCTTTCCACTTTTTCTGGGGAGCATGAGGGAAAATAGCGGTGTGCTCTACCAGCTTTCCGGTGCCATCAACCACCGCAACCTTAACACCGGTTCTCAGGCCAGGATCCAGACCCAGCGTTGGTCTGAGCCCTGCCGGAGCTGCCAGCAAAAGATCTTTCAGGTTCTTGGCAAAAACCCGGATTGCTTCGTCTTCAGAGTTTTCGCGAATACGCGTCATCAACTCGGTTTCCAGCTGAGACAGCAGCTTTACCCGCCAGGTCCAGCGAACCGCATCTTTCAGCCAGTCATCAGCCGGACGGCCTTTATGCTCAACTTTCCAGTAATCAGCGACCAGCTTCTCACAGGGGTGTGTTTCACGACGGTCTTCAGGCTCGTTGGCAAGGCGGATACTGGCCTGCAGAACGCCTTCATTCCGACCACGGAAAATGGCCAGCGCCCGGTGGGATGGAACACTTTTCAGAGGCTCGTCATGTTCAAAGTAATCCCGGAACTTCGCGCCTTCTTCTTCTTTTCCTTCAACACCACGACTGCTCAGGATGCCTTCATTCCAAAGCAGTTCACGAAGGCGCCCCAGTAATTCAGCGTCTTCACTGAAGCGCTCCATCAGGATATAGCGAGCACCTTCCAGGGCCGCTTTTATATCCTCTACACCTTTACCTGCATCCACAAAGGCTGCTGCTTCCGCTTCAGGGTCTTTTTCCGGCGTATCGAACAGCATGTCCGCCAATGGCTCCAGACCCGCCTCACGGGCAATCTGAGCCTTTGTACGACGTTTTGGCTTATAGGGAAGGTACAGGTCTTCCAAGCGGGTTTTCGTGTCTGCCGAGCGGATATCTTTCTCCAGCTCAGGTGTCAGCTTATCCTGCTCCGTAATACTCTTCAGGATGGTATCACGGCGCTCTTCCAGCTCTCGCAGATAACGGAGGCGCTCCTCCAGCGTTCTCAGCTGAGTATCGTCCAGACCTCCGGTGATTTCTTTTCGATAACGGGCAATAAACGGAACTGTAGAACCATCATCAAGCAGCTGTACAGCACTGGTAACCTGTTCAGGTCTGGCACCCAACTCTTCAGCTATGCGCTGGGAGATACTCTGCATAAAACACACTCATCATGGGAATCAAAACAATAGGATAGTTTCCAGACAATACCCCAGAAACAGCATTGTTTCTGTATCCAGCCGGCAATTAATGTCTATCCTGGCCTGCACACTCAAGTCATAAAGATCAAGCCATAAAGACACTGCAATGACCAGAGAAAACCGGGAATTATATCGGAACTGACCCGTTTGTATGCAACCAAACCTTTAAAGTGCTGGAAAATGGCTGGTCCAGGCTAGAAATCAGATATTAAAAAAGGGAAGACAAAGCTTCCCTTACATAATGTAATTATTTACTGCAACTTTTTTTACAAGATGCGAATCAGTTCAGCGATGGACCTGCCGCAACCAGAGCCTTACCTTCTTCATTATCAGTAAACTTAACAAAGTTGGTAATGAAGCGATCGGCCAGATCATGAGCCTTACGCTCCCATTCAGCTGGATCTTCATAGGTATCCTGAGGGTTCAGAATACTGGCATCCACACTGTCAATGCTCTGTGGTACATGCAATCCAAAGTAAGGCAGAGTCCTTGTTTCGGCCTCATCAATAGAACCATCCAGAATGGCATCAATAATTGCCCGGGTTGCCTTGATGGAGATACGCTTGCCAGTACCATTCCAGCCAGTATTCACCAGGTAAGCGGTAGCCCCGTGAGCTTCCATTTTCTTAACCAGCTCTTCTGCGTATTTGGTTGGATGCAAGGACAGGAATGCAGCACCAAAGCAGGAGGAGAACGTCGGTGTCGGCTCAGTAATGCCACGCTCTGTACCGGCCAACTTAGCAGTAAAGCCGGAAAGGAAATGATACTTGGTTTGTTCTGGCGTCAAACGGGATACCGGTGGCAATACCCCAAAAGCATCAGCGGTGAGGAAGATAACTTTTTTGGCGTGACCAGCCTTGGAAACAGGCTTAACAATATTATCTATATGGTAAAGAGGATATGAAACCCGGGTATTCTCGGTTTTAGAGCCATCGTCAAAATCAATTTTTCCCTGAGCATCAACCGTCACGTTTTCCAGCAGGGCATCACGGCGGATAGCGTGGAAAATCTCCGGCTCATTCTCTTCTCTCAGGTTAATCGTCTTCGCGTAACAGCCACCCTCAAAATTGAAGACACCATCATCATCCCAGCCATGCTCGTCATCGCCGATAAGGGCACGCTTGGGATCTGCAGACAATGTCGTTTTGCCGGTACCGGACAAACCAAAGAATATTGCGGTATCACCCTGCTCACCCACATTGGCCGAACAGTGCATAGAAGCAATACCACGCAGCGGCAGAAGGTAGTTCATGATGGAGAACATTCCTTTCTTCATCTCGCCGCCATACCAGGTACCACCAATCACCTGAATACGCTCAGTCAGGTTGAATGCCACAAAGTTCTCGGAGTTAAGGCCGTGCTCCTGCCACTTGGGATTGGTGCATTTTGCCCCATTCATCACGATGAAGTCTGGTTTAAAACCCACCAGCTCATCATCACCTGGACGAATAAACATATTTTTAACAAAGTGAGCCTGCCAGGCTACTTCAGTCACAAAGCGGACGCTCAGGCGGGTTTCGGGGTTTGCACCACAGAAGCCATCAATAACAAACAGGCGCTTGCCAGAAAGCTGATTAGTTACCAGTGATTTGAGATCTGTCCAGACCCCTTCAGAAATCGCTTTATTATCATTCTTACCCTGATCCGACCACCAGATGGTATCACGAGTCGTTTCATCCTTAACGATGTACTTATCCTTTGGAGAACGCCCGGTAAAAATACCGGTATCCACCGACACAGCACCCATTTCGGTAACAACCCCTTTTTCATAGCCTTCCAGTTCCGGCCGGGTTTCTTCCCCAAACAGGACTTCATAGGATGGGTTGTAAACTACATCAAGGACATCCTTGATTCCGACTCCAGCCAGAGCTTCCTTTACGTTTACATGGGCCATGCAAAGTTCTCCTAAGGCAATACGCTCAACTTAACGTTTCATGTTGTTAGATTATGATAATTCTTGTGGCGCGCTATGATAGGGTATTGAACCTATTATTTAAATATAACCTTGAAAATACAGGTTATAGGAGTCCCTTTTCACGCCCGGTTGTTAACTGAGTCTGATAAAAGAAGTTAAACCTTTGTAAGATTAAAAGTGTTGTCCCGAGTCAAATTTATCATTGGTCACTAACGGAAAACACCAGGTCACACTCTTATCGATATTCTCGTGGTAATGAACTCATAAATAGCGGGCAAAATCCAGCCACAAAGACAAAAACAAACAACGAAAAACAAAAGAAAACAATAACTAAATCTAATCAAGAGCCTTAACCGGCTCTTGATTCAGAAAAAGGAGGGAACTCAGAAAAAACCTTAATGAATCTGTGGCTTTTCGTTAAAGATTGAGTCTATATCATCTTTGCCAAAAACATACTGGTGATTGCAGAACTGACAATCCATGGCAACCAGACCTTCCTCTTCAATAATCGACTCAACCTCTTTACGGTCAAGCGTACTGATGATCTTTGCACTTCTTTCCTGAGAGCAGGTGCAGACAAAACGAACAGGCTCTTTGTCAAAAATACGAACCGTTTCTTCATGGAACAGCCTGACAAGCAGTGTGTCATGGGCAAGATCCAACAACTCAGCATTCTGAACGGTCTCTGCCAATGCTGTCATGCGATTCCAGGACTCAGAACGAGCATCTGCAGAGAGTTCAGCACCTGCAGGCAGCGCCTGTAGCAGCAGACCGGCACAAGACTGACCATCACAGGCCAGCCATAAGCGAGTCTGCAACTGAACGGACTGAGCAAAATAATCTTCAAGGCTTGTCGCCAGCGTTTCCTTTTCCAGGGGAACAATTCCCTGGTAACGCTTACCTTTCACCGGATCTACGGTGATCAACAAACTTGCCTTGCCTAAAAGCGTTTGAAGCGGTGCTTCTGCGATATCATCCCTGAACTGTGCAACAGCACGGAATGACTTCTGGTCTGTACACTCCACCATCAGTAAAGATAGTGGTCCATCGCCTCTGGCCTGAAGGGTAAGAAGCCCCTCAAACTTCAGCGTAGAGCTCAACAACACCGCTGAAGCCACCAGCTCACCTAAAAAGCGTCGGACAACCTCTGGATACTTGTGAGCCTCCAAAGCATCAACATAGCTGTTGTTGAGGGAGACGACTTCACCGCGAATATCGGTATTTTCAAATATAAAGCGCTGTACTGCGTTATCCGTTCTACTCATGAGCAACATTCCGTTCCGGGCTTATCAAAAAACTGACGACAGCATGATAGCCACCGACCAAATACAAGCAATCCACTGATTTATAAAGAAATACATAATAGGAAACGGCGTATTATATTACGATTCAGAAAAAAACACTTCGTCATGCTTATAGCTTCTCTCTCTAACGCACTATTTGGCTATACTCAAGAGATGCCAGCTTGACTAGGGAAAGGACATGCAAGACGGAACAGGGATTAATAAAACAACGTTTTCATCCCCATCAACAGCTAATCATGAAATACCTGAACAATCTGCAGCTGACCAGACTCGGCAGCAAACGGCTACAGGGGCGGGCCCTCAGGATGATGCCCCCCCACTAAAAAACAGGCATATCGGGAACACTGAACCAGCTTCACACGTCAGCCCCAAAAAAGCAGAGATTTCTAGCCTTGAAAAGCAATATAAAGGCCACTGCACCCGTAAAGCCAAACTGGAAGAGAGAAAAGAAGTTTCTCAACAGCTGGAAACAATACGCAAATTCATGGCAGCCCCTAAAGATTTTGATAAAGACTGCGGCTTCGCTATTACATTTGTCTCACGCTCTGGTAAAGAGATTAGCGTTCTTCCACCTGATGAAAAGCTTGATGAAAAGCGCTTGGGTAAGCTTTTAGGAAAACTGGAGTTACTGGTTGGAAAACCTGGTGAAACAGAAGAATCTGGCGAGTTAGAAAAGGCATTTGGGAAAGGTGGCAAAAAGCTAGATGAATCACTCGAAGAAATTCAAGAAGAAATCAATACAACCTACACGGAACTAAAAGAGCTGGCACCAAATTCTGAGGCACTTAAGTATACACCTGAGAAAATAAGAAAATATGAACTGACAGCAGCTTTACCTGATTGGAGACCTTCTGATGACTTAGAAGCGGGCAGCTTTGTAATCAAGTTTGACTCTCAGGGGAGTAACCCAAAGCCAAGTCAGCCCGAAACACGAGCAACCACACCAAGAACCATTTTAAAGCCTGATTCATCAGAAGAAGAACTAACATCAGAGCCTGATATTCTTGAGCTTCCCGGCATTAAAAATATAAGGCCTTTGCGGTCAGATGCACCATTATTTCTTCCCCGCGGAGACAAAAGCCAGGAGGCGACAGCGACCATCATCAGTGGCGATGCCGACTCTGAATTTGCCTTGCCAAAAGCGCTTACCAGCACGTTCGAAGATGAAGACGGTAACAAGTTTCAGGCTCTTCATTCGACGCTTCTTAATAGAGTTAAAGATACAGGCGCGATGCCTGATGCTGATTTGAGAAAGATAGCCCCAGCATGCATTCGTCAGTGTTTCTGTGACAAGACAGGCACTATGGGAACGACGTTTATACATGTGTTTGCTGAAAACCACACTCAGTCTCCATATAGTTCCGAGAACAGGCATAACAAGGTTATGGTGCTGTGGTATCCCAATAAAGGGTTGCAAATAACACCTGAAAGCTTACAACAAGCCAATATGGAAGTAATGAGCGCCTTAAGTAGGTACCAGAGAAAAGCCTTTATTTACAATGATCGGCCCTTAGATGAAGAGGGCCCAGGTTTGGAAAGAGATTTTGCCACCTATAGCCAATCTAAAGAGCATTCCGAATTAACAAAAAGCGCTCCCTTAATAACGAATACCAGGACTGGGAAAAAAAGAAAGCTCAAAACCAAAGACCCCAGGGAACCCTCCGCTTACCCCGTTGTAACAGCACTCAGGGTCGGTGAGTTACCTCATGAAGCACTGCTTAAGAGATCGCCAACTACCGAGGAAGATAACCGGGCGCTTCTGGGGTTCAGAAGTGCACTCAGAGATTTACCCGAAAACCGCAGGTTTTTAAAAAGCCTTGAGCTACCTGAGCGATTCTTTCCCAAAGAAGAGGGCGCCAAGCCTTCAGAACTCGATAAGAGTAAATTGTCAAAGCAAGGTTCCACCGAAGGTGTTAGTACTCCCTTAATGGATGTGGACGATGACCTTGACGCTGTATTAGACAAAGAGCAGGAACAAATACAACTTACGACCCCACCATCTGATGGGCTAATTCCTGATAAAGGTGCGATCCCCTTAAATGAAGATGATGACATTGACACTGTTATTGAACATGAACAAACCAAACAGACCGTTCCTACAACACTATCTGATAAAGGTACTGATCCCTTACCAGAAGAAGATGACCTTGATGCCGAACTCAAACTAAGGAATACAGAAGGTCACGATTTGTTTACTGACGTAGGTATGACCAAATTGCAAGTACAGGAAGATGGTCTTCGGACACAAGATAACAGGCAATTTTCTGAGATTAAGACTGAAGCGCCGGAAGAAACTGTACAGCCAGATATTTCAGGGCTGCTAAAGACTCAAGCGCAACAGGATCTCAAAGAGCACAGAGACACGTTACAACTATTTGATGAATCAACTGCCCAAAGTATTCTCCCCCATAGCAAATCCAGCCTGCAACCCAATGGACCTCGTGCCGGTATGCAACCGCCAGCTCACACAACTATCCAACGATATCAGATGATTCCACAGACTGAAGGCAGTAAAGACGTAGCACAGCTTCTTTTATACGTTGAAGGCTCGACTTCAAACTCAGAATCTGTCCAACAAAGTACTGATCAATTCTCAGAACGTTTGGAGAATTCGCTCACTGCCTACATGGAAAAAAATGGATCATTAGAAGGCATCAGTGATTCGACAGTTATCAATATGATTTACGCTGCACTGCCTTCACCTGGCGATCCGTCACTGGAACAAGCGGCTGACTTTAGAATATTTCTCGGTATTAATAGCTCGTTCTGGCTTCTGAATCGCAGAGACAGTGGAGATATGAGAACACTTTGTATTCCACACGACAATCCTGAAATACGGGAAATACATGCGGACAATACAGACCCAGCCATTGCGGAACGTTTGGCAAAGGCTATATACAAAACAGACCAAGTTACAGAAGAGCAGCTAACAGAGACGAAACGATTACCAGCCATCTCTAAATTACCCGCATTAGAAGATCGTGGGTACTATTTACTCATGGAAAGGACTGCACTCAATGAGTTAATGACTGAACAGGATATATTAGAGTTTATAAACAGCAGGCATGGTGATACCCCAGAAGACATCACTGCTGCGTTGAGACAAGAGCTAACCGAACGTTGGGGTGGAAATCCAGAGGATGTCCACCAAGCTGGATTTGAAATTTTTAATTTCTCACCCCGCTAAGCTTAAGCAGCTGAATGGGCCAATCCTGAGGTTCTGTATAAAGTTGGCGGGAATGAATCCAAGTTACCTGTACCAGAGACCTGTTATCTCTGAAGTTATTGGGCAACCTCTTTGAGAAATGAGTGGATTCAATGTAAATATTGAGATAGCTAAAAGCGTTTAATCATCTAACTGCCAGTTCTCCGGAAGAGTAAATTCCATATTCTCAAGTAACCTGCCAACTGCCGCCAGAACCCGATAGCGGGCATAAGTTTCCTGATATACCGCAGAAGTTAGGCTATTACTGGACTGAAACAGTTCATTTTCACTGTCCAGCAAATCCAGCAAGGTTCTTTTACCAATATTAAATTGCTCACGATAGGCTGCAACCGTTTCCCGGCTGGACTCTTCGTGGAGCAATAAATACTCCCGCTGTTCGCCGGTGAATTGAAGAGCCGCCCAGGAAATACGCATTCTTTCCTCTATGTCTCTCATGACTCTCGCTTTCTGAGACCGACTTTCCTCTGCCTGATAGGCGCTCTCCATCAATCGAGCCTTGTCACCACCACCTCGGAACAGGTTGTAACGGAGTCGAACCATGGCTACGGTATCTCGATAGTCACCCGGCTGACCATCCGCATTGCGTTTCCAGCTCTGGTCAAGTTCAGCATCCAGCGACGGAAGATAACTGCTTTTACGGGAAGAATATGCGTACTCTGATGACTCAACATCAAGCTCAGCTGCTTTGAGGTTCGGGTGATCCTGCCAACTCTTTTCGATTGCCTTGTTTAAGTCCTCAGGCAGCTCCAAATGCTCGAAACCGGGAAATTCAAGACCATCTGGACTGCGGCCAACCAGAGCCCTGTATTCACTTTCGGAGTCCATCAGATTATTTCGGGCATTACTCAGGTTCGCATTGGCCCTGGCACGTCGGCCCTCGACTTGAATTAAGTCAGAGCTTCGAGACACTCCCTGACGCGCTCGCCGCTCGATTTGATCAAAAATCTCATTGTGAATTTCCAGGTTTTCTTCTGCCAGCTCAACCAGATCACGGCGCTCAAGCACTTTCAGATAAACGTTGATTACCTGCAGGGCAAGATCCTCTAGTGTTGAATAGAGGCGCCACTGCTCAGCCTCACTCCCTTTCGTCGCGCCTTTCACACTATTCCAGGTATTAAAGCCTGCAAAGAGGTTCTGTTTGACAGAGAAAGATGCTTCCTTCCGGGTAAAGCTCTTTTCATCGGTATTAATATCAAGAGTATCTTTTTTCTGCCCACCAATACCCGCCGCTATATCAAGGGTTGGCCAGAAATCTGCCTCTGCCGCACCAATGGTTTCCTGCTCAGCTTTTAAACGATTAAGGGCTACTTTTGCCTGGGGATGTGAAAGCAAGGCACTGCCAAGTGCTTCTTCCAAAGCTTCAGCGGCCACTTCAGTATTCCATGCAAAAAGACCTGTAAATAAGCCGGTCATCAGAAATGGAAAGCGATTCATGAGTGTCCCTGTATCTTTCAAACTGAGATTTATTATGAAGATACATCGCCATTTCCTGAGGATACTTTAATGGCTGGTTGGCAAAATCGTGATTTGTGACACTCGCTCTTCTGGTCAGCAATGACCAACTTATGATAAAAAAGCATAATAAGCGATCCAGATATCCGGTTGAAACAGAATTAAGCCATTGAGATCGGATCGAAAAGAAAGAATGGCAGCGAACCGTTTTCGCTTCTTCTGTGGGTTGCCAGGGGAAAAACATGCAAGGTGGCGAGAAAGACCTTAAGGTCATGATCATTGATGACAGCAAGACGATACGTCGGACTGCTGAAACTCTTCTGAAAAAAGCGGGCTTCCAGGTGGTCACCGCCACCGATGGCTTTGATGCATTGGCAAAAATTGCGGAGTCCGAACCAGACATCATCTTTGTCGATATCATGATGCCCCGCCTGGATGGCTATCAAACCTGCGCGCTCATCAAGAACAATAGTGCATTTAAACAGATTCCTGTCATCATGCTATCCAGTAAGGATGGGCTGTTTGATCGTGCCAGAGGGCGGATTGCCGGTTCAGATTACTATCTGACCAAACCATTCAGTCGCGATGAACTGTTTGGCGCTATTCGAGACCACTGTCCTGGCTATGCTCTGGCCGTTTAAGCAACCTTGAATGGAAAGCCCTTGGCTGCATCTCTATTTTGGGATTGTCACAAGGGCATCAGAAAATAATTTAAAGCAAGTAACCAAATTAGGTGCCGGCCTGTATGACTGCACTGTTAATTACACAAGGCCGGCAACACCGGGGGATTTATGGCTAAGGTATTGATTGTTGACGACTCACCAACCGAACTTTACCAACTGAGCGCAATGCTTGAGAAGCATGGTCACACAGTACTGACTGCCGACAACGGTGCCGATGGTGTTGCCCTCTGCAAGGAAGAGCAGCCTGATGCCGTTTTAATGGACATTGTCATGCCGGGTTTGAACGGCTTCCAAGCCACCCGCCAGCTCTCTAAGGATGGCAGTACTGTTCATATTCCTGTGATTATCGTAACCACTAAAGATCAGGAAACTGATCGTGTCTGGGGTATGCGCCAGGGCGCAAAGAATTATTTAACCAAGCCCATTAAGGAAAACCTCCTGCTGGAAACCCTCAACGAAGTCCTGAGTGATGTAGCTGCCTGAGTTAGATCAACTCTGGTTTACAACGTTGTCTCACGTTCCTGACTTTGACGTTCAAAGGGATCCATGAAGGAAAGGAGTAAAATGACTAACTCCACTCATCCATTTGACTACCTGGAAGCGCTTGAGCAGAGTGCTTCCCTGTACAGTGCGCCAACACCTGAAGAACAGGCGGATCTGGATTACTGGCAGGGCGTCAGCTTCCTGCTGAATAGTCAGCACTATATGGTACAGATCGGCTCAATTTCTGAAATTCTTCCGGTTCCTCAGACAACGCCTCTGCCGGGCGTTAAACGCTGGGTCAAAGGAATAGCAAATGTCAGGGGGCGACTGATACCCATAGTCAGCCTGGGAGAGTTCCTGAGCGGCGGACCTGGCAGCCAAAGCCCAAGCAAACCGAACCAGAACAACCGGATACTTGTCATCGAAAAGAAAGACCTTTCTGTAGGCCTTATTGTCGATGAAGTTCGGGGCATGTTGCAGTTTGCAACCAATAGCTACTCTGACGAAATCCCGGCATCTCTGCCAGAAAGCGTTCATCCATTTACCCGGGGCTCATACGCCAAAGATCAACACTATGTCGTTTTCAGTGTTGATAGCCTCGTGACCAGCGATAATTTTCTTAAAGCCGCCAGCGAATAAACAGGATTTTGATTTCAAGTTAGAAATCGGGGAATAAACGATGAAAGGCAATCAAGCGAAAAGGGGACAGGGAAGCAAGGCTAACAGAGCCACGATCGCTTCGATCACAATGCTGGTGCTGTCTCTGTCAGTCATGACTGGTGCATTTATCTATAACGATCAACAGTCTCAGCTACTTCATGCCCATGAAACCAATGCTGGTGAGCTCCGGGTTCTTTCCCAGCAGATTGCCAAGAACGCCTCGGAAGCGGCTTCTGGTAAAGAAGAAGCCTTTCCCCTGCTCAAAGAAGCGACTTCCATGTTTGGCCAGTACATCGGTGAACTGAATAATGCCAAGCTCTCCGTATTGCCTTTTGTTGATACCGCCAACAGTCCTGCCTCCCAGCAGATAGAGGCCCTGGGATCAGCCTGGTCTGAAATGAAAGTTGAGGCCGATAGTATTCTCCTCAGCCCAGGACACCGTACTGTCACTTCATGATGTTGCCCTGACACTGAGTGAAACGATTCCCCAACTGCAGATTGAATACGATGAAGTCGTAGAAATTTTGCTTGAGAGCAATGCACCTTCTGACCAGATTGCCATGGCTCAGCGCCAGCCCTGGCTGGCAGAACGCATTATTCGAAGCGTTGCCAAGGTTCTGGAAGGTGGAGAAGACTCCATCATGGCAGCAGACAGTTTTGGCCGTGATGCCAAACTCTTTGGCCGGGTACTGGACGGTATGCTTGAAGGCAACATTGCCATGCGCATCAGTCAGGTCACAGATGATGAAGCCATCGACCGCCTGATGGAAATTTCTGACCTGTTTGAGTTTGTAGATGGTAGCGTAGATGAAATCCTCGAAACCTCCCCAGAGCTTTTCCAGGTACGAGCAGCATCCGATACCATCTTTACTGACTCACAGCAGTTGCTGCAGCAAACCTCAGTACTGGCAGACACCCTCTCAGCATCCACTGTTGAACAGAAAACGCTGGAACTGGTGATTATGATTTCCGGTGGACTCTCACTGCTGTTCGTCTTGTTAACAGCAATGTCCATTATTCTTGATACCCGCCGTCGCCTTGAAGAAACCAAAACCGAGAGTGAAGCAACTGAAGCCCAGAATGCGGCAAACCAGAAAGCGATTCTGCGACTGCTTGATGAAATGGCAGATCTTGCAGACGGTGACCTGACGGTTAAAGCCAGTGTAACCGAAGATTTTACCGGAGCTATTGCAGACTCCATCAACTTCTCTATCGAGCAACTGCGAGCTCTGGTTAACACCATCAACCAGACTGCAGTAAAAGTAGATGCAGCCGCCCAGGAAACACAGGCAACAGCACGCCTGCTTGCCGAAGCTTCGGACCATCAGGCGCAGGAAATTGGTGCCACTACCCAGTCAGTTAACGAGATGACTAAGTCTATTGACAAGGTATCCAGTGAAGCCTCCGACTCCGCAGATGTTGCCGACCGATCTGTACAAATTGCAGCCAACGGTGGGCTGGTGGTACGAAATACTATTGATGGCATGACCACAATTCGTGAGCAGATTCAGGATACTTCCAAGCGTCTCAAGCGTCTGGGTGAGTCATCACAGGAGATTGGGGACATTATCTCCCTGATTAACGAGATTGCTGACCAGACCAACATCCTCTCTCTCAATGCTGCTATTCAGGCATCCATGGCCGGTGAAGCCGGTCGAGGTTTCGCTGTGGTCGCAGATGAAGTTCAGCGTCTTGCAGAGCGGGTGTCTGCAGCGACCAAACAGGTAGAAGCCCTGGTTTCCACCATTCAGACCGATACCAATGAAGCCGTTATTTCCATGGAACAGACCACTTCAGAAGTGGTACATGGAGCACGTCTGGCACAGGATGCTGGTGTCGCACTGGAAGAGATCGAACAGGTATCGAATAGCCTGTCAGGACTGATCCGGAACATTTCTGAAACAGCAAAGGTTCAATCTCAGTCTGCATCCCAGATCTCCAGTCGCATGGTGGCTATCCGGGATATTTCGATCCAAACCTCTTCAGGAACCAAGGCTACCGCTCAATCTATCGGTGATCTGGCCGGCATGGCAATGGAGATGCGTCAGTCGGTTACTGGCTTCAAGTTGCCTGAAGCTACAGAATCCTGACTCCGTAAGAGACGAGAGCATGAGAACAAGCATGATGCCCACCGTTCAGGCCCTCTTGATAAAGAGAGCGATAACAGGAGCCAGGGATGATTGAACAGCGTGATTACATCGGCCTGGACTGGGTTATCGGAGAGATTGACAGCACACTCACTGAAGCCCGTCTGGACCTTGAACAGTATGCTGACTCAGGAGATGACTTAACACTTCTGGATAACTGTCGTACAAAAATCCAGCAGATTCACAGCACCCTGAAGATTTTAAAGCAGAAAGGCGCACGGCTACTCACCCGGGAAATTCTGCTGCTATTGGACAGTTTGAAAAGCACTCCGGTTGAAAACGCCCAAGAGCAACTTGTCGTGCTTATTCAGGGAATGCTCCAGCTTCCGGGCTATCTTGCCCACACGTCAAGGTCAGGCAAGGACACTCCCAGCCTGCTGAAGAACCTGCTCAGTGAAATGCGACAGCTACGTGGGCAGCGGGTGTTATCCGATATTGATTTTTTTACACCCGATCTTTCCTCGATAAACAGCGTTCATGCGATAGCACCGATTTCAGAAACACAGCTGGATAAACTGCAAAGTAATGGCTTTGCACCTTTGGTACGAAAAATACGCCAAAAGTATCAGCTCTGTCTGGCCGGGGTCCTCAGAGATAGTCAGCGCGAACAGCAACTGGCCATAATCGGTAAAATATTCGCCAAGCTGCAAAACCTTTGCTGGGACTCACCAATATCGCCTCTATGGGATGCCACCACCGCTTTCTCTGAAGGCCTTAAAGAAGGCTCCATTGCCATTGACAACCATGCCATTACGATACTTCGTGAGATGGATCATGAGTTGAAATGCCTGGCTAGTGAGGAAACCAAGCGCCTGAATACGCCACCGCAAGAAGAGCTATTGCGGGAGATTCTGTATCGGATTGGTAAAGCAAACAGTGATAACTCACTGATTCTCTCATTAAAACGACGCTACTCTCTTGATAAAGCGCTGGACAGGGCTCTTGAATCTGAGCCTCAGGACGTCAGTCTAATCAGCTTTGATGCAGCTGCTCCGGTGGTAAAAGCCGTTAAGGAAGAGCTTGCTCATGTTAAAGATGCTCTGGACCTTTATCTGCTTAACCCTGAGGTCAACAAGACCAGACTTCAGGAACAATTAGCAACCTGTCAGCAAATTTCTGACACGCTATGTATGCTTGGCCTCGACAAATTGCAAGACATCATGCAAAAAGAGTCAGAGCACCTGAAAGCGATTCTAAGCAGTGGGCAAGCTCCCGATCAGATTAATGATACTCTAATCAATACCGCTGCCCAGTTGCTCGAAGTTGAAGCAGGACTGAATCAATTTATGGGCTTCAGTCGCCCTGTAACTGATCAGCCTTCTATATCAGCTCAGATGAATGATATTCATCAAACAGTAATCCATGAGGCTCGTGAAAACCTTGAGCAAGCTAAAGGAACTGTTGTTGACTATCTTGGCAGCCAGCACAACCAGGAGTTTTTGGCAAAACTACTCCCGCTGATAAAAAGCATCCAGGGCGGTCTTGCCATTATTCCCCTGAACCGGGTTGCCGAGTTAATCAGTCGATGCTCTCAACATATTCAAAGCCAGTGGCTGGAAAAGAGCATTAAGCCCAGCCTTGATGAACTGGAAGCGCTGGCAGATACACTGTCCAGTATCGAGTATTACCTCGAGCAATTGAGTGGTGGAGCTTCTCCACACTCAGAGAAAACCCTGGATATCACTCAGGAAAGCCTCGATAAACTTGAAGCGTCAAAAGAAACACCTGAAGTAGCTATAACACCACCGAAAAACGAATCTACAGCCAAAGTAAACCCTTTTTCCGTACACCTGCTCAGTGATGAAGAAAGAGCAGCTCTGGAAAAAGAGGCTGCTGAAAACGATGTTATTGAGTTTCGCTACGATGAGCCAATACCTTCACCTGCTGCAATAACAGATTCCCGTGAAAAAGACGTTGACTACGGCCCGACCATTGAATTCACAACCGATCGCCAGCCGCCGGTTCCAGAGTCAATACAAGAGCAGGACATAAGCTTTTCCCCTCCTGTCAATCTGGCAGAGCTGGAAAGCCTGCTTCCAATCGAAAAAGCCAGTGATAGTCAAGAAACAGAGGTGGATAATCTACCGCTAAGTATTGATTTCTCTCTAAATGAAGATGACTTACCCGCTCTGGAAGGTCTTTCCCTTACTAAAGACCCCTTATCAAATGATGGTCTTTCTCCAACCAAACTCCCTTTAACCGAAAACGATATATTACAAATAGAGGATATCACCGAAGACTTAACTTCCAGCAATCGACTTCTCACAAATGAACCTCCTTCTATTGAAGCGTCTTTTAGTGTTTCGTTTGAGGATAGCGATGATGATATTCATGAAATTTTCGTAGAAGAAGCCTCCGAAGTTCAGCAGCAACTCGAAGCCCTGCTCCCCGTTTGGTATCGAAACCTTAATGATGAAGCCTGCATGAACGATATACGCCGATCCTTTCATACGTTGAAAGGAAGTGGGCGTATGGTTGGTGCTGAGGTTATTGGTGAACTCGCATGGTCTATCGAAAACATGCTTAACAGCGTGATTGATGGTGCCATCGCAACCTCTGAACCAATGCTTGAGCTGCTGGGTGAAGTCATCAACATGCTACCGGAACTGGTGCGTGATTTTGCCGCTGATAGCCAACAGCTCACCCCTGAAGTACTCATCTGCATGGAAAAGGCGGATGCCCTTGGCAAAGGTATCAGCTTTGTTATTGAACGCGATGAACCTGAAGAGACTGATACTCAAGAGTCGGCGATCCTGTTTGGCAATATCATAGAGGAAAGTCAGGCTGAGTCAGAATACGACCAGCAACTGCTTGAAATATTTGACAGCGAAGCCAGAGGACACCTGAGCGTTGTCAAAAGCTTTATCGAAAGTTCCTATCAGCTGGGTGGTAATATCCAGATTAGTGATACTGTCCAGAGAGCGCTGCATACACTCAAGGGCAGTGCATTTATGGCTGAAATCACACCCCTGGCTGAGCTGATTGCTGCCATTGAAAAAACGATCAAGGAATTCCGCGCCCATCTGGTTCCTGCCAACAATCAGGTTATCAGCATGCTGGAACAAGGGGTTGATCTGATTGAAGACGCACTGCTGCAACTTCAAACAGCCCCTCAGTCTCTGGAGCTGAAAGTTGATAGTTTCCTTAACTGGCTTAACGCGCTTCATAACCAACTGCTCAGCAACAGCTTGAAAGATGAGTGTGCGTCAGAACTCTCTCCAGCAAAACAACTACCTGGCCAGCAAGCAGCACTCTTCCTGGCGAGTGACCTTGACCTCTTACTTGATGCCAGCAGCCATCTGAAAACATGGGTTAACCGCATCGCCCTTGAAGAGCTTGATCAGTTCAAGTTCGAACTCAAGGTGCTGGCCGAAAATGCCAATGATGCTGGACTATCAGCCATGGCAGAGCTCTGTGATGTATTACTGAATGTCTGCATTTATCTGGAAACACACGAGACTGTACTGCCCCAGCAGCTACTACCACCATTTATCGATGGTTTTGAAGCTCTGGTCGAAATGATGAACCAGGTGGCTTCCCAGCAAACACCAGAATCTCCACAGATAGTTTTCAGTGCTCTGCTCGAGGCGCTTGAGTCCCTACTTCTTGAGCAGACATCAAGTGCAGCTGAACCATCCACAGCAGAACCTGGTGGCTTTTCAAACCAGGAGGCGGACCAAGAGGCAGAACAAAATTCAGAGGATGAGTCCTTTGAATTCATCCTGGATTCAGATGCTGAAGAAGAAATTGTACTGTCTTCCATTGCGGACGAGAATTTTAAACAATCAGAGTTCAAGTCTGAAAGTCGTATAACACCTGCCGACAGCATGCCGCTTGCTTCTTTCATCAATGAAGCCGAGTCCGACGAGGAACTGCGTAAGCTGTTTATAGAAGAAGCTTATGAACTGCTCGAGGACTCAGCCCAGTCTCTTGAAATATGGCTAAGTGCGCCAAACGAGTTACAGCCGGTTCATGAGCTTCAGCGATGCCTTCATACCCTGAAAGGGGGAGCAATGATGGCAGAGCTCACTGAACTTGGAGAACTGAGCCATGCCCTGGAAGATGTCTATGAGTCCATTACCAATGGCAGCTGTGAGCCTGAGAATGCGCCTCTGGCACTGATACAGAAAACTCACGACACCATTGAAGTAACGCTGAAAACTCTCGGTAAAGGGGAATCATCACCTGATGCCCTGCGTATGCTGGAAGAGCTCAGGCAATGGAAGTACAGACTGAACGCCAATGGTTCAACAGTCACTGATATCGAAGTCTTGCCTGATTACCTTGGACAGACCTCTGTCAGCGAGCCTGTCACTCATGGGGTATTTGAAGGTGAATGGGTAAGTGATCTTTCTGATCTGCCGCAACAGCAACCTGAACAGCGCGCTGAGCTGATACTGGATCCAGTATCCACCATCAGGGTAGCCCCTCAAACCATAGCAGATACTGAAGGGAGCGCACTCCAGACATCATCCAGTGAAATGGTCCGGGTCCCATCGGAACTGCTGGAGACATTGATTAACCTGGCTGGAGAAACCAGCATCAGCCGTTCTCGCATTGAGCAGCAGACAGCAGATGCGACCAGAACGCTTGAAGAGATGAATCGAACTATTCTGCGGGTTCGAGAGCAGTTACGACGTCTTGATATAGAAACACAGACCCAGATTATTTCCCGTCACCAGGGCGATTTTGGTGATAATCCGGACTTCGATCCACTGGAAATGGACCAGTACTCAGAACTGTCACAGCTTTCTCACTCACTGGTTGAGTCTGCATCTGACCTGATGGATCTGCGTGAAGCTCTGCAGGAGAAAACCCGGGATACAGAAGCCCTGCTCCTGCAACAGTCCAGGACCCAGATTGAGCTGCAGGAACAACTGATGAAAGCCCGGATGGTATCTTTCAGCCGTCTGGTTCCCAGGTTACGCAAGATTGTCCGCCAGGTATCCGATGATCTGGGCAAACCCGTCGAGCTACTGGTCAGTAATGCCGAGGGTGAGATGGACAGAACCATGCTCGAGCGAATTCTGCCCCCACTGGAGCATATGCTGCGCAATGCCATTGGTCATGGTATCGAAGACACACCGGAAGAACGACGAAAATCAGGTAAACCGGAATCTGGCCAGATTTCCCTGTCTATCCGCCGGGACGGTGCGGATGTTTTGGTTGAGCTGTCCGATGATGGTCGCGGTATCAATATCGAAACCGTTAAAACCAAGGCTGTTGAGCAAAAGCTGATTAGTCCGGATGGGCATATAACAGATCAGGAAGCCATTGAGCTGATCATGAAATCCGGATTCAGCACTGCTACTAACGTTACCCACCTCTCTGGTCGAGGTGTCGGGTTGGACGTTGTGAATACCTCGGTTCGTCAACTGGGTGGCAGTATCCAGATTAAGTCTGAAACAGGACAGGGAACGCACTTCTCCCTCAGGCTACCATTTACACTGTCCATCAATCGTGCATTGATGGTGGAAGTCGGTAACAGCCTGTACGCACTCCCCATGCATGCCATTGATGGCATCTCCATGGTGTCATCCAGCATGCTGGCTGATTGCTACAGAAATAAGGCCCCTCTCGTTTATGGTAATGGTACCGAGCACCAGCTGATTTACATGGGCGCTCTTATCGGTACTGCCAGCCCCAAAATAAGCGACGGACAGTGTCCAGTCGTACTGGTGCAGAGAGGTAGTGAGAATATCGCAGTTCAGGTTGACTCCATTGTGGGTAGCCGGGAAATCATTACCAAAAGTCTGGGGGCTCAGTTCTCCGGGCTGGCAGGGGTTAACGGTGCCACCATTCTTGGTGATGGCCGGGTTGTGGTTATCCTTGACCCAGCAGCACTGTACCGCAAACATCAGCTCTCTATACAAGAAGCCAAGCCTGACGCAGTGGAAAGATATGAACTCGATAACAGTGATCAGGCGGTCAGAGTGCTTGTTGTGGACGACTCTGTAACTGTACGGAAAGTCACCAGCCGACTGCTGGCTCGTCAGGGATACGAGGTCACATCTGCACGTGATGGTGTGGAAGCAATGACACTGCTATCAGAACACAAACCGGATATCATGCTTCTGGATATCGAAATGCCGCGCATGGATGGTTTCGAGGTAGCCAGTGCTGTCAGGAATGATCCTGAGCTTCAGGACCTGCCCATCATCATGATTACTTCCAGAACCGGCGAGAAGCATCGCAACCGGGCCTTCAGCCTTGGTGTTAATGAGTACATAGGAAAACCTTTCCAGGAAGGTCCATTACTCGAAGCCATTGAAAAGCTGATTGCGGTTGAGACAGCCTGATAACAGGGCTTCTTTAAGAAGCTCTGCGGTCCTCAATAGCGCAGCACCAGAATTAAGAGGAAACCATGTCCGGAAGCCATCAGCCAATTTCATCCGTACTGATCCCTATGCAGCAACGCCCCTTGCTGATCCCTTCAGCATGCATCGCAGGTGTTCAGGACTACAGTCGCCCGGAACAAAACTACCCCGAAACGGAGTGGTTGCTGGGTGACCTCCACTGGCGGGGCATCAAGATCCCGGTTGTTTCCTTTGAAAGGCTGAACCGGGGACGATTTGCAGAGTTCTCTGCCACCAACCGCATTGCCATTATGCATCGTACCGGTAAGAGCGATGGCTTACCCTTCTATGCAATGGTGGTACAGGGTATTCCGCAACCATTAACACTGGTGCGTGAAGAGGTGAGAAATTCGGCGGAAGAAAAAGGACCAATGGAAAAGCACAGGGTCATTCTGAGAGAAATTCCAGCGTCAATTCCTGATCTGGTGCTTCTGGAGCAGAAAGTTGAAGAAGTAATCTCAAGCAATAACCTCTTCGCAAAACTGCTGTAGCTTCTCTGTCCTCTCCTCCTGAGTCAGGCCTTTATCGACCAAAAGAGATTGATGATAATCAGCAATCTCTGGAAATTTTTTATGAACCAGCCTTTTACACACTTGCCCGTGTATGTAGTGCTCAAGGTTATAGTGGCTATAGAGTACACCCAACAATATATCTATCCCCTCTTCGATTTTCTTTTTCTTTTCGGGGTCATTTATCATGGACGCAATGCTTGTGTCAAAAGAGGCAAAATCCTCATCTGGATACCTCTTATACAATTCTCTTAACATCCATAATGGCATTGAGTGCGATTCTGAGGCATTCAGCAAATATTCCACTGTTGGGTGATCATCCCCTAAAAGTATTGTGGACAACGTTACCAAATCTTTCTTGTTCTCTGACTTCTGCGTATTATGGGGAATAGGTAACTTACCCGATGCGAGAACCTCAGAAAAACTCACATCGCCGGTTGTTCCTGTTAACGGACCACTTCCATCAATAAGAAGATGCATATCCCCTTCAGAAAGAGGGAAAGGATCCAACAAGTAAAGTGTCTTACCGCCGTGAGTCGCAGCTCCCACTGGAAACACCTGCTCCTGACCTTTACGTACGACAACCACCTTCTCTATGCCTTTCTTTTTCAGATTTCTCAGTAGGCCATCGTCTTTACCACTTTCAAAAAGATCTGCTCCCGGTTCTTCCCGCCCTAATCGACAGACAAGTTTTATATCGCCAGGTATTCCATTATGCATGGCTGCCAGATCCAAAACTGTGCCAGCGGGATCATGACAGTTATAGCTAAAGTACAAGCCATTAGCAGGAAGCTCAAAACCACAATGTGGAATCGTCTCTCCAATATATTGTTTGATCACCGGGCTTTCAGGGATACGACTGTTCACAGGCTGGGATTCAACAAACACACCAGCACCAAAAATTCCTGTTTTAACCGGAGGATCGGACAATGGGTTATTTAAACAGGTATTGGTGGCGTATTCGGTAATACACACACTGTTCTGATCCATATATTCAACAAGTTCTTCAACCACTTCAGAGGGACCCACTATATGCACATCCGCTTTATCTGCAGCAGCTCTTGCAAGCCCAGCACTGCCTTTGTGAGGCTGATTTTCATCAATAAAAACAGTATACACCCCATCAACACCCAGAATTTGCTCCACTATTTTTTTCTGTCGGGGTTCGATTTTGGCTCCCCCAACAAGCGTCAGCTCACAACCTGGAAATCGTCTCAGCATGGCTTCGCTGATCTTCCGTCCGAACGCAAGATCTCCCCAACCCTTGTGCCCCTCAAACGAATCGGCCCGGTGACAACTCACAAGGATGCGAGGTGGTTTAAAGTCCGCCCGGCTCGAGAGCACGTTAACTACATCAGCGTATACTAAGTCGAGGAAGTTCACCCTTGAGTCTCGAAAGGAGACAGATTCTATATTTCTGGATGCAAGGCAAGTGGCTAGCTCTTCCTTTGATATCGCAGAACGAATTTTCCTCTGCGTCCCTGCCAATTTTCCTGTTGTCGGTATTACGCCCTCATGACCCAGAACACCTGCCTGAGTTGAATTAATCCTGTGCACCCAATTATTTACAGACTCCATATATTGGCTCCAAATCACATATATATAATTGGACTTAATATTATTTTTATAGTTCAAAAATAAATATCATCAACAAAAAAAGGAGCCTGAGCTCCCTTTTTTGTAACTCAAATAATTAAGACTGCTTGGAAGCAACATAATCATTCAGTTCAGCAACCTGAGCAGTAGCAACAAACTCACCGTCCATGAAGAAGTTCACTTCGTCGCCAGACTTTTCACCGCGCATGATAGCCTGATTGCCGTCGGTGTATGTCAACTGCATTTCAACAGTGTTCTCATCAACCTGCTTGAAAGATGTGGAAGCCACGCCGTCCAGAGGCACTTCAGTCATGGACTTGTCCAGCTTGTGGTTAACCTTGAAGATGGCATCTACAGGCATATCAACAACGGCTGGAGACTTACCAGTGATCGGGTTAGTACCGGTCCAGAACTCAATGGTGTTGAAAATGAAAAAGTCTGCAGTTGCGGCAATACCGTATACAGGGCTGAGCAGCATGAACAGTCCGGCACGGCCATAGCGGTTATCAACAACAGTCAGGTTAGCCTTGGTCACCATCGCAGAGGTGCCCATTTGCCCCATGCAGCCAGTCAGTGATGCAGCAAAAACAGCAACAGCCAGCGCTTTAATCGCTATCTTTTTCATGAATGATTTACTCCAAAAAAGCCTTGGGCTAAAAGTGCCGCTCACCCGGGGCTAAATAAGTAAAGAGCCTGAAATACGACACTTTAATAACGATAGGCTCTTACAAAAAAAGGACGGCGAATTATAGGGCTTTTGTTCAAACTGACCAGCTATTTACTTTCGCTACTTGTACTCACTTAATAAGTACTATTGATAATCTCCCCAGAGGTATTGCATCAGTGAAATGGCCACCACCGGTGCGGTTTCCGTTCTCAGAACCCGGGGACCTAAAGCCAATGAGTTGAAACGGTGATTCTCCGCCATCTCAATTTCCTGAGGGGTTAATCCACCCTCTGGGCCAATAAGTAGAGACACTGACTTCGGCGGCTCATAGCCACTGAGCTTTTCATGGGTTCGATGATGAAGGACAAAGTTCAGGTCTGTATTCCGTGCGGATAACCATTCCTCAATCCGCAAAGGCTCATGGATTGTTGGCACAATATTTCGACCGCACTGCTCACAGGCGCTGATCGCAATCTGCTGCCAGTGCCTCACTCTTTTATCTAACCGGTCAGCATTGAGCTTAACTTCACACCGTTCACTCCAAAGCGGTGTAATTGAAGTGACTCCGGCTTCCGTTGCTTTTTGGATCGCATAATCCATACGTTCCCCCCGGCTCAGCGTCTGCCCCAAATCAATGACCAATGGGGATTGGGCATCACCTTCGAGGAGCGACTCCAGATAAACAGTCACTGTTTTTTTGCTGACACTCTCTACAGCCCCCTGCCATGCCCCGCCTCGCCCATTAAATAGTATCAGCGGCTCATCGGGCTTCATTCGCAGAACACGCCCCACATGATTGGCAGCATTTTCGGCAAGTTCAATGGAGCTGCCAGCCTGAAGAGGCTGGTCTGAAAAGATTCGAGGATTTCTCATGGAATGGTACTGAGGTTGAGATGCAATAGAGAGGAATTATAAGCGTTTAACCACAGAGACCACAAAGCGCACAAAGAAAAACCTTTCTTTGTGCGCTTTGTGGTTCCAAAAAAATCTCAGGAAACAGAAATACCCAAATTATCGCAGATACCCTGACAGGGGGCGGCCTGATTAAGCGTATAGAAATGCAGACCTGGAGCCCCACCTTCCAACAGCTTTTCACACAGCTGAGTCACCACCTCTTCACCAAACTTTTTAATACTGGTGATATCATCGCCATAGGCTTCCAATTGTTTACGAATCCACCTTGGAATTTCAGCACCACAGGCATCAGAAAACCGGGCAAGCCGAGTGTAATTGGTAATCGGCATAATGCCCGGAATCACAGGAACGTCAATTCCAAACGCGCGGGTACGTTCGAGAAAGTAAAAATAGCTGTCCGCATTGAAAAAGTACTGGGTAATTGCCGAGTCTGCACCCGCATCTACTTTACGTTTGAAATTTTCCAGATCCTTTTCCATATTCGGAGCCTGCGGATGAACCTCAGGATAGGCCGCAACCTCAATATGGAAGTGATCATTGGTTTCCGCGCGAATAAACTCAACCAGTTCATTCGCATAACGCAATTCACCACTGTCACGCCCCATTCCGGATGGCAAGTCACCCCTCAGGGCAACGATGCGCTTTACACCCTGGGTGCGATAGAAATTCAGCAGCTCTTTAATCTGCTCACGGGAGTCTCCAACACAGGAGAGGTGCGGAGCCGTTGCTATACGAGTCTGGTTCTGGGTTGAAAGGACGGTTTCGAGTGTTCGATCCCGTGTTGAACCACCCGCACCATAGGTAACGGAGAAAAATTCAGGTTGATACCTTGCCAGACTGAGTGCATGTTGCTCCAGCTTTTGAGCTCCTTCTTCCGTCTTCGTAGGGAAAAACTCAAAGCTGATGGGAGTATTATTGGTTATTGTATTTGCCATGGTATTCACCAACAGAAGGGAGGCATGGCTGATGAGGATGCATCAGCCAGCAAAGCCTTTTAATATTTGTAATCGCTATTTTTGAAAGGTCCATCAACAGGCACACTGATGTAGTCAGCCTGATCCTGAGTCAGGCGGGTGATTACACCACCAAAGCCTTCCACCATGTAGGCTGCAACTTCTTCATCCAGCTTCTTCGGCAACAATGTCACCGCAAGATTTTCAGTTTTCTGCTCAGCGGGCAGATCCGCAAACCGGGCTTCATAAAGATGGATCTGAGCCAGTACCTGGTTGGCAAAAGAACCGTCCATAATACGCGACGGGTGTCCTGTAGCATTTCCAAGGTTAACCAGACGCCCCTCAGAGAGAAGAATCAAGTGATCGTTGGATGACGCATCCCGGACAATTTTGTGTACCTGAGGCTTAACTTCTTCCCATTCCCAGTTTTCCCGCATGGACTGAGTATCAATTTCAGTGTCAAAGTGGCCAATATTACAAACGACACAAGCATTTTTCAGTGCTTTGAGCATGTTGCGATCACAGACATGCACATTACCCGTCGTCGTTACCAGGAGGTCAGTGGTAGCCAGAAGCGCCTTGTTGATGCTGGCTTCTGTTCCATCATTTGTGCCATTGATAAAAGGTGAAACGACCTCAAAACCGTCCATGCAGGCCTGCATTGCACAGATAGGGTCAACTTCCGTCACTTTAACAATCATACCTTCCTGACGAAGGGATGCAGCAGAGCCTTTGCCAACATCACCATAGCCAATGACCAACGCTTTTTTGCCCGCCAGCAAATGGTCTGTGGCCCGCTTGATCGCATCGTTCAGAGAGTGACGACAGCCATATTTATTGTCATTTTTACTTTTGGTGACCGCATCATTCACATTGATAGCCGGTACCTTCAGTGTGCCTTTTTCCAGCATTTCAAGCAGGCGATGAACACCCGTGGTTGTTTCTTCAGAAATACCATGAATGCTATCCAGTAATTCAGGGTATTTGTCGTGAAGCAGTAGTGTAAGATCGCCCCCATCATCCAGTACCATATTGGCATTCCAGGGCTTACCTGCGCCATCCAGAATAGTCTGTTCAATACACCACCAGAACTCTTCTTCTGTTTCACCCTTCCAGGCAAATACCGGAATACCCGCTGCTGCAATAGCTGCAGCAGCATGATCCTGAGTGGAGAAGATATTGCAGGAGGACCAGCGCACTTCAGCCCCAAGTTCTACCAGAGTCTCAATCAACACGGCAGTCTGAATAGTCATATGGATACAGCCCATGATTTTCGCCCCTTTCAGAGGCTGTTGATCACGGTATTTAGCCCGAATGGCCATCAATGCGGGCATTTCACCCTCAGCAATCTGAATCTCGCGTCTTCCCCAGTCCGCGAGAGAAATATCAGCCACCCGGTAGTCCTGTACCTCAGTAGATCCTTGAAACTCAGCAGTTAAATCAGGGTTAGCACTCATAAACCGTATCCCACTCTGCGTATTATCCGAATTATTGTGAAGTCTAGCAGCGGCAATAATCTATATCAATAAATTTTGATATAGATATCAAAATCCACCAATTCTTTATAATGTATAGCGTAATTAAGAGAAGGGAAGTAGAAGGGTACGGAGAAGAGACGGGTAGAAAAAAAGCAGCCCGATGGCTGCCATAATGCAGAAAAATTAAAGGCCTGCAGCCTTGCGAAGCTGCTCGGCTTTATCGGTGCGCTCCCAGGTAAACTCTGCCTCTTCACGACCAAAATGGCCATACGCGGCAGTAGCCTGGTAGATGGGGCGCTTAAGATCCAGCATTTTCACCAGACCACCCGCTCGCAAATCAAAGTACTCACGAACCAACTCAGCAACCCGCTCATCTGAAACCTTGCCGGTACCAAAGGTATTGATAGAGATAGAGGTTGGTTCTGAGACACCAATTGCATAGGAAACCTGGATCTCGCAACGATCCGCCAAGCCTGCTGCAACAACATTTTTGGCAACATAACGTCCGGCATAGGCTGCGGAACGGTCAACTTTAGAAGGGTCCTTACCGGAGAAAGCACCACCGCCGTGACGTGCCATACCACCATAGGTATCCACAATAATCTTGCGGCCAGTCAGGCCACAGTCACCAACAGGGCCACCAATCACAAAAACACCGGTCGGATTGATATGGTACTTCGTTTCTGCATGGAGCCAGCCTTCAGGAAAGACAGGCTTGATAATCTGCTCCAGAACTTCACGACGAATTTCTTCCAGAGAAACGTCTGGAGAATGCTGAGTAGAAAGCACGACAGCATCGACGCTCTGAACCCTGCCATTCTGATCGTAACGCATCGTGACCTGACTCTTGGCATCAGGGCGCAGCCAAGGCAGCACGCCATTTTTACGCAGCTGTGCCTGGCGCTTAACCAGCTCATGAGCGTAATAAATAGGAGCAGGCATCAGAACAGGCGTTTCATTAGTGGCATAACCAAACATCAGCCCCTGGTCACCGGCACCCTGCTCACGCTCTTCGGTTTCATCAACACCAACCGCAATGTCCGGAGACTGTTTGCCAATCGCATTCAGAACCGCAACGCATTCACCATCAAAACCGAGATCGCCATGGTTGTAACCAATATCAATAACAACATTTCGAACCAGCTCTTCGATATCAACGTAAGTTGATGTCCGCACTTCACCGGCAACCACCACCATGCCGGTTTTCACCATGGTTTCCACTGCAACACGTGCATCTGGATCATCCTTGATAATGGCGTCCAGAATGGCATCAGAAATCTGGTCTGCAATTTTGTCTGGATGACCTTCTGACACAGACTCCGATGTAAATAGTGAATACTCAGACATAGCCGTATAATCCTCTTATAAAATTGATTCCACGCTTCTATAAACGAAGTGCAGCAAAGATCCAGGTCATCAAATCATTCAGGAAGAAAAAAGCGCCTGACCTGGATCTGAAAACCATTTCGCAACCCCAGATACTGGGACTCACCACTGGCCAATCCTGCCTTATCTGCCCACTGGGTCAGCTCTTCAGCATTAAAACCCAGCCAAAGATCACCACAGGACTCTCTTACCCAGTCCTGATCATGTTGACTAAGCTCACTGATAAACAGGCTACCGCCAGGTTTCAACAGCATTGAAGAACAGTGGAAAATATCTGCAGGGCTGGGTACGTGGTGCAGAACCATGTTTGCAACAACACAGTCGAATTCACCAGACATTGCACTCAGGGACTGAATTTCACCGTGGGTGAAAGAAATATTATTCAGTCTTTGCTGTTCAGCTCGTTTACGGGAATAACCCAGCATTTTTTCTGAGTTGTCCACGGCATAAACCGACTGAAAAGCAGTAGAGAGTGCTTCAAGAAAGTCCCCCTCTCCAGGCCCAAGCTCAAGCGCAAGATTTAACGCAGGAAAAGTCGTCGCCGCAATTAGATCTGATACCGTTTCGGCATAAAGCTGGTGCTCAGCTATCAATTCCTGATGCTGGCGAAACTCTTCAGTATTTCGGGCAAAGAAAACCTGAGAAAGCTCTGACCGCTGCTGACGAATGACTTGTAACCGCCCTGACAACGCATCCGGAAGTGGCAATAAATCCACAGCCTGAAACACTGAACGCACAATCCATTCCAACCCCTCTACATCACCACCAGAAGGCGGCAGAGCACGGCGGTAGAAAACGGTATTCCCCTCTTTACGGGTTGAGACCAGCCCCGCTTGAGATAATACTTTCAAATGGTGACTCATCGCTGGCTGGCGCATTTGAAAGACACCACTTAGCTCCAGAACCCCCAGAGACTCAGTGCTTAAGACCCGGAGGATCTGTAACCTTAGAACATCACCACTGGCTTTAGTCACCATAGCCAGCTGCTCGAAAGCATCAGTCAACACACGACATCCTTTCCATCATTTCGTACCCGCTTGCGCCCTCTTGCCTCAAAAAAGCATCACTGACTCATTTACCTGAGTATTCTGACAATGAAGTTTAGCAAGACCCAAAACCTATATCAAAATATTTTTATATACAATCAATAGACACAAGAAACCCATTCTCTGCACTATATTTATGCAGCTAGTAAGCGGGAGGAAGGAAAGTAAGCTGTATATGACTAAAATGTTTTCCAAGGATGTTGCAGGCAATTCAAATTCAATGCTTTATCTGCAAATTGCCATGATGTCCTGCTGTATTTTTAACTTTGACATACTCTGGAACCTTAAAGAGTCCCTGTTAATTACCCGGCTTGGTGCGGAAGTTATTCCTTTTATCAAGCTGTGTGTTGTTATGCCTGTCGCTTTTGTATTTTTAATATCATACAGCTTTCTTGCAAATCGACTGAGCAAGAGAATGCTCTTTATTGTTGCGATCATCCCTTTTCTTATTTGGATGCCGTTGTTTTCCATTATCATTTATCCAAACCTTGAATCATTCGCCCCAACGGCTGCGCTTGGTTTACTCTCTCCACTGATCCCGGAACACTTACAGTTTATTGTTGGCATGCTCTACTACTGGCCACTCACGCTTTTTTTTGCATTGGCTGAGCTTTGGGGTTCAGCGGTGATCTGCATCCTTTTTTGGACGGCCGTTAATGATTTTCATAATACTCAAAGCGCTACACGACAGTATCCCCTGATCACCATGATCGGAAGCAGTGCATCCATTATTTCAGGCCCTTTACTTTACTACTGTGTTTCAAGAGAAGTCGCTACCCCAGGTTCCGGATGGCAGGAAAGCCTGAAAACACTGTCATTACTTTTCGTAATTTTTGGCCTGTTGATCTTGTTACTCAATGAGTACTGCTATCGATTAACCCCTGAAAAAATAACAGAATCTCTTTCTGAAAATCAGACCACCACAAACCTGCCACTCATGGCCAGCGCCCGGTATCTTTTCCGATGTCCCTATCTTGCCAGTATCGCCCTGGTGATGTTGGCCTACTGCGTTGCAATTAATATGGTCGAACTGGCTTGGAAGAGCCAGCTGGTTGAACTGTATCCCAGTGAAGCGGATTACTCGATGTTCATGGGGAAAGTAGCCCTGATTAACGGTATTGGTAGCCTGCTATGCGGGCTGTTAACGCCAACCCTGTTAAATATCAGTTGGTGGGCTGCAGCCTTTGCAACCCCCGTCATCTTGACAGCAACAGCCCTTCCCTTTTTTCTTCTGGCGATGTTTCAGAAAACCCAGGTCAACTTCATGGGCCTATGCTGTATTGACCTCCCCATGATTGGTCTACAGATTGGCATGTACTGCCACGCCCTCGGCAAGTCCGCAAAATATACGCTCTTTGATGCCACCAAGGAGATTACCTTTGTCCCCCTGGATGCTGAACGAAAATACAAAGGAAAGGCAGCTATTGAGCTTGTGGTCAGCCGTGTAGGAAAATCAGGAAGCTCATTTTTTCAGCAAATACTCATCGCTCTATTTGGCTCACTCAGCCTTGCAATGTCCTGGCTGGCAGGTGCTTTCATCCTGGCGATAGCACTCTGGCTGGTCGCCATTAAGAAGCTAGGCAGGCACTATCATGCACGAACAGACCTATGAGCGCCCGTCACGATGTATTGCCACTTAAAACTGGCTACCAATCACTCCCCATAGTCGCTTGATTACCCAACCAATATTTAAAGTATGGAACGTAACTGTGCATATTGTTTTAAGTTTGTGCGTGAAGGCTTTAAAATAGCGCACGAATTTAAACAGATCGGGAGATTGGCTGAGAATAGCGCCCGTAGCGAAGACAATAGAAAGCTGAGAATAAAAATTTGATTTTATGAGGAGAATAGCGCGCTATTTGACAAATAAAAGCAAACTTTTAGACCAACTTGCTATTGCCGCACGACTGCAAGGATGCAGGAGCTAGAGCAACGCAGGAGCAGTTGCCGCGCAGGGCAATCTATTCTCTGTCAACCTCCTGAGATCCCCAGGAGCACTAATTCCCATGTCCTCACGTCGTGAGCTTGCCAATGCCATCCGCGCCCTCAGCATGGACGCCGTACAAAAAGCCAAATCCGGTCACCCCGGCGCCCCAATGGGTATGGCGGATATTGCTGAAGTACTTTGGCGCGACTACATGAACCATAACCCCACCAATCCTGAGTGGGTCGATCGTGACCGGTTTATTCTGTCCAATGGCCACGGCTCCATGCTGATCTACTCTTTGCTGCACCTGACCGGGTACGATTTAAGCATTGAGGATCTGAAAAACTTCCGTCAACTGCATTCAAAAACGGCAGGTCACCCCGAGTACGGCTATGCGCCAGGCATTGAAACCACTACCGGTCCTCTGGGCCCAGGGTATCGCTAACGCAGTAGGCATGGCCGCTGCAGAGAAAGCGCTGGCAGCCCGGTTTAACAAGCCTGGCCATGATATTGTTGACCACTATACCTATGCATTCATGGGTGATGGCTGCATGATGGAAGGGATCTCCCACGAAGTATGCTCACTGGCCGGAACCTTGGGGCTGGGTAAGCTGATCGCATTTTACGATGACAACGGCATCTCCATTGACGGTGAAGTGGAAGGCTGGTTCACCGACGATACCGTCAAGCGTTTTGAAGCTTATAACTGGCACGTAATTCCTGCTGTTGATGGTCACGACGCTGAAGCCATCAAAGCGGCTATTGAATCCGCTCGTGCAGAAAAAGATAAGCCAACCCTGATCTGCTGCAAGACCATCATTGGCTTTGGCTCACCGAATAAAGAAGGTAAGGAAGACTGTCACGGAGCCCCACTGGGCGATGAAGAAATCAAGCTGACCCGTGAGCGTCTCGGCTGGAACTACGCCTCTTTTGAAGTCCCTTCAGAGATCTACAGTCAGTGGAATGCCAAAGAGGCCGGGGCAGCAAAAGAAACTTCCTGGAACGAGAAATTTGCTGCCTATCAGGCTGAATACCCTGAGCTCGCCGCTGAATTTACCCGCCGCCAGAAAGGTGATCTGCCCGCTGACTTTGCGGAAAAATCCTCGGCTTACATCAAGTCCTGCCAGCAGGAAGGTGAAAAAGTCGCCAGCCGCAAAGCATCCCAGAATACCCTGAACGCATACGGCCCAATGCTTCCTGAACTGCTGGGCGGTTCTGCAGACCTGGCCGGTTCTAACCTGACTCTCTGGAGTGGCTCCAAAGGTATCAAGCGTGAAGACGCTGATGGCAACTACCTGTTCTACGGTGTTCGTGAGTTCGGCATGACCGCCATGATGAATGGCATTGCCCTGCACGGTGGCTTTATTCCTTACGGTGCCACCTTCCTGGTCTTCATGGAATACGCCTGTAACGCCGTTCGCATGGCTTCTCTGATGAAGCAGCGCTCTATTCTGGTTTACACCCACGACTCCATCGGCCTGGGTGAAGATGGTCCAACCCACCAGCCTATTGAGCAAATTGCCAGCCTGCGTATGACACCGAACATGAACGCCTGGCGTCCATGCGACACGGTTGAATCAGCCGTTGCCTGGAAGCACGCCATTGAACGCATTGATGGCCCAAGTGCACTTATCTTCTCCCGTCAGGGTCTGCCATGCATGGCAAGAACCGATGAGCAGGTAGCCCAGGTTGAACGTGGTGGCTACATTCTGAAAGATTGCGGAGGTACTCCGGAACTGATTCTGATTGCCACCGGTTCAGAAGTTGAACTGGCCATGAACGCCGAAGCAACGCTCTCTGGACAGGGACGTAAAGTGCGTGTCGTATCCATGCCATCGACCGATGTGTTCGATGCCCAGGATGCCCGGTACAAGCAGTCCGTTCTTCCTCTGGAAGTACCTGCACGCATTGCCATTGAAGCAGCGGCTGCAGACTTCTGGTACAAGTACGTTGGACTGGACGGCCGTATTATTGGCATGACCACCTACGGTGAATCAGCACCTGCTGAAGACCTGTTCCCATACTTTGGCTTTACGGTTGAGAATATTGTGGCGGCAGCAGAAGAGCTGCTCGACTAATATCTGAAATCATCAGATCAGCCCACCCTATAAACGGCAGAAGATTAACGTCTTCTGCCGTTTTCTTTTCTGAGAAAGCTTAAGCACTTCTTTGATGTAAATTCTTGGTAAAGTACTATTTGTACAAGTGTACTCATCTATTTATCACTTACGGCTTTTATGAAAGAATTATTTATAGCCGTATAAACTATAAATCGATGTAGTCACCTTTTCGCTACTCTCTGGATTTAGCGAACAAGACTCTCCTCCAAAAAACGACAAACCAGTGTCGTTCATACCTCAAGGCACTACAGCGGTTCGGCTCTTAAGTCAGAAGTACTGGCTATCAAACAATTTTTATGTAAATGCAGCCGCCGCCATTTCGGGACGAAACCAGATTCTGTTGAAACACGCAGAAAGGCTCTTGGCTGCCCAATAATACGAGCCTGACAAATGACAACTGCAACCCATCTTGTAAAAAGAGAGGACAGGCGTGAACGCTTATTCCTGATTCTTACCCTTGGAGCGCTGACAGCTCTTGTTCGGCCTCTGGCCATTGACCTTTATTTACCCGCCATGCCAGCCATTGCTAAAAGCATGGGTGAACCACTGAGCCGGATACAGTACACACTGAGTGCCTACACCATTGGCTTTGCTATCAGCCAGCTGGTTTATGGTCCTTTAGCTGATCGATTCGGCCGGAGAACCGTGATGTTCCCCGGGATCATCTTCTATATTCTGACGAATATTCTTGCCGCACTCTGCACCAATGCCACACAACTGATTATTGTGCGCGTCCTGCAGGCAATGGCCGGCGCTGCCATCATGGTCACTATTCCGGCCATGATTCGGGACCTTTTCCCAAAAGAGCAGGTTGCCAAAGCATTATCATCCATTCTGATGGTAATGACCGTTGCACCACTGGCCGCACCACTATTGGGCGGACAGATCCTTAAATTCTTCGGCTGGCAAAGCCTGTTTATCTTTTTGGCCATAATAGCTTGTCTGTCATTAGTTCTGGCATTCCTGCGGGTTAAAGAGACACTGCAAGATGAAGACCGCCTTATGGTCTCTCCGTTACAGCTGGCTTTAAACTACACCACGATTATTAAAAATCGCGAAGCCATTGGCTGCATCCTATGCCATGCATTTTTCTTTGGCGGCATGTTTGCGTTTATTTCCGGCTCACCGTTCGTTTACATCGAGCTGTTTGGAATTCCTGCAGAACAGTACGGGCTTCTGTTCGCCATCAATATTCTGGCCATGGGTATTACCAACATGGTGAATATTCGTCTGGTTGAGCAGTTCAAGCTGTTTACGATTCTGCGGGCAGGCAGTTTGATTGCGGCTGTCTCTGCACTACTACTGCTGTTCAACACAGCAACCGGACTGGGCGGATTGCCAGGTCTGATGATTCCCATTGCCTGCTACATCGCCTGCATTGGTTTCACCGGACCAAATTCTAACGCGCTGGCTCTCGCTCTCTTCCCCAAGTCTGCCGGTACCGCCAATGCTTTGGCAGGTGCCCTGAGATTTACTATGGGTGGTATCGCCTCAGCACTGGTAGGTTTTTTTCATGATGGTACAGCCATTCCCATGGCAGCGGTAATGGCAGGTTGTGGAATACTCTCTGTTGCTTCACTGCTACTGGTAAAAAAAGAAGGGGAAATAGAAGAACCTTTACCGGTTGGGTAAGGGCCAGTATCAAGGCTGAATAAAACAACGAGACTCAAGGAAGCGTTGTTAACGTCAAATAGGCTATTTCAGAGTTCAAGAAATGCTCAGGGACACTGAAATAGCTCACTTCAACCTCATTTACGATCAATTTTGTTCAAAATATTTCTACATTTATTAATAGCTTTATCTACTTCAAACAGTCTGTCTTTAAAGGGATAGTTAGCGTTCAATCGATGATCAGTCAAACAACCTCTGAATCGGAAATGTGCATATTATGCCTTGTTGCCAGACCAGAGAGTGAAACCTTTCCAGCCGAACTTATTGATGATAAATCAAGTCATTCAACCATCACGTTTCCCACTCACAGAGATGAAGCATTCAAACTGTCGAAAAAAAATCTGGCACCTCACAGGCATTCAAGATATCGATCCCGCTTATTGTTGACCGACCAGCTGGTGAGGAGGGGTGTAAGTCTGAGAGATTACTCACATTCCAGATATTTTTCTGTACAATAGCTGACGCCAACAACAGCTGGAATAAAACAAGCGATGACATACAGGGTGGCCATTAACGGGTATGGGCGAATCGGTCAGTGTGTACTGCGTGCGCTCTATGAAAATGACTATCGTTACAATCCTGTTCACGGACTGGAAGTAGTCGCCATCAATGAACTTGCCAATATTGAAACGCTGGCCTACCTGACTCGATATGACACCACTCATGGCCGTTTTCCTGTCCAGGTGTCCGCAGATGATAGCCACCTTTGTATCAGCGATGACCGCATTCGGGTTTTTAACGAACCGGATCCCCGGAAGATCAACTGGAGAGACCTGAACATTGACCTGCTCTTGGAGTGTTCAGGTTCTTTTAATGATCGAGCCACTGCCGAACTCCATATTGAAAGAGGCGCTTCCCGCCTTCTCTTTTCCCAGCCAGCCAAACCTGATGTGGATGCAACCATCGTATATGGTATCAATGAGGGTCAGTTAAACCCTGAGCACCGTATTGTCTCCAGCGCATCCTGTACCACCAACTGTATTGTACCTGTGCTCAAAACGTTGAATGATTCCCTGGGAATTGAGTACGGCTCCATGACCACCATCCATTCAGCCATGAATGATCAGCCAGTTATCGATGCTTATCACCAGAACGACCTTCGCCTGACCCGCAGCGCACTGCACTCCATCATTCCGGTTGATACGGGTCTTGCCAAAGGAATTAACCGTTTGCTGCCTGAACTCAGGGGGCGATTTAAAGCCAGCGCGATCCGGGTTCCTACCATTAATGTTTCATGTATCGATCTTACGGTACATGTCAGCAGAGACACATCAGCAGCAGAAATTAATCGCATTCTGCAGCAGGCAACCTATGGCCGCCTGGAAGGCATACTGGGTTTTACCAACGAACCTCACGCTTCGGTAGATTTCAACCATGATGCTCGCTCATGCATTGTTGACGGTACTCAAACCCATGTATCAGCCAGCCGCCTCGTCAGGCTGCTTTGCTGGTTTGATAATGAATGGGGGTTTGCTAACCGAATGCTTGATGTTTCTGCCCACTGGTTGAAAATAATGACAAACAGACGCTGACATAGCTGTTGCTATATTGATGAAAAGGGACGAATAGTTTGCTATGGAATGCCAAAAAGGATTGATTTGCCAGCAACTGCTTCGAACAGCACCTCTAATTTCCAGGAGAGAGCTGATAATACCAGCCAAAATGCACCCAGGGCTGGTATTCGAAAAGTAACCTCCATCGAAAAAGCTAATACTGCTTTCAGTGAGCACCCTGGATTTTCAGTGTCTCAAGAAGCCAACTCCCCCCCGGCTATAAGCTTGAGTGAACGCTCGAGACCTGAATCAGGTTATGAATCACTCTCGGACTCTGAAACTGATATCGGTCGGCTGAGTACTTCCCCCGTCACCGTCTCTCCAGAAGCATCAGGCTCTACACTGACTGCCAGGAAATACCAGCTGGGAGACGAAATAGGTTCCGGCAGTTTTGCCAGAGTCATGGACCTTCTGGATATAGCAGGAAACCCCACTGGGCAGGTTCTCAGAGTGCCTGTCAAAAATGAAGATGATGATGACACTATGGCGGACTGGTTGAGCCTTGAACTGGAACAATCCGAAGTGATACCTCTATCACCAGAAGCAATAACCTGTAATGAGCCTCAGTCCATGGATTCTGATATTGATCAGTCTTATCAGGCATTTTGTAAAACTGGGACCACACAAAAATATTGTCCGCTGCTATGGAAAGCAGGAGGTGGAAGGGCTAACTGGTCTGATCATGGAAAAGCTCGATTGCCATCAATCATTTGACCGTGTGACTGGCCACTTTACTCGCTGTTATTTCGCAGGAATGATCTCCCCCAGACAATTCTGGGGAGTAGTACAACACCTGATCGCACAATGCTGCCAGGGGGTTGCCCACATGCATCAGAGAAACCTGATCCACTGTGATCTCAAACCTGACAATATGATAGTACACCCATCACGGCTGATGGTGCCTGATGATGCTTTGACAGAGCCAGCATTTGAACCCCCACAACACACCCTGAAAATCATTGACCCTGGATTAGCTTCAGCCCCGGGTACCCTGGCCAAAATTGGACATGAACAATTTGCTCCACCTGAAGCTGTATATGCAAAAACAGCTCAGGATGGCAGGATTAACGTTGATCGCTCGGTGGATATATACGCCCTGGGGAAAATATTACAGAGACTGTTTAATAACTATGCCTGCATTCCAGAGCAATCCGAAGACAGAATAGCTGCCCAGATAAAGCTATTTACTGATCATGGCTGGAGTATGGATAGCGGAAAACAGCCGGAGCTGGTTGATGGTAAAAATGTTAACGATCCCATCAGAGCCGAAGATATAGAGTCTTTGATCATGATGTCCCCATCGAATGTATCCATAAGAAAACAAAATACCGCATTCAGGCGTTCATACAAAAAACCGGAAATAAAATACTGGTAGAATCCGCACTTAAAGAACTGGCAAGAGCCAGCCTTGTACATTCAAGCAATAACCCTTCCGATCAGAATGCCATCTACATTCTGACATGCCACCTGTTCAAATGTATTTCAAAGATTCATGGTGAAGATCATAGTGCTGTTTTAGAGCTAATTAATATGTCTCATAACAATGGGGCTGCAGATGGTATATCAAACGAGAACGATCAAAAGGCCTTAGTCGAATCTATCGATTTCTGGAATAACAATGATATGAGTTCGATCGCTGAACACTTCCCTGCTTTTCTGAAGCTGGCTAACCAGTTTGAAGCTCACCTTGATATAGATAGTTCTCGTCCAAAAACGCATCGGGCAATCATAATTTGACCGTACGCTCTAATAACTCCTGAAATTCCAGAGTGCCAAGAGAATCCTCCCCTTTTCTCTCTAATGTGGGACAAATATTTTAGGAAAACTCAAAAATCAGGCAGCAAACACTCTTCCACTATGCTGAGAAGATCTTTCATTTGGCGAATGGCGCCGGGTGCCTGGCCAGAATCACCAGGTTGTAACAGACAACCGATAACCAGCAATGAGAATCAAAGCGTTCAGAGCCCTTGCAGTGGCAGCGTGATAGTCCAAAACATCTTTTTAGCCACGAAATTCCTGCTTCAATACCTGCCCGGAAGCGAAAGAGTGTTTTATACACATACTGACTTTTAGTCATCTCTTCGACTTCAAGTCCACGCTTTTTATTAAAAGCCACATCGCTGATTCCCATGGCTTTGGCTTTTTCCAAATTTTCGCGACACGCGTATCCGCCGTCACTGCTTGTCTGGCGGGGTACACGCCCATAAAGTTCTTTTTGTCTTTCCATCATCGGAAGGAATCGGTCAGAATCCGCTGGATTACCTTCCTCGATAACCAGATCCAGGATCAATCGACTTTTTCCCTGAACCAGGTTCAGTTTATGGCCGTACTGCACTTGCCGCCTGTCTTTTACGATGATATCCGTATGGGGTTCATACAGGCTAACCACTTTCTCTTGGGCTGGCACCTTTTCACCCTTCAAGACCCTTCGCTCTGTCTGAGAGACTATTGCATCCACCAAGGGTAACAGGTGATCCACATCAGCCTGCCACTTTTCGGCATCATCTGCCAAGAGACACTGCCCCTGCTGACGGGCGTTCGCAATCTTGAAAGTGGCTTCGATAAGCACCTTCCGGGATTTTCGGGTCAACTGCAGCAGTTTTTTATAATGCTGATCCCGCTCTTCTTTACGAGCGTATATGCATTTTCTGGCCGCATCTTTTACGGCCCGGTTGTGATGGGTATATTCATAAAGCGGTGTCGCTGTCAGTGTTTGTCCCCGTTTAAGCAGCCGACAAATTTCTTTAACAGAACTGGCTAAAAGATCACTGTCGCAAGGTGGTTTGATATCCGATTCGGTGACTGTGCTGTCAATGGCCAAGTGCGCCCCTTCTCAATCAGTAGATTGGCCTGCTATGCTGATTTCAAAATGAATGGTTCCTTGAGAATCGAATACTTCATTTTACCTGTGGATAAAGCCATAATTCGTGTCGAGGAGTTTCAGCACTATAGCTAACGTTTTTAATTTTTCAAACAACATCCATCAGAAAACTTGTGACCCTCCGAAAACCCTTGAAATACGGTTTGATTCAAGTCATTAGAGCGTATCAATGAATACCTGAAGCGTAATTTATATGTTATCGTCCCCGACGTTTTTCCGCTGTTCCCTGATTCTGTAAACATCAGTTATCCCCGGCAATTTCTACAGGGTAAGCATCAGTAAACAGTGCTCCCCCGAGGAACTCGGCCATGAGTGAATATCAAGAGGGCTCCCCATGAACGTTTTAAAAATGACCGATCTGGATCTGGCAGGTAAACGTGTCCTGATCCGCGAAGACCTCAATGTTCCGGTAAAAAACGGAAAGGTCACCAGTGATGCTCGCATTCTGGCTTCCCTGCCCACCATCAAGCAGGCTCTTGAAGCTGGTGCACACGTTATGGTCACCTCTCACCTGGGTCGTCCTACTGAAGGTGAGTATGATGAGCAATTCTCCCTGAAGCCGGTTGCAAACTACATTGGTGACCTGCTGGGCAGAGAAGTTCGTCTGGTCAAAGACTGGGTTGACGGTGGTTTTGACGTGGCAGCCGGTGAACTGGTTATTCTGGAAAACTGCCGCTTCAACGTTGGCGAAAAGAAAGACGACGAAGCACTGTCCCGTAAAATGGCAGCCCTGTGTGATATCTATGTTATGGATGCCTTTGGTACTGCGCACCGTGCCCAGGCCTCTACTCATGGCGTTGGCAAGTTTGCAGCTATTGCCTGTGCAGGCCCACTGCTGGCAGCTGAGCTGGACGCACTGGGCAAGGCCATGGATAAACCGAAACGCCCAATGACGGCGATCGTGGGTGGTTCCAAGGTTTCCACCAAACTGACCGTTCTGGAGTCCCTGTCAGGTATTTGCGATCAACTCATCGTGGGCGGTGGTATCGCCAACACCTTCCTGGCTGCCGCCGGTAAGAATGTTGGTAAGTCGCTCTATGAAGCAGATCTGATCCCTCAGGCTAAAGCGCTGATGGAGAAGTGCGATATCCCAATGCCAACGGATGTTGTCTGTGGCAAAAAGTTCGATGAGAACGAGCCCGCTATCATCAAGTCTGTTGATGAAGTGGAAGATGATGACATGATCTTTGACATTGGCCCTGAAACCCAGAAGCTGTTTGCCGATGTTCTGACCGCAGCAAAAACTATTCTGTGGAACGGCCCTGTTGGCGTTTTCGAATTTGACCAGTTCGGTGAAGGTACACGTTCACTGTCCATGGCCATTGCAAACTCTGATGCTTTCTCGATTGCAGGTGGTGGCGATACCCTGGCAGCCATTGACAAATACGGAATTAAAGAAAAAGTGTCGTACATCTCTACCGGTGGCGGCGCATTCCTTGAGTTCGTTGAAGGCAAGGTGCTCCCTGCAGTAGCGATGCTCGAAGAAGCAGCCAAGCGCTAATCATCTGTACCCAAAGGCCGGAGGCAAGTGTATTTTCTTCCGGCTCTTGGCCTCCCCCACTCCCTGTTCTACTTGCTTCCCAGCCAAAATAGTCTTTCCTTACAGGATGCTACTGCGTCCAGTATTGTCTGAATAGTAGAGTCCTGTAGAATGCTCCTGTTGAACACCCGTAGGTCAGCCGATCCTATTGGTACCAAGAACCACCAGTCTGCCTGCTCCAGAATATTATTCGGCACATTTCTTGTCTGCAGGACTGTCATCGCCAAAAGGATTTGTTATGCCATCTAGAGAAATGGCGTTGAAAGACGGATGGTATCTACTGAAGGCCAAGTACAGGGCTGAGATCAGGGCACAGGATAACCTTGAGAGTCAGGGATTTGAGGTTTATTGCCCACTGATTCAGGAAAAGAGCTGTCGTGCTCCACTGTTCCCGGGCTATGTCTTTATACGACTGAGCGAGAAAGATCTTCCGTCGTATCACAAAATCCGCTCAACCCGTGGGATCACACAGGTTGTCCGGTTTAACAAGATGAGTCATAAACTCTTTAGTGAAGGGAAGCTTCCGAAAGAGGAGTTAGGCAATCTGCTGCCCAGTCCAATACCCAATGGCGATCAGATGATTGATCAGATCGAAGCATTCGTCTGGATGCACAATGGCCGCATTCCCGATGAGAAGCCCGTTTCTATTCGTTTTCGGGAAGGCGAATCAGTGCTGTACGACAATCCGCTTTTTCGTCACCTTGAAAGTACCTTTATAAAAGGTGTTAATCATGGATCGTGGCATCATTCTCATTCAGTTTATTGAGAGCCTGCGCACCAAAGAAGGGATAGAAGAACAGGTTATTGCCAAAAAGCAGATCGAAGTCCCTTTGAAAGACTTACAGAAAGTATCCGAAGAGAGTTAATGGACAGACTCAAGCTGATCTCAGGTATGCGCCCGCTTTCCTATAGTCAGGTCACACCTCACCCTCATGAAACGACCTATTTTCAATATTACGACATTGATCTGGAAAACAGTATTCCGGGTGTCAGTCACTGCCTTGGGTATGTAAGCAGTAACAGTTACCGTATTGCCTGCCACTTATACACAAAACCTGAAGCAAAAGGCTCAGTATTCCTCCTGCACGGTTACTACGACCATGTTGGTTTATTCAGACATGTCATACGTTTCTTTCTGGAACAAGGCTACAACGTTCTGGCGTATGACCTTCCGGGACATGGCCTTTCCAGTGGTAAGCCAGCAACTATTGAAGATTTTGAGACCTACCGCCTGGTTCTGGAAGACTTGATGAACTACTGCGATCCAATCTTGCCAAAACCATGGCTGGCATATGGGCAAAGTACAGGTTGTGCCATCATCACTGAGCTTCTGAACCATCAAACCAAAAACAAGATGCCCTTACGTTTTGAGCAGGTTATCCTTTCTGCGCCTCTTGTTCGCCCATGGTTATGGAGACTGAGTCGCTTCCAACTCTATTTGGCAAGACCCTTTCTTCGCCAAATACCCCGTAAATTCAAAGATAACTGCAGAGACGAAACTTTCCTGGATAAAGCTCACAATGACCCTCTGGCACCAAAAATTTTACCAACCCAGTGGGTGTCAGCACTGGATCGCTGGATTCGCCGAATAGAGTCGTCGACCACACAGATAGCTATTAGCCCATTAGTTATTCAGGGCACAAATGATACGACTGTTGACGGGCAATATAATATTGAGGCTATAAGCAAACTCTACAAATCACCACAGGTGCTCTGGCTGGATGGTGCACGACACCATCTGCCCAATGAACTTCAGGAAACCAGGGAGCATTATATGCAATGGCTTTCCGAGTCTATGAACACCAAACAGAGTTAGTACTGATTTCTCAGTAAAGTATTCGCTGTAGAATACTCAATGAACTCCCACTCCATACCATTGCCGTCTAAATAATAATGGCGTCGTCTATACTGCCCTTCTTCACGGAAAGAAACATCTTCCTGATAGCCTGCTGCACTCAGTCTTTCATCAATTGAATCCAGCTCATCAGTACACCTCATATTTATAAACTTTTTTATTTACATATTTAGCCTACGACTACAATCATATTTTGTAAAGCATTTGGTTTACAAAACAACAAGTGCTCCATATAATCCAAAGCTATGAAAGATAAGAAAACTCTGGACCAGATCCTTCATTACTTAAAAACAGAAGGGCCTTTGACAGCTGGTGATTTGGGCAAACGGCTAAATATCACAAGCATGGGTGCTCGTGGCCACTTGGAAAAACTGATGGACAGAGCGTTGGTGGATACCACAACTATCCGCAGTGGCGTGGGACGTCCAAGGAAAACATGGCACCTGACCCCAAGAGCCCAATCCCAATTTCCTGATCGTCATGACCAGCTGACTCTGGAGATGATCATTTCCGTAAAAGAAATCTTTGGAGACGAGGGTCTGACTCAACTGATTGAACATCGCAGTCAGAGTTCAGAGCGGATCTATCAGGAAAAGCTTTCAGCGCATTCCACACTGGAATCAAAAATAGCCGCACTCGCCAAGATAAGAACCAATGAGGGCTATATGGCTGCTTACAGCAAAGAAGATGATGGATTTTTATTTATCGAAAACCATTGTCCAATCTGCACTGCTGCACAAGCCTGCCAAGGGTTCTGTCGCTCTGAGTTACAGATTTTCAGAACACTTTTTGCGCCAGAAGCAACGGTAAATCGTACTGAATACATCTTAGAGGGTGCCCGCCGTTGCACATATCGCATAGAACCTACAGGAAGTCTTGATAGATGAAATATGTTGGAGCACACGTCAGTGCAGCCGGTGGGGTCGAAAATGCTCCATTAAATGCTCATGAAATAGGCGCAACTGCCTTTGCCCTGTTCACAAAAAACCAGCGACAGTGGAACGCCAAACCGCTCTCCATGAAGAGCATTGAACTGTTTAGAGAAACGCTGTGAGAAATACCACTTCAAACCGGAACAGATTCTTCCCCACGACAGCTATCTGATCAACCTGGGGCATCCGGAGCAGGAAGCACTTGAGAAGTCTCGCCTTGCATTTATTAATGAAATGGAACGATGCATGCAGCTAGGGCTTGACCGCCTAAACTTCCATCCGGGCAGCCACTTGAGAAAAATGGATATAGCAGACTGTCTGAGCAAGATCGCTCAGTCCATCAATATTGCTCTCGAAACAAACCCAGGGCGTGATTGCAGTGATAGAGAATACAGCGGGCCAGGGAAGCAACCTGGGGTGGCAGTTTGAAGAGATCGCCGAAATCATTGATCAGGTTGAAGACAAAAGCCGGGTTGGGGTCTGCCTGGATACCTGTCATACCTTTGCTGCCGGTTACGACCTTCGGACTCAGGATGCCTGCCAGAAAACGTTCGCCGAGTTCGAAAAAATCATTGGTTTTAACTACCTGAAAGGTATGCACCTGAATGACTCCAAAGGTGCGCTTGGCTCAAGAAAAGACCGGCACCACAGCCTTGGACAGGGCGAAATCGGCTGGGAGGTATTTCGCTATATCATGACTGACAGCCGTTTCGATGGTATTCCCATGGTTCTGGAAACTATTGATGAAACTATCTGGGCTGATGAAATTAATGCCTTGAAAATGATGTCTACATAATATTAATGGCTCCGGTAGAGCGCGACAAGCTTACTACCGGAGCTTCATCGCCCTTTCGAAACAGCCATTTAAATTTTTTAATGACCTCTATTCAGAAAAAACACCAGCCAATTACTAATCAATAATTCATAAAGCATCATATTTTATAACCTATTCCCCACTAGGGAATTGAACCAGATTTCTTCACAACACAATCAAACATTAAGCAAAAAATTAAAACGAACGTTTTTCTAAATAAATTGTCCAAATTTTATAAGCGTAACTTTATAAACCATTTCACCAACTTATTCCAAACAGATAAATCAACCTTACTGATTGAAATTAAAGAATTTTTCCTCAGAGGGAGCTGATAAGATATGGGCCGGGAAGCAACAGTAAGTAAAAATGAACTCTATCCAAGTTTATTTGCAGATCAGGTTCTACCTGAAATAGCCATATCAGCAGGACTGAAGAACAATAGGAAAAGGTTCAGTGAAGAACCAATGCCACGGATTGGCAAACCTCTGGATCATCGCACCCTCAAAGTAGTCTATGTTGGCATAGGTCCTAATGCGGCTATGTTGCTCTTAAGGGTTGAAGGTGAACAAACTCCAAAATTTTGTTAGCCAGTCGATCAGGTGTTAACTCCTGTCAGAGCCCTGCGCCAGCCCAGGTAATGTGACAAGTATTTCGTTGCAACACCGTGAAAAATCCCTGCAACCCATTGCTTCAAATGGCTGTGGTATGCATTAACGTGCTGTAGGTGAAAAACACCATCGATAATCCGTTTTCCAGAAGATGCCACCAACTCTTTAAAGGTGAATCCTAACTGTCTCGCAAGCTTCTTCATGTGCAAGGCTTGCATCAGCACATACAACAGTTTCAATGTTTATTCGGCCGTTTAAATGGTGGCAAAGCTCGTCTGCGCTCTCATTGTTTAAAATGCCATCGACAGTGTGATTATCCCTGTCTCTGGCTACCATGACCGGGATTTTCCGACACTCCGATTTCTTGTCATTACCTCTTTTCCGGGCAGGCCTTGGCAGACCTTTCTTCTGGCCTTTAAATGATTCGCGGAAGAATGTTTCATCCAATTCTGTGATACCACTGAGCTCCGGTGCTTAATCACTCATGTTACGCACCTGAAGAAAATCTGCCATGCTGTAGCGCATGAAAAAAGAGCTGTTTGAAACTGTATAGCGATTACCTGCTGTCCTCATTTGGAAAAACGACAGCTACACAGTTGTCGTCATTGGTGGATGGCGCATACAGTCATGATTCAGGTAACCCGGCTGCTGTCCCGTAACCACTTCGACAGCAGAACGCTCTGGCAATATGTAAAACCTGTCGGTCAGACAGGTGGAGCAGGACGATGGCGTACTCATTGCTGATGACACCATACAGGAGAAACTCTATAGCGAGAAAACATTTGATATCATACAACAGTTTCAATGTTTATTCGGCCGTTTAAATGGTGGCAAAGCTCGTCTGCGCTCTCATTGTTTAAAATGCCATCGACAGTGTGATTATCCCTGTCTCTGGCTACCATGACCGGGATTTTCCGACACTCCGATTTCTTGTCATTACCTCTTTTCCGGGCAGGCCTTGGCAGACCTTTCTTCTGGCCTTTAAATGATTCGCGGAAGAATGTTTCATCCAATTCTTTGATACCACTGAGCTCCGGTGCTTAATCATGTGCAATGACCTGTAAAAAACGGTGCCGCCAACGGAATGATGTCCTCAGCGTAACCCCGCATTGCTTGGCAGCCGGGCGTAGTGTTAAAGAGTGAGTCATTCCTTCAAGATACTTGGACCACATTTCTGGATGCCTTAAACGGGCCAGCGGAGTTTTAGAAAAAGAGTTCAGGGTTTTGTGACAAATTTTGCATCGGAAACGCTGTCGTTGGTTTCGAATACCCCAGCGCTGTAGTTCTTCAGACCCACAGTACGGACATTTCGGAGCCCTTACAAAACTCTCCTCAATAGACCGGGCAACATCAGAAGGGGAATGCTGTTCTGATAGCGCATTGATAAGAGTATTTTGTTGCTGACTGGTTAATATCGATACAGCATTAAGAATGTCTTGAAACTGTCGATACAGCATTAAGAATGTCTTGAAACTGTTGGGACTGCATAACAGTGCCTCTCATGAGAGGGGATTATGACAGTTTAGACCCATCAACCTTTAAGGGAAACATAGCCCATAAGGAACTGTATAACCAGGGGCTGGTTAAATAAAAGTGACTCGAATTTATGATAAGAGAAATAGGTGATTAACATAATACAAATGCGTTGCATATCAGGAGTTAAGAAGGGCTTTAAATGAATGGCATACATGCGTTAGCTGATTTAAAAAGAACATTTCAGGATTACCGTTCTGATTCAAATGCAGATGCGAATATCAAGCTATGTGAGCTGGGTTTAACCCGTGAAGGAAAAACAGTGAGGCTGGCTGAGTATCCGTACGATCGAGAGAGAGTTAAGAGGAATCTTGATGATGTGTTAAGTAAAATAGCTCCTGTAATGTTTACTAACAGAGAAGTCACTCTAGAGGCTGCTTGCCACCGGTTACGCCAGATGGAGTTTCATGGTAACCCTGAAGTAAAAGAGCAAATGTTTGATCAGTCTTCCGTGAAACAATCTGATCATGAGAGAATTCAGCAGCTTCTGAATGATATGAAAATCACTTATAAAAAAGAAAATGATAATATAGCTGAAATGACAAGAACCGATGCAGTACTCATAGATGAGGAGGATGTTTATTATTGTTATAATACGTTATATTATACGTGGACACCCGTAGATAAGCAGGATAAATATGGTTATTGCCGATTTATAAATATTTTTACACCAGAGGCTTGGTTTTTTAAATCAAATTTTAAATCAGAAAAGGTGCCTAAAAATTTTTTTTATATGAGTAATGTAATAGCCATGCAGTATGAAATGTGCTTTAAGGAAAAAGGGTTGCCATTTCAGCTACCTAAAACTATTCATCGATGCAATATACATAACCAGGAATCTGATGAGTTAATCAGGAGCTACACTGGAAGGCATAAGTCTGAAGAGTTTATGCATGACTTTCTGAATAAAACAATAAACGGAAAAAGTACCCTGCGGGTTGCCAACGCGTTTGGAATGGACGTGTACAAACTGACCGTGTGTGAAGGTGATGTCGAGCGAATTGCGTCTGTCATGCGAGAAAATCCGGATCTACCAGAAAAATTATTTACTGTAATTGCTCATGTGAGACCAAACGTGTTAAACAGTGGACACACAGGACAGGGAGCTATCGGAGAATAGTCAGCCCTGTTGCAGTAGGAGCAACCTGATCTGAAAACCGCGTCAACTCCGCTGAAGTATCCGCACTCAGGCAAAACAGGTGTAAAAAAGGCGCTTTCTGTGATCGTTGCTTTTGTGATTTACAGCCGCTTCTTGTGGAAAAAGCCGGATCAGGAAGGGCGCAGAAACCGTTTAAAAGGTACGTGCAGCAGAGGCGCGACGGAAACATTAAGCTGTTAGTCAGCGTGGTTATGCTGTAGTCGGGGAGTATCACTCCTTAAATGTAACTTCTCTAATATCGCACGTAGCATTCTGAGGGTCATAACCTATCCCGTTTAATAGCGTATGCTTCATTTCTGTAAAGGCCATGTTAGGCTATGTTGCTCTTAAGGGTTGAAGGTGAACAAACTCCAAAATTTTGTTAGCCAGTCGATCAGGTGTTAAAGCGTTAAACTCCTGTCAGAGCCCTGCGCCAGCCCAGGTAATGTGACAAGTATTTCGTTGCAACACCGTGAAAAATCCCTGCAACCCATTGCTTCAAATGGCTGTGGTATGCATTAACGTGCTGTAGGTGAAACACCATCGATAATCCGTTTTCCAGAAGATGCCACCAACTCTTTAAAGGTGAATCCTAACTGTCTCGCAAGCTTCTCATGTGCAAGGCTTGCATCAGCACATACAACAGTTTCAATGTTTATTCGGCCGTTTAAATGGTGGCAAAGCTCGTCTGCGCTCTCATTGTTTAAAATGCCATCGACAGTGTGATTATCCCTGTCTCTGGCTACCATGACCGGGATTTTCCGACACTCCGATTTCTTGTCATTACCTCTTTTCCGGGCAGGCTTTGGCAGACCTTTCTTCTGGCCTTTAAATGATTCGCGGAAGAATGTTTCATCCAATTCTGTGATACCACTGAGCTCCGGTGCCTGATCATGTTCAATGACCTGTAAAAAACGGTGCCGCCAACGGAATGATGTCCTCAGCGTAACCCCGCATTGCTTGGCAGCCGGGCGTAGTGTTAAAGAGTGAGTCATTCCTTCAAGATACTTGGACCACATTTCTGGATGCCTTAAACGGGCCAGCGGAGTTTTAGAAAAAGAGTTCAGGGTTTTGTGACAAATTTTGCATCGGAAACGCTGTCGTTGGTTTCGAATACCCCAGCGCTGCAGTTCTTCAGACCCACAGTGCGGACATTTCGGAGCCCTTACAAAGCTCTCCTCAATAGACCGGGCAACATCAGAAGGGGAATGCTGTTCTGATAGCGCATTGATAAGAGTATTTTGTTGCTGACTGGTTAATATCGATACAGCATTAAGGGAAACATAGCCGACGCGAATCCATTTCAGCAAGATGCCTGCGTGATTGAGCTCGTATTTTCCAGGTAATGAAAATTGATTTTAATCTCTTGACTATTTTTTTCTTAAATTTGAGGTAAGAGAAGTAGCTACCTGCAGAAGTATCCATCTTTATAAACTCCACTCGCTAGAACATCGCTGACATGTGTTTATAAATTAAGGTTGATCTTCACTCCGGACAAACGATATATTTTTTCACCATTCATAAGAAAAACTAATAAATAGGTGTTCCATGGCCCGGCTCCCTTCTTTGAAAGGGCTTCAAACATTTGAAGTAGTTTCAAGACATCTCAGTTTTACCCGTGCTGCAGATGAACTAAGTGTCACACAGGCAGCTGTCAGCCAGCAGATGCGAAACCTTGAAGAGGAGCTTGGAACACAGCTATTTCGCAGGACAACCCGTCAGCTGCACTTATCTGACGATGGCGAGCGGTTGCTCCTCCATGTATTGAAAGCGTTCAGGGAGCTGGAAAAAGGCCTTCACAAAATCCGTAATGATCGCTACCACTACCTCAACATATCCGTACTTCCTTCTTTTGCATCCCGTTGTTTAATACCAAGACTGAGCCAGTTTTCTCAGCAACACCCGGATATAGAAATTCGTTTATTACCATCATTGGCACTGACAGATTTTTCCAAGGAAGATATCGACCTGGCCATTCGATTTGGCACTGGAAACTATCCGGGAGTTAATACTGAGTTTCTGATGGAAGAAAAAGCCTTTCCAGTGTGCAGGCCTGACTTCTTTGACAGTGACAAACCCAGCATTCATGAACTGGATAGTGTTCCACTACTACAGGATGCCGGTGTAGGCGCCATAACATGGCGGGATTGGCTGAACCAAGCCGGAGGTGCCGAACTCGAGGTGCGCTACGGCACTCAAATAACAGACGCTGGACTTTTATTAAATCTGGCCAGAAATGGTCAGGGCGTAGCACTGAGCAGGGCATCGCTGGTTAGAAATGATCTGGATAAAGGGCTATTGATCAAGCCTTTTGAACTGGTTCTGGAATCAAGCTTTTCCTACTACCTTGTCAGTCGTACAAACAGTCAGTCTGATCCAAGAATACGTGCATTTTCACAATGGCTTAAACAAGCCTGTGAGGATTTCAGTACGTTCACCTAGAGCTACGTGTACTGGAGGGTTCCGGTCTTAAGGCTTTCTGGGCATACTTTGGTAACTTATCCACCACCAGATTCCAGGACTGAGTGATCAGGTCTTGCAACTCTGCTGTTGACAGAGGGCAATCACTGCCAAACTCAACCCACCCTGCTCTTGCCAAGTGCGGTGCGGGTCGACAGCCAGGTATTCCAGTCATCATCAGAAAAAGATCATCTGGCACCTTACAGGCCATCTTACAGCCATCATAGAAGATGCAGACCATCTTTGTTTTATGGACACTGTACACTTCGACACCACCCCACTTAACATCGAAGCGAATGCCTGACAGCTCATCACACCAGGATTTAAGAGCGGGAATATCCATCATCGTTTGAACCGGGAGAAAAGCATTAACTGGCAGCTCAAGCTGCCAGTTAAAAGGAAGGTATATCAGAACTGCTTGAGAATCTGTTCCACACTGTCGGTAGCATCACCAAACAACATGCGACTATTCTCGCGGAAGAACAATGGGTTCTGGACACCTGCATAACCGGTAGCCATCGAACGCTTGAACACGATAACTTCACCGGCTTCCCAGACCCGTAACACCGGCATGCCAGCAATTGGGCTAGTAGGGTCTTCGGCAGCAGCCGGGTTCACCGTGTCGTTTGCGCCAATAACCAGAACGGTATCGGTATCCGCAAAGTCATCGTTGATTTCATCCATCTCTTCAACGATGTCATAAGGCACTTTGGCTTCTGCCAGCAGTACGTTCATATGGCCTGGCAGACGCCCAGCAACTGGATGAATACCAAAACGAACCTTGATGCCACGATTCCCGCAGTTTATTCACCAGATCACGAACAGGATGCTGAGCCTGGGCAACCGCCATTCCGTAACCAGGCGTAATGATGACGCTGGAGGAGTTCTTCAGTCTTTCCGCCACTTCTTCAGCGCTGGCCTCAGTGTACTCACCCTGCTCACCACCTTCGATTATCGTACCTTCTTCTGTACCAAAACCACCGAGAATCACCGAAACAAACGAACGATTCATGGCCGAACACATCAGGTAAGAAAGAATGGTACCAGACGAGCCTACCATCGCACCGGTAATAATCAGCAGGTTGTTACCCAGCATAAAACCAGTCATCGCTGCAGCCAGACCAGAATAGGCATTAAGCATGGACACCACTACCGGCATATCCGCACCACCAATGCCCAGCACCAGGGTTACACCAAAAGCAAACGCCAGAATGGTGACCAGCAACAGGGCCAGAATACTGTGCTGCTGTACGTAAACAACACCCATCAAAATCGCCAGGGCAAGAATGGCCAGATTGGTCCAGTGCTTTCCAGGAAGCGATACCGGACGGCTGGAAACTTTTCCATGAAGCTTCAGCGCAGCCACTACAGAACCACTAAACGTCACCGCACCAATAATAATCCCGATAAAGATTTCAGAGCTGTGAATCAACTGCTCAGTCGTCATGACGAGATTTTTGAACTGGCCAGCCAGTGAATCATTCACTTCCAAGGCGCTGGCAAAACCAATCAATACTGCCGCAAGACCACCAAACCCATTCAATATGGCGACCAGCTGAGGCATCTCCGTCATCTGGACTTTAATCGCCAGATAGAGACCAACACCAGCACCAATAATCATGCAGAGTGTTACCAGAGTAATACCGGCAATTTGAGCATGGCCAAGCGTTGCCAGAACAGCCACCACCATACCGGTGATGCCGTATATATTGCCGTTTTTCGCCGTATCCTGACGGCTGAGCCCGGCAAGACTCATAACAAACATTAATGCAGCAACCAGATAAGCCGCTACCAGTAATCCTTCAGACATTGCGAGCGACTCCTGTTAATCCAGACGGAACATCTTGAGCATCCGCTGGGTAACAGCGAATCCACCAACAATATTGATGACGGCAACCGTGATGGCAATACCCGACAGTGCCAGTACGATATTATTATCACTGCCCAGCTGAACCAGACCACCAACAACTACGATGCCACTAATGGCATTGGTTACACTCATCAGCGGTGTGTGCAAAGCAGACTTAACGTTCCAGATAACGTAATAACCAACAATCGAGGCCAGTACGAAGACCGTAAAGTGTTCCAGAAAAGCGGTTGGCGCTGAATTAGCAATACAGCCAAACAACACGGCACCTGCAGACATCAACAGAGGCTTCAGCCAGGGCTTGGGCTTTGCCTCCTCTTTCACTGCTTTTGCAACCACAGGTTCAGGCTTGGCAGCGGGGGCAGCACTGACTTTAACGGGAGGAGGTGGCCAGGTGATGCTGCCCTCACGGATAACGGTCAGACCGCGAATAACTTCATCATCAAAGTTGATATCAATCTGTCCATCTTTATTTGGACAGAGCAGCTTCAGCAGATTTACCAGGTTAGTGCCGTACAGCTGTGAAGACTGGGTAGGCAGACGACTTGGCAGGTCAGTGTAGCCAATGACTTTAACGCCATGTGCAACGGTAATTTGATCTTTAACCGTACATGCGCAGTTACCACCGGTTTGAGCCGCAAGATCCACGATAACACTGCCAGGCTTCATCGCCTTAACCATGTCTTCAGTGATCAGCTTGGGTGCAGGACGGCCAGGAATCAGGGCTGTGGTGATAATGATATCAACTTCTTTAGCCTGCTCCATAAAGAGCGCCATCTCGGCATCAATAAATGCCTGGCTCATCTCCTTGGCATAACCATCCGAAGAATCCTGCTCTTCTTCATAGTCCAGCTCAAGGAACTCAGCGCCCATACTCTCGACCTGCTCTTTCACCTCAGGACGGGTATCGAATGCGCGAACGATGGCGCCCATGCTACCGGCGGCACCCAGGGCTGCCAAACCAGCTACACCGGCACCAATTACCAGAACTTTGGCGGGAGGAATTTTACCTGCAGCCGTGATCTGACCGTTAAAGAAGCGGCCAAATTCATGGGAAGCTTCTACAACTGCACGGTAGCCACCAATGTTTGCCATTGAACTCAGCGCATCCAGCGACTGTGAGCGAGACAGGCGAGGCACGCTGTCCAAAGCCAGAATATTCACATTACGCTGGCTGAGCTTATTCATCAGCTCTTCATTCTGGGCAGGCCAAATGAAGCTGGCCAGGGTTGCGCCATCCTTGAGTAGTGCAATCTCACCATCAACCGGAGCGTTAACCTTGAGAATAATGTCTGAGCTCCAGACTTCATCACGATCAACTATCTGAGCACCAGCCTGAGTAAATGCTTCATCCTCAAAGCTCGCCTTTACCCCTGCACCTCGTTCAACGACGACGTCAAAACCGAGTTTCTGCAACTTACCCACAGTGTCGGGTGTCGCAGCAACGCGATTCTCGTTTTCCTGGACTTCTCCAGGGATCCCTATGCGCATAACGGTCACCTAGCTAGGAAGCTAAATTAATAGTCTTTTCGTTCAGTGCATCAGCACCCAGCTTTCCCAAACATGCCGAAAGAACCAAATGGGCATCTTTTATTCATGGTTAAGAATGCTGACCCAATCCAATCTGCTGGAACTTTTACTGTGAAAACGAAGGTAATTCCTACCTCTTTTGCACGTTGACAAGGCAATTTTGACCAGAACGCGACAAGGAATACACGACAGCATTCTCACACCAAAAGTACAGGCATATTGAACCGCCACATAAGATGGAAAGCCTTACAAGCAAACCACCTTACGAAACCCTTCTCATAAAATCAGGGCACACATAGTAAGTTATTTTTTGAAAAAGTGGTAATTAACAACACTTGTCAGTGAGATTACTTATTTACACGAAGCACAAAAAAAACCATCGATTTTTCTCAAAAAGATGAGAAAATCCAAAAAAAATTGTGGAAATACCAGTAAAAATACAAGCAATCAAAAAACAAACAAATGAATAAAAAAATACTAATAATGCATATTTAATCGAATTTAGCGCTTTAAAATGAGCCTCTATGCAACATATTATGTTCGTATTTGAGAAGCACTGTTAAATATTGTTCATCAACAAATAAGCACCTAAAAAAAAACGACATCCGTCATAGAAAATATCGTGCAACTCATAGATCCAGAGCTAATCTTCGAGAGGGTAATCCAAAAGGGTTGAATGATGATGCGCATAGTTTCTCTTTTTGGCATTGGGTTACTGGCTATGAGTCTCTCTACTCCGGGCATGGGGAAAAAGCCAGACTCCGAGATGACCCTGATGAGCAGTCAGGTAACGAATGGAAAGTCTTTTCAAAGCCAGCAAATATACAATCAGTGGGGCTGTACCGGAAAAAACACCTCTCCAGAACTTAAGTGGACCAATACTCCCAAGGGAACAAAGAGTTTTGCAATAACAATGTATGACCCTGACGCACCGACTGGCAGTGGTTGGTGGCATTGGGTGGTGATTAACATTCCCGGCAACATTAAGAACTTATCTCTTAATGCGGGTATAGAAGGAGGAAAAAACCTTCCTAAGGGAGCAAGCATGCTGCGAAATGACTTCGGCTTTAAAGGATACGGAGGAGCCTGCCCCCCTCCAAATTCAGCAGCGCACAACTACCACATTACCGTCTATGCTCTGGACGTCCCCAATCTGGATGTAAACAGCAGTGCATCACCGGCAATGGCTGGCTTTTATATTTTGCAGCACACGTTGGCTAAAGCGGTGGCGCCGGGTCTGACGGCCCCTACCAGTGCCCGATGATAATAGCGCCAGCTAGCTAGGCTCTGTTCCTTTAATACAGAGAGCAAACACGAATGCCCCCTGTATCCGCGGCTCGTCCAAATTGCTGTTGATCTTCCCATTTCAAACGCGATGTTCAACTTTTAAGTTGATCGAAAAGACATGACTGAACCCACGTTATGCTATTAAGAACAGTGGAAATTAAAGAAAAGGTCGGCCATGCCTATCGACAGCAATTCCCCCTTCTCAATACCCTGATAACTATACGCCTTAAGTCGTATAGTTTTATATTAACCAAGCATACTATTTATGGATGAACCAATCCGCTCCGTATTAAGACAGAGTTCCAGATTACTTTGCAGACACACTGAACACTGAAAACACAAGAATACTGAGAGTCTATGTTGTATCCAGCATAAGCGTTTTCAGGCGGATACTCTTTCCTGCGATTATTGCTATCCGGCTTTTTCACACACAGCAGTCAGGACAATGTACGGTTCTTTCCAGAAGCAAAATGCCCTGTTCCATCAATAGGGGCGGGATAGCCTTCCTCAAAATACTCAAATAGAGAGATTTTCTCATGGTTGTTTTTTGGTCGAAAAACCGGAATCTTTGCGGCCTCATTTGAGACCAGCGTGATCAATTTTTCCGCAAGCGCTTTTTTATTTGAAGGAGACACAGTAATACGACAAAGATTGCGTATATGCTGAATAACTTACTAAAAGTCTGCGATTACAGGAATAGCTACTTCCCCTCTAACCCTTGGTATTATTGATGGTAATCAACTTATCGGGAATTGCTGGGAGTTTGTAGATGTGCTTTGTAAGAGAGTTAGTCGAGAATATGATACACAGCTTTGAAAGAATTGGGGGATTATCTCAATTTAGCGAACAGCCATTTGACTCAGTTGATAGATATAAACTCTACCTTTCATTACCCAGAGAGCATCAAAGGAGAAATATTGCACTGCTTGCAGATTGCATGGTTACCGTTGATTTCATTGAAAAAAAGCACCCTTTCTTGTAAGAAATTATTTGGAAAAAATGGGCTGGTTAAGTGTAATCAAGGGGATGACTCAGTCTAAGGCCAGGTTGGTGGACTGTGAGTTTGACCAGATGACTCTTCAGAAAAGAGAGCACATCCATAGAGAGAAAAAAGATAGGGTACTTTCAATTATTCACCATGAGTATAAATGTGAGAGCTTGGTAGAAGCTCATCTGCTCATTCTTAAGGCTCAAAATGTTGGTGTAGATCATACCTTGATTAGGTCATTGATTATGCGTCTCATGCCTAGGGTTGAAAAAGTTCTTAAGAGTAAAACGGGCGAGATAAGTAATGAAGAAGTTCTGGCTGCAGCTGCTATCAGGCTCAGGGAGTTTTAGGGGGCGGAGGGGGCGTTTAATAATGTATTTTTATAAACCAGCTCAATTTTTTGGGATAGAACTTTTTCTATAAACTGGAATCAATACAGGGAACTATCGAAAGGTCAGCACATAATCTTATACAATCACCTCTCAACTGCTTTCAGGTATTAACTTTTTATGTCCGTGCATGAGGAAAAGCGGCTTCCTCCCGCTGTGTTTTTGATGGGGCCCACTGCATCTGGCAAAACTGACCTGGCGGTGGCGCTCAGCAAAGAGCTGCCTTTCGAGATCATCAGTGTAGACTCAGCACTTATCTATAAAGGAATGGATATTGGCACAGCTAAGCCGGAGCCTGAGGTACTGGCAGAAGCCCCGCACCACCTGATTGATATTCTTGACCCTGCGGAATCTTATTCAGCCGCAGATTTTCGACAGGATGCATTGTCCTTGATGGCAGATATTACTGCCCGTGGGCGTATTCCTTTGCTGGTTGGTGGTACGATGATGTACTTTAAGATGCTCAGGGATGGTATGGCGGCGATGCCCGCTGCTGATGCCGGGGTACGTCAGCGCTTGCTGGATAGTGCTCATGAAAATGGCTGGGGTTTTTTACATCAGCGGCTTTCTGAAATTGACCCTGAAGCGGCGCAACGAATAAAACCATCGGATACCCAGAGGCTGCAGCGTGCTCTGGAGGTTTATGAGTTAACCGGTAAGCCCCTGTCTCAATGGCACCGGGAGCAGGAAGAGCAGAGTTTACCTTATCATATAGTCAGTCTGGCTGTGGCTCCGGAAGATCGAGCGGTACTTCATGAGCGTATCGCCCTTCGTTTCAGGCTGATGCTGGAGAATCGTTTTCTTGAAGAGGCGAGGTCTCTCTATCAACGGGAAGACTTGAATGTATCCATGCCATCCATTCGATCTGTCGGTTATCGTCAGGCCTGGTCCTATCTGGATGGGGAACTAAGCTACGATGAGATGGTCGAAAGAGGTATTATCGCAACCCGGCAGCTGGCCAAAAGACAGCTAACCTGGCTAAGAAGCTGGCCAGATGTTCACTGGCTCGATACGTTATCCGAGAACTTATCGGGTGATGCCTTGAAAGTCTTGGGAAGCGCCCTCAAATAGACCTGATGTATTTTGTGGTACTTTAGAACCCGTAATTGTTCCTGCAGGACTGACGGGAGTAGCTAGTATTACTTATTGAGTGCGGTGTGGGGTTAGCTTAATGTGAGCCGGCATTTCATAGGCTGTACATATATTGAACAATGAGTACTGGCACAGCCGGTCTAGCGGATAGTCCTCCCCAAAGTGAAACAAGGCTATTCAAAAACCCGAGAATTAAAAGGAGTACAGAAATGTCAAAAGGGCATTCTCTACAAGACCCTTACCTGAATGTGCTGCGTAAAGAACGCGTGCCAGTTTCTATCTACCTGGTTAATGGTATTAAGCTTCAGGGGCAGATTGAGTCTTTCGATCAGTTCGTTATTCTTCTTAAGAATACAGTGAGTCAAATGGTATACAAGCACGCTGTATCTACAGTTGTTCCAAGCCGTCCAGTTCGTCTGCCAATGCAGGGTACTGAACAGTCAGAGCTTGAGTAACTCTGTTTAATGCATTTTGAGGGCGCTTAAGGCGCCTTTAATTGCTTCTAATTATTTATTTTAAAATAAGCCATGTGGCGCAGTCTTATTTTCAGGTTTCTGTAAGCTGGTTCCCAGCTGTTATACGCGCGGTTCGTGGCTGTTTAGGAGATCTATTTGTTTTTTGACCGCCATGAGGGTGGTGAAACCGCAGTCTTGGTTCATCTTGAGTTGAATGATGAACGAGAGCGGGAGGACCCCCAGGAATTCATGGAGCTGGTACGCTCCGCTGGCGTTGAGTCTGCCGCCTTTATTACCGCAGGCTGTAAGCATCCTACTCCCCGCTTCTTTGTCGGCCCCGGCAAAGTCGAAGAAATCCGTCAACTGGTTGTATTGCATGATGTCGATGTTGTGCTGTTTAACCATGCCCTTTCTCCGAGCCAGGAGCGGAATCTTGAAAAAGAACTGCAATGCAGGGTCATTGATCGTACTGGGCTGATTCTGGATATCTTTGCTCAGCGAGCGCGAACCTTTGAAGGGAAACTTCAGGTTGAGCTGGCTCAGCTGCAGCACATGAGTACCCGCCTGATACGTGGTTGGACGCACCTGGAAAGGCAGAAGGGGGGGATTGGTCTTCGGGGTCCAGGTGAAACCCAGCTGGAAACGGACCGTCGTCTTCTAAGGGTTCGCATCAAAAGTATTACCCGTCGTCTGGAAAAAGTGCGCAGACAACGGGAACAGGGACGGCGTTCAAGAAAGCGGGCAGAAGTACCTCAGGTGGCTCTGGTGGGTTACACCAACGCAGGCAAGTCTACGCTGTTCAATCGTGTGACTGAGTCCGTCGTGTATGCGGCCGACCAGTTGTTTGCCACGCTTGACCCAACACTTCGTCGTATCGACCTGCCTGACATAGGCCCGGTTGTGCTTGCTGACACGGTAGGGTTTATCCGGCACCTTCCGCACAAGCTGGTTGAAGCGTTTCGGGCAACCCTGGAAGAAACCCGTCAGGCAGACTTATTGTTGCATGTGATCGATAGTCATGACCCTGAACGTCTTGAGAATATGGATCAGGTGCATTCGGTCCTGAAAGAGATCAATGCTGATGAGGTTCCACAACTGGAGGTCTATAACAAAATTGATCTTCTGCAGGGTGTAGAACCGAAAATTCAGCGTAATGATGAGGGGAGACCTGTTAGGGTCTGGGTTTCAGCGGTTACCGGGGAGGGTGTTGAGCTGTTGCAGGAAGCCATTAAAGAGTTGCTTTCTGATGACATGCTACAGGGTCAACTAACGCTAAAACCTGCACAGGGTCGCATTAGGGCACGTCTTTACAGGCTCGGTGCTATTCAATCAGAGACATATTCTGAAAGTGGGGATATTGTTCTTGATATCCGGCTGCCAAAACCTGATTTTGAGCGTCTTTCCAAGCAAGAAGGCCTTAGTGATAGCTGCTTTAGTACTTCTGTCTGATTGAGTTGCGACTTGTACGTATTGATCTGAATCAATACAGATTGACTCTTTTCTCGTCAAAATTACCTTCCTGGCGGGCAGTTATGCTCGCTATTCGTTTGTTTTCTGCTGATTCATACCAGTCAGGCTTTCTATTATCACCTTGGGGTCTCCTGAAGGGCGTTCTGATGCATTGAGCACGCAGCGAAGCATCAACAGACCCTGCTTTTGAGTGCCGGGTACATGGAAGCATTAAAAGTTATACGGGCTTTATTAGCAAAAAACAGTGCAACCCGTTGAGCCAGTCACTGGTAAGTCTTCTGGCAGCAAGGAAAATACTCACTCGGAAAGTGGATTGTTGTGATGCTTAATATTGACAGTGTGGAAATAGATAATAATTCAGAAGAGTTATTCCCATGGTCAGATAAATTGTGTGTTGGTATTGAGGAGATTGATGCTCAGCACCGTGTTCTGGTGGACCTACTGAATGAATTACACCGAGCTATCCATGAAAGACAGGGGTCAGAGGTTGGCCGGGAAATTCTTGGTCGTCTTGTGGAGTACACCCGCATTCACTTCACAGTAGAAGAGTCGTTGATGAGAGTGCTTGGGTATCCGGATTATGAGGAGCACAAAAAGCATCACACACAGTTGATTGAACAGGTAAATAATCTTCATAAGAAAGTGATTCAGGGACAGCACGTCAGTTTTGAGTTGCTTCATTTTTTAAGAGTTTGGCTGACCAGGCATATAATGGAGGAAGATCGGGAGTATGTCCCGTTTATGCTTTCAAAAGGTGTTGCTGCGAATTATAAGAAGCGTTCTTGGCTGGACCGAATATTTCATCATGAATGATGGATGAATTTTGGGCGAAATGGCTCTAATTCAGGGTTTGTAAAGAAAATCCGTTGCGGTCTTTACCAATTCGGCTTGCGCTATTCGCTATCCAAACTCTACAATCTGGCTCAGGAACTACCTTTACTGTGCATATCACATTGATGTGCCTGTAAGGTAAGTCAGGATCCCAGGCTGCACGGATACGTTGCATTTTCTACTCCCCTGTGGTGGAGTGGAAGTTGATGGCTGCTCTGGAAATTTATCCTGCGACGTCATGTCATACCTGACTGGCCCTTAAGGTCTGAAGGTGACTATGGTATGCACATCCTCTGATGGACCGGCGATTGATTTAAAAGCCAGTTGTCCCCAGTAACAGGGATGCTCAGACCAACATTTAATTTGATGCTGACTCTACGGAGACATATATGGCCTGGAACGAGCCGGGTGGAAATAACCAGGATCCATGGGGCGGTGGTAACAAAGGCGATAAGCAAGGACCACCGGACTTGGACGATGCTTTTCGCAAATTTCAGGAAAAACTGAATTCCATGTTTGGGGGAGGCCGTAAAGGTGGCTCTGGTGGAGGTGCTCAACCAAGCTCTTCATCCGGAATATTTATCGGCATTCTGATTCTGGCGGCTGTTGCCTATGTCTGGAATGCGGTCTATACAGTTGATGAAAAAGAACAGGTAGTTATTCTTCGGTTCGGTGAATATGCTGAAACCGTAGGACCAGGTCTGCATATATACTTTCCCCCCATTGATACCAAATATCAGGAACGTGTTACCGAGCTTCGTACTTATAACCTTCACCAGCAGATGCTGACTGAAGATGAGAATATTGTTGAAGTGGCCATGTCGGTTCAGTACAACATTGAGGATATCAAAGACTATGTCCTGAATGTGGCCAAGCCGCTGGTGAGTCTTGAGGAAGCGACACAAAGTGCATTGCGTCACGTTGTCGGTGGTTCCGAGATGTATCAGGTGCTGACGGAAGGTCGTGAAATTATGGGTATTGAGGTGCGTGATCGTCTTCAGGCTTACCTCGATAGCTATGGCACCGGCCTTAATGTCGCCAAGGTCAACATTGAAAGCGCTCAGCCTCCAAAAGAAGTGCAGACCGCTTTTGATGATGTTATCCGGGCCCGTGAGGACGAAGAAAGAGCCAAAAACAAGGCTCAGGTCTACGCCAATAAAATCGTTCCGGAAGCGCGTGGTCAGGCTCAGCGTACCATTGAGAATGCCAACGGTTACCGTGATGAAGTGGTGGCCAGGGCGGAAGGTGAGGCTGATCGTTTCGTGAAATTGATGAGTGAATATAAGCGGGCGCCTGAAGTAACCCGTGAGCGTCTGTACATTGAAACCATTGAAGAAGTGTTCAGTAAGTCCAGCAAGGTACTTGTGGATGTTGAAGGTGGCAATAACATGATGTATCTGCCACTCGATAAGCTGACACAGTCCCATGGTAGCAGCAGTATGCCTTCCAGACAGTTATCTGCGCAGGAATTAAACGAGATTACTACCCGGGTGACAGAAGAATTGAATAAGCGCGTCAATAGCTCGCGTGCCAGTGGAGGGAGGGTAAGTCGATGAGTCAGAAAGCATTCACTGGACTGATTATTACCCTGGTTGCTGTGATACTGGCGTGGGGTAGCCTCTTTGTCATCTCCGAGCGGGAGAGAGCGGTTCAACTTCGTTTTGGTCAGGTAGTGCGTGACAGCATTCCCCCTGGTCTGCATGTAAAGATTCCGGTCATTGATAAGGTTAAGGTGTTTGATGGTCGTCTGCAGACGCTGGATGTTCCATCCGAGCGTTTCCTGACCCTTGAGCAGAAGGCCGTTATTGTGGATTCCTACATCAAGTGGCGAATTCATGATGTGTATGACTTCTACCGTGCAACGGCGGGTGATGTGTTCCGTGCCAGTAATCTTCTGGCCCAGCGCGCTGAGTCCAGCATGCGTAACCAGTTCGGTAGCCTCACCCTGAATGAAGTGGTTTCAGGTCAGCGCGATGAGATGATTGAAGCCTTGACCAAGTCCTTGAATGACGTTGCTCAGAAAGAGCTTGGTGTCAGTGTCATGGATGTGCGTATCAAGCGAATCGACTTGCCGCCACAGGTCAGTGACTCTGTGTTCGAGCGTATGTCATCTGAGCGTGAAAAAGAGGCTCAAGACTATCGTTCCCGTGGTCAGGAGATGGCGGAAGGTATCATGGCGAACGCTGATCGTGAGAAGCGTGTAGTTCTGGCAGATGCATACCGTCAGTCTGAAATGATCCGCGGTGATGGGGATGCCAAGTCAGCAGATATTTATGCCAAGGCATACCAGCAGGACCCTGAGTTCTATGCTTTCTATCGAAGCCTTCAGGCCTATAGAGAGAGCTTTGGAGAGTCTGGTGATATCATGTTGATTGAGCCAAAGGGTGACTTCTTTCGTTACTTTAACCACGATAAGCAAGGCAAATAATGAACTCTTGCGAATAGAGTGGTAATATTAACAAAACCGGGCCTCGCCCGGTTTTTTCGTGTGTGGGTTCACTGAACTCATGGCCATGCCGGGGGATTGAACAGCGGAGAGTAGGCAATGGACTTTGGGCAGCAATTACTGGTTGCTTTCAGCCTTATGCTGGTGCTTGAGGGCATTGTGCCATTTCTTTACCCACAGCGCTGGCGACAATTGGTTCGCCGGTTAGCTGAGATTGATGATCGGCAGCTGAGAATAGCCGGTCTGATCAGCATGCTGGTGGGTGTGGCTTTACTGTATCTGATCAATGGGTAGGGCCTGTTGACGTTTCGCTGAGCTCGCAATGAAACGTCAACAGGCCCTGGCCTCTTCGCTCTGGAAACTTTCCAGTACTGAAATGATGGAAAGGGGCGAAGAAAAAACTTCCACAGTAACAATAAGAGAGGCTGTTATGACCGTCGCTGATCGCTGGCTGCTGCCTGACGGAATTGAGGAAATTCTACCCGGCAGGGCCCGTTGTGCTGAAAAGTTAAGGCGCGACATGCTCGACCTGTTTGACCGCTGGGGTTACCAGCTGGTGATTCCTCCCCATCTGGAGTTTATGGAGTCACTGACGGCAGGTGTCGGTCATGACCTTGATCTTCAAACCTTCAAGGTAACTGATCAGCTGACCGGTAGAACCATGGGGTTAAGGGCAGATACAACACCAGCGGTAGCAAGGATTGATGCTCATACTCTGAAAGTGGATGGACCAGTAAGACTCTGTTATGCGGGCAGTGTCTTTCATGCCCGTCCGGCCTCTCTGGGAGCCTCAAGGTCTCCGATCCAGATCGGTGCAGAGCTGTATGGGCACTCTGGTATTGAAAGTGATCTGGAAGTGATTTCCCTGATGCTGGAAACACTGGCTCAGGTGGATGCAGACTCAGTCAGCCTTGATCTTGGGCACGTACAGATATATCGGTTACTGGCCGCTCAGGCTGGGTTGTCAGGTGATCAGGAGCTTGAGCTGTTTGATGCCTTGCAACGCAAGGCTATTACTGAAGTAGAGCAGTTGCTGAACCAGTGGGATCTTAATGAGGCCTCTGGCAGGATGCTCAGGGTGTTACCGCATCTGGCAGGTGGGCCTGAAATACTCGAACGGGCCAGGGGTGAGTTTGTCGATGCACCACAGGGTGTGGCTATTGCGTTGAATGAACTTGAAGTCATTGCTCGAGAAATTACCAGCCTCTACCCCGGAACCGGGTTTTACTTCGATCTGGGTGAGTTGAGAGGCTACAACTATCATACTGGTGTCGTTTTTGCGGCATACCTCCCTGGTCAGGGGCAGGCAGTCGCTAAAGGTGGGCGGTATGATGGGATTGGCCAGGCGTTTGGTCGATCCCGACCAGCAACCGGTTTCAGTACTGACCTTAAGGCGTTGCTGGAACTGAAGGCTGGAAGTACAGAAGACTGTACGGAAGGCGCGACCATTTTTGCACCTGCTGATGCGGATGCTGCTATTGTGCAGACCCTGCGTCGACAGGGGGAGCGGGTAGTTCGACAACTGCCCGGGCAAGAGACAGAAGCAGCGGGCATGGGTTGCAACCGTCAGCTGATCTGCCGTGACGGCGAATGGTTGGTTGAACCTTTATAAGATGGCATCAAGACCTGTTGAGCCGGGAAGTATGGGCGCAACAGCATTTGCCGTTCGGGTTAGCAACCGGTTGTCGTATTCTGTCCGTAGATGATCTGCGGATTTTAAGTTAAATATGCAGTCCTTGGGCTGTATCGCATTGAAACTAAGAGACCGATTCCATGGGTAAGACTGTTGTCGTACTTGGCACCCAGTGGGGTGATGAAGGTAAAGGCAAGATTGTCGATCTGCTGACAGAGCAGGCTGAGGCGGTAGTGCGCTTTCAGGGCGGCCATAATGCCGGACACACCCTCGTTATTAATGGTGAGAAAACCGTTCTGCACCTGATCCCCTCCGGCATTCTGCGTGAAGGTGTTGTTTGCTACATTGGTAATGGCGTTGTGCTTTCCCCTGAGGCATTGCTGAAAGAGCTGAAGCAACTGGAAGAGACCGGCGTGCCTGTTCGTGAGCGATTGAAACTCAGCCCTTCCTGCCCACTGATTCTGCCTTACCATATTGCACTGGATCAGGCTCGTGAACTGGCCCGTGGTGAAGCCAAAATCGGTACTACCGGCCGTGGCATTGGTCCGGCTTATGAAGATAAAGTGGCTCGCAGAGGCCTGCGTGTTGCTGATCTGCTCCATCCTGAGCGTTTCGCCAGGAAACTGAAAGAGGTGATGGACTATCACAACTTTGCTCTGCAGCACTATTACAAAGTAGATGCGGTGGACTATCAGACGGTTCTGGATGACACGCTGACCATGGCTGAAGAGCTGATTCCGATGATCGATCGTGTTTCTGATCGCATGCATGAGCACCATGAACGTGGTGACCATATCCTGTTTGAGGGAGCACAGGGCTCTTTGCTGGATATTGATCATGGCACTTACCCTTTTGTAACTTCTTCCAATACCACTGCAGGTGGTGCATCAACCGGTACTGGGTTTGGTCCTTTGTATCTGGATTATGTTCTGGGTATCACCAAGGCCTATACGACGCGTGTCGGTTCCGGACCTTTCCCGACTGAACTTGATGATGAAAATGGGCGTCATCTTGCCAAGGTAGGTAATGAGTTTGGTGCAACTACTGGCCGTCCGCGTCGTTGTGGCTGGTTTGATGCCGTTGCCCTGAGACAGGCTATCCAGATTAACTCTGTCAGTGGGCTGTGCCTGACCAAGCTGGATGTTCTTGATGGTCTGGAGACCATTCGCATCTGTGTGGATTATAAAAATGCCGATGGCGAATCCATCACTACACCAGTGGATGTGGAAGAGTACGAAGCGGTTCAGCCCGTTTATGAAGAGATGCCAGGCTGGACCGAGTCTACCTTCGGTGCGAAGAGCATTGATGAATTACCAGCCAGCGCGCTGGCTTACATCAAGCGTCTTGAGGAAGTGACGGGTGCGCCTATTGATATTATTTCTACCGGCCCTGATCGTGTAGAAACTATCGTACTGCGCCAGCCATTTGCCTGATCATCAGGTCTTACTCCCCTGATAAAAATAGCCGGTTTGTCATTTGATGAATCGGCTATTCTTTTATCAGCGTCTAAATTTTTCAGTGCTTCCCTGAGAACATCTTTACATTGACTGTCCGAACCATGTACTAATACAGAATGGATTCAATGTTTACTTCCACCATCTGTCTGAGCTCATACTTTTCTATTGTTATTTCAGCCAGACAGTCATGAGCCGGAGTTCCGGACCATCGAAAATAATGCCTCGCCCGAACTGCAAAGCTGGGAAGAAACCATGTAGGCGGCATTTTCATAGTAAGCAGCCATGAGCGGTATAAACGGCCGTGAGCTGAATAAGCAGCCGTGAGCTGAATAAGCAGCCGTGAGCTGAATAAAGAGGTGCGATAACCACATGTCAAAAGGGTGGAAAAACCAGGACAGTCAAGCTTCCCTGGAAGCAGAACGATATGAGAATCCCATTCCCAGTCGTCTATATATCATAGAATTTCTTGAGCAGCGGGGCGCACCAGCCAGTCATCAGGCATTGTGTCGTGAAATGGGCGTCACGGATGAGGAGCAGAAAGAAGCGTTAATGTTCCGTCTCAAGGCGATGATTCGTGATGGCCAATTGTTGCAGAATCGTAAGAGTGCTTTTGCCTTGATCAGTAAACTGAATCTGGTCAAGGGTGTCATTCAGGGAAACAAAGAAGGTTTTGGTTTCCTGATTCCTGATGGTGGTGGTGAGGATCTCTACCTCTCTCCAAGAGAAATGCGGCAACTTTTTGATCGTGACCGGGCGGTTGTGCGTGAATCAGGGGTTGATCATCGGGGACGCAGAGAAGGTCAACTGGTTGAAGTTCTTGAGCGAAATACAACGCAGGTTGTTGGTCGCTATTATACCGAGTCCGGGGCGGCATTTATTGTGCCAGAGAATCCCCGCATCAGTCGGGAGATTATCGTTCAGCCCGGCCCCTTGATGCCTACCGAAGGTCAGTATGTTCTTCTGGAAATTACTCAGCAGCCCGGGCGCCGTAATATGCCTATGGGGATTGTTAAGGAGATTCTTGGTGGCAGAGCCGATGCGGGTATGGAAGTTGAGGTGGCGGTGCGCACCCATAACATTCCTCATACCTGGCCAGAAGACGTAGAGAATCAGTGTAAAGGATTCACGTCTGAAGTCGCCGAGTCCGATAAAGCATTCCGGGTTGATTTACGCGAAACGCCCTTTGTCACTATTGATGGTGAAGATGCCCGTGACTTTGATGATGCTGTTTATTGTGAGGCCAAAAAAGGTGGGGGCTGGCGACTTTTCGTTGCCATTGCTGATGTCTCGAATTATGTGAAACCAGGCTCCGCTTTGGATAAAGAAGCGGTTAACCGGGGAACCTCTGTTTATTTTCCCGGCCATGTTATCCCCATGTTGCCTGAAGTGCTTTCCAATGGGCTCTGCTCACTGAATCCGGAGGTGGATCGGCTGGCTATGGTCTGTGAAATGACCATCAGTGCCACAGGTAAACTGTCAGGTTACAAATTTTATGAAAGTGTTATTCGATCCCATGCCAGGCTGACCTACAACAAAGTCTGGGCAATGCTATCAGAGCCCCTGAGTGACGAGGGCCGGGCATTACGCAGTGAGTATCGATTACTGACCCTGCATATTGATCAGCTGTACTCTCTGTACAAAACATTGATTTCTGTTCGTGGTGAACGGGGAACCATTGATTTTGATACGGTAGAGACTCAAATTATCTTTGGTCGGCATCGGAAAATTGAGCAAATTGTACCCACGGTGCGAAATGATGCTCATAAGCTGATTGAAGAGTGTATGTTGTGTGCCAACGTTTGTGCCGCCAAGTTTCTGGATAAACATAACTTACCCGGGCTTTATCGAGTGCATGAAGGGCCAACGCTGGAGAAGAAGCTTAATCTGAACAGTTTCCTTGGCAGTCTTGCATTATCAGTACCTTCCGGGAAGGTGACGCCAAGAGATATTCAGGCTCTGTTGCTTAAGGTAAAAGATCGCCCTGATTTTCACGTCATCCAGACTGTGATTCTGCGTTCCATGAGTCAGGCGGTATATACCGGTGATAACCAGGGGCATTTTGGGTTGGCATTCAAAGCTTATGCCCATTTTACCTCACCAATTCGTCGTTATCCTGACCTGCTGGTTCACCGGGCAATCCGTCATATTATCCGTTCAGAAATTCCATCACGCCATGTAGTGCGTGTAGGTGCCAACCCGATTCCTGAGAAGCGGATTTACCCCTACAGTGCAGCAGATATTCAGTCATTGGGTGAACACTGTTCTACTACCGAGCGACGAGCCGACCTGGCAACCCGTGATGCGATGGATTGGCTGAAGTGTGACTATATGCAGCAGCATATTGGCCAGACCTTCAGCGGCATTGTTTCTGCGGTAACGGGCTTTGGTCTGTTTGTTGAATTGAAGGATGTCTTTGTTGAGGGATTGGTTCATGTGACCAGCCTCCCGGATGACTATTATATTTACGACAATGTTCATCATTGCATGAAAGGTGAGCGAACCGGGCGCCGGTTTGGTCTTGGTGATGAGCTGGAAGTCATGGTCAGTAAAGTCAACCTGGATGACAAGAAGATAGACTTCGAACTGCTGTCAACGCTGAGTAACCCAAATCGGAGAAAGGCTTCTGGTAAATCTGGCGCTTCTAAACAGTCTCGTTCTCCCGGTAAATCTGCTGGCAGTGCTGCATTGGGCAGTCGGTTTAAGTCTGCTGCGGCCAAGGCAAAATTATTGCGGGAGGCAAAGGCTGCAGAAGAGGCGGCTAAAAAAGGGAAAGGCTCTTCACGAGCTGAAGGCTCCTCAGAGGAAAGCAAGCCCTCAGGTCGTAAATCGGCGGGAAAGAAGGCTTCCAAAGCAACGGGTAAAAAACGTAAACCAACCTCTTCAGGTAAAAAGAAGGCTGCGGATAAGAAGAAAAAAAGCAGTGCTAAGAAGTCTGATCCAGCAAAGGCTTCAAAGCCAAGTGGTAGACAGCCCCGTAAGCAAAAAGTCAGCCAGTAGGTAAACGTTGCACCACAGAGATCACCAAGCTCACAAAGAAAAGACTTTTATTCTTCGTGTACTTGGTGATCTCTGTGGTTATAAGGGAGCTTTCAGTTGAGATTTATCACAGTACTTTGGTTTTGAGTTGATGGCTGATGAATAACCCTGCCATCATGGCGGCAATGAAAATCAACACATCACTGTTACCAGAAAGAACAGAAGTCACTGCCGGTCCCGGACAAACACCCAGTAAACCCCATCCAATTCCGAAAAGGCTGGCTCCAACCATTAGTTGTACGTCAATGGAGTTGCTCTTGCTCAAGCTCCAGTCACTGGTCAGTATGGGTTGTGCTCTTTTTTTGATCAGGAGCTGATAACCGGGAATAAAAACAGCCAAAGCACCTCCCATTACAAAAATCAGGGTGGGGTCCCATTGGCCACTGATATCAAGAAATGCAGTAACCAGCTCAGGGTTTACCATGCCTGACAGCGCCATTCCAATGCCGAATAGCACACCTGCCAGCAAAGCGATTACGTAAAACATAGATCCCCCTTCAAAGCATGTGCAGTCGGATGAATACGGTAATGCCTGCTACTGCCATAAATACACAGGTAGCAATGATTGAGCGAACGGAGAGACGTCCAATACCGCATATTCCATGGCCACTGGTACAGCCATTTCCAACCCCGGCACCCACGCCAACAAGCAACCCTGCAATAATGATAATGAGAGCAGATGCATTGTAGTTTTCAGGGAAAGGTGTGCCCGGGAGATAAATAGAAAGCCAGCCTCCACCGGTTATTCCAGTGATAAACAGAAGCCTCCATAGAAAGTCTTTTCTATTTGAAGAGATCAGGCCTCCGAGAATGCCACTGATCCCAGCGATTTTTCCATTTAATAGCAGCAGAAGGAGGCCTGCACTGCTCATTAATATACCGCCCAGAAGAGACGGCCATGGAATGGTAAACGCCATAAGGTTTCCTTTGTATTGTTATGTCTATGGGGAGTGTTTGGCTCAACCGTTTCCTGATGGATTACTGGTCACAGAATACGTTGTAAAGTGCCTTGAGAATCTCTTCAATCCTCGGGTCTGCCAGCGAGTAAAAAACCTGCTGTGACTCCTTGCGGGACTTAACCAGCTGGTGTTTTCTCAACACGGTGAGGTGCTGGGAAAATGCTGACTGGCTCAGCGCTGAGCATTCCTGCAGTTGACCTGCACCCATCTCTCCCTGAACCAACTGGCAAAGCACCATAAGGCGCTCGGGATGGGACATTATCTTCAGAATACCGGCAGCTTCAGATGCTCTGTTTTGCATCTCTTCAAGCATCATAGGGCGTGACCCTTATTATTCGGTGTAATCACAATAATTCGAAGGCTATCAATTGGAATGGTTCCAATAATACTGTATTAGTACTATCTAAACAAGAATATACTGTATTAGTTTTATCTGAATATGTGTTGATTATTTGATGTTTGATGGAGGCAGTTGTGTTGCAGCCAATAGTTTGTTGGAAGAGTTGTGTCGTAAAAGTCACTTATCGTTTACTGGGGCGAATGTTTAATTGTGAACACTCCTGCCAGGTTGGGTTGTGTGGCTATGTTGCTTATCGGCAACTGGTTAACAGTGGCTTCAAAGCAGCAAACCTGGCTGGCTGCTATAAGAGCTGGTCAATGTCTATTTACTGATTTTTGGAAATAATACTTTTGTCTGATTAAGTATGTGTGATTCGCACTTGATGCCAGAAATGCCCGTAGGTAAGAGTTCCTTTCCGGGTTGTCAGGGTTTTGCTCCCTTTTATCCAGCATATTGGAGTGTTGCTGGAGGTATTGGATTGGCTGCCTGTGGACTGGCCTTGTGTACTGAGGCTGGTGTGGTGCTGTTAGGTGGTGCTGCTGTGGCCGGAGGTGTTTATTACTACTATCGTCGTACTCATCAGACGAATGGTTAAATTTTCCGGCTCATTTATATGAGCTGATCTGAATTTTTATATTGGCGCTGTCTTCTGCATCACGGTGAGGCTTCATTATATGCAGCTTACTTTTTACAGCATCACTCACTCACTTAGTGAGCTTTCTCTTTGAATACGCGATGTGGAGCACATGTAAACTGGCGGGTCATACTTTCGTCGAATATAGACTGGGTAAATAGTCTTTTTTGATTTGCTCCTTTGCTGGATAGCCCATCTAACAGTGTAGTTAGTGTAAAGCCCCTGCTTTTCCAACATTCTGTATTACAAATCTATCATATGAAAAGGAATTCAATATGTATGGGACATTTAAGACTCAGGGACATGCTGCAAATTCACATAGAGCCAGCGAAACGACGCCACTTATTCATTCTGGGAAAAAAACAAGTCGTAGTTCAGGAGGAAAGTTTGGCTTACGCAAAGTAGGTAGCTGTATAGCCAAGACTTTTAAAGGCCTTCGTAACTGGGTAACTAAGGCTCCAACTAAAAAGCTGAAAGCATTCCGAATTATGGTACTTGTTGGTATGGCTGTTGGTGTTGTTTGCCTTGGGGTGGTAGCAGCAAAGGCTGCACCCTGGGTTATTGCAGGGGGAGTGCTGCTGGGTGGGGGTTGTCTTATCTACCGCTGTACTCGTTCAAATCGTCCTTAACAGAATTATCGTCTGGCAAGAAACCCTTGTTGATCACTTTATCTACAAGGGATTCTTCTTCTCTAAAGTTGATGGTTACCCCGCCGGAAAATTTATTTGTCAGGTAATACATTAGTCTGACAAATACTGAACTTTTATTGCTATTTTTCAGTATGTTAGTGCATATAACTGAACTGTCAGTGTTCAATGCTTCCTAATGCTGCATTCTTGGTTGTTATCAACTTATATCAAGTATTGGAGTGTGTTTATGCCAGGGATAGACAATACACAGAGTACTAATAACTCTCTTGCTCAGACTAAAGTTCAATCATCACCGGATAAATGCTCTGGCTCAAGCTGGGGAAGGTCTGTAAAAAACTGGGCTTCTAAAAAAGTTACGGATATTGGTAACTGGCTTAGACCAGATGGCAAATCGCTGAATAAAAGAAGGGTTGTTGCTCTGGTTGCTATGTGCCTTGGTGGAGGTCTGTTTCTTGGCCCTGCAATCACTGTTGCTGCAACATTGACAGCAGGAGCATCATTTTATGTGCCTGTAGCCGTTGGTGGAGTCCTTGTTTTTGGTGGTTATTCTCTTGGGCATCGCTCCTGATTTCTACATATGACACGGTAGATGTAATATTTCGATGAGCTATTGTTGATAACAATATCAACAATAGCTCCTTCCTTTCTGGTTTTGCTAAAATCCCGTTTTAATTCCCTGGCCTGTTAAGGCTTTCAGATGAGAAATCAATGAGCAATGACGTAGTATTTGGCCTGCATGCGGTGCAGAGCCTGTTTGAGCAGTCGCCCGAAAGAGTGTTGGAGCTGCAGGTCCAAAAAGGGCGTACGGATAAACGAATCAATGCACTGGTTGACCAGGCTCGAGATCAGGGCGTTTCTGTCAAGTTTGTCGAGCGCAGCCGCCTTGATGCCAAAGTGGATGGTGTTCATCAGGGAATCATGGCTAGGGTATCTGCTGCCCGGGTCTACAGAGAAGAGGATCTGGAAGACATTCTGGATGGGCTGAATGAGCCGCCATTTCTGTTGATTCTGGATGGAGTGACAGATCCCCATAATTTGGGAGCCTGCTTGCGAACTGCGGATGCGGCTGGTGTTCATGCGGTTATCGTACCCAAAGATAAGTCAGCCAGCCTGAATGCGACAGCCACTAAAGTCGCCTGCGGTGCTGCAGATAATGTGCCTTTGATTCAGGTGACAAATCTGGCAAGAACCATGGAGTGGTTGAAGGAGCGAGGTATCTGGATGTTTGGTACTGCAGGCGAAAGTTCAGGCAATATTTATCAATCGGACTTGAAAGGTTCTCTGGCCCTGGTGATGGGTGCAGAAGGCAAAGGGATGCGCCGTTTAACAAGAGACCTGTGTGACTCTCTGATTTTTATCCCAATGGCAGGTTCGGTCAGTAGCCTGAATGTTTCGGTGGCTGCAGGTGTATGTTTGTTTGAAGCTGTGCGTCAGAGGCACTAAGTAATTCCCCCCCTCCTCATTGTTTTTTCTTCTGGACTGGCTATCTCAAATTGTTCTCACACGGATAGCCAGTCATTCCTATCCTTATTTTCTATAGCCATTCTGAACAGAGTGGTTGTCTCCCTTGCCTGCATAGCCAGCAGGTATCACAGATATTGCTATCTCAAGAGGGTTCCAACCTATGAAGTCTCGGGTGCTTTTTTTTCTTCTGCTATCCAGTTTCTGTGTATTCGCCTATTCAGGTGTTGAGAAGCCTGCAGCAGGGCCGTTGATAGTGGAGATGGAGGGGCGGGGGATTTACCTGGCTTCCTCTACAGCAACCTTAACGGATGAGGATATGCTGACGCTGGCTGCACCAGAGGTTGATTGGTTGGAGGGCATGAAACAGGAGCACATGGATAGGTTGTCGAATATTGATCTATCGAAGCTGCCTGAACTTTCTGGTTATCTGGATGAAGGGATTATAAATATGCAGGTACTTTCTTCCCTGGAATTAAAATACAAGACTCTGGATCCTGTTTGCTTATTGCAAAAATTGCCTGCAACCTCAGGGAGGAGAGTATTGCTGTATAAACTGTGACCCTCCTGTTCCGGCAGCGCCTGGTGAAACGTGTCCATAATATAAATAATGGGAGGCATTGAATTAAAAAAGCCAGCTCAGAAGCGCTGGCTTTTGTTTAGTGCTCCCTGCTCAACTAGTTCAGGCCTGCTCGCCACTTCTGGTTATCACCACCGTTGCTTTCCCACAGCACGATAGGGTCACCACTGTTGGTGCTTGAAGCATCAATAACCATATTACCATTCAGGTGGGTACTGAATTTCCCACCATCTTTATTGAACTGCTGGCTGATGCTGTTTTCATCACAGTCAGCAACTTCCAGCTGAAGGCCATTACCAATACTGTTTGATGGCACAGCCATGCACTTATTACCCGGCAATTGACTCTTTAATAAATGGCACATCGCCGATTAATGGGAAGCCCGAAGTGAAAGCAGCGCCTTTGGTGTCAGCGTCACACTCCTTGGTTTCAAAGAAGCGGTTGCCAGCCAGCCACTGACCGATATTTATAAACCCATTTTCAACCCTGGAGCCGGCAATTTGATTGTCAAACTTGTGGAAATACTGCGAGCACCGAGGTCATACAACTCGTCGAGAGCATTTTCAACGGTATTGCGGTTGCATTTGTCCTTCTGGCCACAGTTAAAGGTTTCAGATGCTTCAACACCCATCAGAACAGCCATCTGACCATTGGCCATCACCTGTCGTGCTTCCTGAGGGGATGTAACGATGCGGAAGAAGCCTTTACCGGGGCCACCAGACTGAGCATCGATATAATCCTGCATATCATTCAGGCTCTGGATTTGCAGGTGAATGCTGTCCATGGTGTCACAGCTGTTCGGGTTGATCCAGCTGCCGGGATTGACCGTGGACTGAACTTTACAGAGCACTTCATTTTCTACAAGGTGGGTGACCATGAGCTTCAGCCCGGAAAGGTAAGCCCGTTCAATCCACTTGTAGTAATACCCCATATGGCTTAACGACTGATGGTTTGGCCAGAAGGGGAACTCCGGCCAGCCACGGGTGTCGTAGCGGAAATTGACATCATTAAACGCATATAAGTTACCAATGATATCCAGGGAGCCATCCGGACCGTGGATGTCTTTACTGTCTTTCAAAGCTTCCTCTACGCCTCAGCGGTGGAAGGGTTCACCGTGCATCATTTTACCGCCCATAAACTCATAGGACGTAATATGTGTGTGTGGATCCACGTAACCTCGAACAGGGGCTGCAGGGTTACCTTTTAACCCATCTATATTTCCAGAGACGTTTACTTCCACTTCCGGGAAAGGGGTACAGTCATTCTGGTCGACCAGGTTGAAACGGGCTTCGCTGGTATAGTCATGAGGATTCAGCAGGTCAAAAAAGTAGAGTCCATCATCAGTCCAGTTATGACGAAGCTGCCTGCCCAGACCATTACCATGGAAGCTGAACAGATAGTCATCTCCAGATGAAGGTTCTGCACTGATTTGCCACTCGGCATATTCGCCTGCATAGCGTCCGGCACTGACTTCTGCTGGTAAGTGGGAGGCCAGATATCGGCCATCTTTATCTGTCAGCATGTAATTTGAAAACGACGTTGGTTTCATAAAGAAGCGAGCGGCTTCATCTGAGCTGATGCTTTCAAAACGGTAGCTGAGACCGTTATCGATGGTACCGCCTTTGTGAAACTTTTTCAGGTAATTGCCGTTTTCCGGTGATTGGATGGAGTAACATCCCTGGGCAAGGCCATGAACGGCCTCTTCAGCCGTGTTTGCCTGAATGTCTGCCGATAGAAAGGCAGCACAGGCTAACAGACTGCAGCTTATACGCTGCGGAATATTTGCATGACTGATGGCCAGCCTATAATCAGGCTGTCCATAAAGAGCCGTTCAGTCCGCAGACTTTACTGGCTCCTCCTCCGCAATTTCCTGGCATTCTGCTTCCTGAGCTATCTGCCCCAAATGGGCAGAATCTGACGCCAAAGGACTCAGAGGACAAGGGATGGATATTTCCTCTTCAACAGGAATTTGCTCTAGTGGCTCGCCAGCCTGCTCACCGGCAATGGTCTGTCCAATCTTATCCACAAGCCTGAATGAGAAAAAGACGGCCAGTAAAGAAAACACAATGCCACCAATGGCCTGTCCTGATAGCACACCATAGGCACCATCCACTTTCCCGCCTATCATGATAAAAGGCACTGTGCCAATAGTGGCTTTACCCCAGTTAAATAATGTTGACCAGGTCGGCTTGCCCAGATTATTAAACGATGCGTTAGCAACAAATAAAGCGCCGTTGAAGACAAAGCTGATGGCAATCCAGGTACAGAAAAAGTGAATGATCTGTGCCGCTTCTCCCTTCGCGCGGAAAATCATTACAAAATAGTCCTGCGCCAGGAAAACAATCATCGAAACAGCGGTTATATAGACTGTTGAAAACAGGTAGGCATCTTTAAGGCTTTGTTTGACACGACCATTCAACCGGGCGCCATGATTCTGCCCGACAATCGGACCAATAGCCCCTGATAAGGCAAACACGACGCCGAAAGCGACAGGCGTGAGACGTCCGATAATGGCATAGCCAGCCACGACCCTATCGCCAAAACCAGCAATCTCCCGCATTACCAGTACAGAGCTGACAGGCATGGCCAGGTTGGTGAGAATGGCGGGTATAGCAATGCGGAGAATGTCGCCTATATCACGGTAAAACTGTTGCAGGTTCACCTTGCATAGCAACTTGTGAACGGTAATGACACCGTATGCCGACGTACAGAAAATTGCGGTTCGGGCGAAGACGGAAGCGATGGCCGCGCCTTCTATGTCCATATCCAGCATAAAAATAAACACGGGGTCCAACACCGCATTGACAGCACCACCGGACAATGTGGATCCCATCGACCGCTTTGCATCCCCCACAGACCGCAGCGCAGCACCAAAGCACATAGCAATCGCCAGCACTGGCATAGAGGGAGTCATAATCCTCAGGTACTGGGTTGCCAGTGCATGGACCTCACCACGGGCACCGACCAGGTCCAGAAGCTCTGGAATAAATATCCAGACCACCAAAGCAATCACACTGGTGGACAACCCGCTAAGAATTACCGTGTTCGCCAGAAACTGACAGGCTCGATCCCGCTCCCTTGCGCCAATAGCTTTTGACAATAATGCTCCCGTCGCGATGGAGAGCCCGATGCCAATGGATGTGGTGACAAATAAGACGGTGCTCGCATACCCCACAGCTGCAGCAAGAAACTTTTCCCCCAGCAGGCTGAGGAAAAACAAATCCAGCATATCAACCACAAAAAGCGCGGTAATACCCACCGCATTACTCAGACTCATTACGGTGATATGGCGCATAGTTGAGCCGCGGGTAAAACGGGCATGAGGCATAATCGGCCTTAGATTGTATGGGTTTAAATGAATGAATTGAGAACGAAGAGCGACTTAAAACCTCACTGAACATTGCATTGTTATAAATGAACAGTTCACCAGACAGTTATCACTATGATCGGCAAAAGGTGATACTTCAATTGCGCTCAGTCATATCGCCATGGGACATCGAATTCATTAAGCCTGAACCTGGATAGATTTATTTCTTTCCTGTCTCGATTTTAAACTGATAGAAAAGGTCAATGGCCTGAGCAACGCCACTAACGGCCTGAAGATAAAGTCTGGGCATTAATTCATAACGCACTTTCACTTCGGCGATAGAGTTAAAGACACCCGCACCATATTGAACCCGAAGACCAGGAGCAATGGTTCCACCGATAGTGACTTGGGTATTGTCTCCACTGCCCTGAGTATCGAGTGTGACATCGGAAAGACCAATTTTTTCGCCGATCGTTGTTACTACTCCGCCAAACTGGCTGACACCGAAACCAATTAGCATGGATTGTACTGCGGAACTGTCGCCATCTTCCAAACCCCGGCCCCTGAGCAGGTAAGACCACTGTTCCTGTTGTGACATGGAAGGATCTGAATAAATTGAAAACTCCGGTCGGGTTGGTGGCCCGCTGACCTGAATGCCTACTGTTACATCGTCTTCTATGCTTTCAGGGTTGCGAATGGCATTCACCGCAAGGTATGGGCTGGAGAGCGGACCAGAGAAGATGATATTACCTTCTTTAATCAATAAGTCCTGACCAAATTGATGATAACGTCCGTTAACCAGTTGAATGGAACCATCAGCAACTATCGGTTTTCCGGGTTGAAGGTCAAGTAGCAGCTGCCCTCCAAGATCTGATTTCAGCCCATAGGCATCAATCTTGATATCTTTCCCCAAAACAACGTTCACATCCATGGAGAATGGAGGGCCGGCATGCATCAGTGTTGCTTTGGTTCCCGGGGTGATAATCACAACATCATCAGAGGGGGTAACAGCTTGCTTTGGCAGTTGTTTGATTCTCACTCTTGCCCAGGGGATGGTGATTTTACCCGTCAGGGTCTGCGCTTTACCAAGGGTTAGTTTCAGGTCGGGGGATGCCCTTAGTTGAAGTACCCCAGGGACTTTGGCTCCAAGGTTTTTTCCTTTCATTTCAATGACGCCGGAGAGTGGCATTTGCTGCCAGTCAAGATGACCCGACAGTTTCATTTCTCCATTACCCACCTGCATGCTGCCACTGACTTTTCCCTTATTGCCGTCCACATTAAGGACTGTGACCAGATTACTGACTTTTACCATCTCCTGTTTGGCAATCACCTGTCCCTCAGTGAGTTTCAGACTGCCAAAAAATAAGGGTTCCTTGAGTGTTCCGCCCATACGTGTGTCGGCTGATAAAACACCATTAATATTATTAATGTCCGGGATCAGTGGTTGCAGAAAGTACAGGCGCATATCCTGCAGTCTGGCTTGCCCACTCAGCTTCTGGTCACTTTGTGTATTGTCGATGGCCAGGTTGATATGGGCGGCTCCCAGTTGTTTTGATTCAAAATCAAACCGAGCCGTCAGGTCATCTTCATTCAAGTTGATGACTGTAGAAAGCTGCTGGTATTTCACGGAAACCGGATTGTCAGAATTACTGGTGATTTCTCCAGGCGTTGTTTGAATCTGAAGGTGAGCGATGGGGTGACCACCATCCCATTGAATATCACCACTACCAGACAGTATGGCTTTCCACGCAAGGTTGCCTGGCAGGAATGGATTCAGGTTAGAAAGGTTGAAGTCTGACAGCTGAAAACGGGTGGTTCCACGATGGGTTGAAAACTGGGATGCATCGACACAGAGTCTGGCAGGTTTGGCAAGCCAGCATTGGTCAGTAAGATTCACTTCCCCTGTAGAGTTCAGCAGAATAGCCACTGGCTTTTCCAGAGACCAGTTATCCACAGGTGTGACTATATTTGCACTGGCTAATTGGCCCTGCCATTGCCCACCACCCTTTTGGCTATTAGTTCCTTGCCAAACACCGTTAACCAGTAGCTCTCCAGATACTGGTTCACCCTGAGATTTGAGCGAGATTTTATGGTTTCGTTCACTTCCAGTGACTGTCATTACCAGTTGTTTCAGTTGAGTGCTGCCGTTGCTTAGTGCGCCCACTTCAACACTGGTTTTACCTTCCAGAAGTGTTGTTTTAGTCAACTCACCATTAACCTGCAACTGGTTGATGCTGGTTTGCTGAAAGTTAACGGATGGGCTATCAAAATCAAACAATAACGTTGGGTGTTCATCGCTCCCCGTCAGTCGTAAGTTGCCCTGTACTGAGCCTTTTAAGTCGGGGGAAAGAGCATCCAGTGCTTTTGCATCAAGATTGGCTTTCAGGGATAACTGCTCAGCGATTTTTCCACTGATCCTAAGGCGGTTATCCCCAAGCGCAGCATAGAGGCTGTGAACGTTAACCTTGAACGGTAACGCAGCCATTGGCCGAATCTGATTGTCAGCTTCCAGTTTTCCTGTGGCCTCAATGGCTTGATTCAGTAATGAGCCGGTTACGTTGAGTTCCGGAACACTCAGCTGCCATACACCATCAGTCATGACGAAGCGGGTATTTATTTTGCCATTCAGTGTTCCGGGGATATTGGGTAGCCACAACTCAGGCTTCAGTTGTGCCAGATGTATTTGCCCCTGCCAGTGAATTCCATCTTTCCAGCTTACCTTCCCGGTTAATTTAAGCGGCTTTTCTGAAGTCTTCTCTTCACTTTCAGGACGGATGGAAAAGTCCGAAATATTCAGTTGTTCCAGGTTGCCTGTTGATTTTAAGGTGAGCTGGGTAGCTGGCTGCTCTGCCACTGTTAAGGACGTATTCAATGAGAGTTGGTAATCATTAATATTTCCGGTGATGCTGACAGAGCCTGAGTCAGTTGATATTTGTGGTGTTTCTGCTTGCAGAGGCCATTCGAGTTTTGACCATTGCAGGGTGAGGTTCAAGGGGAGGTCCGGTGCTAAAGGCCCAGCACTTCCCTTAAGTGAAGTGTTAATGACACCTTGTGCGGAGAGTTGTAGCTGTAATTGGTTTAAATCACCGGATGCCGTCAGGGACAGTTCTTCTCCTTTAATGGCCGTCAGGTCGGGAATGTTAAAATCATCCAGAATGGTGGCATCCATATTCAGGCTCAATGGATAATTTTCAGATAGCTGAATATTGCCGTCTAACAGGATGTTTGCTCTGGTTTGATCAGCCTTTAGCTTCAGGCTGGTAATGTGTGTTGCTTGCCAGTTGAAGCTAAGTTCCAGTTTTTTCAGCGTCTCGTCGATCTCACCCTGTTGAAAGCGGGCATTGGTTAGTATGAATTGCTCCAGGCTGACAGGAATCGGAAGATTTATTTCTGGAAGGTTGATCGTTGAGAGGTCAAACGTTGCTGTTGCCTGCTTTTCAGGTGTTGAAGCTTTTGTATCGACGGATGAGTCTTTCCGGGGTGTTAAAAAGACGTGAAGGTTGTCTGCCAGAACTTCAGGAATAGAGAGCTGGTTATCCTGCAAGCGGGCGCTTGCTTTAAAGGCTTCAAGGGAAACCTTTGTTCCGGGAATCGCAAAGTTGAAATTGTGGATATTGATCTGATTGATCAGAATATTCAGGGGAATATTGATGGTTGCATCTGCTGTGTTGGATTCTTGCTGTTTTGCTTCTTCAGCTACTGGTTTGAATCTCCAGGCTCCCGCTTTTGACTGCCACCAGTTGGATAGGCAGCTCTCTTGATGTGAAAAGCGTGGTGAAAAATTTTCCAGGTTGCCACTGAAGTGTTACTTCGTCAGCGTGAAATGAGACCTGGTTGTCTTGCCATTGGAGATTCCGGAGACTCCAGCCCGTCATCAATTGCCCTTCAGTCAGCTCGCCATCCAGTGCTGGTAGAAAGTTACTCAGTTGTCGCCAAAGCAAGCTATTGCCTGTGTGAGTAAACAGCAGTAATGAAGTCAGTATGAGCAGAACTGAAAGAAAGGCTATTGTGATTAATAGACCTTTCCTGGCCAGAGATGCTTTTTTCACAGGAGGTTGTTCTGGCATTTTTGGGGTGTTTTCAGCAATTTCAGCTTCGCTATTGTGAGAGCCGCTCATAGATCAGGCCCCATGGAAAAATGAATTCTCCAGGGAGAGCCGGGCTCGCTGACAGCAAAGGCGAAGTCCAGCTTCAACGGTCCCAGAGGGGTAACCCAGCGTATCCCGGGACCCACGCCAGTTTTCCATTCAACCTGATCTTTTTTGTAGGCGTTGGTTACGGTACCGCTGTCAACAAAGAAGGCTATCCGCCAGTTATCAACAATCTCATAGTCATATTCGATACTCGCTACAGAGAGATACTGGCCTCCAATCAGTTGGCCGCTGCTGTCTTTAGGCGAGATACTGTCATAGCTGTAGCCGCGAACCGTCTGGTCACCACCGGTAAAGAAACGAATGGAAGGGGGGATATTTTTGATATCGTCGACCCAGATAGCACCCTGCTCAACTCTGCTGATGAGTCGATGATGCTTATAAAAGGTGGTTAACCATTTGGCGCGTCCCCACACCTTTATAAAGTCCGCATCGGATTGCCAGGCTTTGGCAGAGGTTTCTATTTTTACGTTGTAGAGGCTGCCGGAGCGCGGATCCATTGGGTTACCCACCGCTTTCCGTCGATCAAAAGACATGCCGGGGATCAGCAGCAGGTTACTGCTGTTCTGCAGACCCTGAGTGTAGTCTTCATAGTCTACCCGGAGAAAGAAGTCCTGATCCCAGTTGCCCGGACGTTTCTTCCATTTATTAATAGAGGCGGAAACCAGTCGGCTGTCTGTGTCCTGAACCATCGTTCGCTTGTAACCACCATCCAGACTGTAATATTCCAGCAGTGGGTTGCCGTATGGAATTTTATAGCGCCCACTTAATTCATGAACTTTACGAGACACTTTCATATCGCTGGTAAAGCTATGCCCTTTTTCACCCATCCAGGGTTTATCAACACTCAGGGAAACTCTTGGCCCTTCATCTGTCGAGAAACCAATACCGGTTTCCAGCTCCCAGGCTGTTTTTGGAATCACACTGACGAAAATCGGAATTTCACCATCAATTGCCTGATCCTTCAGAGGGCGAACCTCAATGGATTTAAAGTATCCGGTGGCGGAAAAGTCCATATTTAACTGGCTGAGCTTCTCAGAACGGTATTTCTGCCCCTGTTCGAAGTTGATGATGGGGTTGAGCAGTTCCCGGGTAGGTTCGGTAACGGAGTGGTCATAAAGCACCGGGCCGAAAGTATATCGCCTGCCGGATTTCAGGGTTAAGACAATGTCTGCAGCGTGCTGGTCTGGATAGACTTTTATCTGGTGCTCTATCAATTCAGCATCAAAGTAGCCACGGGTTAGCGTCAGGTCATTCAGGCCAGTTTTCAGTGACTCATAGAGTCCATCATTCAGTACATCTCCCACGCGTAAAGCATTCTGTTTTATGAGTCGCTTGAATGCCCGATCTTTTTCAGCATCCCCTTCCACGTTTATTTGCACGGATTTGATGATGACGGGTTGGCCGGGATTGATATTGATGGTTAGCTGGTTTGGCTTTTTCTTGCTGCGATGAAATTCGATGGTTGGCTGATAATAGCCAAGCGCCATTAACGACTTTTGCAGAGTCTCTCTGATTTCGTGGCGGTGATCTTCAAACTGCCTGGGCTTAATGGTTGGCAGGGTATTCAGATACAGAGTGGCGTTTTGCTGGAGCTCTTTATCTAACCCATTGATTTTATAGGAGGGAGGCTTTGCTGCCAGGGCGGTTGTGGAAAGTAGCAGAGCATTGCAAAGCGACAGAAAGACAAGCCACAGGCCGGTTTGCCTGAGTGGTCTAAGTCGGAAAGGCTTGTCAGAGGATTCGGCCATAATTCAATAATAGTGGTTTGATTGTATACCTTAAAAGGTAATTCACCACTTTGGTACCGGATATTACCGATGGGTCAGGCAATGAGCCCCCTTGCAACCAGCGTCACAAGTCTCTAGAATTCCCGCTCCTTGTATGCTCCGGTCAATCTGTCCGGTGTATATTTCACTCCCGACCATGATTCTTGATAAAGAGAATTGGTTTGTTGTGAGTGTAGTAATCGGTGAACGCCTGCGTTCACACTCTCCTTGCCTTACCGCTTTATAGAATTTTTTCGACCGAGGTTGAAAAAAATAACGCTGAAGGCTATTTAACCCGTAAGGAGCAAATAATGCGTCATTACGAAATCGTTTTCCTGGTCCACCCTGACCAGAGCGAACAAGTACCTGCCATGGTTGAGCGCTACACTCGCGCTATTACCGAAAATGGTGGCAAGGTACACCGTCTTGAAGACTGGGGCCGTCGCCAGCTGGCTTACCCAATCAACAAGATCCACAAGGCTCACTATGTTCTGATGAACATTGAGTGCGGTAACGAAACCCTGGATGAGCTGACGGAAAACTTCCGCTACAACGATGCGGTTATCCGTAATATGGTCATTCGTCGTGATGAAGCCGTTACTGAAGCTTCCATCATGCTGCAGTCTGAAGAGAAGCGTGATCGTCGTGACGATCGTCGTGAAGACCGCCGTGAAGATCGCAGTGAAGAACGTGCCTCTGAAGAAGCTGAAGAAGCCGTTGAAGACGAAGTAGAAGAGTCCGAAGAGTAAGACCTGACTTTCAGTCGTTCATGACTGCTCAGGTTCATGCTCTGAACAAGCTCTTTACCATACAAGCATAAAATTCAAGGAGACGTTGCCATGGCACGTTTTTTCCGTCGCAGAAAGTTCTGCCGTTTTACCGCTGAAGGCGTGAAAGAGATCGATTACAAAGATCTGAACACTCTGAAAGCTTATGTTTCTGAAACCGGCAAGATCGTTCCTAGCCGTATCACCGGTACCAAGGCTCGTTACCAGCGTCAGCTGGCAACAGCGATCAAGCGCGCTCGTTACGTGGCCCTGCTGCCATACACTGATCGCCACTGATTTATTCATAGGGTATAGCTGATGCGTGGACTGGCGGAACTGGCAATGCGTGGCCCGAAACAGGCAATGATCCTGGCCATTGTGTTCGCCTGTATTCCCATGCTGTTCTGGGTGAGTGCAGCCATTATCTCTCTGGTAGTACTGCGTCGAGGTGCTGCTGAGGGGCTGAAACTTCTCGCCTGGGCCGCATTGCCTGGTATTGCCTGGGCAGCGATGGGACAGTTCTCCACGATCATTGGTTTGACAACTACCGTCACGTTGGCACTGATATTACGGCAAACGGTTTCCTGGCAGAAAACACTACTGGCGCTGTTGCCAGCCGGAGCTTTGATTGCTCTGGTACTGGCACAGTTGGCTCCACAGCAGATTACCCTGATTAGCGACCTGGTCATGACGTTTATTCGTGACTATGTTCAGCAGGCAGGGCAGTCTACGGACGACTTAGTAGCAGGCCTCAGGCCGCTGGTGGAATACGGTGTTATCGGTGTGGTTGCCTGGTTTAACCTGGTGAGCTGCATACTTGGGTTAGTGCTGGCCAGATCCTGGCAGTCGCATTTATATAACCAGGGTGGATTCCGTGAAGAGTTTCACCGGATCCGCCTGCCATTGACGGTAGCCATGGGGCTTCTGGCGTTCACCCTGGTGGGTGCCACCTTTGTTCCTTTCCTGCTGGTGCTGGTTCCTGCCGCCACGCTGCCATTGCTGGTGGCTGGCCTTAGCATGATCCACGGGCTGGTAGGAATGAGACAGCTGGGAAGCTTCTGGCTGGTAGGATTTTACATCCTGCTGATTTTTGTCACGCAACTGGCATACCCGGTCATTGTTTTAACTGCATGCCTGGACAGTCTGTTTGATTTTCGCGCTCGCGCGGCAAACCGTCTGCATCAGGGATGACAGGTACTAGATAGAGGCTAGCGAAATGGAAGTGATCCTGCTCGAAAAAATTGCCAAGCTTGGCAAGCTGGGCGACAAGGTCACCGTTAAAAACGGTTATGGCCGTAACTTTCTGATTCCTTTCAGCAAGGCACTGCCTGCTACTGAAGCGAATCTGGCTACTTTTGAAGCTCGTCGCACTGAGCTTGAGCAAGCGGCTAACGATCAACTGAGCGGTGCTCAGAAGCGCGCTGAAGAAATGGCTGAAATTGAACTGACCCTGACCGCCAAAGCGGGTGATGAAGGCAAGCTGTTCGGTTCTATCGGTCCTCGTGATCTGGCCGAAGCTATCACCTCTGCGGGTGTTGCTGTTGCCAAGAGTGAAATCCGTCTGCCAGAAGGTCCAATCCGTGCTGTTGGTGAGTACGATGTTGGCATCCAGCTGCATTCTGATATTGCTGCAACTATCAAGGTGTTCATCGAAGCTGAATAATCGGCTCGATTAACGGATAGTGAAAACCCGGGGCTCAGATGAGCTTCCGGGTTTTTTTATGTACATGGATGTACTGTATGCTGGCAATGCAGGAGCAATTGCCAGTATATGGCAGGGATGTGTGGTATGCGTGCAATGCACGACTGCATGGATGCAGGAGATAAAGTACCGAAGTAGCAGCTAACGAAGATAATTGTCATTGCTGTATTTTTACCTCAGAGCCGCAATCAGGTATTCTGAATCATCATTCACCCTTATTTTCTCAGATCGTCAATATGCTGGATGCCCTTTCCAGGGAACTAGAGCTTCCCATTGATGAAGCCACGGTTGCCATTAAAACACCCCCTCACTCCATAGAAGCGGAGCAGTCCGTTCTGGGTGGCCTGATGCTGGATAATCAGGCCTGGGACCGGGTGGTTGATAAGCTGACATCAGAAGACTTTTACAACCCGGGGCATCGCCGTATCTATACAGCAATCAGCACTCTGAGTAATGAGAGTAAGCCTTTTGACCCGCTGACCGTTGCTGAGATTCTGGAAAATCGGGGTGAGTTGGATGAAGTGGGCGGGCTGATTTATCTGGCAGAGCTGTCGGGTAGCGTTCCCAGTGTGGCGAATATTAGAGCCTACGCTGAGATTATCTTTGAGCGCTCCGTCCTTCGCAAGCTGATCAATACCGGTCAGAAGATCGCGGACAGTGCCTACAACCCGGAAGGTAAAGACAGTCAGGCCATTCTCGATGAGGCTGAACGACTGGTCTTCAACATTGCCGAAGAACGCCCGAACACCGGTGGCCCGATGGGTGTACGGGAGATTCTTGAAAACACCGTCAAGAAAATTGATGAGATGTTTAATGCCGGTAACGCCATTACCGGTACCACCACCGGTTTCAAAGATCTGGATGAAATGACGTCAGGTATGCAGCCTTCCGATATGGTGATTGTTGCTGCCCGTCCTTCCATGGGTAAAACCACGTTTGCCATGAACCTGGTGGAAAACGCCCTGCTGAACAGTGAGAAGGGTGTGATGGTATTCAGCCTTGAGATGCCGAGCGAACAGTTGATGATGCGTATGCTCTCATCTCTGGGCCGGATCAATCAGTCCAAGGTACGAAGTGGTCAGCTGGAAGAAGAGGATTGGCCAAAGCTGTTGTCAGCGGTTGAGCGTATTAAAGATAAGAAGCTGTTTATTGATGACACGGCGGGTATCAGTCCCTCGGAAATGCGATCACGGGTTCGCCGGGTGGTCAGAGAGCATGGTGATCTTGGTATGATCATGATTGACTACCTGCAGCTGATGCAGATCCCGGGTTTTGGTGAGGGCAGAACCAATGAGATTTCCGAAATTTCCCGATCGCTGAAAGCCATTGCCAAGGAGTTCGAAGTACCGGTTATTGCACTGTCCCAGCTGAACCGTTCTCTGGAGCAAAGACCTAACAAACGTCCAGTAAACTCTGACCTCCGTGAATCAGGCGCCATTGAGCAGGATGCTGACGTCATCATGTTTATCTACCGGGATGAGGTCTATAACCCTGATACCGAATACAAAGGGGTTGCAGAGATTATCATCGGTAAGCAGCGTAACGGCCCTATTGGTTCCTGCCGGCTGGCATTCATTGGCCAGTACACCCGGTTTGAAAACCTTGCACCGGATGCCTATGGCCGCTTTGATGATGAGTAAATCGTTGCACGATTTACTGGGTTGTCAGATCTGGCCGAAGACTGACAGTGGTGGTTCGTCCAGAGCTGCCAGCTGTTCCCTTAACTCCAGTATATGTTCTGCCCAATACCGTTCGGTATTGAACCAGGTGAATGCCATTGGAAAAGCAGGATCATCCCAGCGCTTTGCCAGCCAGCCACTGTAGTTGAGCAGTCGGAGTGTTCTGAAGTATTCCACCAGGTTCAGTTCTGAAGGGCTGAAGTCCATAAACTCACCGTAACCTTCCAGAATCTCTGACATTTGCAGGGTCTGTTCTCCCCGGTCTCCGGACAGCAGCATCCAGATATCCTGAATCGCCGGTGCCATGCAGGTATCGTCAAAATCGACAAAGTGCGGAGCATTGCTTCGCCAGAGAATATTTCCAGTGTGACAGTCGCCATGAACGCGAATCGATTGCCAGCTGTGTTGCTGATTAATACGGTCAAGGCGGTGGAGTAGATCTCGGGTCAGGGTCTGGTAGGCTTCAAGCAGTGAAGACGGGATGAAATCGTTTTCCAGAAGAAATTCGACATTGTCGATGCCGTATCTCTGCAAATTGATTTCCGGGCGGTGCTGGAAAGGCTTGGCAGCCCCCAGCTTGTGCATCCGGCCCAGCGTGCGCCCAAGGATCAGCAGGTTGTCCAGGTTATCCAGCTCAGGAGCATGGCCACCCTGACGGGGGAAAAGGGCAAAAAGAAAACCGTTAAATTCATGCAGAGTATTGCCATGTTCGTCGGTGCTTGGGGCAACCACCGGTAGCTCCATAGCCTTGAGATCAAGGGTGAACTGATGTTCCTCCAGGATCTGCTCCTTTGACCAGCGTTCAGGGCGGTAGAATTTGGCAATCAGAGGTTCGCTCTCTTCAATACCTACCTGATAAACCCGGTTCTCATAGCTGTTTAAAGCCATAATTCGGGCATCACTGATGAATCCCACACTCTCCACTGCGTCCAGCACTCGATCGGGAGTCAGCTGGTCATAAGGGTGTTGAGTGGGCGTATTCATGCGGGCCTCCAACGGAGTCTGAGTTCTGTGGAGGGGAATTCTATAATCAATAGTACAAGCTGGCCACTGACGTTGGGTGGAATTCTGATTTGAAACGATGGGTGGAAGCTATCACCCGAAAATTCACGGTTTTTATATGCACTTTGAGGATGTCCGGTACGCTGCTGTCACCGCTGAGAAGCTGCCATTCCCGCTAAAATGGTTGAAGACTTACCGCTGGATGTGGGTTGTTTAAGAAAATTTATTGAAAAGTTTACACCCAGAGTAAAGCCATCTGCTTCGTATCGCTGCCTCAGTACTTTTCTTTTACCTGACACCCTTTGAAAAACGTATCGGTGCTAACTCCCCATTCTTTTTACGCAGAATCACCGTCGAAAACTCAGGTGTAGCGGAATAGATAACCAGGTAACGTCCGACCAGGTAGGCATCAGAATGAATAACCCATGGAGCCATGGCAATCGCATACCCGAAAGGAACGTGAAATGCGGAAATCAAATAGTCACCTTCCTGCGAGTGTTTACCAATAATCAAATAGCCTCCTGCATCTTTATTTAATGGCATATGCAAATGCGGGCGGTCATGTACTTCAAGATAAGTTCCACCCCCTTTGTCTTTATCCATTAAATAGGATTCAACATAACCTTCACCAATAGAGGTAATAGTGACAGGCAAATTGCCCGTAGAATCAAAACTCAGTATTTCTCCAACCTTAACCAGACGGCAGCCATAAAAAGCAAGATGTTCACGAGTGGTCTGGGCAATAGGTATAACCAGCTCATCTTTTCCGTCAGGTAAAAAGAAGCTCCCCATGCCTCCCAGAATGTTGGCATCCTTTGTGGATAAATCAACATCCTTTAGCCATTCTCCTTCAGCATCTACAAGAGGAGGAGCAACAGGTTTTACCAACGATTTCGAAACGGTTGCCATAGCTTCAGGCGCAAGTCCCTGCCAGGTTAATCGATAGTGTTTTTCAGGTTCAGCATAACCAATAATATTTTCTGTTCGCATAAATGCCGCGCAATGGTCACCTTTGCGATTAACTACAAGTATGGGAAGGTCTTGTCGAAGATCTGCCGGTAGCTCCCTCATATGGGCAAAAACATCATCAAACATATTCAGTGCGTCTTTACTCATGAGTACTTCTCCCTCTCAAATTAAGTTTTTATTAACATTCGTAAATCAAACGCAGCACTGCCCTCAGTAATGAAAGCATTAACTTGGAATTAAATTAAAATGGCGATATTCGGCGAATTCGAATAGCCAAACTATTTCTCTACTTATTTTCTATCTGGTTGACTGTCGTATTATCAGTAACCGTTTTGCATCGGAATAAAGCAATCCCCATATAGGCAAAGGCGATAGAAGCGAATGGGTTTATCCAGTTCAACAGAGCCCAGGGAGCATAATCGAGAACAGGTACTCCTAGCGTGGCAGCAAAGAAAGCACCTCCGGTTGTCCAGGGGATCAAGGCCGTTGTCAGGGTTGCACCTTCTTCTAATGAACGGCTCATGACAGAACGGTCAATCTGCCTGGCGTCGTAACTGTCACCGAACAGTTGACCGCCAAGAATGATCGACATGTAGGCTTCCCCCATCGCTAAATTACCGAAAAATACTGAAATAATGGTTGTTGCCACCAGAGAAGCTCTGCGTTTGACTTGCCGTACGACACCCGTAATCAACACTTTGAGAAAGCCAAAGCGATCAAGAATTCCTCCCAGTGCCAAAGCCATTAACGACAGGGACAGTGTCCCCATCATGGAATTTATACCGCCCCGTGATAGCAAATCATCCAGTTGTTCAACACCTGTTTGAACACTGCCTCCACTGAATAAGCTATTGAGAACCGTACTGATATCCGACCCCTGAAGTAAAAGTGCCAGTAGAATAGCCGTCGCAGCTGCAGTTATCATGGCTACTTCTGCCGCGACCTGACGTATGCTGAGGATTAGCATTACCAGCAATGGCAGTAGCGAGACCAGGCTCAGTGAAAAGTGAAGGCTTGTCTGCAAATGGAACAGCCCAACACCAATCACGGAGACTATGGCTGCAAATGTCAGTAATGCGTGTTGAAAACTTGGCTCTCTGGAAGTACCGCTCATACATACCTCCCTGGCATCATCATTAGAATTCTTATTGATCGGGCTGTATAAAATTCAACCAGCCTCTCAAGCAGCCGAAGACTAACAAATAAAAATAAGGCTCACCCATCCCTTTCTAGTAACCAACCCATTAGAAAAACTAATGAATAAGTTTTCACTGCCATCTCTGCAAACGCTGCGAACCTTTGAGAGCTGCTATCGACTTGGCAGTTTTACCAAAGCTGCTGCCGAACTGAACATCAGTCAGGGGGCTGTCAGTCAGCATATAAAATCGTTGGAAATCAGGCTCGGTTTTGCGGTATTTCTGAGAGAAGAGCGAAGCATTACCCCTACACCATCAGGCACAGCCCTGCTTCAGGTAGTCAATGAGAGCTTAACTCGAATAACCGAAATTATTTATGCAGAGCGCAGTAAGCAATGTGAGGATGAATTAATTGTTTCTGCTTTGCCGGGGTTTGCTATTCGCTGGTTATTTCCAAGATTAATTAACTTCGAAAAAGTGATACCTGACGTACGAATATCAGTAAATGCCATATCAAATCCGATGGACTTTTCACTCCATCATGCCCATCTGGCAATCGTTTACACCCATGAGCCGGTATCTCCATCAAATCATACTGAACCCGGATTATTCGGGGAGTCTGTTTTTCCAGTCTGTTCCCCGGCGTTTGCAGCGACCCACGGTTTAAGTGGCAGCAAAGAAGGTATCAGTCTATTTGTCGATAAACTGCCAGGTCTGACCCTGCTTTACGACGAAAGCTCAGCATTGCAGCCGTACACTGATATCTGGTCATACTGGGCGGAGTCTCAGGGTGTCGATCTGACAAAAAGCCTTGTTCAGAAATACAGTCAGTCCAACATTACGTTACAGCTGGCTGAGCTTGGTCATGGCGTCGCCATGGGAAGAACCTCCCTGGTCATGGATGCTATAAAAGAAGGTCAGTTGATTCAATTACAACCGGCCCAGATACAGAACCCCTGCCAGTATCGCCTGCAGGTTTACCCGGGGCTGTCTAAGCATCGTGGAGTAGAGGGCTTTACAAAAAACCTGCGACTGATGACTAAAGCGATTGAAGAATTTGAAAGTAATTATCTTTATTAAGCGTCACGACATGGAGTGGAGGCAGGAAAAGAAAACAGGTAACGCCCCCTAAGAGGGAAGCTACTTTTTACCTTCCATACTTTTCGAAAAGACAGACTCCTGACATGCAGAAAATGGGGTGGACTCTATAATTTCTGAAGATTTGTCCACGAATCATCTGGTATGACCTCCGACTCTCCTTCGCTTACTGCCTGTCAGGAGTGCGGCATGGTTTCTCAAGTTCCGTGTTTACTTGAAGATCAGGTTGCATCTTGCCCGCGCTGTGACAGCACGCTCATTACACGCATAAAAGGCTGCCATAACAAAGTCTTTGCCTATGGAGTGGCGGCATTGATATTGCTGGGCGTCAGCTGTTTCTTTCCGTTTATGGCGATTAATGTTGAGGGAATATCTCAACAGATCGCGCTCTTTGATGTATTGATTGTCTTCTTTTACTTCAATAAGGCTGCGCTTGCCTCATTGTTACTGCTTACCATTATTTTTCTGCCCGCACTTTATTTGGTCGGTTTGATGACCCTGTTTGCCATGGCCTGGTTCTCTGCATCGAGGGGAGAATATCTGGGGGCTCATGATGGGGTTAAAAGGCTGTTTCGTTTTGTTTTTTGTATAGAGCCCTGGCTGCTGGTGGATATCTTCTTTATAGGGGCCCTGGTCAGCATCATTAAAATGGCCTCCTTATCCGATATCAGCATTGGTATTGCTTTCTGGACCTATTTTGTATTTGCCCTGCTGGTGGTCAATGATTGATGTCTTTGTTGTCGCTATTCTCACGGCATTGGTGCAGTTTGGCGAACTTATGCGGGTCACACCTGGCAGAGCCGTATTTTATTTTGCACTGGTGGTGATATTTACTCTGCTCTCCACACGGTTTTTTGATCCCCGAATTCTCTGGAAAAATATTCCCTGTAGAAACAGTGATGGCCATCTGACTGCCAAAAACTGCCCGCGGCTTAACAGAAAGGCAGAGTGTTAAATGGATGAAACAGCACTAACGGCAACCGTATCCCCAAACCAGCACTTTTCTCCGGTCTGGATCATTCCTATTGTGTCGTTGATCGTTGCCGGCTGGATGGTCTACCAATACATGAGCCAGCAGGGGCCTCAGATTCATTTAATGGTACAGACCGCAGAAGGTGTCGTACCGGACAAAACACTGATTAAGGTACGCAGTGTCAAAGTCGGTATGGTTACCGGTGTCAAGTTGAGCAAAGACTACAGCCAGATTGAGCTCACGGTACGAATGGACAGTGGCACCGAGCGTATGCTTCGTAAGGACAGTGAGTTCTGGCTGGTGAAACCGCGTATAGGTACTGGCGGTGTGACTGGATTGGAAACCCTGCTCTCAGGGCCTTACATAGAACTGGAACCCGGTGACTCAAAAGACAAACGAACCGATTTTGTCATGCTCAATACGCCTCCAATAGCTGGGCCCGATGTTAAAGGGGTCCGTGTCATGCTGGTGGCCAGTGAGGCTGGAAAGCTGGCGGTGGGTGACCCGGTCATGTTTGAAGGTTATGTGGTGGGGCGTGTTGAGAACGTCGGGTTTGATGTGGATAAACGACAGGCCTCCTATCAACTGTTTATTTTTCAACCTTATGGCAGCCTGTTGCGTACCCGAAGTCGATTCTGGCTTAACTAACTTGAACGCCCAGGGGTTCAGTGTCGACTTTGCTTCACTGGAAACCTTGAATTCTGGTGGTGTGACTTTTGCGGTGCCTCATGGTTCACCGGCAGGAGAATCTTTGAATACAGAAATGCCTGAATTCAAACTCTACGAGAACCTTCAGGATGTCCGGGCGAATATGTATGAAAAGGTAGTTTCCTACGCCATGCTTTTCACCGATTCTGTGCGTGGCCTCTCAGCCGGTGCGCCGGTGGAGTATCGTGGTATTCGTATTGGTACCGTAAAACAGGTTCCCTTTGTGCTGAGCGGAGAGGCCTCTGTGTCTACGATGAAAATTCCAGTTCTGGTTAATATCGAGCTTGAACGCATTGATCATCTGGCATCTTCCCGGGAAACCCTGAAGCAGATTGAGCAGAGTTTTGTCGATGCCTTTAAAAATGGACTTCGGGCATCTCTGAAAACGGCAAATTTTCTGTCAGGCTCACTGTATATCGATATCAACTTTTATCCCGATGAAGTTCGCACATCGCCATCCGATGCCATCAGAAAATATTTTGGTTATAACGTGTTCCCGACCATAGAGGGTGAGTTTGTCCACCTTCAACAGCAAATTGAACATATTCTCAGCAAGCTCGAAAAGCTTCCCGTCGATAAAACCGTTGATTATTTAAACCAGAGTCTGGTTTACCTTGATGGTGCGAGTAAACAGCTTCAGGAAACGCTTAAGGATTTCGACAACCTGCTGGCACAAAAGGAGACACAGCAGTTTCCACAAACCGCTCATGATTCTGAAAGGGTTCAGCCCGGGCTCGACAAACTATTCTGAAATTACACAAGTTCTGCTACGCATTAATCAGGCGCTGGGACAACTTGATCCCTTGCTTAAAACCTTAAATGAGCAGCCGGATGCCTTTATTTTTGGTTCGAAAGAGGCAATTGATCCTACGCCTGTCAAAGGAAGCAATCCATGAAAGTATCACTCATCGTCGCAGTCATTGTGTCTTTGCTGACAGCATGCAGTGCTAAAACACCTCAGACCAAAAGCTACCTTCTGACTCCCATGCCCATAACGGCTAAGGTCGACTATACGGCTTCAATGCCCATCATCGTACTTGCGCCGGTTCGTATGGGTAACCTTCTGGATAATAAGGGCATTGTCTATCAAACGTCATCGACCGAAGCGGTGGTTGCTCATCAACATCTTTGGGTGGAAAGTATTTCTACACAGTTATTTAATCGTCTTCTGGTTGGGCTGCGGCAGGGACAAACTCACTACTGGGTAGCCCAGGGTTCTCCTCAGGTTAATACGCCTGAAGCGGCAACTCTACTGGTCAGCTTTCAACAATTTAATGGTAATTATCAGGGCTATGCAGAGGTTGCCGGAGAGTGGTCTTTGCTTGACGGTCAAGGGGAACTGCTTAAGTCACAGCCATTCAGCTTTAAAGAGTCCCTGGCTGCTAATGGTTACAACGCTCTGGTTAAAGCGCTGTCAACCGCTACTGATCGACTTATAGCTGAACTCAGCCGGGAGTTGTCAGGGTTGGTCATTGTCAATCACCTTCAGAAATGATTTCCGTCAGTTCTCTGGTGTGCGGGCAATACTCCATATATCCACTCGTTTAACACCGCATTGTTTTAACAGTTTTGTTATCTCATTGACGGTGGCTCCTGTTGTTACGACGTCGTCTATCAGAGCAACATGCTCCCATTCTGGCTGTTTTCTCAAGGTAAACGCATTACGAATATTTTTCTTCCGGTCCCTGGCATCAAGGCTTTGCTGGGGAGCAGAGTTTGTTTGCCTTTTGATCAAGCGGTCTTCAATGTCCAGGTTCACGAATTTAAGCTGATTTCTCAGGGCTTTTGTCAGTAGCAGGGCTTGGTCGTAGCCTCTTTCGAGTAGTCTTTTCCTGTGGAGAGGGACGGGTAACATCACTTCGGGCCAGCCATCATCGGTATAAAACTCCATCAACAGCTCAGCCAATGGTTTGACGATGGGATTGATCAGTTCCAGTCTGGACTGATATTTCACCATCTGAAGAATCCTGTTAACTGGAAACTGGTACAGGAAAGGTGCAAAACAACGGTCAAATAGTGGTGGTTGTTTCAGGCACTGACTGCAAAGACCAGTTTCACTGTCATTAATGGGTAAACCACAGCATGAGCAAAAGCATAGGGGGACAGGGCATGTTGCCAGACAAAGATCGCAAAGCGGTTGGCCAAGCATTGTTAAACCACGACATAGAAGGCACTTGATTCGAATGCGTTGTTTAAAATTAGACCAGTTGTAAACCTTTGAAGATCTCATAGATTGACGGCAGCTTTTATTCCGTTATCATCGTTTCGTATATTTATTGCGAAAATAACTGCTCTATCTCTTTAGCAGTTTTTTCAGAGCCAGAATGACCGGCACTCTCTTTACAGAAAGCTTCATGGAGAACCGCTCATGGCTGCTTATTTCTAAAACCAATAAAACTCAGGTCTCAGCGACCGGTGTTTCAATGAAGTTCTCCCTCAGAGGATGTCATGACCAGTACCACCTCATCTTTAACGGACAATTTTTCCAGCTCTATCCGCCATGATTGGACGATGTCGGAAGTGGAGGCACTTTTTCAAAAGCCTTTCAATGATCTGATCTTCCAGGCTCAACTGGCTCACAGGGAACACTTTGATCCAAACTATGTGCAAGTTAGCACATTGCTGTCTATCAAGACGGGTGCCTGTCCGGAAGACTGCAAGTATTGCCCCCAGAGTGGCCACTACAACACGGGGTTGGAAAAAGAGAAGCTGATGGAAGTAAAGAAGGTCCTGGAAGAAGCTCAAAGGGCCAAGGCTTCCGGAGCAACCCGCTTCTGTATGGGAGCTGCCTGGAAAAACCCGCCCGCCAAAGATATGCCTTACATCATTGAGATGATTAAAGGCGTAAAGGCTCTGGGTCTTGAGTCCTGCATGACGCTGGGAATGCTCAGTGCTGATCAGGCCACCGAACTATCGGAAGCGGGGCTGGATTATTACAACCACAACCTTGATACCTCTCCTGAGTTCTACGGTAACATCATCACGACCCGTACCTACTCTGACCGGTTGAACACTTTGGCTTTTGTCAGGGAGGCGGGCATGAATGTCTGCAGTGGCGGCATTGTCGGGCTTGGCGAAACCGAGCGGGACCGTGCCGGGATGCTGGTGCAGCTGGCTAACATGCCCAAACATCCTGAAAGTGTTCCCATTAACATGCTGGTGAAAGTGGCAGGCACACCATTGGAAGACGTTGATGCTGTGGATGGTATTGATTTTGTCCGCACCATTGCTGTAGCCAAAATTATGATGCCATCATCGAATGTTCGCCTGTCAGCTGGTCGCGAGCAGATGAGTGATGAGCTTCAGGCATTGGCATTTCTTGCGGGCGCTAACTCGATATTCCTGGGTGACAAACTCCTCACAACGGCTAACCCGGAAGCAAACCGGGATCGACAGTTGTTTGAAAAACTCGGCATCAATAAAGGACATGACTGGGGAGCGATGTTAGAGGCTTCGCATGAAAAGTGCCCGATAAAAGCCATGTATGACTCTGAAAAAAGCAATGATCATTATTACGATGCGATGGCTGGGAAGAGCATGGCTGGACGTGATTGATGAGTTTTAATCTGGAGCAGGATCTGGAGACCCGTTATGAGGCGGGACTCTATCGCAGTCGGAAAACGCTGGATTCACCCCAGGGGCCTGAAGTTATCGTTGATGGTCAGCCTTTTCTGGCATTCTGTAGCAATGATTATCTGGGGTTGGCGAATCATCCGGAAGTCATTGCCAGCTTTCGAAGGGCCACGGATAGCTATGGCCTTGGTGGTGGTGCCTCTCATCTGGTTGTGGGGCATAGCCGAGCACATCACCAGCTGGAAGAAGAACTGGCAGCATTTACTGGTCGGGAGCGTGCATTGCTTTTCTCCAATGGCTATATGGCCAATCTCGGAGTAATCAGTGCTCTGCTGGGTAAACAGGATGCCGTGTTCCAGGATCGATTGAATCATGCCTCTCTACTGGATGCAGGACAGCTGTCGGGTGCGCGCTTCCAGCGTTATCTCCATAATGATGTGGATAACCTGGAAGCCCGGCTTCAAAAAACCAGTGCCCGGCGCAAGCTAATTGTAACGGATGGTGTATTCAGCATGGATGGGGATGTTGCCCCGGTTCAGGAGCTGTCAGATCTTGCCGTACAACATCAGGCCTGGCTGATGGTGGATGATGCCCATGGTTTTGGTTTTCTGGGAGCAACGGGCGGTGGTGTTGCTGAGGCTTATGGATTAAGTCAACAGCAGTTGCCAGTGTTGGTAGGCACCCTGGGTAAGGCATTTGGTACATCAGGTGCTTTTGTTGCCGGCAGCGATGCACTGATAGAGACACTGATCCAGTTTGCCAGAACCTATATCTATACAACCTCCATGCCCCCGGCGGTGGCTTCGGCGACTCGAACCAGCCTGGTTCTTTTGCAGGAGCAGAGTTGGCGCCGGGAGCATCTGCAGAATCTGATTCAATATTTCAGAAAAGGCTGTGAACAGTTGGGATTGCAGTTGATGTCTTCGGGTACGCCTATTCAGCCTTTGCTGGTGGGTTGTGAAAAGCGTGCAGTCACAATAAGTCAGCTGTTGGCTGAACAGGGGATTATGGTGACGGCGATCCGGCCACCAACTGTACCGAAAGGATCCTCAAGGCTGCGTATTACCTTCAGCGCATCCCATGAGCTGCATCATGTCGACCGGCTATTGAATGGGCTTAAAATGGCTGCGCAGTCGGTAGACGCTGTGGGTTCCTCTGACGCGACTACCGGGTTTAAAGAATCTTTGTCGATGACAGGAGCGTTGTCCTGATGAGTCAGTACCCGA
>CBDHDM010000016.1:0-136412 GCA_965261315.1 Endozoicomonas sp. | reverse complement strand
TAAGTTGCGATGAAAGTTCGTAATTACCCTGTATCTAGTGTGGTTTTGATCCAGGTCATCGGTTGGCTAATTGATATCCAATTATCATGCTCACTATTTGGTCGGTGGCACTTTTTTAGTTCAATTTCGATATAATGTCTCTCTTCAGAGCTCAGGTGCTTAAAGGCCATCCGTGGCATCCTCTGTAGTGTTTGGTCGCTTTACAGAGTACACCTGAGTTCTGTTTTAATTCAAAGGTGGTTCTGTAGCAACCCTGTGGTTACAGAGGTTATGCATTTATGATACGAATTCAGGCCTTTTAAATTTTTCAATCGCTTTTTTATCTCCTTTTAGATTTTCTTCCGATATTTCCTTTTTAGTCTTTGCGGAAAGAACATAGCTCCCACTTTCATCTTCAGGATAAACTAACGTATCTAGGAGTCTGTCGGGCTTAGAGACAAAATTTGGAGAATGAGGCCAAAAACTCTCAATTTTGCCGGATCAGCCTCTGACACGCACTGATTTCACCAGTTGCTCATGCCATAACGTCCAAATAGATGCGATAAGCAACCTGTAAGCCCGTGAAAACAGCATAAAAGTTAGACCGTTCTGAAGATCTTTCAGCATTAGGCTGAACATTTTCTTCAGGTTAAAGCACATGCACAAGAGATCCCATTCGGCAGACACAGCTTCAAGGCCGCGAACCAGGAATTGGCGGTAACCCATCACTTCTTTTTGTATGCCAAATGTTGGTTCAATAGTGCTTTTCCGCAGTGCATATACCGCTCGCCCTTCCTTGGTTGATAATCGCCAGCGCATCAAATCCAGTGCAGTAACATCGTCGCCTTCAGGCATCGGATCATCAGGCTTAAAACGCTCCAACAGGGGTTTGTTATGGGCATCCCGCTTTTCTGCAATGTAAGGTATAGCACCAAAGTTATCCACAGCAGACACGTTGGCCTGGCTGAAGTAACCCGTATCAGCAAGGAGCGCAGGGGGCTTGCCAATCACCTCTTCACGTGAAGCCAGTACTTCAAGAGCTGGCTCGATCTGTTGTTTGTCATTCGTCGCTTGAGTGACGTGATTTTCAACGATCAGGCCACTGTCAGTATCGACTGCTGCCTGTACGTTGTAGGCCTGCACAAAGCCACTGCCTGATGTGGGCATTATGCGTGATTCCGGGTCAGTCAGGTTGACCTGATCCTTGTCTCCAGGGCTTGGAACCGGTGCCTTGGGCTCTTTGCCCCGGGGGCTTTTTTCCTGTTTTTTTGACGGCTTCACGACGGGCAATTTTTTCCTGATGCTCTGCCAGTTCCTGTTGATAACGATCTTCGGCTCGCCGCTCAATTTCAGCCTTGGCGTCAGCAATCACCTTAAGACGATCCTCCCTGCGCTTGAGCTCATCAGGAATGGAAAGCGCATCCGGAAGTTGTTCTGTATCTGCTTTCTCAGCCATCTTGAGAAGCTCTTCAACTTCTGCCTTGAGCTGTGCCTCAAGTTTGCAGGCGTGCTTGTAACTGAGTGCCTTGTGCTTGCTGGCATTGGCTTTCATTTTGGTACCATCGAGGCTGATGGTGCCCATTTTCAACCAGTTGGCTTGCCTGGCAATCAATAATATCTGGACGAACAGTGCGCTGATTTCTTTACGGAAGCGCTTGCGAAAGGTATTGATACTGTCGTGATCGGGATGCTCATTGGCGCAGATGTATCGAAAGGCGATGGAGTCATAAGTCGCTTTCTCAAGCTTGCGGCTGGAAAATACCCCTGTCGCATACCCATAAAACAGTAGCGATAACATGAGAGCAGGGTGCCAGGCTTTCGACCCTGTTCCTTTATATGCACTGGTAAAAGAAGTGAGATCAAGCTGTTCAACTACTTCGACAACAAAACGGGCGAGATGCACCTCCGGCAAATAATCCTGCACAGAAGCAGGAAAGAAGTCAGGGGTATCTCGGTCAATGGGTTTGAAAGTCCATTTTTTCATTGGCAGACTTGCTTTCGTTTACGATCTTGTCGAGGATTATACTCAAAAATTGTGCTAAGTCCGACAGGCTCCTAGGTAGTTCTCGTCCAAAAACCCAACCAATTGAAAACTGGAGATTTTATCCTGAAAAATTAAGTGGAGCCCTACTGCCATTTGGCGACTAAACTTCCCAAGGCCAATAAACATCAGGGAAAGCCAAACAGAGAGGGCTCCAAATGCGTAAAAAACGCAACCCGCAGTGTAGTATGGAACTTCATTACGTACCTCATGAAATCTGCTCTCAGCTTTCCGGCATCTCTCAATGGCTTGATACCCATCCACAGTTCAATGACTGGATTTATGAGGACTTAAGTTCTGGTGATAAACAGAACACTGGCCGAAACGGACTATCAGCAGAATCCGTTCTTCGTGCGGCACTCCTGAAAAAGTATTTGGATTGTGATTATGACTACTTGTCGTTTGTTTTGATGGACTCCATGCTCTTTCGAGACTTCTGTCGTCTCGAACCAAACCAGCGGCCAAGTCGCTCCAGTCTGCATGGGCTCATCAGCCTCCTCACTGCATCTACATGGGAACGGATTAACAACTGTCAGCTTATGACCGCTAAAGATCAGGGTATTGAGAAGGGGCGCACTGTGGCCATTGACAGCACAGTCACCGAATCGGATATCAAACCACCTTGCGACAGTGATCTTTTAGCCAGTTCTGTTAAAGAAATTTGTCGGCTGCTTAAACGGGGACAAACACTGACAGCGACACCGCTTTATGAATATACCCATCACAACCGGGCCGTAAAAGATGCGGCCAGAAAATGCATATACGCTCGTAAAGAAGAGCGGGATCAGCATTATAAAAAACTGCTGCAGTTGACCCGAAAATCCCGGAAGGTGCTTATCGAAGCCACTTTCAAGATTGCGAACGCCCGTCAGCAGGGGCAGTGTCTCTTGGCAGATGATGCCGAAAAGTGGCAGGCTGATGTGGATCACCTGTTACCCTTGGTGGATGCAATAGTCTCTCAGACAGAGCGAAGGGTCTTGAAGGGTGAAAAGGTGCCAGCCCAAGAGAAAGTGGTTAGCCTGTATGAACCCCATACGGATATCATCGTAAAAGACAGGCGGCAAGTGCAGTACGGCCATAAACTGAACCTGGTTCAGGGAAAAAGTCGATTGATCCTGGATCTGGTTATCGAGGAAGGTAATCCAGCGGATTCTGACCGATTCCTTCCGATGATGGAAAGACAAAAAGAACTTTATGGGCGTGTACCCCGCCAGACAAGCAGTGACGGCGGATACGCGTGTCGCGAAAATTTGGAAAAAGCCAAAGCCATGGGAATCAGCGATGTGGCTTTTAATAAAAAGCGTGGACTTGAAGTCGAAGAGATGACTAAAAGTCAGTATGTGTATAAAACACTCTTTCGCTTCCGGGCAGGTATTGAAGCAGGAATTTCGTGGCTAAAAAGGGCTCTTCGTCGTTTCATATGGATTTCAGGATATCCGCCACAGGGCTGGCTATCAGGTAAATCATCGTGATAAAAGTCCCTGTATTACGGTAACCTTTTGCCCTTGCCCTTGCCCTTGCCCTGGCTGCCTGAAACAGACTGTTCAGCCCTTCCATTCGTGCATTGGTATACGTCGAATACCAGCGTTGCAGAATCTTATCAGCATGACGTTCAACCGTTTCCAAAGCTTTGCGTACCGGCTCCAGGATTTCTATGTCTCCCAACTCCTTCCGTGCATAACCGATGAAATGACTAAGTCGCCAGCGGGCTGCCCTGATGGTTTCAGCTTTACGGATCCAGCGTAGCTTTTCCTTGATCTTCCAGGCCGTGCCTGTATGTAAGTCACTGGTCTCCAGTTCTGCAAGTGCTTCAACTTGTTTCTCTGTCAATGGCCCGTCTGCGTTCTTCAGAATCGCCCAGCGAAGCTCTTTCGGCAGGTGTTGTAACTTACGCTCAGCCTTACGCACGTCGTCTAATGCCGTGGTAAACAATTGCACAACATGAAACCAGTCAATGGTCACATTGGCATTGGGGAGTTCTTCTTTCGTTGCTGCCAGGAAAGCTTTGGACATATCACAAACCACCTCCAGAATATTTTCTGCCTTGCCCTGATGCTCTTCGAGAAAGGTCTTGAAATCCCTGACTGTCTGCTTGCCTTTGCCGGGCGTCGCGAACAACACCGGCTTATCCGAACGATCCATGTCGATGAATACGGTAACGTAGTTATGACCTCGTTTTGAGGCTGTTTCATCAAGACCGATGGCTTTCAGCTCAGCGAAGTTCATCTCAAGCAGCGCTCTGCTGACGTAGTGCTTGATAACCCGCCAGATGCGTTTATCCGCGACACCAATGTACTCTGCACAGGCCTTGACGGGCATTTCACGAGCCAACATCAACAGAGCCTGTTCAAATAAAAGTGTGAACTTGCTGCCTTCTCTGGCCCAGGGTACATGAATACGACGTATACCGTGTTCTTCACAGTTGGTCCGAGGGACATTTGCAGTAATGAAGCAGTGGTGCTGGAAGAAATTCAGGTGTCGCCAGGTGAGTTCTTTGAAGTCATGTGCAGGGCAGGCCTTGCCACAGCAGGGGCATGGATAGAGGCTGCCACGATCAGCAGCCACCTTGAGCGTAAGGGTACTGGGTTTGGTTGAAGTATCCAGATGCTGACTCACCAGTTTCCATGGAAATTGTAAACCGAGGCCGAGTATAAAAATCTGATTTCCATCCATGGGCAGGACACTTCTTCTGAGGTGAAAAAAAGAAGGGTCTTTTACAGAAATTTGCTTACAAAATCCACATCAAAGGACGAGGAGCCTGAAAAGAAAGACCTAACCCACCGGATAAAACAGGTTTCAAAGGCCTCAGGGTCAAGAGCACAGAAAATACGGTAAAAGGTGTCGTGTGAAGGAATTCCGTATGGAAGCTCCAGGAAGGTGCGAAGCCAATCTTCTTTGTCATGACCATAGTTTTCCATATCCTCCCAAGTTTCTCCGTCGCTCATAATGGCGCAGATCGCTATTATCAGTATATCGATAAATTTGTGCTCGCAGCTGTTGCCCCGAGAACGAGGGTCTTTGAGATCGTTGAGGAACATAATGAGAGGAGCAGGCTTGAGCATCTAGGACCGTAAAATTGAGCGACTATAAACGTACAGTGTTGTTAATTGAAGCCTTAAATGATTGGAGCTGGTTGGTCAAATGCAAATGAGAATACTCATGCGTAAGCCCACCCTTTATGCCTGACTATTTTTCAGACAGTCGTATTACAGCCCCCTCCTCTCTTTCATATATCAAATGGTTTTTCATCCTTAATAGTACTCTTCTGTACTTCTTAGAGAGTGCTATAGCAGTTGGGAAGGTTTATTCCCGCTCGACCACCATGGCAATCCCCATACCACCACCTATACAGAGCGTGGCAAGGCCATAGCGAACTTCACGCTTCACCATCTCATGAAGCAGAGTCACAAGAATCCGTGCCCCGGAAGCACCAATCGGGTGGCCCAGAGCAATAGCACCACCATTGACGTTGGTTTTCTCAGGATCCAGTTCCAGCCCTTCAACCACAGAAAGTGCCTGAACAGCAAATGCCTCGTTGGCTTCGACCAAATCAATATCGGCAATGGATAACCCAGCTCTGGACAATGCTTTCCTGGTAGCGGGTACCGGCCCATAACCCATCACTTCCGGTGAAACACCGGCAGAAGCGGAGGCCTTGATCACGGCCATGGGTTTCAAACTCAGAGATTCCGCTTTACTGCGAGACATCAGCAGCAACATGGCAGCACCATCGTTAATGCTGGAAGCATTACCCGCAGTTACGGAACCATTCTTGCTGAAGGCAGGGCGCAGTTGTGCCAGTTTTTCTACCGACGTGATTCTTGGGCCTTCGTCCTTATCCACAACCACCGTCTGATTCCTGTCGACGACTTCAACAGGCACGATTTCATCCGCAAAGCGGTTAGCTTCCTGAGCAGCCAGTGCCCGCGCCTGACTTCTGGCAGCGTATTCATCCTGAGCTTCACGGCTGATGTGATAGCGCTCCGCCAGATTCTCCGCAGTGATGCCCATGTGATAGTCATTGAATACATCGGTCAAACCATCACTGATCATGGTATCCAGAAGCTGTCCGTGTCCCATGCGCTGGCCCCAGCGCGCCTTGGGTAAAACATAAGGCGACTGACTCATATTCTCGGAACCACCCGCCAGGGCTACGTCGATATCACCGCAGGCTATCGCCTGAGCCGCCAGAGCAACGGCCTTTAGACCTGAGCCACAGACCTTGCTGATGTTATAGGCAGTGCTTTCTGTTGACATGCCAATGCCAAGGGCAACCTGCCGGGCGATGTTCATACCCTGCCCGGCACCAAGCACATTACCCAGAATCAGCTCCTGAACATCTTCCGCCTTAACCCCGGCTTTCTCAAGAACACCTCTGGCAGCGGAAATACCCAGCTGGGCCGGGGTAACACTGGCCAAGGTGCCATTAAATGTTCCGATGGGCGTACGAGCGGCACTGACAACGACTACTTCTTGTGATAGAACAGCCTTGCATTATTCAGTCTCTCCGAATGTTTTCAGGTCGCTGGCAACTTACAGCTCTGCACCAGTGGCTTTAATGACCTGTTCTACGGTGGTTTTCTACTGCGATTTCTGTTAACAATAGTCCGTTTTCGGACTGAAACAGAATCCCCATCTCATCACTGACATGATTGGCCATCAGTATTCTCCTTCCCTGTTATCAATAACTTTTAACCAGCGATATCGAAAAGTGGGCTTTTAATGAAGAGAATCAGGTTCACCTGATTAATATTCCAGATAATCTGGAGGTCAGTGACACCAATCTGTTGTTAGATGTCAACCAGTTACTGAATAGAGTCTGGGGATTCGTGACAAAAGAATTATGAACAATATAACTACAAATTCATTCCCTCAAGAAACCCCTCACCACAAGAGGATGCCCCTCCCCCACCCGCTTCAAACACAAAAAACTGAGTGAAGTAAAAGGCACTCACGTAACTTGTAGATGGTTTCTCAACGTTTCAGCTTTGAAATGAAAGGGATGTTGCGATACTTATCCTGCCAGGGCAGACCATAACCCACCAGCAGATCATCGTTTTCCATCTCATAGGCAAAATATTGTTTAACCGGAATGTCAACGCGGCCCGGTTTCACAAACAGTGTGGCTATAGAAACAGATTGAGCACCTAACCCAGTGGTCATATGCTCCACAATCCGCTTCATGGTTCCACCCGACTCAATGGCATCATCCACTAAAATGATGTGCTTCCCAGCCACATCAATATTCTGATGAATAAACGATAGAAGACGTATTATTTCTATCACCCGGCGTGTGAGGACAGGAGATATAATCCATACAAAGATCAAACGTCACCTTTCTGACCAGGTCCGCCCGTGAACAGTATCCCACCCGGGACAACGCTGATGATGACCACGTCCCCACCAGCGAACTGATCATTCAGTTGGGCTGCAACATTTTCAGCGCCTGCTGCAATCTGTTCCCGGCTCAGAACCAGTTCACCAATGGGCTTTTCGTTCATAATGCCGAACCACCAAACATAGTATTAACGCTCAGCTTATCTGAAGCTCTCCCCAGAATATGGTCGATAATTTCCAGTACCCCTTCATCATTATTTCCGGGAGCTGAATAACGGGCAACCTGTCGGACGCTGTCACTGGCATTATTCATGGCAAAACTGAAACCTGCCTTTTGCAGCATCTCCATATCATTACCACTGTCCCCAAAGGCAGCAACTTCATCATCTGCAATATCCCACTGCTCCTGCAGCAGGTGAATGCCATGGGCTTTATGAACCCCGGGAATAATCAGGTCAATCCATTCATGACCACTGGTGACTGACACAAGCACATCACCCAACGTCTCCCGGGCCGCTTCCAACACAGCATCATGTATAGCAGGAGACATCTTGATGGCGATCTTAAGAACAGTGTCGTTTACTTCCTGATATCCCTGTATCAGCTCCAGTCGCTGATAGTGATTACGGGCATTGGCTACTTCTGCAGGGTCAGCAGTATTCAATACGTAAGCACTGTTTCTGCCACAGACAATTGCCGTAACGTCTTTCAGGCTTTCCAGAAATGGGTAGGTACGAGTCAGGATTTCAGTTGTAATATCCGCAACAAAAAGCTCCTGCTGGCCATCGTGAACATAACCGCCATTTTCGGCAACGTAGGCAATGTCACCACCATCGATATCCTCAAAATAGGTGCACAGTTTGTAATACTGGTTGCCACTGGCCACGACAAACCGGATCCCCTGAGCCTTCAGGTTCTGGAACTGCACCAAGAAAACGCTCACGGTTGTAAGTCCTTGTCATCTCTCAGAAACGTGCCATCCATATCGACAGCAATCAATTTTATTCCGGTGTAACCTGCCATTCTTTTGTTATCTCTGGATGTAAAACTGGAATGATATTTCTCAAACTACAGCAGCCAAAACAGCTTTTATATAGGGAAAATTACCGCTAACTCTGGGTTCTTTTAGTAACAAGCCTAAACTTACCGAGCAATGGGGAGAAATTACCAATGACTCGAGTGGCTGTAATTGGTTCAGGACCATCAGGCATTTCGATTTTGCACGCTTTCAAATCGGCAAAAGACAAAGGCATTACAATTCCTGAAATCGTCTGCTTTGAAAAGCAGAACACCTGGGGTGGGCTCTGGAACGTTACCTGGCGTACCGGGCTTGATGAATATGGTGAGCCCGTTCACAGCTCAATGTATCGCTACCTCTGGTCCAATGGACCCAAAGAGTGCCTGGAGTTTGCGGACTATTCTTTTGAAGAACACTTTGGCAAACCCATTCCCAGTTACCCACCCAGGGAAGTGTTGGCTGACTATATCTATGGGCGGGCTGAAAAATCCGGGATTCGTAATTGGATTCTCTTTCGTCATGCAGCCCGCTGGATCAAATACCACCAAGAGCAAAAAGTATTTTCTGTCATTGTTCATGATCTGGTGAATGACTGCCAGGTCAGTGAAATATTCGATTACGTCATCATCGCCACCGGTCATTTCTCAACACCCAATGTTCCTGAGTTTGATGGCATTGAAACATTTCCTGGACGGGTTCTCCACGCCCATGATTTTCGCGATGCCCGGGAGTTTAAAGATAAAGCCATACTCATTATTGGCAGTAGTTATTCAGCTGAAGATATAGGCTCTCAATGCTGGAAGTACGGCGCCAAATCAATCACCGCCAGCTATCGCACAAACCCAATGAACTTTGGTTGGCCTGAGAACTGGGAAACCAAACCCGCTACTTACAAAAATTTCAGGTAACACCGCATATTTTAAGGATGGAACCTGTAAAGGCGTTGATGCAATTATTCTATGCACTGGTTACCTGCATCACTTTCCATTTATGCAAGATGACCTTCGTCTTGTGGCTACCAACCGTATGTGGGTTCCAGGCCTTTATCAGGGTATTGCACTGGAAACTAACCCCTGCGTTATGTACCTGGGGATGCAGGATCAGTTTTATACCTTCAATATGTTTGATGCTCAGGCCTGGTGGGCAAGAGATGTCATTCTGCAACGTATAAAACTTCCAACCTCAGCTGATATGGAAAAACACAGTGCAAAATGGAAAGTACGGGAAAGTACACTGGAAACGGATAAGAGTAGGATCTGGTTTCAGGGAGACTATGTGAAAGAACTGATCAATCAGACAGATTATCCTTCGCTGGATACTGAAGCCATCAACCAGCTGTTTATGGAATGGGAGCGTCATAAACATCAAGACATCATGAGTTATCGTAGAAACAGATACCGGTCCGTGATCACAGGGACACAGGCACCATTGCTTAAAACACCATGGAGTAAGGCGATGGATGATTCGATGGCTGTCTTCTTAAATAATCATTGCCCAAAGTGATATTGATTTCATCTCCACTTTGAGAACCTTATACCGCTGATATACACAACCCTGACACTCAATCAAGTGCACAGGTAACATTTCCCAGCAAAAAATTTAGAACATAAGTACAAATACATAATTACACGGTATTCATTCCGGCGTAAAAATCACGTGATCTCCTCCGCCCTTTGGCGCATGCGCTCTAAAGGCACAAACACAACACAAAACACACGCAGAGAAGACATCATGAAAGTGCAAGGTTTCGCACGCTCACTGATTGCCATCGCAATTGGTGCAACCGTCAGCAGTTCTGTTATTGCCAGTGAAGTGGCATCGCAGGTCGTGGATAAAGGGCTGACATTTTCCATTGGTGGTGCTATATAACTATCTGGATAGCTACCGTGGTCTGGACAACGATCTGGCCCCAGAAGTCGGTATTGGCTACCGTCTGAATGATCGTTTCAGTGTTGAAGGTATCTACTCTCAGTACTCCACAGACCAGAAGACTGGTGGAGACGCTGACCTGAAAGAGTTTCGTCTGGATGCATTCTACGATCTGACCCCCATGGGATGGTTCTCTGACCCCTTACGTTGTTGCCGGTATTTCTGAACTGGGAAACTGATCTCAAAGTCAACGGAGAACACGACGACACTCGCATGAATGCCGGTTTTGGTTTGAGAAAAGCATTTACTCCAAACCTGGCCATCCGTGGTGATCTGCGTGCCGTTCGTACCCTGGATTACGCTCAGACAGAAGCCATGGCGAACGTTGCCCTGACCTGGACCTTTGGCAGCGTAGCCAAAGCGGCAGAACCCGTTGCAGTGATTGAGCCTGTTCAGGAAGAAGTTGTTGCGAAGGTTGAGCCAGCACCGGTTCTTGATGCGGATAACGACGGCGTATTGGACAAGGACGATCTGTGCCAAAATACTGCCGCGGGCATTACCGTTGACCAGACGGGCTGTGAGCCTATGGAGGCCATTGACTTGCTGGTAAACTTTGAATTCGATTCCGAAGCCATCAATCAGGAAGGCGTTGACCAGATCGCCAAGATGGGTGAGCTCCTTCAGCGCTATCCAGAAGCTCGCATCCGTATTGAAGGCCATACCGATGCATACGGACAAGCGGCGTACAACAAACAACTGTCTGTTCGTCGCGCCGACATCATCCGTCAACAGCTGATTGAGAAGCACGGCATTGACGCTGAGCGTATTGATTCAGCAGGTATGGGTGAGAGCGAACCTGTGGCCAGTAACGACACTGTTGAAGGCCGTCAGCAGAACCGTCGTGTGACTGCTGAAGTTATTGGTGCTTAATACTCCGAATGACCATGACAGACTTCTGTCTGCCATGGTCATTGCTCAAAGCTAACATCTTTATTTCCAGAAACACATTATCTTTCTTTAAAGAATATAATCCTGAGGAACATTTCTCTTATTGAACTTCAGAATAATAGCGTGAGCATTAAAACTCACGCCATCATCAATGATATGTTTAGATATCAGTAGAGCCAGCCAGGTGAACACGCATATTCTGAGTCAGGGCTTGAGCAACAAACGCCTGAACAACCTTTTTCAGATTTTCTTCTGATACATAGGCGACAGTAATGTGATTACTCTGGTGTCCTGCCATAAGATCATCACGTCCTACGCCATCCAATACGCAGTTCATCAGTGGCCATTCGCGGGTGGTGCTGTCCAGACGGCGCTGGAATTCATCTTTAGGCAGCTCAAATGCTGTACCAGTACCAATATGCATATGTACATCAGTACCTTCATAGTGCGCACGAGCCCATACAAAAGTACCCGCCTTACACTGACCTCCAATACTGGAGCCACCCAGAGGGAAATACATGGCAGGTTGGCGATAACCGGTAGCACCAGCAATGCCACCTTTGATGTGTTCAAAAGGTACTGAACCGGAAATTTCAAAATCCCAATAGAAAGTACCTTCGAATTCACTACCCCAACGAATATCATGTAGCGTGGTTTCAGAAGGAAGACCCAGGCTGTCAAGCAGACGGAACAACATGGTCTGGGGGATTGCAGTACCCATATCGACTTCGTTAACGCAAGGGATAGGCTTACCTTCACGAATAACATTCCCTTTCTCATCTTTAATCGGGAAACGTTCGCTGGAACCAATGGCGCCTTCAGCAAAGTCTGAGGCTGCACAGCTGTCTTTCAACCCCTGTTGGTATTGGACGCCAACGCTGGACAGACCAAACCGCTGGGTTATGCGAGCCATGGCGATCATCATTGCGCACTGCTCCAGTACCTGTTCACGGGTCAATTCCGTTGCAGAATCGCTACCGAATTTGAACGTCATACCACGATCTAGATAAAACTGCAGACAAGCCTCTCGCTCGGTCTGTTCAACCAGACTCATTTCATACAGTAATGCTGATTGAGACAGGGCTTCAACCGGCATACCAATTTTCACCAGAGACTCCAGAGGGAATAGTCCGTTCATCATGCCCATACAGAACATATCAAACAGACCCATGATCTCCTTGTTTTCCAGAATATACTGTCCTACTTCCTGTCCGAGCTTACCGGCTTCGGTTTTCATTACCGGATGATCTTTAGTGATCTCTTTTAAGTAAGAAGTATCGTGTTCGATATTTCCACACTCAAGCCAGGACTGCAGGCCAGCGTAGAAAAAGTCATCATCAAAATTCTCTGACCACAGGCGGCTATGGCTTCGTCCCAGACTATTCAACGAGCCTGCCATACACAGTGCACCCACCAGTCCAGGCCAAGTACCATCAAAGTTAGCCAGTAAAAGGATCGGACCTTCATGGTGCACAAGGGATGGGGCCAAATGGTGTGAATATTGCCAGGCAGTCATCAGCACTATCAGCGGCGCTTTCGGATCGATGGAAGCCATTACATCAGAACCTTCACGCTGGTTGCTGATAAAGCCATGACCCTGATCTTCTTTTACCGGGGTGCGCACGACGCATGGTATAGCCAAACTTGCCCTTCAGAGCCACAGACAGCTTTTCTTCATAGCTGCTCTGCACTTCCCAGCAGTTTTTATTGGCTGTATCACGAAGATCACCATTGGTAATCATGAACACTTCTTTTTCAGCCAGTGTCTGACGTTGCTTTTGAGCTGGCAGGTTAAGTTGTAAAGCCATTGTTGTTATCTCCGTAAAACCTTTAGGAAGGTCTGATCATTTTGTTTTCAAGTTGCGGAAATCAACCAGTTTAAAAAACACTCATCATTGCTTTGTACTTCATCTGATCTTCATACATCTCATTAAAAACCTGATACTTGGCATCATGGAATGCCCAGGCTTCCTCTTGGGGCTTTATCACTGCACCCGTTGAGGACATGGCTGACATAGCATCAAGGAGGTTGTTAAAGTCACCGCAGGCTGTGGCAGCCAGCATCGCAGAGCCAAGGATTACGGCTTCGTCTTCATTACTCAGAACAATGTCACAACCCGTAATATTGGCATGCTCCCTTAGCCATAGTGGGTTTTTGGTACCACCACCACACATATGAATACGCTTGATGTTATGGCCTGCACTATTCAACGCTTCGATAATCTGCCGCGTACCATAAGACACCGACTGAATAGCAGCCATGTAGACTTTGGCCATCTCGGTCAGGTCTTTGTTCAGTGATAAACCGGAAATCATTCCATGAAGATGCGGGTTAGCACGGGGAGAGCGATTACCATGATGATAACCCAGAAGATGGAAGTTAGCTGTGAAGTACGGATCATCATCCTCAATCCGTGCCACTTCATCATTTAGAATTTCGTACTCACTGCGCCCCTGCTCCGCAGCCATTTTCATCAGTTCTGGATAAAAGGCGCTGTCACGAATGACGTGATCAATCAAAGAGCCCGCCGCAGACTGCCCACCCTCATTCAACCAGAAGCCCGGAACCATTGCCCCCCAATAAGGTCCCCAGACACCATTCACAAAAATTGGTTCTTTGCTGACAGCCATGTGACAGGAAGAAGTTCCACCGATAACAGCAAGAGTAGATTCAGGCTGATCACCAATAATACCGACACCACCTGCATGAGCATCAATCATGCCTACTGCTACAATCGTGTCAGTGGTTAAACCCAATTCTTGGGCAGCATTTACTGTCAAAGTGCCTGCAGCTGATCCCAGGTCAACAATGCTGTTTCCAATTTTTTCGCCTGTAATCAGGTCATCCAGACCAATCTGAGCCAGCAAACTGCTATCCCAACGCTTTTCATGAGCCAGATATGTCCATTTGCATACCTTGGTACAAACGCTACGAATATCCTGACCGCTGGCCCGGTAAACCAGGTAATCAGCCAAGTCAAAGAAACGGGAAGCTCGTTGGTACTGCTCAGGCAGGTGTCGCTTCAGCCACATTAGCTTAGGCAGCTCCATTTCAGGACTGACTTCTCCGCCAACGTATTTAAGAACTTCACTGCCAGTTGCATTGATTTCTCTGGTTTCTTCCAGTGCACGATGATCCATCCACATAATAATGTTCTGGTCATCAAGTCCCGTTGGAGAAACGCTTACAGGCTGATTTTTATGGTCAATGGCAACCAGGGAACAGGTAGCATCAAAGCCTACACCTTTTACCTGCTCTGAATTTACCCCCGCCGCTTCTACAACGGAGCGAACCACCTTGCAGACCTGCTCCCAGATATCACTGGATGACTGCTCAACAAAGTTTCTTTCAGGTCGAAACTGTTTTATTGAGCTGACAGCCTGTGCCAGCTTTTCTCCTGCTGCATCAAATAAGCCAGCCCTGGCACTACCTGAACCAACATCCACACCAATATACAAGTGCTTCATACGACACCGACTTGCTATTACGAGATAGCATTAGGCTATATCTCGACAATAACTTCCTGCAACCGATTTTGCACAAGAAATCACGCCACGTTGACGCAAATCAAAAACTGCAAAAACACACCTGCTAATTCGTTATAGCTTTAAATCCATAATCCTTATATTCTCTCGCTATACTTTGTAAATAACCGACAACCGACCAATATCTCATTATGGCTAAAACAGTTGATGAAATTGCTAAATTAGCAGGTGTTTCCGTCACTTCTGTACGACTGGTAATCAACGGTCAGGATAAAAAATACCGTATCGGGGAAAAGACTCGTGCAAAAATCCAATCCATCATTGATGAACATGGCTATACCATCAATCAGACGGCAAGAAGTCTTAAGTTACAAAAGACCAACACCCTTGGTCTTGTCGTTCCAAGGCTGACTAACCCTTTTTTCTCATCCCTCGCAGAAAAACTGGAGCGTGACTGTAGAGATGCAGGTTACCAGCTCATTACTGTTTGCTCTGATGATGATGATGTAATTCAAAGGCAAGTAGTAAAAACGCTGCTGGCGCGAAATGTCGATGGCCTTTTTGTAACCCCCTCGTCTGCTCAGGAACAGAAAGCACTCGAAGATAACTTCAACAAGCCAACGATTTGCCTTGACCGGGATTTTGGTAACACTTCAATTCCAGTTATCTCAACAGATAACGAGGCCGGTGGAATAATAATGGGAGAGCGGCTAGGCAAGCTCAATTGTGAGCTTTTCTTTCTGGGGGCTGATTACTCGTTGCCGACCATGCAGGCGCGATTAAGAGGTCTGACCTCTGGATTGATGAAAAATGGCTATAAGCTATCGGATAATGAAATCATTTTTCAGGGACGAAGTGACAAAGAGAACGGTTACTCAATTATGGAAAGCTTATGCCTCAGGCTGGGAAGAATTCCACAGGGTATTGTCACAGTATCACTGCCTATACTGTCAGGCGTCATGGCTTACCTGAGAAAAAACCACGGCCATGAGTACTCTGAAATCATTATAGGATCATTTGACGATCATTCGATGCTGGAGCTTTGTCCAAACCATATGATTGCCATGAAGCAGAACACAACTGAACTTTCTAAAATGGCATTACATTCGATGATCCGCCTCATCAATAATGAAAAGGTCGAAGATCAGTTCATCACCATCACACCTGAGATCACTGAAAGACCTGCAATTCAAATCACAAAAAAAACAGGTGACTAATGCCGCCTGTTTTACTCTTCTATCACATAGCCTGACGATAGATTGTTAAAACATCCTCGCCAGTCGCAACTCTGGGGTTGCCTCCGAAGCATGGATCATTCAATGCCTTATCAACCCAACTTCCAATCGCCTCTTCTTTAATACCCAGCACAGCAAAGCCTGATGGAATACCAACAGTTTCAGAGAGCTTCCGAATCAGAGAAACAGCCAGTTCTGCGGCTTCCTGATCATCCAAACGTGAAGTATCCCCACCCATGGCCTCTGCAATGGCTCTGAAACGCACAGGACCAGTAGCTGCATTGAACACACAAACATATGGTAATAAAATCGCATTACAAACACCGTGGGGCAGGTCATGGGTTGCACCTGGCTGATGAGCCATGGCATGCACCAGACCAAGACCAGCACTGTTAAATGCCATACCCGCCAGGAACTGGGCACAAGCCATTTTGTCACGGGCTTCTAGGTTTTCACCGTGAGCAACGGCAATAGGCAGCCATTGGCTGATAATACGAATTGCCTCAAGAGCACTGTGGTCAGTCAGAGTATGCGCACCGGGCGTAACGTAAGCTTCAACAGCATGGGTCAAAGCATCCATACCGGTAGCAGCGGTCACCGATGCAGGAAGACCTGTCATTAATTCCGGATCATTAACCGCAATATCAGGAATCTGTTTTCCATCGATGATAACCATTTTGACCTGATTATCTTCATCAGTGATCACAGAGTTCGACGTCATCTCAGCTGCTGTCCCGGCAGTTGTATTGATAGCGATAAAGTACTCACCCGGATTGACTACCTTGCCAACACCGCTGTAATCACAGATATCCCCATCGTTACTTGCCATGATACGAATGGCTTTGGCAGCATCAATTGGACTACCTCCACCCACCGCGATAAGACAGTCACAACCTTCACTTTTATAAATATCGGTACCACGACGCACGAGGCTAGCAGTTGGATTAGGCATAACCTCATCGAACAGGTATGAAATGATGCCCATTTTATCCAGCTCTGCCAGAAGACCATCAAGAACACCGAGTTTGACCAGTGTTTTATCCGACACAATCAGTGCTTTTTTCACAGACTGCTGTGAAAGGTGCATAACTGCATCGGCAACGGCACCTGGACCTGCAAGGCTTAATTTAGGAAGATTTAATGCAAAGCTCATGATTCACCCCGACCTCAGTAGATTGGTGTAACACCCTTTTTAAGAATAATGTTGCCGTACTTTGCTGTTTCACCCGTCATAACAACGGCATAAGCATTTTTTGCCCGTTCGTAGAATGCATAACGATCAATACGCTGGATATCTAACCCATAATCGTTACCAAACAATGCCTGTCGATATTTTTGTTCAACCGCTGGATCCAGCAGATCACCTTCAACAGCAGCCATCATCACAAGAGGCGGTGCGTAGGCATCAAGCTCAAAGAGAGAAATAATGGCTTCAAGCAATTGATCTACTCCAAGCCCATCTGCACGAAGAACCTGATCATTAAAAGTGTGTCCAGGGAAATGAGCATCTGCAAAAACGATCTCGTCACCATGGCCCATCTCAGCCAGCACTTTCAGTAAGGTTGGTGATATAAGAGGAGATATTCCCTTCAACATATGGTTTTACTCAATTCACTACGGTTGGAAAAACAGTTTCATACTCAATGAAAAATGCATTTCTTGCCTGCTCCGGAGTTTCATAAAAACCCGCTCCCACCGCAGCAAACATGGCAGCCCCAAGCACAGTTGTTTCTGGTTCTGTTAATATTTTCACTGGTAATTTCAGCGTATCTGCCTTTATCTGATTCCAGAGTGGGTTCTTTGATCCACCACCGACCAGAATTAACTGGGTACTTTTGAAGCCACCAATGCTCTCCAGCTGTTCAAGGCTGCTACTTAACTTGTCTGACAGTGCCTGCAATGCAGCCCGATAAATTGCTCCCCTATCCGTCGTGATAGTGAGCCCTTCTATTGCACCTGCAACATGCCCATGACGATCAGTCATGAAAGCAGGATTTATGCGTACCCCCTGACATTGACTACCCGCTGACACTCCTTCCTGAATCATGGTGGTGTACTTTTCCTCACCACTCAGTTCGCCGTAGAACATTCTTGCTATCCATTCCAGAACACCTGATGCAATCCATTGAATACCAGGGTTGTACAAGCCAGAATGAGAGTCCCATTCACAGGTAAATCCATTTTCAAAAAGGTCTGCCGACAAGTGCTTTGCTTTTGTCGACCTTGCCATAAGGATTTCCCAGGTTCCGGAAGAAAGTACTGGCTGGCCTTCATCGACACCGGATCCATAGATAGCAAACTGTGTATCATGCCCTGCTGATATCACTGGAATACCTGAGGAAAGCCCCAATAATTCTGCAGCTTCTGGCAACAGTGATCCGATGACTTCCCCTGCCTGCACCATGGGAGGGAAAAACGCTTTATTCAAATTAAGTGCACTGAGGATTTCTTCACTGAAACTCTGCTGTTGCAAGTCCGTTAGCTGTGCAGTGCCTGCCATGGTTGCATCAGTGGTTAACTTACCTGTGAGACGATGATTCAATAGAGAGCTGATGAAAACCCAATTGTTGGCAGCACAAAATAGCTCAGGCTCGTTTTCTTTCAACCAGACCAGCTTGTTAATGGTATTAAACGAGAAATGGCCAACCCCACTGTGAGTACACAACCATTGGGGGTCTACATATTTATAGAGGTTCGACTGCGTCTCAACAGTGCGCGAGCATTTCCAGCTAATAATGGGATACAGCTGTTTGCCTGACTGATCAGTGATCGTTCCATCCACACCAAATGTGGTTACCGCTACAGCCTTAACCTGTCCGGGTTTGAGGTGACCAGCTATGTTCTGGCAACACTGACTGAGTTTGTTGAAAATGTCATCCAATGGCCACTCATGCCAGTCGGGATTTGCTGAAGCCGCAACTGTTACATTTGGCAGTGCAGACTTTGCAACAACCTTTCCATCTCTGGATACAGCAATGGCGCGAACATTGGTTGCTCCACAGTCCAGGACAATGACGACCTCATCTTGCGTCATACAGGCTCCATACTACTCGGTAATGATATGGCTTATCTCATCATGCTGGCATAGCCTGATTAATCCGCTTTTCCCCATCTTGGAAGAATCACACAACAAAACGGACTTATTGCAGGACTTCAGCATCATTTTCTTTAACGCTGCATTAGGCTCATTGCTTTCCCATGCACCGGTATCCTGCTGATAACCTGTGCATGAAAAGAACAGGGTATCAACACTGAACTCTGCTATCTGTGCTGTAGTGATAGGGCCTAGAAATGCAGCATATTTTTCTGAATACTCCCCACCAACGGTCAGAGTCTTAATTTTCTTTTTTCCGGCTAACTCAAAGGTGATACGTAATGAATTGGTGATCACCGTCAGCTCTTGATCCGGCAAGCTTCTTGCGAGATACCAGCTACTGGAGCTGGCATCGAGCATAATCGTATCTCCTGCATGGATCAGGCCAAGGGCTTTAACAGATATCTGCCGCTTTTCTTCTGTCTGCTCCTGCTCTCTCTTCCCGAAAGCCAGACCAATATCATCTCCTGAAATGGAAATTGCCCCACCATGGCTCCGTTTCAAATGCCCCTGTGATTCCAGGATTCTTAAGTCTCGGCGGATTGTCTCAACAGCCACCCCAAGAGACTCTGCTAACTCTTTAACGCTTACCGCCCCTAAGTGATCAACTCTATTAACAATGGTCTGTAGACGATTATTTAACATGGTATTCAAAACAACTCTCTTACTTGTGGCTCAGTCTAAAGCAGCAAAAAACGGGCATTTTTGATTTAAATCAAATGAACCACAAAATACTAAGAAAGATTTAAGCCTTAAAAAAAATGAAAACAACTCTAATAAACAAAGGGCTTTATGGGATATCACCCTCATAACCACATAAAAAACACAAAATTTTAGATATTGCCAACTTGAAAACCCTCACTGTATATTTCGGTCAAAAACGGGCATGCAAGAACTTAAAACCCGCCAAACACTTGGCAAGATACCAAGTACCTTGGCGGGACATCATGCAAGAGGAAAAACAATGAGCATCAGAAACAAACTGGCCAGAGAAATAATAGACGCTTGTCTTTTAATGAATGATTCTGGCTTGAATCAGGGAACTGCAGGGAATATCAGCTGCCGCTATGAAGAAGGGATATTGGTCACCCCTTCTGGCATACCTTACGAACAGTTGGCAGAGGAAGATATAGTCTTCATTAGCAATAGTGGTGATTATGATGAAAACACGGTTCCGTCCAGTGAATGGCGTTTTCATATGGCTGTCTATCAGTGCCGTCCTGACTTAAATGCAGTGGTTCATAATCATGCCCTGTTTAGTACAACCCTGGGCATCATGAATAAGGGCATCCCCGCCATTCACTACATGATTGCTGCTGCCGGTGGTAATAATATTCCCTGCATTCCTTATGCAACCTATGGCACTCCTGAACTGTCGGACTATGTTGCAACTGGTTTTCATGAACGCAACGCCATCATTATGCAGCACCATGGGATGACTGCAGCAGGTGAAAGCCTTGCCAAAGCCATGTGGCTTGCAGATGAAGTAGAAACCCTGTCCAAATTGTACATCAATCTTCTCCAGACAGGACTTGAAATCCCGCTGTTATCCGATGATGAAATCAATGTTGTATTAGGAAAATTCAAAAATTACGGTTTGAGGGAAAAGTCCTAGTCACAACCTTAAAAGCCAGTCGACAAAGTCTTCTGGCTTTTTTTTAACCCGTTCCTGAATCAGAGAAACATTTACCTGAACAGCAAATGAACACAAAAGTTTCTTGATGACAAACTTTGTTGACTTGTGTCAAGCAGCAATTGCTTTCATTAAAAAAACCATTGCTGCACTCAGAATTCCAAAATAGTCTTCTGCTATCTCGTCATAGCAAGTTAGATTCTCGTAAATTGACAGTCTCATGCCAGGCACTGATTGCATTGCTGACCTGAGACCGGAGGGGAAGGTCATGTCAGATACGCTGTTGGTGATGAAGGGTATCACCAAGCGGTTTCCGGGGGTGCTGGCCCTTAACCAGGTAAACTTCGACATTCGTAAAGGAGAAGTTCACGCCCTGCTCGGAGAAAATGGTGCCGGTAAATCAACACTGATGAAAATCCTTTCCGGGGTTTACCAAAAGGACGAAGGAGAGATCATTTTTGAAGGCTCCCCCGTCATCCTGAATGGCCCTCTGGCTGCTCAGAACCTTGGTATCAGTATCATTCACCAGGAATTTAACCTCTGTTCGGATCTCAGTGTTGCTGAAAACATCTTTATCGGTCGAGAGCATCGCAATGGCTGGCTGCTAAATACCGAAACTCAGAATCAGGCAGCAGCGGACATCCTGCAAAACCTGAACCTTGATATTTCCCCTTCTACACTCGTTAGCTCCCTAACTGTTGCTCAGCAACAAATGGTCGAGATCGCAAAAGCCCTATCCTGTCATTCCAAAATATTGATCATGGATGAGCCGACGGCAGCACTTACTGAAAGCGAGATCGAGAGTCTCTTTAAAGTCACTCGCATGTTAAAAGATCAAGGGGTCGGTATTGTTTACATCTCACACAGACTGGAGGAGTTGGCCGTTATTGCTGATCGCGCAACAGTCATGCGAGATGGTTGTTATGTTGGAACAGTCAATTACAAAGATACGACACTGGATGAATTGATCAGCATGATGGTTGGGCGGGACCTGGATAATATTTTTCCACCTCACCAGTCCGCCGTACTCAAAGATGTTGTCCTTTCTGTGAGAAACCTATGCCGTAAAGGTGTTCTTGATAATGTCAGCTTTGATCTGCACCGCGGGGAAATACTTGGCTTTTCTGGTCTGATGGGAGCAGGCAGAACGGAAGTTGCCCGGGCGATTTTTGGAGCAGATCCAATCGAGAGTGGAACGATTACAGTTAATGGCAAAGAACTTTCTAACCATGACATAGAAGAAGCAATTGAATGCGGGATTGGTTATTTGACAGAAGATAGAAAGCATGAAGGTCTTGCGCTTGGGCTATCTATCGAAACCAACACTCTCCTTGGCAACTACCCAAACTTTGCCAGCCCAGTTGGTGTGATCGATGAACATAAAGGATTCATCGCAGCAGAGCAGCTTAGTAAGCGTCTGAGAATCAAGACACCGAACCTGCAACAGCTCGCAGGCAACCTCAGCGGTGGCAATCAACAGAAAATCATCATTGCAAAATGGCTCTGTAAGGATACTGACATCCTTATCTTTGATGAACCAACCCGCGGTATTGATGTTGGAGCCAAATACGAAATCTATGAGTTGATGTATGAGCTGGTGAATCAGGGCAAATCCATCATCATGATTTCTTCAGAACTGCCGGAAGTTCTAGGGCTGTCTGACAGAATACTTGTTATGCGCCATGGCCGCATCACCGGAGAACTTGCCAGAGATGATGCCAACCAAAAGAACATTATGAAATTTGCAGCACTGGAAGGTTAATAGTCATGCACGCCCACGCCGAAAAAATGCAATCTGAGAACAAACCAGGTATCACATTAAACCGTGAACTCCTGATGAAACTAGCGCCACTATTCAGTCTGGTTCTATTGTGCATCTTCTTCAGTATTGGCAGTCCTTACTTCCTGTCTGTCGATAACCTGATGACCATTGCCTTGCAGACTTCCGTTATCGGTATTATTGCCATTGGTGTTACCTATGTCATCATCACTGGCGGTATTGACCTGTCTCTTGGCTCGGTCATGGCCTTTGCGGGTGTATGCGCAGGTTTGGCAGCTAATGCAGGCATGCCTTTGGTGGTATGTATAATCATCGGCATTTCAGCATCAACGGCCTGCGGTGCCCTGAGTGGAGCATTGGTCACCAAAGCCAGCATCCCGCCATTCATTGCCACTCTCGGCTTGATGATGTCCGTGCGAGGACTCAACATGGTGTTTACGGATGGTCGAGCTATCTACTTCCTTGATTACCCTGTTTTCAGCATGTTAGCTCAGGGCAAACTCTTCGATATTATTCCGTATCCGGTTATTTATCTTGCTATCGTCGCCTTTATAGCAGCCTATATTCTCCGCCGTACCGTATTTGGCCGCTACATCTATGCCGTCGGCAGCAATGAAGAAGCAACTCGACTGTCTGGTATTAACGTAAATCGCGTAAAGCTCATGGTTTACACATTCTGCGGCCTGTTAACTGGTCTTGCAGGTATGATTCTGGCTGCACGCCTTAACTCTGGACAACCTTCTGCAGGTGTCAGCTATGAGCTCGAAGCTATCGCTGCAGTTGTTATTGGCGGAACCAGTCTTGCAGGAGGTATTGGCACTATTGGTGGCACGGTTATCGGCGCATTTATTATGAGCGTGCTGAAAAACGGTCTTAATCTCATGGGGGTATCACAATTCTGGCAAATGGTAGCTACCGGTGCAGTAGTTGTAGCAGCGGTATACCTGGATAACTTGCGTAAACGCTCAAAATAGATTCACAACTAACTCCTTAAACAGCAGTAAGTAGAAAACACTCAAATAAAAGACATTTGGCTTGTGTTTCTTTGACCAGTTCAATTCTCGGGTAGTCGCTCACCAATTAGTGGGTGACCCCTTTCGTTGTAAAAAGGGAAATATGATGAAACTAAAAGCTATAACTGCATCACTCTTTGTCACTGCTGGTCTTATGACCGCTTCTCTACCTTCCATTGCCCAGGAAATTTATCTGCCCGTTGTCAGTAAAGGCTTTATGCATGAATTCTGGCAAACTGTAAAAATGGGCTCCGATGCTGCCGCAGAAGAATTAAAAGTAAAGACCAGCTTTGTTGGCCCTTCTGACGAAACCCAAATCGACCAGCAGATTCAACTGATTGAAAACACTCTGGCGAAAAGTCCTAACGGCCTTCTGCTTGCAGCACTGGATGGCAACGCCTTGATTCCATCAGTGCAGCGTATGCATGCGAAGAATGTCAGTATTGTCACTTTCGACTCTGGTGTTAATTCCGATATTCCTGCAGCTTTTGTAGCCACCAATAACAAAAAAGCAGGTGCCATGGCGGCTGCAGAAATGGGTCGACTGCTCAAAGGAAAAGGTAAAGTCGGTATTGTCGCTCACGTAGCCGGCACTACATCTGCCATTGATCGTGTAGATGGCTTTGTTGAGCATATTGAAGCCAACTTCCCTGATATCATTCTGCTTGACCCGCTTTACTCCGATGGAGACCCTCAGCGCGCCATGAACCAGACCATGGACATTGCACGCGCCAATCCTGACCTTTCTGCCGTATATGGTACCAATGAAGGCTCAGCAATGGGTGTTGCTACCGCTATCCAAAGTATGGGCAAAAAAGATAAGATCAAAGTAATTGGTTTTGACTCCAGTGAAGCCATAGTTAACTTTGTTGAAACCGGGGTTATGCAGGCAGCTGTTGTTCAGGACGCCTATGGTATTGGCTATATCGGCCTGAAGACCCTTCACAGAGCCATGAGTGGAGAGAAAGTTGAAAAGGTAATTGATGTTCCTGCCGTTCTAATCACTGGTGAAAACATCAAAGAAGAGAAAATTCAAAAAGTCATTAATCCTATGGGTTAAACAATTAAGAAACCTGCGAATAAGTCTGATTCTCCAAAACATGCAGCATCAATACTACGTATTGTACAAGGCTGCTCTGCACTTGTTCGCACCTTTCCTAGCTGTACCAGGTTTCATGTGTATTCCTTAAAGAGGAATCAGTGTTGGTAAAGTAAGTGAAGACAATGATGAATGAAATATATACAGGTAGTTGTTTATGCGGAAATATTTATTCCCCCTGCACATCAATCTTGTGAGGGATAATAAATCGTGCACACTAGCGTTTTTTTTGACAATAGTTCGTGCACACTAATTATTTAACACTTATATATCAACAAGTTATCTTAACGACATGATATCCCCTGACGATAAATCAATCATTATTGCTGCCAAACATGGATTAATTACCCTTTCGAATCTGGCAGTATCCTGTTTAAAAAGATCATTCCAAAGGGCTCGTAAACAGAACAGGCTCACATACCTGTTTTTTCCCGGCCCTGATCTTCTCAACCATTTTCCTAAGCCTGAGCTCACGAGTTTCAGCCATTTCCATGCGCCTTAACCTCTGCGCCAAAGCAGGCTTGATTTTATCCATATCAACAGCTCTCAGCTGCCTATCACACAACAGAGTTAATAGATGCGGTTTTAGAGCCCCATTCTTTTCAACCCAAAAGTCCAAGTATTGACCATGAATCTCTGGGGTCATATCGGAGGCAGAAGGCTCATCGCCAATTGGCATACTACCGACTTTTAAATTTTCCCTCAGTTCCTCCCATTTTCCCTCTATACGATAGCAGACAGTAGAAATCAGTCGTTTCTCCATCGTGGATAACTCTTTTACCCCCGTCCGGCTATCAGGATAGGCCAATATTCCTTTTAACTCTTGCAAGCGCTGCAGCACATATAGTACACGGGAAGTACGAAAACTAAACATACTCTTTTCAGACTGCTCACTGCCATAAAGCTTCTTATTGTTCTTTGCTTGATAGGAGTAGTGCCAAGATGTGATAGCACTCTGAATTACTTTTGCGTAGAAAAGGTCTTCATCGCAACAGTCTTTCTGATTAGCATTCCATAAGCGACTGCCACACTCTGAACAGACCCCATAGAGCAGGTTCTGGAACCATCTCGCACCATCAATGGAGAAGCAGCCACAGTTCACAGCACTAACATTTATGAGCTCCTTTCGATGTTCAATACAAGCCATAACACCGGGCACAGCCCAATATCTTTTAATATAAGCCCAGCCATTTTCCTTCATCGCTTCAGACATGCAGGATGGACAGAAATTCAAGCTATTCGGGCTAATAAATTCATTCAAGGGTTTTGGACCTACAACCTCTCGCTCACCATGGTAAATCGCTAATAGTGGAAATAGCGTATGATTATCCAGAAACCTCTCATGGGTCATTTTCGAGATTGCAACAAACTCTTGAAATCTGCCTTTTTCGGGCACAAAGCGAGGAGCATAGTTACTTTCATACGCAAGAAAGCAGCCATTATGAGCTTTCAGGCTCCAGCCATCTCCACTCAATAAATACTGTCTACAGATAAAAGAAGAAAAATGCTCATCTTCCGCAGGATAAAAGCAGCTTCTGACCAACTCGACAACCTAAGTGCTGTGTAGACCCTGTGGTAGTGCAATTACCAACACCACCGTCCCTATAAATGTTTTGAGCTATATACTCTATTCCACACCCAAAGCCTTAAACACCGCATCTACAGGATCAGCATAAAAGCTGCTCTGAAATTTGGTGAATAACTCTGGTGGGATAGTGACAATATCTGCGGCATTACTCATGGGAAAGGCGACTTTTTTAGCCCCGGCATCAAAAGCTACTTGTAAATGCTCTGCCAAACCAGTGACTGGATTTACATTCCCCCCAAGACTCATATTCCCCAGTACAACCATTTGGTTCTGGACTGGTTTTTTCATTAAACCAGAGGCAAAGGTGACAAGGCTTGCAAGCCCAAGCTCCCTGCTAATACCGGTATTTTGGAGCTCTACAACATGAAGATGAAAATCATGATCCAACACTTTGACGGATGCACTGATTCGACTGACGTTGGCCTTGAAGTAGTCAAAGGCAATTTTAACGGTCTCTTTAGCAGACGAGTCACTTCCCAGGCCCGAAAGAGCTATTTTTCCGGTACCTGCACTGACCTGTAACTCCAGCCGATATAAACCATTCAAACCTGAAGCACCTTTTCCTATGGTATAGACGAAACCCGGTTTGGATTGCCCCTCCGGTATCAATGCCCCCCCACCTTGTTCAAGAACAGAGACAAACACCTCTTCCATGCTTTCATTATCCAGATAGCTAAAGTGCACATCATAAAACTCCATCCCCCCCAGCTTTTTCAACTGTTCTTTAACCCGGCGCCGACTTTCCAAAGCATAGGTCAGGCACTCTCGAACATCAGACTTGTCATAAACGCCGTGAGGAAACAGTAGTTTGAGTAAACCGGATGTGGTTCGTCGAACAGCAATCGTGTCTCGTTGATTCAGGTTATTACCCAGCTTGAAGTACTGATCTATGGCATCAGCAAAGTTGCGCTTACGCATTTCCCGCATAAACTCGGCCAGGTAATCAGTGATCAGGCCATATCTGTTGGTAAAAAATTCTGGCCTCATCTTGGGAATTTCCCAACCAGGAATATAGGCATGAAACCGATCAAAAAAGGCCGTATCAATCATGGCTTCAGGGAAGGGTGCTAATAAATGGCTGGTTTTAACCAGCTGCTCTACCGGCTGATTAATATTCCCGACAAATACCATAGATGCCTTGGCTTCAACAGAATCCTTTCCTCTTGCAAAGGATCCCGACGCCATATAATCCTTCATGATCTGGACTCCGTCGCGGTCTTTAAAGCGAATACCCGCAACCTCATCGAAGGCAACAATATCCCACATGCCTACCAGCCCCACCTGACGGGAGCTCATATTGTAGAAAAGGTTAGCTACCGTCGTTTGTCCGCCAGACACCAGTAGACTGTTTGGAGAGCATTCCTTATAGACGTGACTTTTTCCAGTACCTCGGGGGCCAAGTTCACATACGTTATAATTGTTCTCTACGAAAGGGATCATGCGAGCGATCAAATGCCACTGAACCCTCACTTCCAGATTCTCTGGCTCCATACCTACTGAGCGCAATAAAACATCAATCCACTGGCTCAAATTAAACTGTTTTCTGGCTTCAAAAAGCTCAGCCATGTCCATTGAAGGCATCTGAATAGGCTTCAATGTCAGAATTGAGAAGGGGGATGTTTTTTGACCTTCCTCAAAATAGTACTGAACAGTAACAATGCACCAGATCCCTCCAGTCAACAGCTTCTCATTGTCTTTAACTGTCTTAGCTGGAACTACTGCATCTTTTATCCCAAGATTCGATAGAGTAGCCTCATAGATATCCTTTTTCTGGTTTAAGCGTACACCTACTTTATCGATAACCTTAAAAGCACCTCGCTCCCTAATCAGCGATTTAATTTTTTCCGCTTCATCAGGACGAACATAATTCTCAGCGAGTATACGCTTGACATTCTCCATACCATCCCGAATTAACTCATCATCATTGGATGAACAATACATGCCCAACAGATATTCGAGTACATAGACCGGGACATTGGCGCCTTCTTTCAACTGCTTGGTCAAGTCCTTGCGAACAATACGTCCACAAAAATGATCAATCAGCAAATCATCAACATTAGTGTCTGCCTTTTTACCGTGGCCAGCTCTTTCTGATTCAAAAGTCATCAATTAAAAATCCATGCTAAAGGCGAGATTGATGGTCACGCTCACCCGGACTTCTTCTATTCCCGTCTCCGCATTCTGTATGATCATGGCATAACGGCTCTGAGAGTCATATACCCTGTTATCCAGCGTCAGCCATACATCCTGCAGCTTATCATCAAGACTTGTTGATGAACTGGAGAATGTCAGTATCTCAATATTGCTGATCGGTTCCATTCCGGAAGTAACATCATACAAACCCACTTTAATGGTCAGTGGCTTTATCCGATCGCTCACCGCATCAGTCTGTACCAGTTGAAAGCGATATCTAAGCGTGCTTATACGGAAATTCTGTCCCATGACCGTTACGCCAGTGGTTCGGCTAACAGCACCTTCCGCATGTTTGCCTTTCAGCTGCCTTACATTAATCAGGGGAATGATCACCTCTTGAGGCATTGCACCACCATGAACAAATCGTGCACCACCGATAAAGTGAAAACGACCAATGCCTTTGGGAATCCAAAAGCAAAGATCCGTATCTGCACCAGAGGTATCCGATAGATTTCCAAGATAGGCAGTATCATTAGCCGGAAGGTTTCTACCAATCACATACCGCTTTTTTTTCTCAACGAGTTCAGCCGCCTCAGAACGCCCATGATTATTGATATCTGCTGGAGCGGTTTCCTGATAGAGGAAACCATGATCCGCAGTTACAAAAACCTGAGAGCCATTCAGACTATTTATGATTTTATTGCATATGGCTGACAGTTCATCTATCGAGTCCCGAACCGCATCAAAGGTACCACTTTCAGTGCTGGCACTATCGCCAATAGCATCAACCTTATTATGGTAGATATAAACTACCTGCCAGGGTCGAACAAACTCCCGCCCCTCATCCTTGCGCATCGCCATAAATGAATCAGCCTTGATGGCAATACCCCGAACTCTTTCCAGCAGTTTGCTCCTGTCTTCAATAGAGGCTGATGGCAAACCATCCACCATAACTCGCTTATCTTTATAAGTAATCGTTTGATGGGGCAATAGAGCAGCCATGCCCAGCTTCGTGTAAGAGGGTAAAACACCTAACTGTGCGTTAAGCCTGGCGCTGATTCGGTTACTACCATTCAGCTGCTGAACAAGCTCTTCTGCCGCCTCGTAGCGGAATGCATCACTGATAACAACAAAAACACGCCGATCTCCGGGTTTGTCGAGAATGGGTTTAATTTTTGACTTAAAAAATGCCTGTTGAGAGGGTATCCCATCCAGCTGCCAATGCTTCAAAAGACTATCGCCAGTGCTATTTTCCAGCAGCTTGCCCCAGCTCAGCGCCAAAGGTGACAAATACCTCTGGCTATAACGGGCCTCCACCTCGGATAGCAAAGGCTTCAGAATATCCCACCCACGGTCATTGACTGCAGAGCCTGCTTCACAAATCTGACGATAGTATTGATCAACTCTGAAAAGCTGTTGAGTATAACGCTCAACAGCCTGGGCAGCGCCGCCGAATGATATTGAACTGTCCCGAGTTAAACCCATAAACCGGGCAGAAACCTCCAGCGCTTTGTAAACCTGACCAAATGCACTTCGTGCGACATCTTCATTATCAGAGAGAACACTTGAAGCCCAATAGCTACTTTGCCTGGCCTTAACCAGACTGCAAAAAGCATCCTCATCAAGACTGTCAGCCTCACTAAGCAAACGATCCCGCAGCCGACTGGCTATCAACTGCTCAACAACCATAAAACTCCGATTATCCAAGAGCCTCTCTGTTGTTAATTCTGTCAGTTGCTCTTGAACTTTTAACGCGCCTGCTGCTTGTGTACTCAGCATGTCATACGCCGGTGAGTGACTTGCGCTGTCTCGCCAGCGAGCAAGGCAAACCACCACGTTACTTTCAGCGGAAACAGGCAGTCGCAGACCGTGCATGGCGGCAGGTAGAGAGCCGGTACTGTAGCAAAAGTCGGTGACCAGCATGCAGAGCAACAAGTTTTTCAATGAAGGCTGCTCTGCCGCATACCCAAAACCCGCTTCAACCTGCTGCCAGAAACTCAACTGCAACCCAAACCTGGTAAACTCTTCCAGAATTTTACTCTCTGCATCAATCGACCCTTCCCCAGCCAATGACTGAAATAATGTGATGACCAGTGAAGCCATATCATTAGTTTCACATTTGGCAAGAATGGCCATCATTTTTCGATCCAACACAGAGGCATCATCAGAGGCGGTAACCCGTTTCTGCAAAGCCTGTAACCGGGCCTTACTGGCAAAGAATTTCCTGCGAAGACTGATATGGTCTCGCAAAGTCATGCTGTCCAGTCCCAGCTGCTGCAATAACTGAGTACTATGGTCAGCAGCAAAAGGCGCTGCATAGAGTCGAACATTCAACAGCCAGTCATTTTCCGGTTCCGGTTTATGATAAGGCTCGTAAATCAGGAATTTCTCACTGCCGTCTCCTAACTCAATATCAACCTTGACCTTGAGCTTTGGTTCCAGATTAAGATTAATCAGACGCACCGTCTCGGGTATCAGCGCATCGATGGACTCCAGATATTCGGCATCCGGATCTTGCCAGAAGACAATCCGGTTATCCTGAAATAACCGAACCAGATTTTCCTGAATATCAAGGGATTGCATATAATCTACTCAAATCAGACAATTATGATCTTTCCACGAGAAAGCCACAGCAGTGATTAAAATTACGTCGGTGGAGAACCGATAGTTTCTCATGGAAACCACCGGTCGGAAATCCTGCAAGTAAAATGAAAAGAAATTGCGAAAGCATGCCAGCTTTGACACACTTCTCTTGCTCACCTACCAATGTGTAGAAAGAGGTGACCGTATCGTCCGGTCCATAATAGGCGGCCAACCTACTGTTTAAAACCTTTGCCCCCGGAAGTTATTCAGCATACTCGATGAGATAATGCTCAAGCCCACTCTGAAAACCCGGAAATCTTTTTTGCTTATTAAAGGTTCATCACTTCATCCAGCCTGCCTTTAAAGCGGTTCAGGCTGGACATATCTATTTGCTCAATATCAATTTGACGACCTTTCACCTTCTCAACCAGAAGTACTCGTGTGGCATCCTCCCCAAGCGCTCGATTGAGCTGCTCTTTAAGGGGGTTCTGGCTGTTATCATTACCGGATTCTTCCTCAAGGCGTTCGCAGTGCTGGTAATTTTGACCCACAGCACACAATAACCAGGCTTCTGATTTTGGTCTGGGAATCATTGGTACGCCAGTATCTACACCTTCCCTGGAAAATCCATTCATCATGGATTGGTATTTTGCCCCCCACTCCCCTCGCCCTGAAGACTGGGTACCATCCCCATCCCGAAACAGCACAGCAATCACCTTATCATCACGGAATTCTGGCCTTTCTTTGGCAATTTGAGCCATAGCCCTGGCATTTTTGTAGTAGTAACGAGTCTCATGTTCGGGGTGTTTTTTACCACGCAGCCCCATGGCTTTTCTGGAGGCGTTGGCTTTGGCTCTTGCTTCCAGTTGCGATTTGGGGATAAACCCACACAAGTCGTGCTCAATATGAGAAAGGTAGGCTTTGCGCTCTACCCACTGATCGACAAACCAGGCCATCGGGCCTGGCTGAAATTGATCACCTTCACAGACTTCATTCTCGACCGTGCCTTGCCCCATATCGGTAGAGCCCTCACCACTGAACAGCAAATACATCGGTAACCCCTGTTACAGTGAGTTGATTTCATCAACCAGTCGATTCAGGTCAGTATCAATAAAAGCCTCTCCGGGTCCCATTACCGCAAGCTTTTCCTTCAGAGAGGGAATGGAGAAAAACGGAATGGCCCGGGTATACCCGTCAGTAGTCTTATAAAGATACTGCACGCTTCTGGTTGCAACATCATCCTCCATAAAATTGAGAATCATCGGGCTGTGGGTTGTCACCAGAACCTGCTGTTCCGCCTGCACCAATGTGTCAATCAAAAACTCAATCAGCTCTGGATTGATGCCATTCTCAATCTCATCAAAGGCCATAAAGCTGTGCTCGGTCATCAGCTGGGCCAGAATGGCCATAATTCGCAACATACCGTCGTTAACATGCCGAGCTTCCGTTGGCAGCTCCTGGTGTTCGAAAGCCTCGGCAATATTCAGTGCTTTCCAGCCGGATCGTATTGATTGGGTTTTAATGTCCTGAAGTCTTGGATAGGCCTTTTTCAGACGGTCCCGCAGTGCATTTTTATGCTCCTGAGACATCTCATGGATATAGGCAGACATTCTTTGTCCACCCAGCCCCATTTCCCCCTCACTGTTTCTGGCTTTTTGCCGCAGAAACTGGGGAGCCAGTAATTCCAGAGAACGAAATTGCTGGAAGAACAGCTTGAACGCTTTCAGCTCGTCAGACAGCTCCTTATCGAGTAACTGAGAAAGAATTGACCCCTGGTAAGAGAAGCGGATAGGTTGATGGATATTACCCAGAGTGTAAGCGCCATCAGCCACCGTCAGCAGCGTATCCGTTCCGACGTTCACATCATCCAGCACAATCTTTTCCTGGGTACAACGCTGCTGGTCCGTGTTAAATGCCGCTTCCCAGGTCATCATGGATCCATCCATCAAGTGCATGCTCACGGTAAACGAGATCAGCTTCTTCCTGCTTTTACCAAGACGACTGGTCAGCTCAGAAGCTTTCCAGTCACGCTCTTCAAGCCATCCCTTAATATCACCTTTGACCTGTTGGGCCAGAAAATCCATAAACTGCAACACCGTGGACTTACCGGCACCATTGAGCCCGATCAGGCAGTTAAAGCCATGCAGGGAGAGTTCAAATCCCACCAGGGACTTGAAGTTCTCAACCCGGATATGGTCGATCCACATCGGATGTGTGTTGCCCATTATCCTTTCACTCCCGTCACGTCCTTCACATTGGCCAACAGTGTACCAAACTTGCCATAGTTCACCTTAACCCCGTCATCCAGATCCAAGGCTATGCGCTGATCGGTATAGTAACGCAGCTGTTCATCGTATTTACGCAGTTCCAGCTGCTGGTTCTGGCGCAAGGTCAGCTCCTTTTCCATCTTTTTGCGGGCCGAGGTGGAGCTGGCACTGGCGATATTGTCCTGCAGCATTTTAATCCGGCTTTCGTAACGGCCCAGCAGCTTCTGCACATATTCCTGACGCATACGGGACAGTGTACCCTCATTATACCGGTGCAGGTAAACCAGGCATTCGAATGCCTTATGCTTGCCGGAGCTGAACAGCCAGTAGATGGGGCGTTTTTTGTAGGTTTTCAGGTGGTCTTTAAAGAAGTCCCTGCTCAGGTAACGGCGCAGGGCATCCACCGGTTTTTCACCGGCTTTTTTACCCAGGCCTTCAGCCAGAAACAACAGATTCTCGTCCCGCTTCTCTTTTGGCCAGGCAGTTTCGATGAACTGCACCAGCCGGTTACAGGCATCATCGCTGAACCAGTCGTAATCCGTGATCGGGATAATACCGTCATCATCTGCCGGGAAGGATGAGTACTGAGAAGCATCAAAGTCTTTATTGCCTGCGTGAGCGTAGACCAGCCCCGGTTTGTCCAGAGAATAACGCCCCATCATGCAACCAATGGCGTAGCTGAGCAGTTCTTTCATGGTATCAGTACGGAACAGCGACTCGTACTCAGCCTCTGTTTTGCCTTTGCCGTAGCGGTATGGGGGGTTGACTGTAAGGGTGATCTGTTCGATGGGGACATCCGGTGTCAGTTTATCCTGCAAACCATAGGCATCAATAAAGAGGCGGTTGTTTTCCTCTTCCAGCGACTTCATTTCGGTGATGGCTTGCTGGTTTTTCATTTGCCAGTGGGTGTAGCTTTCCTGAACCGTTGACATTTTACAGTCGTCGGTGATCAGTGGGCTGGTTTGGAAGCCCCATGAGGCTTCGTAAGAATCCCAGTCAAGCTCCGCTGAACTAATGGCCCTCTCTGCGTTGAGCTTAGAAGCAGAACGATTGATAGGTAACTTTAATATATCCCCAGGGTTAGCATGAATACTTGGGTTAATTACTTTCAGCAGCCATGAAACGACTTTGCTGTTTAAAAACGACAAATCGCGAAGGTCTGTTTCCTCATTCTCTGCTTTAGGAAAAATGGTTGGAGATACAGAACTATACTCCGAATCATTCTGCTTTAAACGAAAGCAATTAATAATAGCGATATCTGACCAGGTAATACCTACCTTAGACCAGTATTTTTCTTGGGTTAAACCACCGTGTGATGCATAGGATGACTTTGCTTTTTCACTCCAATCTACAACATAGGTTCTATTTCCAAACCATTTTCTAAAGTCCCCTCCTTTTTCAAATAACTTCCATTTTTTGGCTGCCTTGACATCAGAAACATTGACTTCCCATAAAGCCCTGACATAAAGGTGGTCTGCATGAGTTTTACATCTTCCACCAGAAACTAGTTTTGTTGCGAATGAATCAGCATTAAATAAATCACCAAAGTTTGCCCAATATGCTAATGGTCTATCCGGTATCTTATCAAAATCATTTTGACTTCTAGCATAATCAGATGCTTTATCTCTCTTCAGAAAAATAAGATTCTTATCAGAAGAGTGGGCTGCATCATTAAGATTGATGTATTTCCCCACGTATTCAGGAATATGCAATCTTCTTATAGATACAGCACATGCAAGGACAATTTTTGTATTCAAAGTAGGGAAACTATTGAACCCTATTTGAATAGCAGATTGAGCTGTTCCCTTCTCAAGCAACTCACTTCTGAACCTGACAAAGGAGCTTTGAAACATCCAATTTTGCATAGTAACCATGGCACTAAAACCTTCAGACTTTGCCAAAGTGAAGCCACGTCTATAAAACATGCATACAAGTCAGTCTTGGGTATCATCCCTAAAGAACTCTTTAACAAAATTCTTTAAAGGAGCGTTCATATTTTTGCTATTCATATAAGGCGGATTCGCCACCACCGCATCATAGTTCGCAGCCAGCAACTGAGCCGGTTTCAGAAACCCATCCACCACTTCCTGTGCATGGCTTTTCGCAAGGGCATTACCACTATTTAACACCTGCTCTAGTAAGTTTTGAAGCTGCGGCAATTTCTCCGCCAACGCTTTTGGCACCGCCAACAGAGAGCCAAACGTCGTCCCATTTTCAAAAAAACGTATCAACGCCTGAATATCATTAACGGACAAACCACTGGAGTGCAGAGTAGTCAGTTGTCCAGCCCCAAACAGTTGACCATGGTCTAATGCCTCACCACCTTCAACGGCAATAGCGGCCCGATACAACTCTTCAGCAATGGCGTTATCATCCAGCTCGTTACTGTCGTGCAAAGCATGCACATTGAGCGTTGGGGACACACTGAGAATTCTCGGGCTATCGGCCCGAGCTTTCATTAGTAGGGCAAAACCAGCCATCTGGGCAGCCCGGGTATCGATATCCAGCCCAAACAGGTTTTTTTCCAGAATCAGCTGGGGAATCTTGTGCCTTGGGTAGCCTCGCTCCTGATAGATCGCTTTGAACAGATCATAGGCTTCCACCAGAATATGGCCAGAGCCACAGGCCGGATCGATAAGCGTAAGTTCTTCCGGGTTCAGTTCATCAGGGGTAATAGCTGCCAGTTGTTGTTTAACTTCTTCGGTCTGTTCAGCGGGTTCAATGTAATACTCCATACCCAGTTTCAGGTCAGAATTCGGGTAGGTAGCCAGCCACTGGGCACCAATGCTGTTCTGCACCAGATATTTCACAATCCAGTTAGGCGTAAACAACTGGGTAGCCGCTGGAATATCAGCAGTGGCGACCACTTTGCCCATCACCTGATCTTTACGCTCACTGATATAAAACTGGTAAAGCCAACCGATGATTTCGATCTCATTCCAGCTCGCTTCATCAATACTGCTCACCAGCTTGCGAATAACGGAGTCGGAATGGAGCAGGTTGTCTGGCAGTAATAGTTCTGTTTCGTCGTCTATTCGTTCAAACAAAAAGGGCATGGCCTGATGCAGTGCGTTGCACTGGGCGATCAGCAGCATTCGGTAGAGTTCGGCATCTTTATTGCCATCCAGCTGCAGATCAATCACCTGCGCTTTATCCAGGCCCGGAAGATCAACATGGCTGGCCTGCTGCAGAATTTCCGGCGTACCCTGCCCCTGGGGGTGTGAAAGTACCCGGTAACCATGGTCCAGATAGCCGTGAATCTCCATGTAACGGATAGCGATAAAACGGTTAAACCAGGTGTAGGCCATGGCCTGTATGACCTGATCAAAACCCTCCAGCTGGATACGGCCCACCAGCTTCTTTCGCAATGGCGCCAGAGCTGCCGGAAAAGGACGACCCTCGATCATCAGAATATCGCCCTGCACAGCAGCATCAGCGATATGTTCTTTATTAATTCCGAGTGTGCGGGCACGACTGGTGATGGCAGTCATAAAATCGCGCCGGGCAGCCGGCGCGTAGTTTTTCAGTTGGGTACGGTTCATAACCAGGATTCTGTTTTGCTCCCACACACTGCCACAAAAACATATTCGCTATGGGCATTAGCATGGGAGCGAGATTGAGGCATAACAAATAATAGAAGAACAGAGTCGTTAAATAATCTCAATTCTTTCGTTTCTGTCCAGAGCCTGCTGCATCTCTGCCCTGAGCTTGTCGAGAAACTCGTCCATCTCAGATTCATATTCCAGATAGACTTTGCCATCCGTCAGTGCACGAGGGCTGATTTTGCAGCGCTTTTTAGGGGCAACCATCACCTGGGGATGATAGGTTTCCTGCTGTATTTCAGATTTCTTTGGAATCGGTTCTGGCTCTTTACCTTCTGCCTTTGCCTTTTTGGCAGCTTCATGGGCGTCATGTTGAGCAAGGGCCACAGCCGCCTGTCGCATAATTTCAGCCTTTTTGGCTTCTTCAACCGCTGCATCAATCAGGTCGATGGCTTGCTCCTGAAGGTCTTTGGCCTGAGTCTGAGCCTGAAAGATGTGCGCAACACTGACCATGTTCTCCAGTCGCTGGCGTAGCTGCTGCAAGGGGTAGAGACACTGGTTCTTTAACTGGTCTGTTGCAATCGCCTGTTCGAGTTCAGTGTTGACTCTTGCTATTCGTTCATCGACCCGCTTCAGTGCATGGCTTTTCTTTTCTCCAACCAGTTCACTGTTGATACGACTGGCGGTCTGGATCAGGTTGTCTGCACTGCTGAGCAGGTCATAAGGCGATGTCGCTTTCAGGATGCCGGCCATTTTCTTAAGCGCTGCGGCAGCCTCTGGCAATTTTTCCAGCTCCTGCAGGTTAGGTTCTAATGTGCGAAGCGTATTCTGCAGACGTTCCCAAACCGGCTTTTGACTGTTGTAGAAATAATGAAGCTCACTGTGAAGTTCAGACAGTTCAAGCCATTGTGCCCGATCACCAACAAACTTGCTGATGCGCTCATAGCTGTCAGTCATGGTCAGAAGCTTATTGACGATAATGAGCAGTTCAGTAATGCTTTCTTCACCCGGGTATTGGCCACTGCTGGCCATGGCATTCCACTCCGCCAGTTCCCGTCTCCATCCATCAAGTCCCTCCCCTAGCTCCGCATGAATGGCCTCTTCGCTTTCAGAAGGCATTTTACCAAATACATCACGAACCAGATTCCGCGCCTGTTGAAGAATGGCGCTATTGACGTTTTTTCGCTTGACGACTTGAATACGTCGCCATTTGTTGGGGGTTTGAATCGCCTCACGCACCTGGTCTGGCGTCATGGCCATACTGTCCATTACCAGAGTGATTTCACCCGCCATTAATAGTCTGGCTATAAGCAGCATGGTTTCCCAGCTCGGCCAACCATAGGGGTGAAGACCGAATTTTTCTTCAACCAGGCTATGGAGTATCACCAGACGACTGGCACCGGTGGAAAGTTCAATAAACCGACGTACTTCATCCAAAGCCTGTGAATGACTCTCCCCTCCCTCGAAATCAAAGCCCTCACTGACCGGTGTGCTCAGGATGGCACTGACCTCCTGCTGTGGATTACCGTTTGGCTTTGATAGCAGCGACAGTTTGGTAAACGTATTGGCTACCAGGTAGTCCAGTGCTTTGGTCAATGCGGTTCTGGCATGCTCACTGTTGTTTGTCCACAGCTGGCCCGCAATGGTAAAGGTTGCTTCAGACCAGAGCTGTTTTAAGCCCGTTATAATTCGCTCCCGGCGCTCTCGATTCTCCTCGGCACGGTCGCTGTATATGCGTTTCTGGGTCAGGCTGGCGCTATCATCATTCTTGCGACCAATATATTTATCCGTTTGCAGGAAGATACGGATTTCCTGCATCAGCTGCTGGTCATCATCCAGTCGCACAACGATTTGCCCCCGCCCCTCCTGTGAAGTGAGAATGCAGCGGCTTTCATCAAAGAAGTCATAGTCATCAGCAAGAGAGGATACAACTTTTAACTCAAGCCCCCCCTCTGAGCGTGCTCCATAGGGAATGCCATCACAGTTTCTATTGACTGTGAAGTCTTTACCGGTCAGCGGGTGCCGAAACTTTCTCAGATCTTCCAGTACATCACTGAAAAGGATTTCACTGAGCATACCGGTATCTTCGCCGGGGCCCAGATCTACATCCTTGATCTCCCGGTTTACATCCTGCTCTTCATTGGTCAGGAATGTGTAGTTATCACCGCTGCGGTTGATCAGCGTTTCACCTTCAAGACGCACAAGGCTGGCTTCTATTTCTTTCTTGATACTCAGGCGATCAGCATCTATCTCATCAACAAACAGGGTAACCAGATTATCAATATTGCCCTTGATTTCATCAACGTAACGAATCAGAAACAGTGTCTTCAGCAAATCTGCATCAAAGGGCTTGAGGGAGCTGTTTCGATTAGCGTTATCAATGGTCGACTTTACAACGCCTTCCAGAAAGCTCTCAATTGATGGGTAGAAACGATAGAGAGGCACCATTACTCCAATAGCCTTGCCTTCTCTGGCCAACTGTTGCGCAGCACCCTGAAACGCATTCAGCATGGATCGCTCACCGCGGGCAAGGTGTAAACCTGTAGCACCCGCCTTACGAATACTTTCAAATACTTTTTGAACCAGCTGGAACTGATAAGGAGCAAACGGGTATGTGCTGACAAAGTCGTCTTCATCGGCATAGGCTTTAAAGGTCATGCCGACATTGGTAAAACTGAGCTGATTTTTCAGAATATCCGCCTTATTGCGGTATTCCTGAGTCAGTAAATCCTTTGCCTGCCTTGTTTTACCCAGAATCCGCTTCTGGATTACTTCATCTACATTTCCACTGGAGAGTGAAAGCCGAGTACTGAAGCGTCCCTGAATCTTGGAGAAGTCATTCGCTTTAGAGGCCCGAACTTCACCAACAACCGCATCAATATCTTCTTGAGAGGTGACGATCACCCAGGCACGTCCCCCGCAGATGGTGCCAAGATTTTCTGTGATGGTCTGAAGGTTTAACATCAGATGTGTATCCTGACCAATATACTGACCAATCTCATCCACCAAAAAGAGAATTTTATGCCCTGCCGGCTTCGTATCCAGATACTCCCGCACCCAGCCACAAAAGCTTTCAACAGAGAGTGCAAAGTCCTCCTCGAATCGCTCAAGCCAGGTTAAAGCATCGGTAATGGTTTGCCCGGTCACCTCAGAGAGCGCTGCTCCTAAAGCCTCATTATGAAAAATATAATTATCCCGGTTTTCAACCCACTCCATCTCACTGTGTTTCAGGAATGCCTGATGAAAGTGCTGAAGCTTACCCTGTCGATCCAGAAAACGCTCAAGATGGGCAATGGTAGGATGGTCTGGGCTGAACCCCAGTTTTTCATTAAAAACCTTCAGAAATACTCTGAGAATTGAGTCTCTCCCGCCCGTATTGTCAGCGCGGCTATCGATATTAAAAAGGATGACTTCTGCCGGACTTTCTACCGCACGGGTAATATCCATGGCCAGCATACTGTCGGTTATTTTTTCTTTAAAAAACTCCAGGGGAGTTCGACTTTCTTTGCTCTTTGTTTGTGGGTTAAACCGCTCTATAACCCGGTTCTCTAATAAATAGGACAGAATTTTAATGAAGTGTGATTTACCAGAGCCAAAGAAACCGGATACCCACACGCCAACCTTGCCCGCAACTGCCGGGTCATTAGGGTGATCAATGGCATTAAGGTAAGCTTCCAGAAAACGTCTTAGATGAGTATCCAGCTCCCTGGTGATCACATATTCTTCCAGCTCCTGCCAGATGGAGTCAGTGTCAGTCTGGTCCGCCTTGATAACCCCGTTAATATTCCGGGCTATGGGTTTCTCAAATAACGCTTCTATATTCACTGCAGTATCCCTTTAAACATCAATCCACAAGACGAAAAGCACGATAGTAGGGTTTGTCTGGCAATAAACCAAAGAGACTCAGGCCTTGCCCTGTATAACGCCCCGGGTAAAAAACAATAAGAGGCGTTTGCCCCATTCTGGCATGAAGTGCGTGTAATAAATGATGGGTACGGATCAATGGGTAAGCACTACCAACACCTGTGATCAAAACCATGCCAGCATCAATACTTTGTGCCTGTTCAGCCAGCTCTGATGCCACTTTGTTTGCTTCAAGAGCGGCACTCAACGCCTTGAATACATAAGCATCACCTTTTGCAGCCTGCATTTTGAGCGCAGACTCATAAATATTACCTTTGCGGCTATTTATGGTATCCAGTGCCAGCTGTAACAAATTGATATGTAACACACAGATGCCCGGGCAGCTTCTTATGCAGCTTCGGCAGCAGGAATTCAACATATTCATTGACTGTCGTCTCCTTCTCCGGAGGATAATCAAATGCATAAAATGGTATCTCATTGCCCAGGCGCTCACTTCTCAGGAAGCTATCACTGGTTATCTTTGGCAAAATAAGATTCAGGCGTTCTTGCAGCCTGGTACTGCTGCATTTGTTCATAAAGTGTGTCCTTCTGGTAACAAACAACGCAGCACATACTTTTCCTGCTTTCTGACCAGATATCTTTCAAGTTCAGGTGCAAGAACTAAATGTCGAATCGACATGTCTTTGGTATTATCAATCAAACTGGCTTCAGCCATTATCCGAAAAGCATTCTGCTTTAGCTTTGCCTGAGTACTCTCTGATCGCACGGGCAAGTCGGGAATCCTGTTGTGGCAGTCCGCAATAAATAAGTCCCATGACGATGGACGTAAATGGTCAGCAAACTGCTTTCGCTCCCTCTGATAGACATATTGCAGGTAGTCACCCAACAAAGGTGAAAACTTTACCGTTGCGCCTAATACCGCCTGAGTTGCGAGCTCTTTACTGCCTGCATATACAAGCTCCCATAGACCATGATCCATAGTCATTAATCGGCTTTTGATAAGACCCGCAGCAGTTTTAGCGCTGTTTTTTGTACGTCGTTGCAGAACATTTTCATTCTCGATTTGCTGTTTCCATTCCGCCACTGACAAATCCTGCAAGAGCAGTCCAGCAATTATTCTGCTTTCAGGCACCAGTAAAGAAGCCTTGGTAAAATTCGCTGGATATGGATTAGGCATAATTACTCCTCAGCTTCTTCTGGAAGTCTTAGAAGTAGATCACCAGGCGAGCAGTCAAAATACCCACAAAGAAGGCTTATAATTTCGGTGTTTGTCTTATATCCTGGAACATTAGCGATACGATTCAGAGTCGCACGACTAATACCGGTAATTTCAGCAACTTCACTGAGCGGTATAGGACGCTTCATCTTGAAAGATTTTTCATCGAGCTTCTGTTTCAGCAGGACTCGGATCATGGTGTAGCAGTGCCCTGTATAAAAACTTACTGATAGCAATCAGTGCCGTTATGCTTCATAAATGAGGCATTATGCTCTTTTAAGAAGCAAGTGTGCAAATTTGGGCTCGATATAGAGAAAGGTTTATTGAAATTACTTTTTTAAATCGTTATAGACTCTCATCGTTCTGGGGAGCTTCTTTTGTTGCTTGATCATCCAGCCACGGCCGCCTAATAGGTTATCCAGTTTGGTACGGGTAAGGCGCCCCTGATGTTGTTCCATCAGACGCCGGACTTTATCCACAAGCTCACGATCCCGAAGTTCCCAGTCTACCCTTCCCTTCGGTTTTGGCCTGGTTGCTTTGGGGAGTACCTGTTCAAGCCATTGATGATCGTAGTGATAGAGCCAGATATATGCCGCATCATGAGCCTTTCGGATGTCTTTACGTAATGCCTGCGGTTGTGATTGCCGAAAACGGATAATCTGTAGCCGGTAGCGTCTTCTCCTGGATTCAAATTTACAGCGTTTGCGGTGCTCCACCATTCCTGGATGTTGGGAAATTTCATGCTCTACACTACCTGCTGAAATATCGAATCGCTTTGCAATCGCAGCTCGATGAAAGCCACGTTTTGCCATGATAAATATCTGCTGCTTGACAGACTCGGTTATTTTGATCTCTTTACCTGAAGTTTGTATCTTTTTTCTAACTCTGATTTCTTTATGCAGTTTTGATATTTTAATTCCTTTCTTCCTTGGTTTAACTTTTCTGACTGTCAGCAATTTATCCAGTTTCCGAAAAAGCCAGAATCCCAGAGACAGATATTTAAATGGATGTTGATTACCAATACCAGATAGCAAGAATGAGAAATATTTATAATCTTTCTCATTTTTCGGGAAATAGATAGGGTCTATCTTAGGAAACTGTTTCGAATATACAAAAAAATCATTCATCAACTTTTTCCTACGCACTCTACCATGATTTGATATATACCCCTGTACAGCAAGCTCACTTTTATAAATTGATAGTTCCAGACTTTTATTTGAATCACTGAAATAAGTAAGAATATCTTTAGAGAAAATTGCGAACTCAACTTCTTTTTCTGAGGCGTACTTTACATTTTTGCTAAAAACAGGAAGGAGTGATTCATTAAGACGCTGTCTTTCTGCAATAGGCTCAATATTCAACAGTGTTCCATGAACTGAGCAGGCATTGACTCCCGGAATTTGGTGCTCGCGATGCCAATAAGCGACTCCTTGGTTTTGTATATCCTCCCTTGCGCAGAGAGAACAATATTCCAGGCTTAACCCTGTTCCATGACTGAATTTGTGATAGTGGCATATTCTCAGCGCTTTACTACTATCCCCAGAAGCCATTAGCCGTTTTAAATCAGCAGTCTGACTCGACATAAAAGTAAGAAATAATGGAGCTGTTGTCTGTTGAAACAACAGCGTTTCAACATCCTCTTTAGTGAATTGAGATATAGTCTCTAAATCACAGGTCAACACTGGATGAATACTGACCTTTCTTGTCCCAAAGATCCACTCGAGATAATCAGTTGACGTCATGCCACTTTGAATAAAGTGCCTGATAATCCTGCTGAACACTAGTTCACCAGGAAAACATTTTGGTATTTTCATAGACGAACGACTCCTTGTTCTTGCCTATGATTTGAATTTTTATTTAATCTATTTTCTATTTCATCGATTCAAAGAAAGACAACGGATCAGGACACAATATATCCTTACTGATCAAAAATTGTTTCTGATCCCCTTCATCTAGGGAGCTCCTCAGTAAGTCAGGATCAACTATACGATCAAACAAATCAATACAGTTTTTAAGTTCCATTAATCGTTCAGAAAATTCAGGGTGCTGAGGTCTTGTAAGATCTCCAGCTATTCTTATTTTCTTGGGGTCGGGATTTTCCAATGTTTTAACCTTACCACTATAGGCAATGTTTTTGCTTTCAACATCCTTAGTAGTCGTTCCCTGCTGATTATTTGTTCCCATTCTGCGTCTGTACATGCTTAGGTCGGGATCTGTTAGTTTGCAGCTCCCATTATAAGCGCTTTCCAAAACTTCTTTCGTGATCCTTTCATCATCAGAACCAATCACCAGCAGCTGAGCTTGACGATAAATTCGACAGGCAATATCAAAGACGCCTGTTGACAGATTATGCAGCTCTCGACATAGGGCTTCATCATAATCAGTTTTAGGATTAGTCCATTGTAGTGCCCATAGCTCTTCAGCATAGAACTTCCACATGGTGTCATAAGGAAGCCTATCTATCTCAACATAGCCTCCACTTTCCGCACGCCTGGCAACTCTGAAAACATGTTGCATCGTTGCTTTAGCCTCAAGATTTCCTGAAAAAACGATTGGGATGCCGCATTTATTAATCAGATTAAGAAGAAACTTGAGCAAATTATCTTGGCCCCCAGTTCTTCCAAACTTCAAGGCCTGAATTTCATCTATTACTAAAACTCCAACAAAATTGGACTTAAGCTTTTGCTCTATCTGCTTGAGTAATGTAGATATTGTTGTTTTAGGCGTTGTCGAAGTGCCAAGCACTTCATCCAGACTGTCAAGTATTTCGTGACAAAACCCTCTCAAACTTGAGTCATGGGAACACTGAACGTATAACCAAACTACCTGAACAAGATCTAACTTATCTCCTTTGTAAGATTTATGCTTAATAACTTGAGGAAAAAAGCCCAAGCATCGATGGAGTAATCGACTTTTTCCTACACCGCTATCACCCAATGTAGTAATAGCCGTACCTTTTGGCTCGAATGGACCAGTTGATGGTATAACATCAGGGACATCATCAAACGAATAAGTCAGATAGTGCTGAGTTGTTGGGCTTAGTGGATGTTTCGCTGAGTATCCTTCCTTAATAATCCTCTCAATCATCCTGAAAACATCAATATGTATAGGAAGTACTTGAGTTAACTGTTTTATCCTGCTCAAATAATCGACTCGATCATGAGCTTCAAGTAAGCGCTCTTTATCTTGATGTTCTGGATAATACTCCAAAAACCTGGTTACTTTTTCATCAGAAACCTTTGGAGGCAAAGCCTCAATAAGAGGGTTGTTCTGAAAATCAGGAAAATTAACTTCCGTGTATATTGCTTCAAGGGCTTTCATTAAAGGCTGTTCCTTCTTCTTCGACTAAACATACTTAGTTTATCTTCATCTTCCATTTTTGAATTAGTGGAGTTAATTTCTGACTCAACATTTCCATAGGTAGAAGAAATAGACTCAGCTTCATACCTTTCTTCCCTTTCCTGATCGATGGCTTCTTTTCTACGATCGTTCATACCATTTATTTTGTCTGATTTTTTTGCATTCTTTGGTGCTGCCCTCTGTTCACGGGCTGCACGTCGCTCATCTTCTTGATTTTCTTTATGGTCATAAACATCTGCCATTGTAAATTTATTAAGCTGCTCCTTCTGCTGCAGATAGTCATGAACATAGTCAATATCTGCTGCTGAAAGCTCTCTAAGCATATTACTCTTTGGCAATAAATAGCACTTAGTAAACCCCCCGTTTTGGGATAATCTGACATAAAGAAAAGAGCTATTATCACTATCAGCTCTGGCCTCTAGCGGCCACCACCCCTTTGATCTTGCGATTGACGCCCAATTTTCCTCTTCCATTTTTTGACAAGAATAATACATTCCATTGTATGAAATACCTTCTCCTGTCATGGATGCTTTTACTGCAGGTAACAATTTCGCCCTGACTTCTTCTTCGTCTGCAACTTTTAGTGAGTGTCTATGCTTCAGTAAATGTATATTCCAAGTATTTATCGGTGTTGGGTCTAAGTCGTTCTCAATTAACAAAGGAGTTTCTTTTAGCAACTTTTTAAATATGCTTCTATTATGCTTAAGAATTTCTTTAATCATTCTCTTTGTAACCTCATCAATTGTATATTGTGCCCTCGCTCGGGGATCATCTTCACCCCTTATTCTATGAGTACCTTTGGTTGTACCAATTAAACTATGCAACGCCTCATCATTTAAAATTTTAAACCTTCTTTCTACAATACCTTTCATATCTGCACGATATGGAGCAGCTATATCCAATTGCATTAGAGGAACGACTAACTCCTCAGGACTTTTACAGATCATTTCTCCACGATCACATAAAATTCTTCTTGGAATATGAAAACAAGGCCATTGACTATCAACAATGTTTATTCCAAATTTTTCACAATATGATTTCTTTTTTGTAAAACAATTAATTAAAGCCTGTCTACCTGCTCTCCATGAAGCATATTCCATCGATACATGAACACCAACAATCATTCTACTTGCTTTATCTATAACCAGATAAATTATTGGACGCCCCAAGCATTTATTCCTATTAAATTTTGATACAATATGAATGTCTGCAACTGTTGCATCCATTTCAAAGCACTCTCCCGGTATTAGCGCATCTCGTACCGCACTACTTAACAGGCCTCTCTTATTTCTCAGATAATAAGACTCATCACTCTGCCTTTTAATTTCTTCATCTTTACTCGTTAACTTGTCCGCCCAATATCTGTACTGATGTTCTTTTGGTATTTTTGCAAAAGTGTTATTGATTTCTGCCTCTGTTACTTCTGTTGCATAGAATTCCAGAATAGTTTTTTTATATGCTTTTGACAGGTTCAAACCCGAACTATTTAAATAATATTTTTTTAATCCCTTTATAATTTTCACTTTATCTTCTTCGGTAATATTGATTCCTTCATCTAACTCAACAGCACCAGTTCTTGATTCTACTGGCACCCCCCTTTTCTTTGATCCAGCAATACGTGACTTTCCTTTACCGCCCTGAAGCTTGAACGCAGGAGTTAAAGAGGATATATCCTGACCATACTCCCAATAGTCATTTAATATTCGATAGAGTGTTTGTATATAGACTGACGTGTCTTTAGCTCTTTTTCCGATAGATTTAATTCTGGTTTTTGACGCCAAATCAAAATAAAAGCAGTCTTCTTCTAGCAATGGTTTTATTAAAAGAAACCTCTCATCCCTTTTTTTTCTGTGCTTTTCTGGAATATCTATATCAGATAACAACAGATAACCTGGTACCGTATATGAACTTTCTGTTATCCTTTTTTCTTTATATCCAAATTTAAATACTTCGAGACTACATAACATTGGCCGGGTTATTGACTTTTGTTCTGAAAGCTTAAATATAACAAACTCACCAATTTCAGAATAAAGCTTTAGCACTCTATAGGAGCCATCAGATATCCCATCAACATTGTTAAAATCCCAAACACTATCTACAGTAACATCCATCTATAACTACCTATACGCTTAATTTATTACTGATATCATTCCTGTTTCTATCATCGGTAGTGACAAATCTATTGATATCCTCTTTTCAGCAATCAATACCTTTAACAGCATCAATGGATCTACTGCAGAAAGGTCTAACTCACGTAAGAAATCAGTACATATTGTTTCCTGTAATTGATTTCCAAGAGTAATCAGGCTGAGTGCCTTTTGCTTTAAGTCTTCCGTTATCAGATTTAAGCAGTCTAGTTTGTGCCTGACGGGATCAGTTACCCAAGCAATATTTGTACTCTGTACTTCCGCTTCACTTGAGCTACAAAACAGTACAAACTTAATTCCTAATAACTGCCACCACAGCCTTTCAATTTCTAGTTTTTCCAATACACGTTCATTCTGCAGATCTTTCTCAGACTTGACGCTCACTGCGATATACCAAACCCTTTTGCCATCTGAACATGTGAGCAAGAAATCTGTAGTCATCAGATGCTTGTTTTTTGTGTCTGGAACTTCAGGGTGGTCTACACCAATTGTTTTAGCAATTCTTACACTGAAGTCTAATGGCAATAACGGAAACTGCTCCCTTATGTCGACAACGACATCTGAAAACTCAGCCAGATAGAAAAACACTGTCTCCTGCTTTGATAAAGTGTGATGATCCCGGTTAATTTTCATACCCTGAATCTTTGAAGATAGCCCTTTCGACGGTACATCCTGAACTCGAAGCCAAGGTTTGTAGTCCACCCCTTCACCCAAGCCATACTTATTCTTCAAAGATCGTGAGTAGTCTTCCAGCGTCTTTAGTCTTCTTCCCCTGGCCATAAATTGCACTCTTGTACTTTTAACTAAGTATAAGAAATATATTTGACCAGTGTTGTAGAGATATTGATCCAGAGCAGCTATGTGCACGATTTTTTCTATATGTGCATGATATATTCTATGTGTGCATGATTTATTCTATATGTGCATGATTTATTATGAATATACAAATCTAAACATACAGCCCGGCACAATATCCCGAAGCCCACGCCCACTGGAAGTTGAACCCTCCAAGGTGGCCGGTCACGTCCAGTACTTCACCAATAAAGTAAAGCCCTGACTGATTCTGACTCTCAAAAGTTTTGGATGAGATATTGTCGGTAGCTACACCACCCAGTGTGACTTCTGCTTTTTTATAACCTTCGGTGCCTGCAGGCATAAATATCCAGGATTCCAGACTTTCAGCCAGACGTTGCAGCTCGGCCGGTGACAACTGGTTAATGGGTTTACAACCATTATCCGTTAACTTCTTCAATTCTCCAAAATTGCAAAGTGCTGTTGCCAGCCGCCGAGTCAATCTGTCTGATAGTACCGAGCGAATCTCTGCTTTGGGCTTTGACGCCCTGAGATCATTCAGCCAGTCTTCAATAGCAATACCCGGTAACCAGTTGATGGAGACTTTATTGCCTGGCTGCCAGTAGGAAGATATCTGCAGTATGGCGGGCCCACTCAACCCTCTGTGAGTAAAGAGCACATTCTCCCGGAAGCTTTGTCCGTTGCAGCTGACGATAACATCAGCACTCACACCGGATAATTCAATAAAGTGCGCCAGCCACTGCTTATCCATAGTAAACGGCACCAAACCCGGTGATCTTTCCAGCAAACGATGCCCGAACTGTTCTGCCAGTTCATAGCCAAGCCCTGATGCGCCCATGGTTGGGAACGACAATCCACCGGTTGCCACAACAAGGGATGTGCAACGAACCTCTCCCAGTGAGGTATCCAGCAAAAACCCTTCCGATGTCTCAGAACGTTTCACATGGTTCAGTGTTGTCTTTAAACGAACAGCGACTCCAGAGTTTCTGCATTCCTCCACCAGCATCTCGACAATGTCACTGGACTGATGATTGCAAAACAGCTGACCGAGTGTTTTCTCATGCCAGGGAATATTGTGCTTATCCACCGACGCCTGAAAATCCCACTGGGTATAGCGTGACAGTGCTGACTTGCAAAAGTGAGGATTCTTTGAGAGGTAGTTGGCCGGTTCTGCGTACATATTGGTGTAGTTACAACGACCCCCACCAGAAATCAGAATCTTTTTACCAATCTTGTTGGCATGGTCAATGACCAGCACCTTACGGCCACGATCGCCCGCTGTCAGAGCACACATCAACCCGGAAGCCCCAGCCCCGATAATAATGGCATCGTATTGCATGGATGGTAATAAGGGTTGATTTACGGGCATAGAGGTCTTTCACCTGATAATGGGTGGCGCGAACTATAGCGAATATAAAAAGAAGGTTCCAGAATCAGTTTTTTTGGCACAGCGTACACATAATTCAAAGCAAATAGTCTCTGCTGTATGGGATCAAAACAGGACTTTTTATTCTGGGACCAACTGCTGTCTCATTCAGGCCTATTTCAGCCCCCCCTAATCAGTGGCTGAAACGACATTTACCAGCTTTCTGACTTATTTAAGGGAGCCCATTGCCTCTCCCATTTTAATTTTCTTACCACTCTCTAAGCTCTCTTGCCAATCAACCTTATCTTTTCCAAAAAGGCAAATCACAGTTGAACCTATACGAAACGCCCCCAGATCATCACCAGCATCGAATTGTATATTATTAAAATCCTTCTTATGAATGTGTGCACGCTTCCCTCCTTTTCGATGAGGCTCTATTACACCATGCTCCCAAGTGGTTTCAATGCTGGATACATTAATTGCACCCACCATAACCATTGCCATAGGGCCTTTGGGGGTATCGAAAATACAAACTAACCGTTCATTCCTGACAAACAATTTGTCAATATTTCTTGCCGCTTTGGGGCTAACGGAATATAGCTTCCCCGGAATATGAATCGTCTTTATCAGTTTCCCGGATATGGGCATATGAAAACGGTGATAATCACCAGGTGACAAATAGATATTGACAAAACTCCCCCCTAGAAAATCATCTGAAAGCTCTTTATCTCCACCTAATAATTCATTGACACTGTATGTATGCCCTTTAGCCTGGATAAGTTCTCCTGAAGAGATTTTCCCAGCCTGGCTAATAGTTCCATCAACCGGCGAAGCGACTTCAGTATTTGAGGCAATGGGTCTTGCATGCTTTTCCAGCTTACGAGTGAAAAAATCATTGAAAGACTCAAAATCTTCGGGTCGCTTTTTGGTGGCCTCTTGAAGATTGATTTTATGCATCCAGATAAATTTGCGGATTAACCAGTTTTTTATAACCTTTATTCTGCATTCAGCTATTTTTCCAAACACATGGGAGCAAGCTTTTTGCGGCAACATCATCTGCAGTTTGATTGTCAGCCTTTCAAAAGCGTTTGCCACTACTTTTCTTACTTTCAATCTTCCCCATTTTTTCTTTTTACCACTTGTCTTCTGTATATCTTCAGACTTAGTAGTAGCTTGAGCTGGTGCTTTAGGTATTACAGCCGATGGATTCATAATTCATTCTTCCTTGATTCTTAAGACTGCAAGCAAATGGATCAGGTTAATTCGAAATAATTATCCTATTAATTATTAATGATGCACCTGTACAGGTTTGCTCATAAGACATGCTTAAACACGTTAACTCCATCAAATACTATTTACTATTGAACTTTAGTCTTTACTAGGTAGGCTTACCTATTAACTAACTGATTAATAAGATAAAAATATGAATCCATCACTACAAAAAAAACCTGCAAAAGCAGGTTTTTTTTGTAGCACAAAGAATGAGCTTATTTGCCCAGTTTCTTGCGAATCGCCTGAAGGGTTCTGAGCTGAGCAGCCGCTTCGGCCAGCTGGGTTGCCGCTCTTGAGTAGTCAAATTCGCCACTCTGGTTTTCCAGGGCTTTTTCTGCCTGACGCTTGGCTTCTTCAGCCGCTGCTTCATTCATGTCATCTGCACGCAGTGCCGTATCCGCCAGGATCTTGATCTGGTTTGGCTGCACTTCCAGGAAACCACCGGAAACGTAGAAGACCTCTTCTCCACCACCTTCTGTAACCAGACGGATCGGGCCAGGTCTCAGCTCTGTCAGCAATGGCGTATGGCCGGGAGTAATACCCAGATCTCCCAATGAGCCGGTAGCAATCAACATCTCTACCTGACCCTTGAAGATTTCCTGCTCGGCACTGACGATGTCACAATCTACGGTTAAAGCCATGAGGGGCTATCTCCTTAGAAACGCTTCCCGCTTCCCGCTTCCCGTAAAAGCGGATCTGGCTTTTTCGGGAAGCGGGCGGCGGGCAGCGGTCTTATTTACATAGACTTGGCTTTTTCAACCGCTTCGTCAATGGAACCAACCATATAGAAGGCCTGTTCTGGCATAGAGTCAAACTCACCTTCCAGGATTCCCTTGAACGCACGGATCGTTTCTTTCAGAGGCACGTACTTACCAGGAGAACCCGTAAATACTTCCGCTACGAAGAATGGCTGAGACAGGAATCGCTCAATCTTACGGGCACGGGAGACGCTCTGCTTATCTTCTTCAGACAGTTCGTCCATACCCAGAATAGCAATGATGTCCTTCAGCTCTTTATAGCGCTGCAATACGGTCTGAACACCACGAGCTACATCATAGTGCTCCTGGCCAATCACCAGAGGATCCAGCTGACGAGAAGTGGAGTCCAATGGATCAATCGCAGGATAGATACCCTTGGAAGCGATATCACGACTCAGTACTACGGTTGCATCCAGGTGTGAGAAGGTGGTTGCCGGAGATGGATCCGTCAAGTCATCCGCCGGTACGTATACCGCCTGGATAGAAGTAATAGAACCTGTCTTCGTGGAGGTGATACGCTCCTGCAGTACACCCATCTCTTCCGCCAGCGTTGGCTGATAACCTACCGCTGATGGCATACGACCCAGCAGTGCTGACACTTCAGTTCCCGCCAGGGTGTAACGATAGATGTTGTCGATGAACAGCAGTACGTCACGACCTTCATCACGGAACTTCTCCGCCATGGTCAAACCGGTCAGCGCTACACGCAGGCGGTTTCCAGGTGGCTCGTTCATCTGGCCGTAAACCAGAGATACTTTGTCGATTACGTTGGAATCGGTCATCTCGTGGTAGAAGTCATTACCTTCACGGGTACGCTCACCAACACCGGCAAATACCGAGTAACCGGAGTGCTCGATGGCGATGTTACGGATCAGCTCCATCATGTTGACGGTTTTACCAACACCGGCACCACCAAACAGGCCAACCTTACCGCCCTTAGCGAATGGGCAAACCAGGTCGATTACTTTAATACCGGTTTCCAGCAGTTCATTACTGGAGGCCTGATCAGCATAGCTGGGCGCCTTACGGTGAATAGAAGCTCTTTCTTCTTCACCGATAGGGCCTTTTTCATCAATCGGGTTACCCAGAACGTCCATGATACGGCCAAGGGTTTTTGTACCCACTGGCACCTGGATAGGTGCTCCGGTATTGGCAACGTTCAAACCACGGGCAACACCTTCGGTAGAACCCATGGCAATGGTACGAACGATACCATCACCCAGTTGCTGCTGAACTTCCAGCACCAGTTCTTTACCATCGACGTTTAATGCGTCATAAACTTTTGGGACGCTGTCCCTGGGAAATTCGACGTCGATGACGGCGCCGATAATTTGTACGATACGACCGCTACTCATAGTCTTTCCTCACCCTTCAATTCTTATACCGCCGCTGCGCCGCTGACAATCTCAGAAAGTTCCTGCGTGATCGCTGCCTGACGAGCCTTGTTGTATACGAGCTGCAGGTCATCAATCAGATTTCCGGCGTTATCGGTAGCACTCTTCATGGCTACCATTCGTGCCGCCTGCTCACAGGCATTATTTTCAACCACCGCCTGGAACACCTGAGACTCGATATAACGTACCAGCAGACCATCCAGCAGCTGCTTGGCATCGGGCTCATACAGGTAGTCCCATGGTCTCTTCAGAGACGCATCATCATCGGGTACCAGTGGCAACAACTGCAGCACTTCCGGTTTCTGAGTCATGGTGTTTACAAACTGATTGTTCACCACGTACAACCGATCAATCCGGCCTTCCTCATAGCTGTCCAGCATCACCTTGACGCCACCGATCAGGTCAGCAATATTGGGTGAGTCGCCAATATGAGTCAGGGCCGCTACGGCATTCTCAGCGCCCATACTGCGGAAAAAGGAAACGGCCTTACTGCCAATCAGGCAGAGCTCAATTCCAACACCTTTGTCACTCCATGCCTTCATGTTCTCTACGGTTTTCTTGAACAGGTTAATGTTCAGACCACCACAGAGACCACGGTCAGTAGAAACAATGATGAAGCCAACACGCTTAACTTCACGCTCAATCATGAAGTTATGCTGATACTCAGCATTGGCGTTAGCAATGTGTCCTACCACCTGACGAATACGTTCCGCATAGGGGCGGCTGGTTTCCATCCGCTCCTGAGCTTTGCGCATTTTACTCGCCGCCACCATTTCCATGGCGCTGGTGATTTTCTGTGTACTTTTAATGGACGAAATTTGCGTCCGTATCTCTTTTGCGCCTGCCATAGTCAGTTACCCGTTATCAGTGATCAGTGGTCAGTTATGAGTGGTCAGATGCCAATCAGGCTTTTCACTGCCCACTGACAACTGCCCACTGACAACTGATCACCAGGTCTGGGTGGCCTTGAACTTCTCAATGACTTCCTTAAGACCGGCCTCAATCTCGCCGTTGTAGTCACCGGATTCATTGATGGTTGCCATCAGCACACTGTGTTCAGAATTGGCATAGCTGATCAGAGCCGCTTCAAAATCACCAATCTTGTTCAGGGCAACGTCAGCAAGGAAACCTTTCTCTGCGGCAAAGATAACCAGACCCATTCCCGCTACAGACATTGGGGCATACTGCTTCTGCTTCATCAGCTCGGTAACACGCTGACCATGCTCAAGCTGTTTACGGGTTGCTTCGTCCAGATCAGAAGCAAACTGGGCAAAGGCCTGCAGTTCACGATACTGAGCCAGAGCCAGACGAATACCACCACCGAGCTTCTTAATGATCTTGGTCTGGGCGGCACCACCAACACGGGAAACAGACACCCCTGCGTTCATTGCCGGACGGATACCCGCGTTGAACAGATCCGTTTCCAGGAAGATCTGACCATCGGTAATGGAGATTACGTTGGTCGGTACGAAAGCGGATACGTCACCGGCCTGAGTCTCGATGATTGGCAGAGCGGTCAGAGAGCCGGTCTTACCTTTCACTTCGCCATTAGTGAACTTCTCAACGTAGTCGGCATTCACCCGTGCAGCACGTTCCAGCAGACGAGAGTGCAGATAGAAGACATCACCCGGGTAAGCTTCACGACCCGGTGGACGACGAAGCAACAGGGAGATTTGACGATAAGCCCAAGCCTGCTTGGTCAGATCATCGTAGACGATCAGGGCATCTTCACCACGGTCACGGAAGTATTCACCCATGGAACAACCGGCAAACGGAGCCAGGAACTGCATTGCTGCAGGATCAGCAGCACCGGCAGCCACCACAATAGTGTGGTCCATGGCACCATGCTCTTCCAGCTTGCGCACTACGTTGGCAATGGTCGATTGCTTCTGACCAACCGCAACATAAACACACTTAACGCCAGTACCTTTCTGGTTGATGATGGCGTCAATGGCCAGAGCCGTCTTACCGGTCTGACGGTCTCCGATGATCAGCTCACGCTGACCACGACCAATGGGTACCATTGAGTCTATGGCCTTGTATCCAGTTTGAACCGGCTCATCAACAGACTGACGTGCAATAACGCCAGGTGCTACTTTTTCAAGTGGAGAAGTCTCATTGGTCTCCAGAGGGCCTTTGCCATCAATTGGATTACCCAATGCATCGACGACGCGTCCCAGCAGTTCATTACCCACCGGAACTTCAAGAATTCGACCGGTGCACTGGACAGTCTGGCCTTCAGCCAGATCACCATAGTCACCCAGTACGACTGCACCGACAGAGTCACGCTCAAGGTTCAGTGCCATGCCGTAAACATTGCCAGGGAACTTAATCATCTCCCCGTACATGGCATCCGCCAAGCCATGAATACGTACAATACCGTCAGTTACGCTGACAATCGTGCCCTCATTCTGGGCTTCACTGGACACATCAAGCTGTTCGATTCTACTCTTGATGATGTCACTGATCTCGGAAGGATTCAGTTGCTGCATAGCTTACCTGCCCCACTTTACCGCAAACATACAGTTTTATTGATTAATCAGGAAATCATCGCATCGGCCAGCTTACTCAGCCGGGCGCGGAGACTGCCATCAATAACCTGGTCCCCCGCTTTGACGATAACGCCACCTAAAATGCTACTGTCGATTTCTGTTACCAGATGAACAGAACGTCCCAAACGAACCGCCATTTTTTCTGCCAGCTTGTCTTGCTGTTCCTGACTTAACGGATACGCTGAAGTCACCTGCACCTGCTGGGAGCGTTCTTGCTCCGCTTTCAGCTGGGCATATAAAACAACAATTTCAGGCAAAAGCTGCAGACGACGATGTTCTGACAACACCCGAAGAAAATTCTCAACCGGCTTATCCAGGCTACCCTGACAAAGCCCAATAATCGCATCCGCCTGCTGTACACCGCTCAGTTGTGGATTGCCCAGCATGTCGACCACTTTCTGGTACGCAGTCACACTGGCACAGAGCGACAGCATGTCAGACCATTCGCTCAAACGTGATGTGTCACGGGCATATTCAAATGCCGCTTTGGCGTAAGGACGGGCACATGTAGTTAATTCCATGATCTCCAGCCCTCTTAAAGTTCAGCTGCCAGATCATCAACCAGCTTGCTGTTCGCAGCTTCATCCAGGTGTTCACCCAGAATACGCTCTGCACCGGCAACAGCCAGGCTGGCCACCTGAGCACGCAGCACTTCACGGGCTCGATTAGCTTCCTGCTCAATTTCTGCAACGGCTGCAGCTTTCAGGCGATCACCTTCAGCACGAGCCTGTTCTTTGGCTTCATCAACAATTTGGGTTGCGCGCTTGTTAGCCAGCTCAATGATGCCCTGAGCTTCCACTCTGGCTTCTTTGTGCAGTTCAGCAACTTTGTCATTGGCTTGAGCCAGGTCTTTTTCTGCCTTGTCAGCAGCAGCCAGACCATCGGCTATTTTTTGCTGTCGGTCACTCAGCACTTTTGTCAGTGGTGGCCATACATATTTCATGCAGAACCATACAAAGAACAAAAAAGCGATGGATTGGCCGATCAGGGTTGCATTTAAATTCACGCCAACACCTCTTGCTCCAGTTAATGTCGTTGGCTCTATATCAGAGCCTGCCTCCAGTACTTTCGACTACTGCGGACTAACGCCTGTGGCTTATTAAAAGCCCATGGCTTCATAAAAGCCTTCTGCAAACTTCAGCCCGCAGCTCTCAACAAAGCACTCGATCGGGCATTAACGTCTGCGCTTAGAGCAAGCCAACGAAAGGGTTAGCAAAGGTGAAGAACAGAGCAATACCAACGGCAATCATTGGAATCGCATCAAGCAGACCCGCAACGATGAACATTTTGGTTTGCAGCATAGGCGCTGTTTCTGGCTGACGGGCAACCCCTTCCAGAAATTTGCCGCCCAAAAGAGCAAAGCCAATACCCGTTGCCAGCGCAGCGACACCCAGCATAATTGCAACACTGATTACTGTCAGACCAACTACCAGTTCCATATTTCCTCCCGACTTTACAGGTCGTGTGTTGTGAGATTTAGTGGTTAGTTAAAGTTAATTTATCCAAAGGACAGCATTCTTGCTTAAAAACAGCGTGCATGAAAAACAGAGAATGCCGCCCTGTCACCTTTCACTCAGTGTTCTTCATGGACACTGCTCAGATAAACAATGGTCAGTGTCATGAAGATGTATGCCTGAAGGGTAATAACCAGAATATGGAGAACAGCCCAACCAAAGTGCAGTGGCAGCTGTGCCCAACCAATCATGGCAATCAGGATAAATATCAGTTCACCGGCATACATATTGCCGAAAAGTCGCAGCCCCAGAGAAACTGGTTTGGCTAACAGAGATACCGTTTCCAGCAGCAGGTTTACGGGAATCAGAAGAACCTTTGCTACCGGATTTTTACTGGAGAACGGGTGCATAGCCAAGTCTGAAAACAGACCAGACACGCCCTTGACCTTAATCCAGAAAAAGAGCATCAAAAAGAATACGCTGATCGACATCGACATGGTGATGTTCGGATCAGTCGATGGCACGATCTTCATGTATGGAATACCTGCCAGCGTCGCCAGGCCAGGAATCCAGTCTACAGGGATAAGATCCATGAGGTTCATGAAGAAAATCCAGACAAAAATCGTCAGGGCCAAAGGGGCTATCATCGGATTTTTACCGTGAAAAGATTCACGGACACTGGTGTCCACAAACTCGACTATCGACTCAATAGCGTTCTGCAGCTTACCGGGAACACCGGAGGTTGCATTCTTCGCAACAAAGCGGAACAAAAGAACAAACACAAACCCGAGAAATACAGACCAGAGCATGCTGTCTACATGAATGGCCCAGAACCCCATTTCTTTGGCTTCTGCGGGTGTCAAGGCAAAGGTCCAGGTCGGCTCAGTCAGAACACCTTGAGGATGCCCATAAGCATCGACTCGATCATAACCAGCGGGCAGTTGACCATACGTCAAATTCTGCAGGTGGTGCTGTATGTATTCAGTAGCAGTATTTGCCATGGCTAATCCTGTAAACCATCCATTACATTTTCAATATCAAAGCTGGTTTATTTTTTGTTCAAAAATAAACTAAAATCATACCCAGCTCTTCCACTCAAACCCGTTCAGCAAACAACCTCATGCACAGTTGTTTTTTTACATAATAATTATTGTACTGGCTTCTGCCGACGAGCCACCAGCAATGGTGCAAACCAATTTACCGCCTGAACCGCGATAAATGATCCAAATAAAGCCAATGGCTCCAGCGGTTTAACCAGGGTAAAAACCAGAATAAAGCCGACTGTGGTCAACACCAGTTTGCCAGCTTCTCCACGATAGAATGAGCTGACAATGAGTTTTGCGGAACGCGCTCCACGATAACGGAACGCCCTCCATACAAAGTATGCATTGGGCAGCGAGCAGCAGAGCCCTCCCAACAGGGATGACAGTGCAAAAGTGAACCCCAGAGGAAACAGTGCCAGAGCCAGCACTGCAGAGACAGTCAACTGGGCAACAATAACACGATGTACTGGAGGCTGTTGAAGCCACCTATATTTACGATGACCAACACGACCAGATTTGCGATTGGCAAACCCGGACCAGTCATCACTTCGCATTGCCATTTGCTGCTTCCAGACTTTTGCTTCTGACATACTTCCTTAACTACAACTCAACTATCTTTCCCCCCCCCCCCCTTTCATTTCTAATGAAAAAGGAGGAGCAAAAGATTTTTGCATGCACGCCGCGTAATATTTTGTTGGAGTATGTCAGTATCTATTATTTGTTTAATAATTTCTGACACCCCAGCGGGCGCAGTATATGGGTAATAGTACCTATATTCAACCGAAACCATTCTGTCGAGCTAATATTTCACTACGTCATAAAGCACCACAATTGATAGAACACCCAGTCAATACCCACTGCACAAGGGCTGGGAGAGAGGATTCATAATTCCGTATACATGTTGAGTCGTATAGATAAGCAAATGAATACTGTTTAAAAATCAATCTTTTTTAAAGGACTTCCAATCGATAATAAAACGACATAATTGATTAAAAACTGCACTCTTGTACTTTTTCTTGTGGGTTAACAGGTAAAAATGACGTTTCAGATTAAGCCCTGTCACCCCTATTATTGCCATATGCCCGGTATCTAACGATGATTTAGCAGCAAGGCTTGAAATACAGGCGATCCCAACACCATCACTCACTGCCTGCTTAACCGCTTCCGAACGGTTTAATACCATGGCAACTTTGGGAGATTCCAGCTGTGTGGCAATCATTTCATCAAAAAGCTCTCGGGTTCCGGAACCCGGCTCTCTCAAAACCCAGAACTCACCCGACAGAGAATGAAGAGGGATATTTTCCATGTTGGCCAGCGGGTGCTCTGGGTTACAGATAACCACCAGCTCATCTTCAAGCCAGGTTGTGACTTCAATATCCGGATGCAGGCAGGTACCCTCGACAACAGCAAGGTCAATTTTAAAGTCAAGAAGACGTTGTTCAATAGCGCGGGTATTATCGATCTCAAGATCAATTCTTATACCGGAGTTTGCTTCCTGAAACTGAGATAACATTTTTGGCAACAGATTATTCCCAATCGTTGAACTGGCATTCAAGATCAGGGAACCCGACTCATACGAGCCATTGACTGCAAACTGCATCTCCAGCTCTTTCGCACGCTCGATCAACTCACAGGCTTTAGGCAGAAGAGCCCGGCCGGAATCATTCATCTTCAGGCCTGCACCCTGGTTACGGTCAAAGAGTGGCCCCAGATGTTTTTCCAGTTCAGATAACGCCATACTGGCTGCCGGCTGGGAAATATAAAGGCTTTCAGCTGCTCCAGTAACCCGTCCATATTGAGCCACAGCTCGAAATATTTCCAACTGGCGAAGCGTAATGTGCATTTGATGTACAGCCTATTCCATCAAAAAACTATGAGACAAGCCTTAGTAAACAGCTTTGAATATCATAGCTAAGAATTTTTATGATACTCCCGTTCCCTGAAGACAGGGATAGAATACCACCAGATTTAAAATCGAGGACATAAGCATACTTGATAGGGCATCAAAGTTTTATTGATTTTTTTTAAGAAATGGATCGCCATATACTGAATGCGTAGTCATCCCCGACTGAGTTTATTCAGTGTATTCGAGTTGTATCATGAAAAACAGCGGCATCAATGGCTGGGTTGAGTTAAAAAAACAAACCCCCTATTTTGAAACAATCCTGAATTGTAGACGTATCTTGAGAAAGACAACCCCCTGGAATGACATGGCGCTCTTCTTTAAGGAAGCTGACAAGCATATTAAATAGTATTACTACCGATTAACTGCAGTATTAGCTCTGATAAATTGCAGCATTCCCTCCTTGATCAATTGAGTTATTTTAATTAGCCGCTTTTCAAGCGGTTTTTTTTATTGCGGAAAAACAAAAGCCAACAAACAACCATCAAATTTTTATTTTTTGTATCAGCTAATCTCAGAAAACACCAGAATAAATAACAATCTATTCATTTAAATTCAGTCATTAATCCATCTTCATATTTAAAGAACCATTCAATACTCTTACTCTTCAATATGACGTTCAAAAGACATCAAAGATCAACAATGAGTTTCACCTTGAGCTACGGAATTATACTCCGTCGCTTTAGCACGCACATAACGCCACCATTACTAAAAATCGTACTTTAGTGCACTGAATGAAAATGGCAGAACGGGGAGATGTGATCTATATAAAGTTCATTGATTGATAATGAAACGCTGTTCTCAAGAGTTTTTCTGAGTGCTAACCAATAAGGTTTTTCATCCCATGTGCTCAGAAACTGGTCTATTTTTAGCATTGTTTCCTTATTTTTGGCTTGATCTATAGAGCATAGAAAAAGCAGTCAGTTGCTTTTCGTACACACATTACATATGGAATACGTTGGGAATCCCATGAACATGAAAAAGATAACTTCACTCTTAACCGCTCTTACTGTCTCAGCAGTTTCTTCTGTTGCTATGGCTGCCGGGTGGGAGGACGACTGGTCGACCAGTGATTTTTTTGTTGGTCTGGAAGGTGGTTATGCCAAAACCAAGGTGAAAGTTGACGGTGCTACCGGTCATGACGAAAGTGATAGTACCGGTTTTTTCGGTGTTCGCATTGGCAGTTTTTGGGAAGATGAGGCTCGAGCATACTTTACTGTCGGCTACCTCAAACCAAAAGATGCCCATTGGAATGACGGTGCCACAGAATACAAGGTTCATGACATCAAACAGCTCAACCTTCTGTTTTCAGCCGACTACCTCTTTATGCCTGAGTCGGAAGTACAACCTTTCGTGGGCCTGACTCTTGGTGCAGCTGAAACAAAAGCTAAAGGTACTGTAGGAAGCCCTGCAGGAGAGAACAGTTTTAATAAGAAATGGGCCTTTGCTTACGGTGTTCAGGCAGGTGCAATCTACCGTATTGATAATATCGACCTTGAAGCGGGTTTGAGATATCTAACCAACAGTGCTTCTCACAAGTATGAGCACAGGCACGATATCAAACTAAAAGTAAACGACTCACGTCAGATTTATGTCGCCGCATCCATCCACTTCTGAGGTTACCTCCAAAAGCCCATCTCTGACTCTCGTTCCCACGCTCTGCGTGGGAATGCATGCGGAACTAGCCGAATCAACGGGGGTAATCTCTCTTGGCTCTCGTTCCCACGCTCAGCGTGAGAACCGGAACAAAAAGGCTCCGCTCTGGAATAAACCCTTATTATTTACGCCCTGATCACATGTGGTACAAACCTTGAACTGTCCTTGGTGATCACCGAGTTGTCTTCTCGTATCCCTATCCCCGCAGGTCGGTCAGCAACAACCCAGCTGCCTATCAATGTATGATTTCCGGCAAACTCTGGTGGCGGGCTGTATTTCTGCAAAATATAACCACTGTCTACATATGGGCCATCGACAGAAAGTACCCTGCTTCCCTTTTCCATTACAGAAATATTGGCGCCTTCCCTGGAAAAAAATGGCTTTTTAACATAGTGATTTCCTAAGTCATCACCCGGTACATCATCTTCAAAATAACTGGGTAGAAGATTAGGGTGCCCCTTAAACTCCTTCCAGAGTAACGGTAAAATCCCCTTGTTAGATAGAATAGATTTCCAGGGTGGTTCAATAAAAAGCGTTTCACTGCCAGGCAGGTAAGTTCCAAACGCTTCCTCAAACATAAATTCCCAGGGGTACAACTTGAATACCCCGGGAATGGTCATGTTATCCATATCAGTAAATTGCCCTTCAGGGCTTACACCAATATCCTCTGTATAAATAAAGCGTGTATCAAGTCCAGCCTGTACTGCACAGTCACGAAAATACTCTACCGTGCCATAATCTTCTTCCGAATCCTTGCTGCACGAAAAATACAGAGACTCCCCACCCATCTTCTGCTTCTTTAAAAGAATCAGGGCTTCTATCAGCATCTCTTGGATGATATTGAATTGGTCTACATCAGGGGACAGCTTTTTTTCATCAATCATCTGTTCCAGCCAGAGCCATTGAAAAAAAGCAGACTCATATAAAGATGTAGGGGTATCCGCATTATATTCATAAAACTTGGCAGCAGATTTCCCATCATAGGAAAAGTCCATGCGCCCATACAGATGGGCATCTTGTCTCAACCAGGAGTCTCGAACATAGTCCCAGAAATACTCAGGAATACGCAGGCACTCCATCATCTGCTCTGAATTAACCGCTTTATCCACCAGGTGCAGGCACATTTGATGAATTTCTGCAGTAGGGTCTTCAATATCCTTTTCAATCTGCTTCATAGTGAACTGGTAATAAGCAGACTCATCCCAATAAGCATCACCACCTATCGTATGAAACCGAAAACCGAGAGACTCAGCCAGCTTGGTCCAGTCTGTTCTGGGTGCAGAGGTAATACGTAACATTAACTCCCCCAACTTCCTCTGGCTGCTGAACGACTGCCAAAGCCGCCGCGCTTCATTGTCGTACTTTTCAGAGTAGGCTTGGCCGTTGCTTTTTTATCAACGATGACCTTCCCCTGTTTGTAACTGCTGCCAACCTTGTCATAATTTCCAGTTCGGAAGAATCCCCCACTTCCCAGATAAAGGGGAATAACAGTAAAGGAGCTTCTACCAGAGCCAGGTTCTGCAGCCAGCATGAAACCTTCCATAGTCGGTATATATTCACCTGATGCCAGCTGCTGACATGATGAACCAAAATCCTGCTGGCAGTCTGATCCAGAGTTATACTTAGGCGCCGCCATTAAATGATTCTGCCAGGCTTTATTATACTCAAAGCGGCATACCGACTCTGAAATCACACCATCTTTAATGCAGCTGGCAGCATCTTTATATACCAAAGCTTCTCTGGATGAATCTCCACAGCCCGTAATAACAAAAGGTGCGGTCCCCATGATGGCAAGCTGTAACTTCTTTGATCGCTTCATTATTCATTTAGCTCCAGCACTAGTAAGTCAGACAGGCAGCATTCAACAGTCCTGCTGCAATAGAGACGCCGCCAAGCCAAATACCAGAAGCTAACTCGTTAGCAGAAATACGGTCTGAAATTTTTGGTAAGAACAACTGCAAGCCAAAGAATGTGGCCAACTGCACAATCAGTGCCACCGCACCCCAGAGAGCCATGTCGACAAGATCAATAGAGTTTTCGATAACACTGGCCAATGGCAGCACAAAGCCAATCAAACTACCGGCAAAAGCGATCGATGCTGCCGGTACATTTGCCTTGATCAGTTTCATCTCGTCATGAGGGGTACACCGGGTATAAACCAGGACATAAATACCCGTTAAAACCAGTGCTACTGCAAAATAGGCAAGAAAAAGAGGGACTCCGGCCAGATAGTCTGTCATGGCAACCATACTGTTAGTTCCTGAACATTATAAATCTGGCACTAGGATACCCTTGCCAGACAATAGATTCATTGCCTCAGGTGATATTCATGGAAGAAAGCTCAAGATCAAAGCCCAGACTAACGACAGCCGTAGCTTCATTTTCACCACTGAACTCAAGGGAAGTCAGAAGATACTCATACCGATCACTACCAATGATCTGACGCTGATAGAGCATTGCAAGGTGATCGACATCATAGGAAGCAATCGACTCATCCCGACTGTGAACCGTTTCTGTAAAACTTACTGGCTCGATTCTGCCTGGAATGGTTTCATCCCACACTCGTTGATAAAGAGCCTCATCCAACTGAAAACGCTTATCACCAATAAGCCCACCTTCACTGACCCAAAGGTTAATACCACTTTGACTGGCAATATTATGGGTTTGGGTGAAAACAAAGAATTTTATGTCATCAATATTTTGGGTTTCATAACCACCACTTGTAGATATCTGAATAAACCCATCATCTGCCGTATAAAAGCGACTGAGAGCAGAACCCGCACCAAGATCTATAAACCCAGCTGCCTCTATTGTCTGAAGCCCTTCTGGCAAGGTGAATCCCAGCTTTTCACGCATCATCTGAAAAGGAAGCAAATCCAACTCAACAGCGCTGCCTAATCGCAGGTTGAGCGGCGATGGTAAAGAAACACTGTCTTCTTTTTTACTTTTAAACCAGTCAAAGATCATAAAAACAAACCACCATTTAAAACGCTTGATAGAGAAATCGGGTCTATACTTTTCAACCCCTGACAGGCTGTCATAGCAGGCAGCCTACGACTTGATGGCAATGAATAGAAAAGAGAATATCTTATGTCCGAGTCATCACTGGCGCTTTTTTTGATAGCGACCCTCATTCTTGCCTTGGCCCCCGGCCCAGATCTTCTTTACATCACTACCCGGGGTCTTTACCAAGGAGCTATGGCAGGATTTATTTCTGCACTGGGAATACATACCGGTGTTTTAATCCATACCATTATTGCCTCTCTTGGACTCTCTGCTCTTATCGCATCGTCAACAATGGCGTTTGCTTGTATTAAATATGCAGGAGCAGCTTATCTCTGTTACCTGGGTGTTCGTACTTTTCTTGCCAGGAGAGAGTCAAATATTAATCAACATATTTCGAAAGTAGCTCTGAGAAAAGTTTTTTATCAGGGTGTCATTACCGATGTGTTAAACCCAAAGGTTATTCTGTTTTTCCTGGCTTTCTTCCCACAATTTATTGATCCAGCCAGCCCTTCCGCCCAGATCGATATCATGATGCTTGGCTTAATGTTTGTTGCCGTTGCATTTCCAATTGATGCGGTAGTTGGACTTGTTTCTGGCAATATAGGTAAACATTTACCCCACGACAGCCTTCGACGACAGTGGGGTAAATGGGTGACAGGTTCTGCCTTCATCCTGCTGGGAATCGGGACAGCTTTGACATCACCGCCATCCTGATTACTACTTCTGCCGCGCCTTCAGTCTTTCCAATACGCTGGAGGCATCTGAATCGCCTTGAGCAATACCTGCAGCCTTAAGCTTTGCCTGCAGATCGGACTCGCCAGTGTCACCTGAAAGTTCACTGGCCGCTTCCATTTGAGCAGCTCTTTCTGCCTGACGTTGCTTAATGCGCTCAAGTGAATCCGTCGCTGTAGCCATTTTAGAGTTAACGCCACTATGCTTAGCAGCACAGGCAGCCTGAGCCTTTTGCACAGACTCTGTCGCTTTAACCGTATCAACCTGTTGCTTTAGACGACGTAGATTAGATTCCGCATCAACAATGGCTTTCTTTAAACTGACAACACTATCAGCAAAGCTCTTTTCCATCTCCTGCTCTGAATTGAGCTGGGTTTCATATTCAGAGATTCGACTGGCAACTTCAGTAGCCAATGACTCATCACCTTGGTCCAGAGCTTTCATCGCATAGTTTTCGTACTCTGCGACTTTCTCCTTCAGCTCTGCACATTTTTGCGAGGAGAGCTTTTGCTTCGCCATGATGCCGACCAGCTGAGTTTTTGATTGCTGAAGTTGATCACTGGCTTCACGAATTTCCTGATCCAGTATTCTCAATGCATTACTATCAGCAATAGCTTCACCCACCTCATTGGTTGCCCCTTTAAGGGCGGTCATCACTTTATTCCAGATACTCATTCCACTTACCCATTTCTAAATTTTTAAAAATTGTCTTTGTACTTATGCCACTGATTCAGAAGTTAAATGACTTCCATAAGCTTCTGTGGCCTTGATGGCATTCGCTGCCAGTGTTTCTATTTCCTGCACGATATTCTGCAGAGAGGACGATGAGCTCAATGTGCCAAAAATGGTGTAGTACTCATTTCCATCAGGAAAGCGATCCAGGCTAATGGTAGAAAGCGGGAACAGCTTGTGCGTTCTCAAAACTTCATCATTAAGCGTCACTGGATTTTTTACCATAGATAGCGGCCATAGCACTGCATCGGCAATAATCTGCTCTCCGGATACTGTTAGATAGATCGGTAAATCACCAAACTCCGTCATACTGATTTCCAGACAGGGCTCCGTTCCATCCACCAGGTTCAACACGGCATTGCCACTGCTACTCAGAGAATCGCGGGATAGCGCTTCATACAGACTTTGCATCGTCCAAACACTATTTGACTGGGTCATGTTGGTATTTCCTTCTGGTTGATAGGAATCGGTTTGCCGCAGTTGCTGCTCAATATCACGGAGCAGACTGGCATTCTCTGGCAGAATCCAGAGTTCTTTTTTTACCAGTCCCTGTTCTCTCATTCTGGAGCGAAACTGCCTTTGATAATGTGCAGCGTTTTTCCGCTGTGCCATGAACAATCTCTCGACCTTTCTTACTAGTCCTGAGACTAATTACATGTAACAAGTGTTACATGTAATATAATGGTCATATTATTTTTTTCAACTATCAATAATGTAAGGAATTGTCAGCGTCGCCAATACGCCGATGTAAACATCACTAAAACAGTGATAACTTCCAGCCTCCCCATCAACATACCCACAGCCAGTACCCACTTGGCCATATCCGGAAGTGGCGCAAAATTACCTGCTGGCCCAATAATCTCTCCCAGGCCTGGCCCAACGTTAGCAATGGCAGTCACGGCTCCGGTCAAACTGGTAATAAAGTCGAGTCCCATCAAACTAAGCAACAAAGTCATAATGCCTGTCAGCATCAGGAAGAAGAACGTAAACCCAACAAAAGAGCGGATGATATCAGAGGTAATTGGCTGCCCATTGTATTGCATACTGAAGCAGGCTCGAGGGTGGCTAAGAAGTTTCAGCTGTACATTGAGCAACCTCAATCCGAGCTGAAAACGAAATATTTTCACACCACCACTGGTAGAGCCTGAACAACCACCAATAAAGCTCAAGAAGAAAAATGCTGCACCGGCAAAACCACCCCATAGAGAATAATCCGTCAGTGCAAAGCCTGTCGTACTAATGACAGATGTCGTATTAAAAGCAACAAGGGTCAAAGCATCAAAAATATTATAATCAGAGTTCATTACCAACCAGATGGTCATAGAGCTCCATACAATACAAAGCAGCTTAAGAAAGCCCCTGACCTGACAGTCTTTCCATAGTGGTTCAGCATTACCTGAGAGAAATCTCACCAGTAACACAAAGGGAAGACTACCCACTAGCATGAACAATGTGCCTGTCCAGTGGATTGCAGCATTATCAAAGTGCGCCATTGATGCATCGGAGGTGGAAAACCCACCGGTAGATAGCGTTGCCATCGAGTGGTTAATGGCCTCAAATACTGTCATTCCCCCCATGTAATAAAAGACAGCACATAACGCACTCAAACCGAGATATATCTGAACGATACGCTTTGCTATCACCCCTGATCGAGGCATTACCTTTTCAGACCAGTCCGAAGATTCACTCTGGAAAAGGCGCATACCACCTACCTTCAGAAATGGAAGGATAGCCACCGCCATGACAATAAAACCAACACCACCGAGCCACTGAAGCACAGACCTCCACATCAGAATGCCTGGATTCATATTATCGAGCCCAACAAGAACAGTAGATCCGGTTGTTGTGATCCCCGACATAGTTTCAAAAAAGGCATCTGTGAAGCTGATTTCTGTTTCAAAGATAAAAGGCAACGCACCAAAAACACAAACCAGTATCCAGCTTGAATTTGTGAGTAAAAAAATCTCTCTGGATCTAAGCCCAAAAAATTCTGTTTTACAGGACCGCCATAAGAAAGTCCCCACACCGAGTGTGATCAATGGCGATAAGGTAAATGCCATTCGGTGGGCTGGTGTATTAAAAATGATATTGGTAAGAAGCGGTATACACATCAGTGCCGCAAGCGTCATCAGTAGTAAACCGATGACGTATAAGACAGGTTTATAATGCATGGTCTTTAAAAAGCTTGATCAGTCCATTGTCAACGACATTATTATCAAGCCGTATCCCAGTACTTTTCTGTTATGAAGAGGAGGAAGATTATTGTCAGTATGAGCGGCCAAGTCTGCAGGCACTTATACCTAACCAAACAACCTGAATTCAAGTAATAAATGCATAACCCATAACTTTTCTTACATCTATCCCAGTTAACTCTTTGAATGCCTCATAAGGTGTTTTGTAGTCAAGGCATTTTCTAGGTCTATTGTTCAGTTTATCGACCGCTATGATGACTTCTTTTTCTGTAACGTTATTAAGCTCCATCGACTTTGGGAAGTACTGCCTGAGTAACCCATTAGCGTTCTCATTCTGGCCTCTTTCCCAAGAGTGATACGGAGTAGCAAAGTAACTGTCACATTTCAACGCCTTGGCAACCTCTTCATGCTGAACAAATTATTTACCATTGTCGTACGTTATGGTTTTCACGAACTTTTTCAGAGGCTTGAGTACGCCGATCATCGCCTGTTTAACCGCTTTTGCTTTCTTCCCAGGCAGGGGGACAGCAAGACGAAGCTTGGTCTTTCGCTCATCCAATGTAGCGATGGCCCCTTTATGGTTTTCGCCAATTATGGTGTCAGCCTCCCAGTCACCAACACGCTCTCTGTTGTTTACCACTGCCGGACGTTCCTCAATACCAACCCGATTAGGTATACCGGTTCGGTTATGGGCTGAACCATACCTTTTTCTGTAGGTCTTTTTCTGGTGTCGTAAGTGCTTATAGAGGGTGCCTCCGTTACGCTTATCATCCGCTATATACAGATAAATCGTTTCATGGTGTAACTCGATTAGCCCCTCTTTTTTAAGTCTTCCAGCCACTTGCTCTGGACTCCAGTCTGCACGAATATCATCCGTTATGCGTCGTTTAATATCTTCCGTAAGCTTAACAGCCTTGTTTTTTTCTTGATGGCGCTGTTGAGCTATACGATGGGCCTGCTGGTGTCTGTAACCGCGTAACCCCTTGTTGCGCCCTAATTCCCGTGACAAGGAACTCTGATCGCGCCCAAGTTTTTGTGCAATTTTGTTTTGGGAAGTCCCATTTTTTAGTTCAATTTCGATATAATGTCTCTCTTCAGAGCTCAGGTGCTTAAAGGCCATCCGTGGCATCCTCTGTAGTGTTTGGTCGCTTTACAGAGTACACCTGAGTTCTGTTTTAATTCAAAGGTGGTTCTGTAGCAACCCTGTGGTTACAGAGGTTATGCATTTATGATACGAATTCAGGTCTTTCTGTTAAGCACTGATTGTTCTTTTGTTCCCGCTCTTTCACTCAGCCCCTGTGTTTTGTCTGCTTCGAGACATAGAGTTCCCTTGTCACTTTCGATCCCTCGTTTAATACCTAGCAAGTAATAATCACTAGAAACTTGCATACTAGACTCCCTTTATATCCAATTGATAATTAAATATTCGTTTTCACATATAATTTTTCCCGATTTCAAGCCATTTCTAGACTCGCAATAAAGAGCATAGCGCGATGTTCGATTTTTAAGGAAAATAAAAAAGTCGCACATCGCGTAGCATAGCTATCCTCTATTAAATAATAACTGACTATTTAGTTAGGAAAACTTACTTGCATATGATCAGATGAGCGCAGGTTACGAACTGGAGAGTAGACCGGCGGAACTTCCCCGCCAGCCCCTCGCAGAACGGTACGTGAACCTCTCGACTCATACCGCTCCCATCAGGCAAACTTTTATCATACATACTGAGAGCAACTTAAGATGCGCATTGCTCTCCAGCAATGCGCGACCTTTCCTTGCATCTATACGACAAATGTTCTGCTTTCATCAAAACCTCCTACCAACTATCTGGTTGCTGGCTACACTTTCCACAAATTGCTGGCAACGTCCCTCGCGGGCATCCAGACAATGTTTCAGCATCCAGTCAAGATCCTTCAAGTCGGGTGAGTCTTTCAAAAAGCCACCTGACGCAGCCCCTTCGCTCCACTCCCATTACAGAAGCTTCAACACTACTACGAACGGCTCCGCCCCAGTGCGCAGCATCGGTACTCAAGCCCTTGTGGGTTCGCCACCTGGGAGTCTCCCTTAACATCCGCGCGACTGGTTCCCGCAGTTCCATAGGAAAGCCCAGTACAGAGTCATGCCTTCTATACGCCGGACACCGCCTACACAGCATTCGGAGTTCACCTGTAGACTGATCACTGGAGAGGAACGGGCCCCAGCTTTTGATGTCAAAATTGGACCTTTCGAACGCATCAACGAAGATTCGGTTTTACTCATCTCTCTGCACCACACCTGACGACTCATTGTTCGCCTTTTCCTCAACGCTCACGACCATCACTCTTAATGTAAGCGCCAATATAACCAGCGTTATAGCCAATCCCAACAGATCTGCTTATTCTTGAGCCGCCTTCACTGCCCAGGGCAGAAGCTGTTCCAGTTTCTCAATCGTGTCAGCGTAAGGCAGTTCTTTTAAAATGTGGCTCAGGTATTGGAAAGGCTCCAGCCCATTGCCTTTTGCGCTTTCAATCAGGCTGTAATAGATGGCACTGGCTTTGGCACCCTTGGGTGTGTCTGCAAAGAGCCAGTTCTTGCGACCAAGAGTGAAGGGGCGGATAGCATTTTCCGCCACTGCATTACTGATATTGATATCCCCATCTTCACAGTACACGACCAGTTTCGGCCATTGGTTCAGGGCATAGCTCATTGCTTTATGGGTCAGGCTGTCAGGTACCAGCCGGGTGATGTTTTTCTGTAACCACTGGTGCAGGTCATCCAGCAGGGGCTTGCTCTCCTGTTGTCGCCGAGTCTTCTTTTCCGGAGCAGTCAGGCCTTTGATGGCCTCTTCAATGGCATACAGCTTGCGGATTTTACCCAACGCAACATCGGCTTTGCTGACCTTGCTGTTCTTCACCTTCTTGCCCGGTTTGGCTTCGCCTTTTTTGGCATCGGTGAATTTACGGCGTACATGATCAAAGCAGCCAACCTGGATAATGCCTTCTTTTTTGCACACGGCGCTGTAACTGGCATAACCGTCAGTTTGCAGGTAACCGCTAAACCCTTCGAACAGGCGCAGGGGAACCTCCTTGCCTCTGGAAGGATCGTAATGGAACAGCACCGCCGGTTGCCCCGGTGGACCACCCCGTGTCACCCACATATATTTATCAGAGTGGAGTGATTTACTGAGTTCCTTGAGCACCTGAACCCGGGTCTCATCGGCATTCATGATATGCCCTGTGCGCTGATGGTCTTCCATCAGGTTGATCAGTGGCTGCAGCTGCAGGGATAACCGGATCATCCAGTTGGCCATCGTCGTCCGGGTGATGGAGCCACCATAACGAGCCAGTATCTTTTCCTGCCGATACAGTGGCAGGGCATCGCAATATTTGGCACCGATGATCCAGGCCAGCATGTTGACGGTGACCGCCGATTTTGGAATGGGGTGCTTTGGGAGTTCAGCGGCTTTAATGACGCGTTTTTCGTGAGATTCTCCGCCCTGTTCATCCTTCACAATGAATACGGCTTTTTCCTGCATAATCTCCTTGACCTGAACCCTGGCAGGAATAATATCCAGTTCTTCCCGGACTTTGGTGAAGAAGGTCTCAATGGCACCCTGCTTTTCTTCTTCGGTCAGTTCAATACGTTCCTGGACTCTCGGCAGTGACGGCGACAGAGGTTGACGCCCCTTGCGTTTCTTTGGGGGCTTTGGACTTTCCTCTGTTTCTTCCTGAGCATCTTCATCCGGATCAACGGCACAGTCCGTTAATTCTGCTTCATTGAAGATTTCACCCTGACCACTGAACTTTTCAGAGCTTCGACCGTAAAGGCGGGCACGTTCCAAACGCAGGTATTCTTCCAGAATAGCGATGCGTTTTTTCTGCTCTTCGATGACAAAAGACTTTTTCTGGATAATGTCGTCTTTCTCAAGAATGACATTGTCTTTTTCGAGAATGACACCGTCCATGGCCTGGATGGCCTCAAGTAAGGCCTCCAGATCCAAAGCTGTTTCAGCGCTTCCTGCCAGTAAACTCAGGGCGGATTTTGGCTGATAAATGAGGGTGTCAATGGGTGATTTCATAGCCGATATTTTACCATAAGCGGCTGAGTTTTAAGACTAAAAACAGCTTTCGTAATGTCTTTTTTTATGGGGTTTCATCGCACTGAGATTATAGCCATCAAGCAGCCAATTGAGCTGTTGGCCTGTTAAGGCTAACAGTTCGTCATCGGGCTTTGGCCAGTGGAACTTATCCTCTGCCAAGCTCTTGTAATAAAGCACAAAACCATTATCTTCCCAGAACAAGCACTTGATTTTATTGCGATGACGGTTGGTGAAGGCATAGAGGTGACCATCAAAAGGGTTATGCCCAAGTTCCTGCTCGATCAGTACCGCCAGCCCCTTGAAGGACTTTCGAAAATCGATGGGATCCCGATAAAGGTAGACCTCAGGCAAGCTGGACGACGGGCGCATTACAGGTTGATTCATCGCAGCAATCCAATCAACTCACCAGCCAGAGCGAGGTTTTGATGATTAATCCCGGAAACACTGAGCCCACTGGGCAATGATACCGTTAAAGGGGATGATTCTTCGCAAGTTTGACTCTGGTTCTGCGTCAGGGAAACGGGCACAAAGGCAGAAACAGTTTTTGATGATAAAGCAGGAGCTTTCCCAGTCCGCAACTTCTTTTTCCAGTATCCAAGTTGTGATGGCTTAACGCCGTTCTGTCGACTCCAGGCATTTTGGCTCAACCCGGAGTCATGCCAGGCTTCGACTCGTTGCTGCCATTGTTCCCGGGTAGTTTTTGGATTGTCCATCGGAGCCTCCGTGTAATCAGAGACCTTATGATTCCTTATCAGCGTTTAGCCGGGTAGAACGTGGGTTATTTTGGCGCTTACACGACAGGTATCGTAATTCCGGCGTAATCAATAAACAGCTTTTCACCAGCCTTGTGTACCTGCCGCATGGAACGTTTCTGTTTCTTTCGCCACTCGCTGTAGCGATGACAGTACTGGGGGTAACTGTAGGCGTTGTGAGGGTACGCCTGGCAGTACTCTTCCCAGAGTAACTGCTTGGTCATGCCTTTGCGCTTGAGTTCACGATGCATCTCAACCCAGTCAGGATCAACTAGCCCTTTGCGGGGATTATCAGCCGATTCTGGCATGAGCTTATTGATGATAAAGGTGTCGTCAGCTCCCTCAGGAAGAGGCCAGGTCAACCCGGATTTCACAAAGAGTTGCAGGTATTTGGTGACTGCACCAACACTGACTCTGGTACTGGCAGCAATCTGTCGGATACTGAGGTTACAGTCGTATTTCAGTCTTAGAATTTCTCTGATTTTACGCATTGATAAACCGTTTTTTTCTGGCATGCCGTCGTCCCTTGACCAGTCAGTACAAGTTTAAACGGCAGGAATTCAACAAAATCAATGCTTAAGAGAAGTAAATTCCATTTTAGAAATAAGATTCTGGAAGCGTGAACAGTAATTCTGGTTCGTGAACACCTATTCTGGAAATCAGCAAAAAGTGTTCACGAGTTATCCGAGTAGAAGAGGCCGTTACCGACCTCAACCCTCACAGAGCCGGACGTGCCCAATTAAGGCATCCGGTTCCTCATAATTACTGATTCACTAACCGACAACTGTATGAATACTGATGAAGGATCTTTGGCGGTGCCAAGGGGAAACGATCCAGAAAGAGATTAAACTTCTCCCAAGTAATATGACTCTTTTGCGATCGACGACTGAGCCATTTGTGCCAGATTTTCTTCACGTTGTATTGGATGGTATCTAACGATTTGGCGTTACCTGTTATCCCCGAAGTATGCATAGTGCCCCCGGAGTTTCCGGTTCAAGGCCACATACTGTTCACTCAACGGTTTATGCCGATGTTTTCGACAATAGTCATTGAATGCTTTCAGGGTTCTGGCAATCCGCCCTTTTGCTGTTTTCTGGTAAACAACAGTATTTCCTTTCCGGGATGTTCCCCAGAAATGAGTAAATCCGAGGAAATCAAAGCTAACCGAAAGACCACAGCGCTTGTTTTCCTTTCGCCTGTATGGCCGAAAATCAACTCTCTGTGTTTTTTCCGGATGCAGGCTCAGCCCAAAGCGTTCAAATCGCTTGGGCAGCACCGCTTCCACTCTGCAGCAATCTTCAGGGGTCACAAACACCATGACAAAGTCATCGGCAAACCTCGTCAGACTGCATCTTCCCCGCATTCTTGGTTGTACTGTCTTAGCAAACCAGTCATCCAGAACATAGTGAAGGTAAATATTGGCTAACAAGGGTGAAATTACTCCGCCTTGTGGCGTTCCCCGCGTCGGGTAAACAATCTCACCTGACTCAAGGATACCGGCCTTTAGCCATGCTTTTCATGAAGAGACGATCAGTTTTCTTACTACGCCATCAGTCACCCGTCTGGCAAGAAACTGTCTCAACTGTCCGTGGTCAATCGTATCGAAATACTTTTGTATATCCACATCCAGCACCCAGTAGGCACCATCTCTCATGATATTTTCTCGCAGGCTCCGCAGGGCTTCATGTGCCGACCTCTGCTTCCGGAAACCAAATGAGCAGTGGTAAAAGTCCTGTTCATAGATGGGTTCCAGCAACATAACTACTGCTCGTTGGACAATTTTATCCTCGAAGGTAGGAATGCCTAAAGGCCGCTTCTGCCCCTTCCCTTTGTCGATGTAGCTTCGCTTTACAGCGGGAGCGCGGTAGCTTCCGGATTTTGATGCGATCCAGCAAATTCCGGAGATTAGACTCCAGCTGCCGTTCATACATCTCAGCTGTCTGACCATCCACTCCTGTAGCACCATCTCTACGGGTCAGTTGGTATGCCTGATAAAGCCACTGGTAATCCATGTGATGATTGAGAGAAGTGAAAGCCATGGCCGGGTTGTTTCTGGCCAGTGTGGCTATCCGTTTCTGTTTCGTTGACACAAACACAGGTTTCTGTGCACCTCTTGTGTTTTCCCACAAACGGTTCAATAACTACGATGTCCCCTTTCCTCGTCCGGGTCCTCCTGAGCAGAGTTCCCCGTTGTCATCAGTACTATGGGACACTAAGACTTCCAGTACCTACCGTCCGGTCACTTATGGATTCGCTTCCGGATTCCTGAGTGTTGCTTCATATTCGCTTCGTCTGGTCTGAAGCACCTCCAGACGACCGGGTTCGTTTCAGCCATAGAACCAATGGCAACTGCACACAGGTCAGCACTGGACCTCACAGGTTCCTGAGAAATCCATCCTGTACCTTTGCCCTGGTCTATGATCCCGGTCGGGTTGGCGTTGTCTCACCCTATCGACGAACCAATGCTGACCCCATCTTCCGGACAATGAAGCCCCCCGACAGTTGCACCATTTCGAGACTCAATCCCACGGCTTCAGTACCTGCTGTCTACGCTTCACAACCAGCGTCACCACTGGCTATGCAAGACTCGCTTCCGACTGATGGTTAGTCTTTGCCGGGCAGGAGTTGAACCTGCTGGATTTCAATGAATGATTTCAGTTCATTTGAACCTCCCACATTCTCAGGCTTCGCCTGTCGCGACCAGAATGGGTGTTCACGGTCGGCCAGAATACGCAGTTCCATCAATAGGGGCGAGATAGCCTTCCTCAAAATACTCAAATAGAGAGATTTTCTCATGGTTGTTTTTTGGTCGAAAATCCGGAATCTTTGCGGCCTCTTTTGAGACCAGCGTGATCAATTTTTCCGCAAGCGCTTTTTTATTTGAAGGAGACACAGTAATACGATAAAGGTTGTGTATATGCTGAATAACTTACTAAAAGTCTGCGATTACAGGAATAGCTACTTCCCCTATAACCCTTGGTATTATTGATGGTAATCAACTTATCGGGAATTGCTGGCCCTTCGCTCCCTTTGGCGCTGATTTATCAGCTTTTTTTTCTCGGGGTCAGCCCTTCGCTCCCTTTGGCGCTGATTTATCAGCCTTCTTTTTTCGGGGTCAGCCCTTCGCTCCCTTTGGCGCTGATTTATCAGCTTTCTTTTTTCGGGGTCAGCCCTTCGCTCCCTTTGGCGCTGATTTATCAGCTTTCTTTTTTCGGGGTCAGCCCTTCGCTCCCTTTGGCGCTGATTTATCAGCTTTCTTTTTTCGGGGTCTTGCACTTTTTCATGATAACGCTCCCTTTGGCGCTGATTTATCAGCTTTCTTTTTTCGGGGTCAGCCCTTCGCTCCCTTTGGCGCTGATTTATCAGCTTTCTTTTTTCGGGGTCTTGCACTTTTTCATGATAGAGGGGGCGCTCCCTTTGGCGCTGATTTATCAGCTTTCTTTTTTCGGGGTCAGCCCTTCGCTCCCAAGAATTTCCGCGATTAAAAAATGAAGTATTATCATCAACAATTTCTTCTGATGAGGTCGATTGATTATCACTTGAAGTTTGGTGCATGTATAACGGGTCAACAATAGCGACTGGTCGCAAATGTTCGATGTTAGAGGGGGCGGCAGGAAGATTAGTTAACTGAAAAACTGAGCTTGTATGATTCGCTGGTGTCTGCTCACTAATGTGCACGCTGGTTCGCTATTACCAATAGGAAAAGGGCTCACCACTCGAACAGACATGCCTTGATAAATAGACTGCTGTTCGCTGTAATCAAACTGCTGCTCTTGCTCTACTAAACCTAATGAGCTGAAATAAGGATTAGAAAAAGCATCATTAAATGAAGGAAGTTGATTGCTTTGATACATTGAATTATTGAATTATTGAATTATTGAATTATTGAATTATTGAATTATTGAATTATTGAATTATTGAATTATTGAATTATTGAATTATTGAATTATTGAATTACAGCTTAAGACCTCGCCTTCTTATAAAAGTTCCTCCTTTTCACAACTCATTCACTATTTAGTGCCTGTCCGAAAACCCTGCCCCCATTGAAAACAAAGGAACGTAGCCCAACATAGCAGCTGAAGATTTTACGTTTCGCTATGGATGTTCGAATTTATGCGTAAACCCATCGATCCACAATTGCAGCTTGGTGAAATAGACATCAGTTCTATCCAGTTTGATCCCCGTTCCCGTGACGATATTCCACGCCTGCTCAGGGGATTGCAGTATCTCTATGTGAATCCTGAGTTGCGTCAGGCTGTTTTTGCTGAACTGGAAAAGATCATCCCTGACAACATAGATAAAAATAATGGTCGCCCTGGTATGGACCTCTGGCGGATTCTGGTCTTTGGCACACTTAGACTGGTGATCAATTGTGATTTCGACCGGCTGGTAGAGCTGGCCAATGAGCATGGCAAGCTCCGACAAATGCTTGGCCATGGACCTTACGATGAATATTGCTATCGCCTGCAAACCCTGCAAGATAACCTCACCCATTTTACGCCGGAAGTTCTCGATGCAATCAGTCAGATTGCCGTCAATGCAGGACATGAACTGGTAAAAAAAAACAGGAAAGGCTACAGGGCCGTTGCGATTCCTTTGTCGTAAAAACCAACGTTCGCTTTCCGACTGACATTGAACAATTATGGACAGCCAGTCGGAAAAGTATTGAGTTTGCCACCACTCTTGCCGCTGAAAATCAGTTGCTAGGCTGGAGACAGTCGACTTTTTTACTGAGGGAACACAAAAAGCGGTTCAATCATCTTCGCAAGCTAAAGCACTCAGGTTCCTCCAGCGAGGCTCAGCAACAAGCCTGTCAGGACAAGATTGATGATGCGTACATTGAGTACCTCCAGCGAAGTCAGAAGATTGCCTTAAAGGCAGAGTTAACCCTGACACTGCTTACCAGAAGTAGTGTTGATAAAGATTGCCTGGAGCCACTGAAATACTGTAATCAAACTGCTGCTCTTGCTCTACTAAACCTAATGAGCTGAAATAAGGATTAACCGTTATCATGGCCGAGGAAGCCAGGAAACGCTTTCCGGAATTGGTGCAGGTCAGTTACGACAAGGGTTTTTGGAATCCGAATCATCTGGAGAAGCTGGAAGGCTTTTTAGACAGGGCTATCCTCCCTAAAAAAGGGAAGCTGTCAGCAGATGATAAACGGCGAGAGAGTCATCCTGAATTTGTTCGGGCGCGACGTAAACATTCAGCGGTCGAATCGGATATCAACGCTCTGGAGGTACATGGCCTTGACCAGTGTCCTGATGACGGTCTGCCTGCTTTTAAGCGTTATGTTGGACTGGCTGTTTTGGGTAGCAACATACATCGCCTTGGCAAGATCCTTCAGGACCTGGAGATGAGGCAGTTGAAAAAAGCTGCTTAAAGAACATACAAGACAAAATCTATTGATCAATCATGGCGGCATGAGGGTGGCACTTGTTTGGAAAAAGGCATTTCTGAGGAAAAAATGAACAGACTGCTGAAAAAATAGCCTTTGCGCCTAATCTGGTCGATTTGTGATCAGAACGTTTAGCGATCAAAGGCCGATTGGGTGTAAAATTCAAGGGTTTTCGGACAGGCACTATTTATGTCAATCAAGCATAAGTATTTGGCTCCTCGTCCTTTGATGTGGATTTTGTAAGCAAATTTCTGTAAAAGACCCTTCTTTTTTTCACCTCAGAAGAAGTGTCCTGCCCATGGATGGAAATCAGATTTTTATACTCGGCCTCGGCTTACAATTTCCATGGAAACTGGTGAGTCAGCATCTGGATACTTCAACCAAACCCAGTACCCTTACGCTCAAGGTGGCTGCTGATCGTGGCAGCCTCTATCCATGCCCCTGCTGTGGCAAGGCCTGCCCTGCACATGACTTCAAAGAACTCACCTGGCGACACCTGAATTTCTTCCAGCACCACTGCTTCATTACTGCAAATGTCCCTCGGACCAACTGTGAAGAACACGGTATACGTCGTATTCATGTACCCTGGGCCAGAGAAGGCAGCAAGTTCACACTTTTATTTGAACAGGCTCTGTTGATGTTGGCTCGTGAAATGCCCGTCAAGGCCTGTGCAGAGTACATTGGTGTCGCGGATAAACGTATCTGGCGGGTTATCAAGCACTACGTCAGCAGAGCGCTGCTTGAGATGAACTTCGCTGAGCTGAAAGCCATCGGTCTTGATGAAACAGCCTCAAAACGAGGTCATAACTACGTTACCGTATTCATCGACATGGATCGTTCGGATAAGCCGGTGTTGTTCGCGACGCCCGGCAAAGGCAAGCAGACAGTCAGGGATTTCAAGACCTTTCTCGAAGAGCATCAGGGCAAGGCAGAAAATATTCTGGAGGTGGTTTGTGATATGTCCAAAGCTTTCCTGGCAGCAACGAAAGAAGAACTCCCCAATGCCAATGTGACCATTGACTGGTTTCATGTTGTGCAATTGTTTACCACGGCATTAGACGACGTGCGTAAGGCTGAGCGTAAGTTACAACACCTGCCGAAAGAGCTTCGCTGGGCGATTCTGAAGAACGCAGACGGGCCATTGACAGAGAAACAAGTTGAAGCACTTGCAGAACTGGAGACCAGTGACTTACATACAGGCACGGCCTGGAAGATCAAGGAAAAGCTACGCTGGATCCGTAAAGCTGAAACCATCAGGGCAGCCCGCTGGCGACTTAGTCATTTCATCGGTTATGCACGGAAGGAGTTGGGAGACATAGAAATCCTGGAGCCGGTACGCAAAGCTTTGGAAACGGTTGAACGTCATGCTGATAAGATTCTGCAACGCTGGTATTCGACGTATACCAATGCACGAATGGAAGGGCTGAACAGTCTGTTTCAGGCAGCCAGGGCAAGGGCAAAAGGTTACCGTAATACAGGGACTTTTATCACGATGATTTACCTGATAGCCAGCCCTGTGGCGGATATCCTGAAATCCATATGAAACGACGAAGAGCCAAGTATTTGCTATGGCTATTACTAATAACGATGTAAAACTCTTCGAAAGCCAGCGCCTCACGGATGAGGATGAGGATGAGGATGAGGAAGACGGTGGCGGTCGGGTTACTGGTAATGAGGTAATTGATGGCAACGTCAACAACCTCTTTCAGGACATATCCCGGTGGCGACAGGCTAAGCCTGAGAATGTGGGAGGTTCGATGAACTGAAATCATTCGTTGAAATCCAGTGGGTTCGACTCCCACCCGGTAGAGATTAACCATCAGCCGGAAGCGAGTTTTGCATAGCCATTGGTTGTGAAGCGTAAACAGCGGGTACTAAAGCCGCGGGATTGAGCTCCGAAATAGTCGTTTCGTTGGAGGCTTCATTGTTTGGGAGATGGGGTCAGCACTGAAATGTCGATTTGGTGAGGCAGAATCAGTCCGGCCGGAGTCTGAGACCGGGGCAAAGGTACAGGATGGATTTCTCAGGAACCTGCGAGATCCAGTGCTGACCTGAGTTAAATAGCCATTGGTTCTATGGCTGAACAGAACCCGGTCGTTAGGCTTTGCTTCAAGCCCGGCGAAGCGAATATGAAGCAACACTCAGGAGTCCGGAAGCGAATCCATAAGTGACCGGATAATAGGTACTGGAAGTCTTAGTGTCCCATAGTACTGATGACAACGGGGAACTCTGCTCAGGAGGACCCGGACGAGGAAAGGGGACATCATAGTTATTGACCCGTTTGCCGTGAAAATCCCTGAATTCAGGACGCAAGTATCCGCCCTGCACAGAACAAGGAACCATCGTATTAATCAAAGGCTCAGGCCAGCTGTTGAGCCTGAGCCAGGTAACCGTATTCCTGTAGTTTGTTCAACCAGCGCGACGCATTCTTCCTGACCATCAAACCCTCGTAATCAGTGTCAGGATCAATATAAGGCTGTCGTCGCTTCAGTAAGGTATAAATCACACGGATGAGTTTGTGGGCTATGGCAAGCAAACTTCGCTTATGTCCCTTGCGGATAACCAGACTCTGGTATTTGCCCTTGAACTGGCTCTTGGTCTTGATGGCAGCATTGGCTACTTCGCACAGGATTGTTTTGACCATCTTATTCCCTTTTCGGGTTCGACCGCTTTTACGCTTGCCAGCACTCTCGTTATTGCCTGGACAAAGCCCAGCCCATGAGGCGATTTCCTTCATGCCACCAAACTTGCTCATGTCATCACCGATTTCTGCGAGCAGTGCTGCTGCACTCATTTCGCTGACTCCGGGTAGCGTCTGTAGTATCTGCCAGGCATCTTTCCAGGGTTGAATGCCTTCCAGAATCTGGACTTCCAGCTTGTGCAGTTGCTTTTCCAGAAAATCGATGTGATCCCGGATATCTTTTAGCACCATCCGATGAGAAGCTGAAAGCTCTTCATCCATGCTGGCCATCAGTTGTTTTCTGTCTGCTTTCAGTCGGCCATCCGCTTTCTTGATGATGTCCTGAAGAGGTTCTCCATCAATCAGAGCATTTACCATGCGCTGACCAGACTTGCCATTGATGTCACTGATCAGGCCTCCCAGTCGGATACCGCTGTCGTCCAGGGTTTTATGAAGACGATTCTTTTCATTGGCCATTTGCTTGACCAGTGTGTCTCGCCGACGAGTCAGCAGGCGCAATTGTTCCTGATCCGGATGAGGTACAAAGCTCGGGCGAACCAGGCCGCAATGGGCAAGGTGGGCGAGCCACTGACTGTCCAGTGTATCAGTCTTGCGACCGGGCACATTCTTAACGTGCCGGGCATTCACCACCCAGGGGTTCAGGTGGCAGCTAATGATGGATGCATAAATGCTTTTCCAGTAAACACCGGTGCTTTCCATCACGACCAGGTCAATCTGATGCTGCAGCAGAAACTGGCACATCAACTCCCGGTCTTTCCGGAAAGTGCCAAACTCACGCGTTAATGTTTCGATATTGCCTTCTGGCAATTCCTTGCGAATGGCAACCATGACCATCATTTTATGGACATCAATGCCTGCGCAGTTTTTCACAATGGGTTGCATCGTCTATGCTGCAAACGTTCACTTCGGTCCGGCAGAGCCTGGCGGACTGGATCGGATCGCCATGATCTCATCAGGAGAACAGGACTGTTTGCCGTGCATTCAATGCTTCAGAAATGGAGCCTTGATGGTGCCAGTTCTAAACCATGAGATAAGCGAGGGTGCGAACGATCCAGCCCGGGTCAATTTGTGTTCAGGGTCTAAAAGCCACTGCAAAGTCAACGACCACTGTCAGGCTCTGCACCATGATGATTGTGGCAGAGCATAATTTTCATGGTGCGGGGTGACCGAAATGTCGGTCATGAGCATTTGTGTCAACGAAACAGAAACGGATAGCCACACTGGCCAGAAACAACCAAGCCATGGCTTTCACCTCGCTAAATCAATACATGGACTACAACTGGCTTTTACAGATTGCCTATCAACTGACCCGCAAGGATGGTGCGACAGGCATCGATGGTCAAACGGCCGAGATGTATGAGCGACAGCTGGAGAGTAATCTCCTTAATCTGCTGGACCGAATGAAATCCAGTCAATATCGGGCTCCTGCCTTACGACGCGTTTATATTCCAAAAGGGAAAGGTCAGAAACGATCTTTGGGCATACCGACCTTCGAGGACAAGATTGCCCAGAGAGCGGTGGCGATGCTATTGGAACCTATTCATGAGCAAGATTTCTATAACTGCTCGTTTGGGTCTCGCAAAGGGAGGTCAGCGCATCACGCCTTGCAAAGTCTACGTAGCCACATAATGCGAGATGGAGGCCAATGGGTACTGGATGTGGATATACAAAAGTATTTCGATACGATTGACCACAGCCAGTTAAGGCAGTTTCTTGCCAGAAGAGTAACTGATGGAGTGGTACGAAAACTGATCGATAAATGGCTGAAGGCCGGTATACTTGAGTCGGGAGAGCTGGACGAGAACTAGCTATCCGACAATGGGAACACCTCAGGGTGGTGTTATTTCACCATTGTTAGCCAATATCTATCTGCACTATGTACTGGATGACTGGTTTATTAGAATCGTACAGCCCAGGATGCAGGGAAGGTGTAGCCTGACGCGTTTTGCTGATGACTTTGTCATGGTATTTCAAAACTTTGATGACTGTTGTCGAGTAGAGCGGGTACTGCCTGAACGACTTGGAGTTTATGGCTTAACGCTGCATCCGGAAAAGACGCAGAGAATTGACTTGAGGGTTTTATACCGGAAAGAAAACAAACGTCGTGGACTTCCAATCAGCTTTGATTTTCTTGGGTTCACACACTACTGGGGTAAAACCCGGAAAGGTGGGTTTGCAATATTCCAGAAAACCGCCAAGGGGCGAGTGGCCAAAACGCTGAAATCATTCGGGTGTGGTTTCTTTGCTACGACAAAGCCTTGTTGACCACCATCCCACCATAATTTCGTTCCTTCGAACGTAAACGGTGAAACGACCAGTACTCTTCCCAGTCTCCACTGGAGTTGAGTGAGCGCAGCTTCAGAATGGCTTCAGCTCCCTGCAAACTCCAGCGCGCTCCGGTTATATCCAGGCGATCATTGATCAGGTGTCGGCAAGCGCCTTCGATGACTCCGCTGGCAATGGGAAAGCCTGAACTGAGCGCTTCGCCATAACTAAGCCGACTTCGGTTTTTCTGCAAATAGCCAGCGCATTTATCAATGGCTTCCCGGTTCTTCAGTTTTCTCTTCGTGGCACTTTGTTGGCTCTTCGTCGTTTCATATGGATTTCAGGATATCCGCCACAGGGCTGGCTATCAGGTAAATCATCGTGATAAAAGTCCCTGTATTACGGTAACCTTTTGCCCTTGCCCTTGCCCTGGCTGCCTGAAACAGACTGTTCAGCCCTTCCATTCGTGCATTGGTATACGTCGAATACCAGCGTTGCAGAATCTTATCAGCATGACGTTCAACCGTTTCCAAAGCTTTGCGTACCGGCTCCAGGATTTCTATGTCTCCCAACTCCTTCCGTGCATAACCGATGAAATGACTAAGTCGCCAGCGGGCTGCCCTGATGGTTTCAGCTTTACGGATCCAGCGTAGCTTTTCCTTGATCTTCCAGGCCGTGCCTGTATGTAAGTCACTGGTCTCCAGTTCTGCAAGTGCTTCAACTTGTTTCTCTGTCAATGGCCCGTCTGCGTTCTTCAGAATCGCCCAGCGAAGCTCTTTCGGCAGGTGTTGTAACTTACGCTCAGCCTTACGCACGTCGTCTAATGCCGTGGTAAACAATTGCACAACATGAAACCAGTCAATGGTCACATTGGCATTGGGGAGTTCTTCTTTCGTTGCTGCCAGGAAAGCTTTGGACATATCACAAACCACCTCCAGAATATTTTCTGCCTTGCCCTGATGCTCTTCGAGAAAGGTCTTGAAATCCCTGACTGTCTGCTTGCCTTTGCCGGGCGTCGCGAACAACACCGGCTTATCCGAACGATCCATGTCGATGAATACGGTAACGTAGTTATGACCTCGTTTTGAGGCTGTTTCATCAAGACCGATGGCTTTCAGCTCAGCGAAGTTCATCTCAAGCAGCGCTCTGCTGACGTAGTGCTTGATAACCCGCCAGATGCGTTTATCCGCGACACCAATGTACTCTGCACAGGCCTTGACGGGCATTTCACGAGCCAACATCAACAGAGCCTGTTCAAATAAAAGTGTGAACTTGCTGCCTTCTCTGGCCCAGGGTACATGAATACGACGTATACCGTGTTCTTCACAGTTGGTCCGAGGGACATTTGCAGTAATGAAGCAGTGGTGCTGGAAGAAATTCAGGTGTCGCCAGGTGAGTTCTTTGAAGTCATGTGCAGGGCAGGCCTTGCCACAGCAGGGGCATGGATAGAGGCTGCCACGATCAGCAGCCACCTTGAGCGTAAGGGTACTGGGTTTGGTTGAAGTATCCAGATGCTGACTCACCAGTTTCCATGGAAATTGTAAACCGAGGCCGAGTATAAAAATCTGATTTCCATCCATGGGCAGGACACTTCTTCTGAGGTGAAAAAAAGAAGGGTCTTTTACAGAAATTTGCTTACAAAATCCACATCAAAGGACGAGGAGCCTATAAACTGTCCCCACCATGGCCATGCGCTTTCGGTCCTTCTTTTCTCCCGGACTTAAACGGGTCTGGCGTTTTTTCCTGCTTTTCTCTGCATTTTTCCGGGTCGCTTCTCTTAACCCGTCAGGTAGCATTACCAGGCCTTTTCCGTCAAAACTCAGAACCAGTAAGTCATCCGTTTGCTCATCTTCTATCTCTCGTTGCTCATAAAACTCAACAAAATCCTGAGCAGTGTCCTTAACCAGTTTTATGGTCTGGTGCTTGCCAACAATGCCGGGATAATTCTCACGATGACGCTTCACGACTCTGTCATAAGAGCGGTCAATGGCATCAGTGACCACACGTTTTCGTACACCATCAGAGTATTGGTCATCATTGAGGTTGAGATCTGCATCCAATGGGAATTCACTGGAAACATTACGCTGGCTGTAAGACAGGCGTTTGACAGCCACCTTTCCAAATACTGTAGTAATAACCCGACTGGTGTTTTGGCGGACATGATTACGAAGGTACTCTTCAGTCGTGCCATGATCCTGGACACAGGCAGATTCAAGGTGATGGATCATGGCGTTGAAGTGACCCAGTGCCGGAGAAAAAAATTGAAAGTCGAGGGTATTTGCGTAAGATGCGTTCACGAGGGGCTGCTTTTCTGGTGCTATTTGTTTGACGACTTTATATCACCACAGAACAGCCCTTTTTTCTTTGCCTCTGAGCATCGGAGTGACCGATATATCGGGGTTGTGGTGTCGTAGGAAAAGAACCGCACCCAAACGGGTTTCATGACGATCAATCATGGAACGATGAACCAGCAAGCCGGAGGGTTTGTTGATGGCCACCAGCCACTGGTCCTGATAGATAATATCCAGATGTTCAGCAGGCGCTTCGATCATACCTTTTACCCACTCAAGCCAAAAAGCACGGAGGATAAAGACAATTGAAGCGCAAAGCTATTCCATCAAATAGTCTGCCTTTTCTCTTTGAACAAACTGCCAACCGTGATTGCCCCAAGAATCACAACACCGCCTGCCAGCGCTCTCAGGGAGGGTATTTCTGAAAGCAGGAGTGCCGCCAGCACAATGCCATAAACCGGTTCAAGGCAGGTCACCAGGCTCACCAGCTGAGCCTTTAGGTAGCGGAGGCTACTTAAAAACAACATAAAAGGCACTGTCGTACATAATAAGCCAAGAACGAGGAACGCTGGCCAGTAATCCAGCATCACACTAACACCTGACTTTGGCATAATCAGTGCCGTCGTGATGACTGCCCCCATATTCTGGAGACAGGTTAGTGCCATGACATCGGTCTGCTGAATGCGACTTCTATTAGCCAGGGAAAGGATCGCAAACAGCAGAGCACTAAAAATCCCCCAGGCCAATCCTTCAACCTTCCCTTCAAAAAAAGTGGATGAGGAACCCATCGATGAGAAGGGGAAGACAATAACAAGCCCAGCCACGACACCTGCTGCAGTCAATACATCCAGCCCCCTTAACCGCTCTTTGAACAGCAATGGCTCCAGCAAAGTTACAAACACAGGGAATGATGAGAACGCCAGCAAACCAACAGCCACCGAGGAGACCTGAATAGCCTGAAAAAAGGTCATCCAGTGGATGGCCAGAATGCTCCCCAACGCCATATTGATCGGCCACTGACCAGGCACCAGCATCTGTCGAACCTTTCCCTTATAGGCCAAGAGAAGCAGCAATACGGTACTGCCAACCAGAGTTCTTCCCAGAACAATCCAGCCAGGATCAATGGGTAGCAGCTTGCCAAATAGCCCTGATAATCCAAATAAAAGTATGGCGATATGAAGTTTAAACAGAGCCTGTCGGCTATCGTTCATTACTTTTCCTTACATCTAAAACAGGAAAAGGCTACCTGCAATCTAAGAAATTCAGGGTATGTGCATGGCAACCATTGAAAAACAGAAGGAAGACTAACCGATTAATTATAAAAGTGTTGGAATAATGGCACTTTTGCTTAACCCACGGATATATACCTATATAAACACCGTTGTATAAAATAAAACTTCAACCTATTGAAAGCAAAGAATAAAGCTTAAAACCAACTAACCAATACAGATAACTAAAAACCAAATAGATTAATTAAACCCTTTATAAATATGGTTTGAAATTAACTCGTCTGATTTTAATGGAGAACAATAATGAAAAAGACTCTTTCTGCCATCGCAACTTCTTCTGTCATTCTTTTCAGTGCTAATGCTTCCGCTGACATGGATTATGCCGCTCAAGCCATGGAAAGACATGGTATGGAAAAGCCTGTATCAATGCCTGTAATGAATGTATTCAGTGGCAGAGCATCACTGGATTCTATCGTTGTTCCTACTGACTATGTTTAGGGAGCTGGCTATTATGAAGTTTTTTGCAGTCATTCTTATTGCAGTTGCTACTTTCTATTTTTATAAAAATGATCAACCAGAAATCATTATTTATGATGGTATAACTAGTGAGAATATCTTTGAAGTCAGTGGTTCAGACAGCCGCTTTCAATATGAGCTGGAAGAAGGCTTTATCTCCATCGACGCTGTTGCTGCAATGACTGGTACAAATGGGGGGGTTGAGGAAGGAGGAGCATTACTGACGGTTCACTTATTAAACCATCAGGCAGTCAATAAATTTACTGAAACGTATGGTCAGTCTGGACTGTGTCCAGCACCTTTCTTTAATCAATATGCAGATCAGAAGATTCGGGTTGCCGCAAACTCAGTGATTGGAGAGAAAATCACGTTCTGGAATTTACCAGATTACAGAAGGAGCAGTACGTGGGAAAACTTTACAATACAAGGACAATGTATAAAGCTGCTAAAGTACGGAGAGCTTGATGGAGAGGAGATGCAAATACCTGACTCTTTTTTTAATAACTGCCGCATGATTCTGGTGAATGAATTGGAACATTATTCCCTCTAACAGACTCAATATCTGTATTCTTAACTGTCCTCCTGGATTCGTTCAATTAATTGGCTTTGGTCTAAACTTCATTCCTCTCAGCCAAATTAAGTGCAGAGCCATGTCATTAGTTGTCAACTTTCTTAATGAATTCAGAGACTGCCTGCTCAATGGCAGTGAAGACCGAGTACTGGAACTGAATATGCCTGATGACATCACAGGCTGGGGCATCACTGACAGTGATGATTTCAACTGTCTGGATGATCTTTACAAGCGCTCAGGTCGTTACTTTGCAGAACGGGAGTCTGCTGATATTCAACTTGAGCCACTGGACAGCTTCGGAAATGGCAAAGCAATGATGATTGCCTGCCGGCTCAAACGGAACATTCAATATAAAAATGGTTTACGGTTGAAAGATGACAATCTAAGACTAACGTTCTATCTAATAGAGCATCAGGGCAGTTTGAAAATTCGTCATGGTCATATCAGCAAAGCCTGGCCTGAAACCTTGGCATTTCCGGTCAATCCGATCCCACAAAGACCTCAACCAGAATTGGCTGATCGTTCTGCGAGACTGGACTCAATCAGCATTGCTCCGTTTCTTGATGCTTTGAGTAAACGGGTTAACTACAGTAAATCAACCGATATGGAAGGCCTTGAGTCCCTGCAGCACCCAAGTCAGAGCAGGATTTACTTTCCCATTCAGGGGAGTGGAGAGCTTCGGGGAGCCCGTCAGTACACACAGTACCTTCACTCGCTTGCCGAAAAATACGCCAGCCCGAGCCTGAAATACCATCACCCGGTCGCTTTTCAAAATCAATCTCTTGTCTGTCTCTCGGCCTACGCTGACTCTTCCTGTCTGGATAAAATCACCGGCAAGAAAATCAGCGTCTCACCATTGCGTGTAACCTATGTTCTTCAAGAGCACGAGGGCCAGTGGTTATGTCGACACAGCCACTGGTCGTTACCCCATCCCGATGTTGTCTGAATCTGCCAGACAATCTGCTTTTAAACCAGGTCTGAAACATCCGCTCTTAGCAGGGGCTCCTTACCAAGATCAAAACCAGCAACAGCAATATGCAAAATGAACAGTTGCTGCAGGGTGTCAAAGTCTCCCGACTTTGGCCACCTGTCTTCATCCTCAGTCCACACTGAAAACTCATTCTCCAGAATGGCACGAGCTTCCTCTCTCACACCATCGACCAGACTTTCTTCCGACTCATGCTCATCAAAAAGATAAGCGCCTCCTTCAAAGTCCCATGTCTCTGGAAGTTCGACACCCAGACTTTTTACCCAATCGATAAACGCTGGTTTTGGCTTCAAGGTAATGACACAACGGTTAATAAATTTCATTACTTACCTGTTCGCTATTGGATCTGGGGGGTTGAAATTTTTTGTGTCTGGCGCTTTGAATCTCACCATTAATCATGGATGATTAACTGCTGACACACATAAACTCGAATAATTATAAACAACCATGAGTATAAGAAATATTTTTCTCCACCCTCCCTGATGGGCATAGGCTCTGTTGACATAAAGTTGCAGGCTCAGTGGCTCTTATAGCCGTCTTCTACAATGCGGACTGATGCAAGCGTAGTGGTTCTACATCAAACCAGTCCAACGAAGCCTGGAACAGAAAGCACTCAATAAAAAAACACAAAAACTCTTCCTGAAGTTGGAGTCTGCAGCGCAGAAAGGATGGTAGCGAGATGTCTAAGGCCTGGCAGCTAACAAAAAGAACAGGTAGCTTGATTGCACTGTCACTCATACTGACGGGTTGCAAGGAAGAGGTAGCCCAGCCCTCTGTGCAGTCCGAAACTGTCCAGAACGAAGCGGTTCAGAACCAAAATGGACAGACCGATAAAGCTCTGCCACAAGTCTCATTACAAACAATGGTGGAAACACAAGCTGTACCGACCATTCGCACCGTCGGGGAAATACAGTCAGCCGTACAAGTCGATATGTCGGTCAATTTCTCTGCTCCCGTTTCCCATATTGCGGTAACAGAGGGTCAGAGAGTCAAACGCAACCAGCTATTACTGGAACTGGATGCCACCAAACTACAACTTCACCTCAACGCTGCAAAACAGGCACTGCAAAAAGCCGAGTAAAGAAGATTGGGAAGCACTCTCCAACCGGTTGGGGTTAAAAATTCGTATTGCACACTATCCCCCTTATTGCTCAAAGTTCAATCCAATTGAGCACCGGGTATTCCCTCATGAGACAAGGTTCTGCCCTGGTTTATGCGATAACACTGGGAGACTCAGGGGAACTGGCTGGCGCTATCAGCCTGACAGAAATAACCAGGAACAATGCCAATCTTGGTTACTGGTACCCTACTGGGGCAAAGGTTACTGTACCGAAGCCGTCAGGCCATTCCTTACGTTTTGCTTCACTGAACTCAAACTGCCCATGATTTATGCCCGTCATCTGATTGAGAACAAAGCGTCTGGCAAAGTCATTCAAAAGTGCGGTTTCCTGTTTACAAAAGAGTTATCCACATCCCTGCAAGGCAAGTCACGAACCCTGAAGCATTATGAGCTGTATAACCCATAACTGAACTCAGATCATTGGCCATAGCTCACTTCTGGTATAGTTTTCCTTTTCAATTTTTCATCAGCTCCTGAAGCTTAAGTCATCATGCGCATTCTTCACACGTCAGACTGGCACCTTGGCCAGCACTTTATGGGAAAAAGCCGGGAGGCTGAACATCAGGCTTTTCTGGACTGGCTGATTGAGCTGGTGAAAGAGCAAAGTATTGATGCACTGATTATTGCCGGTGATATCTTTGATACCGGTACACCACCGAGCTATGCAAGAAGGCTTTACAGTCGCTTTATCGTCAGCCTGCAAAATACCCCCTGTCAGCAGCTTGTGGTGATTGGAGGAAACCATGACTCGGTAGCCACACTCAATGAATCAAAAGAGCTGCTGGCCTGTCTGAATACTTTTGTGGTTGGTGGCGTCAGTAAAGACCCGCAAGACCAGGTTCTGGTTTTGAAGAACAGTCAGGGTAATCCTGGTGCCGTTATCTGCGCCATTCCTTACGTCCGCCCACGGGATGTTCTGGAAAGTCAGGCTGGAGAGTCCGGAGAAAGCAAGCAGCAGGCACTTCAGCAGGCCATTGCAGCCCACTATCAGGCTATTTACGCTGAAGCCGAAAAACTGGCGGGAGACAATCTGCCAATTATTGCGACCGGCCACTTAACGACAGTGGGTGGGCAGCTGACAGAGTCGGTACGTGAGATCTATATCGGTACACTCTCAGCATTTCCAGTGTCCGCATTCCCTCAAGCCCACTACATAGCGCTCGGTCACCTGCACCGGCCTCAGATAGTGGCCAAACAGGAACATATTCGCTATTCCGGCTCCCCCATTCCGCTGAGTTTCGATGAAGCCGGATCAGAAAAACAAGTCATTCTTGTGGACTTCAAAGAAAACCAGATCAATCAAATTGAGTCCATTATGGTTCCGGTCTTTAGATCGTTACTCAGCTTTAAAGGCTCGCTGGACAGCATTGACCAGCAGCTCGCCATACTGGCAAGTGAGAAAAAACACCCCACTCTCAATCCCTGGCTGGAAATCGAAATCACTTCCGAAGCTTACCTCCATGATCTGCAAAGCCGGGTTGAACAGTTGATTCTTGCCAGGAAGGAGCTGTCCTCAATTGAACTCCTGAGAGTAAGAAGAAAAAGAGAAAAAACAGCAACATCATTAACCGTTGCAGATCAGGAGAGTCTGGCTGAACTGAAAGCTGAAGACGTTTTTCAGCAACGGCTCCAACAGGAAGAACTCACAGACGAACAGCTAGAGCAGCTGACCAGTGCTTTTCAGGAAATACTCGAAAACGTGTTTGAAACTGACGATGAACAATCTGTGCTGGCACAACATGATCTGAAGGGTGATGCCTGATGAAAATTCTCAGCCTGCGCCTGAAAAATATTAACTCCCTTAAGGGCGAGTGGAAAATAGACTTCCGGGGTGAGCCTTTTGCCAATAGCGGACTGTTTGCCATTACCGGCCCTACCGGAGCTGGCAAGACCACGCTGCTGGATGCCATCTGCCTAGCCCTTTACCACCAGACCCCCCGCCTCACGACGATCTCTGCTTCAGATAACGAGCTGATGACACGACACACCTCGGAGTCTCTTGCGGAAGTTGAGTTTGAAGTGAAAGGCAAAGCCTATCGTGCCTTCTGGTCACAACGACGGGCCAGAGGTAAAGCGGATGGTAAGCTGCAGGCACCACAAGTAGAGCTGGCGGACAGTGACGGTACCATCATTACTACCCGCATTAACGATAAGTTGAAAAAGGTCAGTGAGCTGACTGGATTAGACTTCGGGCGCTTCACAAAGTCCATGATGCTGGCCCAGGGCGGTTTTGCCGCTTTTCTTGAAGCCAGTGCCAATGATCGGGCAGAACTGCTGGAAGAGCTGACAGGAACAGAGATCTATGGAGAAATATCCCGCCGGGTCTTCGAACGAATGCGAACAGAAGAGCAGAAGCTCAACCTGTTAAAAGCCAGGTCCGATGGTTTTACCTTACTAAACGACGATCGACTTTCAGATCTGCAAAATGAGCAGAACCAGCTGACTGAGCAGCAACAAAAGGCCAACAATGATCGCCTCTCTTTTACCGATCAAAAGCGATGGCTGGAGCAGCTTGCCAGTAGAGAGCAGGAGCAGGGAAAAGCCCGGGAGTCACTGAACGACGCGCTTAAAAAGAGAGCCGATCACAGTGAGCCGTTAAATCGTCTGGAACAGGCACTGCCTGCCATGGAACTTCTGCCAGACTGGGAGCGGCTCTGTGAACTGAAGAACAAGCACCAGCAGGTAAAAAAGACACTGACCAATCACGAGCAGGAAAAACAAACCGCAACAGAACAGACCGAAAGAGTCCAAAAACAGAATCAACTTCAGTTAAGTGTTTTGGAAAACTATCAGCAGGAACAGGACAATACAGAGTCTCTGCTGGTAGAGCAGGTCATCCCTGTGGACTCTGATATACAGCGACTGTCTAACGACCATCAGGCCATTCATAGCAAGCTACAGGGAGCCCAACATGAGCAGAAGGTGTTGGAAAAAAGTATTGCCGACGATAGGCAGTCCCACCAGCAGCTGACTCACCAGCTCCAGAAAGCCAACAGCTATCTTGAACTTAATACACACCAGCAAAAGCTGGGAGAACTGCTGCCGCTATTGCAATCCTGGTTTGAGCAGCGGGAAGCAGCCCGCCATGGTCAACAACAGTTTCTACAGACAATTCAACAGTCAGAGCAGCGCATTCAAAACCTCAGCTCCGATCATCAGAAAATAAACGACAGCATTCATTCTCTGACAAAAACACTGGAGCAACACACCAGCCAGCACAAAACACTGCTTGAGAGGAAAATGGCCATTTTGAATGGTCAGGAAGAAGAACAGCTTCAGGCTGATCAGCAGCACTGGAATGACCAGCACCCAGCCTGGCTGCATCTGAACATCCTCAGCCAGCAGTTTATAAGCTATACCAGTGACTTGCAGGAAGAGCAGAAACAACAGGTCACCCTGCAGCAATCAATAGCGCAGCACACCGCTAAAATTGAAGGTCTTAGAACGGAATACCGAAATACCAAGCAGCACTGTAATGACCTGGAACAGATTCTGATTCAGGAGAGACAGATCACCAGCCTGACAGAGTACCGCAACAAGCTACAGGCAGGAGAGGCTTGCCCGCTATGCGGTTCCAGTGAACATCCAGCGATTGAACACTACCAGCAGTTAAATATTTCAGATACTGAGCAGCGCTTAAAGAGCAGGCAGCAGGAACTGGAGCAACGGCAAACTCAGGGCGAAAACCTGAGCAAAGAGGCTGCTCGTTTGCAGGCACAACTGGATTCCTCAGAACAGTCCACTAAAAAGCTGCAGAATCAGATTTTCCAGGCTACATCAGACTGGACTGCAACCAGTCACGATCTGCCACTTTCAGTGCCGATACACAACGCTCCGGAATACAAAGCGCTCTTTAAACAATTTACAGAGAGTGGCGAGAGCAGAAAAAATCAGCTCGAGCAATTGGCTCAACTGAATCGCAGCATTCAACTTGAGCAACAACAGCTGGATCAACTGGATAAAGACATTACTCAACAAACCCATCAACGGGATGTCAACCAGCATCAGAAAAACCAGATTGAACAGCAACGGTCAGAGAAGCTGCATCAGCTTGAGCAGAACAAACACGCCAGCCAGGCATTAGAAGAAAAGATTGCGTCCAGAGTTCAGAGCGAGCTGCATCAACAAACACCTGTCATCTCAGAACAGACTGCATGGCTGACCCAGCAGGAAAACAACTGGCAGCAATGGCAGAGCATCACTGCTGAACAAAAAGCGCTGAATGAGCAAATTCTAAATATTACCCAGCAGCTGAACTATAAAGACCAGAATCAGCAAAAGGCAGACGAAATAATTCAGGCGCTTCAGAGAGAGCAGGATCGCACCAGTACACAGTTACAACAGCAGCAACAAAAACGGTTTGGGCTGTTTGGTCAGAAAGTGGTTATTGATGAACGGCAGCGGCTTAAGTCTCTGGTTGCTGAAGCAAAAACACACTATCAGCAATCCCAAAGCCAGCTGAACACCATTGAACAGCAGTTGAGTCAACTGAGCGGTGTCATCAGACAGCAAACCAGGGAGCTGGAAGCGCTGGATGATGGCCTGAACAAAGCAGATAAAACATGGCAGGCATTATTAAACGACAGCCCATTTACTGATAGTGAACACTTTCAGCATGCATTGCTGGATAAAGAAGAGCGAAAGGCGCTTACAGAGCTCAAACAACAGCTTGAACAGCAACTGCATGAGGCAAAAGGCAAGCTTGCCTCGACAGAAGCCAGCCTGAAAGCACACATTGAAACTCCAGCGACTACACTGTCGTTAGACTTTACTGAAGAGATGGTCGCTGAAAAACTGACAGAATTGGACAATCATATCCGTTTAATCAATCAACGACAGGGTGAAATCACTCAGGCTCTGAAAGACGATGAAGCCAAGCGACAGAGTCAGGCAAGCCTGTTTAAAGATATTGCCATCCGGGAGCATCAATATCAGACCTGGGCTCAACTCAATGGCCTGATTGGTTCCAGCAAAGGCGACAAGTTCCGCAAATTTGCCCAGGGTCTGACACTGGATCATCTGATACTTCTGGCTAACCGGCAGCTGGAACAACTGCACGCCCGCTACCTGCTCAACCGCAAAAGCAACGATGAGCTCAGCCTCGACGTCCTGGATACCTGGCAGGGAGATACGGCACGGGATATCAAAACCCTGTCCGGAGGTGAAAGCTTCCTGGTCAGCCTGGCACTGGCACTGGGCCTTTCTGACCTGGTCAGTCACAAAACCCGCATCGACTCGCTGTTTCTGGATGAAGGGTTTGGTACACTGGATCAGGAAACACTGGAAACCGCACTCTGCGCCTTGGATAGCCTGAATGCCAGTGGGAAGATGGTAGGTATCATCTCCCATATAGAGTCCCTGAAAGAACGGATTCCCACCCGGATAGAAGTGATAAAAGAAACCGGACTGGGTTACAGCAAACTGGATAGCCGCTTTGCCTGTATCTGTGACTGATCACTTTTATTTTGAGGGTTTATGAATCAACTACTGACTGTTGGCGCGCTTGAGTCGTTTCTCATTGCCATTTTTGTGCTATTTCTCGGCCATTTTATCAACGCCAGAATCCCTGTATTGAAGAAATTCAATATCCCCGAGCCCATTGTCGGAGGCCTGATCGTTGCAGGTGTCATCGCATGGCTTCACTTCAACGGCACCGAGATTGAGTTCCACCTGCCCCTGCAGGATACCTTCATGCTGATGTTCTTTGCGACAGTCGGTCTGGCCGCCAGTTACACTCAGCTCATCAAGGGTGGAGCCAAGGTTCTGGTCTTTCTTGGCGTGGCTTCTGCCTATATCGTTCTGCAAAACGGCATCGGTATGTCGCTGGCGACACTGCTGGGACTTGACCCTCTTATGGGTCTGATTGCCGGATCCATTACCCTTTCTGGTGGTCACGGAACCGGTGCAGCCTGGTCTCAGACCTTCCAGGAAGTATACGGCATGCACAATGTACTTGAGATTGCCATGGCATCGGCCACATTCGGCCTGATCATGGGGGGTATTATTGGCAGCCCGGTAGCACAGAGACTGGTGGATAAAAATGGTCTGAAATCCCAATACGGCAATAGCAATAGAACCCACGACCAATTCCCCGAGCTGGTGACTTACAACGAAAATGAGGAAGATAATGTCACCTCAAAAAAGATGATCGAGTCGCTGTTCATGATTCTGATCTGTGTAACGGGTGCAAAGTATCTGGAAATCTGGATCAATGGCTTCGAGATAAAATGGCTGATGATTCCGGATTTTGTCTATGCCCTGTTTATCGGTGTGATCATCACCAACTCTCTGGAAGTCACCAAGGTTAAAAAACTGGATATTGAGACTATCGATATTTTGGGTACTGTCTCACTGGCTCTTTTTCTTGCCATGGCTCTGATGAGTTTAAAACTCTGGAATATCCTCGACCTGGCCATCCCGTTCCTGATCATTCTGATGGTGCAGTCTGCCATGCTGGCCGTATTTGCCTATGTGGTCACCTTCAGAGTGATGGGCAAAGACTACGACGCCGCTGTTATTTCCAGCGGCCACTGTGGTTTTGGACTGGGAGCAACCCCGACTGCCGTCATGAATATGGGCTCGGTGGTTAACCGTTTTGGCCCATCTCCTCAGGGTTTTATGGTGGTCCCTATTGTCGGGGCTTTCTTTATCGATATTGTGAATCTGATTATTCTGCAAACAACGTTGTCTATTTTTGGATAAGCAGCAATCTGCCTGTTAATCATTTAAAAGGCCATGAGTTTTATTACAACGGCTTCATCCATGCATGGAGTCGCTAGTTCCAGAGACCTTAGTTCCCCACTAAATATTTTTGAAAAGAGACGCTTTTACATATCACACAACCATACTTCTCTCTATTGCTAAACTCTGGAAAATTGTCCTGAAATAACATGGCCATTTCACTCAAGTGCTGGCACTGCTGTGTAATTAAGTCGTCGTGGCCGAAGGCCATAAAATTGTCGGAAAAAAAAAGACCCATTGAGAGCCCGGTGTGACTCTTATGTTCTGGAAACCGATGTTCATTTCCCCACCGACCTCAACCTGCTGTGGGATGCCGTCAGGTCAGTGGTTGTTCTTACTGCCCGCTATGCCACAAAAGCAGAAATCAGTGGTTGGCGGCAGTGGCAATATAACCTGCGCCAGCTAAAGAATAGTTACCGTCGTGTACAAACACTGCGACACTCAACCTCAAAAACTGCTGACAAAAAAATCCAGCGCCAACATGAGATTCACGAAGCCTGTCAGAGTTACCTGAACGCCAGCCAGGCACTCATTTACAGGGCAGAAGAAACGCTTAAGGACAAGGTATTCACCTCGACGTGTCCTACGGCAAAAATTGCCTATATCCAACAGATTATCGTCGACGGATATTTGGCAGACAACGAAAAAAATCGTCAGCTTAGGAATATGCGTATCAAATTCGACAACATTTTACCCAAATTTAATTACACGGCAGTGCCAGCACTTGAGTGAAATGGCCATGTTATTTCAGGACAATTTCTAAGAGCATAAAGAATTATGCTCTTCATAAAAAAGCCAGCATTTGCTGGCTTTTTTATTTTCTTCAAATCAAACCGTTCTATTTACGAGGTACAACTATATACTCTCCATCCAGTTTACAGGCCTTTACACCAAGCGTATCTTCAAGGTCTGCGCATTTTTTTTTCATTGCGTTTATTTGCTTAGATATTTTATTATTCTCTGATTTCATTTTTTTTACTTTATCACGAATCAACTGTGCTTCATTTTCAAGGCAGCCTATTTCATCAGCCTTTCTTTTTCTAGATTCTCTGGCTGCATGCTTATTTTTCTCCATTCTCCGAATATCTCTTGCCCATTGAGCCGTCCCAGGGCTTTGCCCATTAATCAGTGCATTAAAATCTTCAAATTCCATCTCTGCGATTTGCTGACGACTAAAAGACTCACCATCAATTTCAATACCACTAACTCGGGAATTTTTTTCTTTCTCTTGTTCACTTTTTTTAGTAACTGCTGAATTAGAACGACCTGGATTTAAACCGCTATATGCATGATCATGGGGTAACAAATTTCTACTCATTGACTGACTTGGCCGGTCAGATAAATAACCATCAGCAACCTGTGAGTCTTCGCGATGACAACTACTGTCTACTTGGATCTGATCGTTTTGATCTGCTTCAGGGAGGCCTAAAATCTTGTCGAACCAATCAACATCACTGAAAAGATTTGTCAGATTTTCAGTGCTTTTATATTCCTGCATATCATATAAATAACTGGATAATATATCAATATCCGGTAGTGACTGATCACGGACCATTTTATCTAAAGCTTGTTGAATAGTATGCGCGTCTGCGTCTGATAGATCTATATCCAGCTGATCATCCATTCCATGAAAACCATCATCCAAATCACCGTTCAAGTCTTGAAAACCGAAATCGCCTTGTTGGCTCTGAATATCACTACTTATTCCACTATCTGAACCAGAAGATGCTGGGCTAAACGGAGGCGAACTATCAAAATTCAAAAATAGTGCTACCTGATCAACAACACTGGTTGAATAATCACCGACAGGTTTATTACTTTGAATACTTGAATGGATCAGAGAACTTAAATATCTATCATTAATATTAGTTGTTTCTGATTTATTCTGCTTATTGAGTTCCGGTAGTTCGAAAAATAAGCTCATTGATTTATCAGATATTGGGCTCAGCATGGATAACCTCCCTATCATTTATTATCACATAACGTCTTTCCAGAGATAAGGCGAAGAAACATGAGCGAACCCTGATATAGAATCGCAACAACTAGACACCGCTTCCCGCCCTGGATATTTTTTATAATCATCACTTCAAGCGACTGAACAATTGATCAGTACAGATAATTAGTCTTTTTATTGAGACATAAGTTCCTCTAACACAGTGATAAGTCTTGATAAACAAGGGATTGACCTACATCATTCTCGAAATAAACCTCATAAAAAATCTTTAAAAACAGAAAGTTAAAATAAAAACTCGTCTCTCTATTTTATCAAGGTATAAGCCCACCCTTTACAGGGCTTACGCACGAGGATAATCATTCGCATTTGAGTAAAGATTCTGGCCGAACATAAATGTCTTTAATAGTTCTTCTAGGAGTCTGTCGGGCTTAGAGACAAAATTTGGAGAATGAGGCCAAAAACTCTCAATTTTGCCGGATCAGCCTCTGACACGCACTGATTTCACCAGTTGCTCATGCCATAACGTCCAAATAGATGCGATAAGCAACCTGTAAGCCCGTGAAAACAGCATAAAAGTTAGACCGTTCTGAAGATCTTTCAGCATTAGGCTGAACATTTTCTTCAGGTTAAAGCACATGCACAAGAGATCCCATTCGGCAGACACAGCTTCAAGGCCGCGAACCAGGAATTGGCGGTAACCCATCACTTCTTTTTGTATGCCAAATGTTGGTTCAATAGTGCTTTTCCGCAGTGCATATACCGCTCGCCCTTCCTTGGTTGATAATCGCCAGCGCATCAAATCCAGTGCAGTAACATCGTCGCCTTCAGGCATCGGATCATCAGGCTTAAAACGCTCCAACAGGGGTTTGTTATGGGCATCCCGCTTTTCTGCAATGTAAGGTATAGCACCAAAGTTATCCACAGCAGACACGTTGGCCTGGCTGAAGTAACCTGTATCAGCAAGGAGCGCAGGGGGCTTGCCAATCACCTCTTCACGTGAAGCCAGTACTTCAAGAGCTGGCTCGATCTGTTGTTTGTCATTCGTCGCTTGAGTGACGTGATTTTCAACGATCAGGCCACTGTCAGTATCGACTGCTGCCTGTACGTTGTAGGCCTGCACAAAGCCACTGCCTGATGTGGGCATTATGCGTGATTCCGGGTCAGTCAGGTTGACCTGATCCTTGTCTCCAGGGCTTGGAACCGGTGCCTTGGGCTCTTTGCCCCGGGGCTTTTTTCCTGTTTTTTTGACGGCTTCACGACGGGCAATTTTTTCCTGATGCTCTGCCAGTTCCTGTTGATAACGATCTTCGGCTCGCCGCTCAATTTCAGCCTTGGCGTCAGCAATCACCTTAAGACGATCCTCCCTGCGCTTGAGCTCATCAGGAATGGAAAGCGCATCCGGAAGTTGTTCTGTATCTGCTTTCTCAGCCATCTTGAGAAGCTCTTCAACTTCTGCCTTGAGCTGTGCCTCAAGTTTGCAGGCGTGCTTGTAACTGAGTGCCTTGTGCTTGCTGGCATTGGCTTTCATTTTGGTACCATCGAGGCTGATGGTGCCCATTTTCAACCAGTTGGCTTGCCTGGCAATCAATAATATCTGGACGAACAGTGCGCTGATTTCTTTACGGAAGCGCTTGCGAAAGGTATTGATACTGTCGTGATCGGGATGCTCATTGGCGCAGATGTATCGAAAGGCGATGGAGTCATAAGTCGCTTTCTCAAGCTTGCGGCTGGAAAATACCCCTGTCGCATACCCATAAAACAGTAGCGATAACATGAGAGCAGGGTGCCAGGCTTTCGACCCTGTTCCTTTATATGCACTGGTAAAAGAAGTGAGATCAAGCTGTTCAACTACTTCGACAACAAAACGGGCGAGATGCACCTCCGGCAAATAATCCTGCACAGAAGCAGGAAAGAAGTCAGGGGTATCTCGGTCAATGGGTTTGAAAGTCCATTTTTTCATTGGCAGACTTGCTTTCGTTTACGATCTTGTCGAGGATTATACTCAAAAATTGTGCTAAGTCCGACAGGCTCCTAGAGTAACCACAGCAGGCTCTTTTCCTGCATTGTGATGCCTAAGATTTAGCCGCTTAGCAACGGATAATGAAATTTCAGGATCTATAGCAAACTGCTCTTTGTATCCTGCAACATTATCTTTAAATTCCAGATAATGAAAAAGCTTATCTTCAAGTGGAGACGCCGCAAAGCACCACCTTTGGTTTTTGATACTGTAAAATTCTGTTGCTGTAGCAATAGAGCTGAAATTTGCATTAGTTAAAAAACTTTTATAACCATATTGCTCTATCTCTTCACACCAATCCTGGTAACTTTTCTTGGGTATACGAGGCATAGTGTATAACTCATGAGAATATAGATTTAGGCAAGACCAAAGAATGAGTAATCTGAGAACAGATTACTCATGGTCATTCTAGAAAAGATTTTGCGAGATTGTCGTTTATTTTTTAAGTTGTCACTTTATTTTTAAGTTGTCACTTCTTTTTTAACTCTCCACCAAGTCATCACAGCATGGTAACAAACTCTTCCGCAGAAGTGGGATGAATGGCAACGGTGTTATCAAAGTCAGCTTTGGTAGCGCCCATCTTTAAAGCCACGGCAAAGCCCTGAAGCATTTCATCAGACCCATGCCCAATAGCATGGATACCTACAATTTTTTCTTCCTCACCAACGGTTACCAGCTTCATTCGTGATGGCTGGCGATGACTGGTCAATGCACTGTACATCGCCGTAAACTGGCTGGTATACACTTTGACATTTTCATCACCGTACTCTTCACGCGCAGCCATCTCACTCAAACCCACTGTGCCAATAGGCGGGTGACTGAATACAACGGTCGCAACATTGTCGTAGTTCAAATGCTCATCCGACTTATTATTAAACAGACGCTCTGATAAACGACGACCAGCGGCAACGGCAACCGGAGTCAGTTCAATCTTGCCGATGTTGTCACCCACAGCATAAATACCATCAACATTGGTATTCTGATACTTATCAACAGGAATGTAACCTCGTGTATCAACCGTAACACCCGCTGCATCTAAATTAATACCTGATGTGTGTGGCTTACGACCCACAGCCCAGATTACTGTATCAACATTTAGTGAATTACCATTTTCCAAGTGTACAGTCAGACTTCCATCGCCTTCTTTTACAACTTCTCTTGGCACCGAGTGGGTATGCAGTTGTGGGCCTTCTGACTCCATAACCTCTACCAGGGTATCTGACAGCATCTCTTCAAAATTACGCAGTGGCTTATGTTTGCGAACCAGCAGATGCGTTTCACTGCCCAATGCGTGTAGAACACCAGCCAGCTCAACAGCAATATAACCCGCTCCCAAAACAGCAACACGTCCAGGCCGTTCAGTCAGTTCAAAAAAACCATCCGAGTCAATCCCGTATTCTGCCCCGGGAACATCAGGAATCAGGGGTTCACCACCTGTCGCAATCGTAATATGGTCAGCGGTGTAATGCTCACCATTCACCTCCACTGTTCTGCCATCAATAAAACGCCCATAGCCGTTTATTACCGTGATTTTATTGTTACCCAGAACCCGTTCGTATGAAGCATGTATACGGCTGATGTAAGCTTCCCGGCTCTCAACCAGCTTGCTCCAGCTGAAGGACTTCAACTGCTCTTCAACATTGATATCAAAGCCATAGTCCGGCCCATAACGACAAGCATCAGCAATTTGCCCGGCAAACCACATGGCCTTTTTGGGAACACAGCCTACGTTGACGCAGGTGCCTCCCAGGTGCTTAGCCTCAACCAGTGCCACTTTCTTTCCATACATTGCTGCACGATTTGCCGAGGCAATGCCCCCACTGCCACCGCCGATTACCAGATAATCAAAGTGGTTTGATGTCGTCATTTTATTGTCCTGATCAATGCAGAGCCGACAGAAGCCTGCCCGGGGAAATGTCTGATTACTCTATAAGGTCAAACAGCCCGATTTAAAGTATCAATGTGCATTTGATACCTATAGCGCGACATGAGCAACCATAATAATCAATGAAGATGGCTAGTACGACTCAGCCAGTCCGTTTTTGTTACGTATATTCCGAAGGTTACATCGAGTGGGTAAACGCAGTAACAGGAAAACAACACTGACCACTTATTTTAAAAATGCACGATTACTATTTACCCCCTTATTTACCAAGGGCTGTATCGCTTTACATAAAAACTGGCACGCCAATTGTATAGTGTCAGGCGAGAACAAAAATCGTCAGAACATAACAACAATAATAATGACGACTCCCTGCCTATAAAAATAATAATAAAAGGTCGGGTTACTCAAGCAGACAGGTTTGCACGGTACCATCAAGGTAGCCGACAAACAGGAACGGAAAGCCGAGAAGACTGACTGAGCCTGGCAACAGGTTACAAAAGACAGCGCGGGCATTCTAACAGGGAAGAAATAAAGAGCTTCTGAGTATCTGTAAACCTGTCTGTTTGTTTATTTTATCCTTCACGACTGCATACCCACCTTTTCATAAAACCCGCTGTAGTAAAACAACAACTTTTCTCCTGAACTTATCAAAGCCTGTGACAACTTGTATCAGGCCGATATGTAAAGTTAATGCTATGTTGAGAGCTTCGATTACTTACTCATAAGCAATAACATTTCACATTATGACTAACATAGAACAGGTTGAAGCAGCCAAGGCTTATGTTGCGCTCTCGAACGCTCACCGACTGGACTGGATATCCCCCATGCTTGACGAGAATGCCAGCTACTATTCTGCATTACTCGGTGATTTTCAGGGGAAAGCATCCATCATCGAGATGATGACCTCTTTCTTTTCAAAGATTCCTGATGTGAGCTGGCATGTGACCAGCTACCGAAGCCTTAACGGCAGCAGTGTAGAGTTTGAATTTCTTAGATCCGGAACAGATGCTGACTCTGACACAGCGGTCAAAGTGTCAGGGATTGAAAGGATTTTTTTCTCTCAGGAAGGGTTTATTTCCCGCATTGAGGTACATAAGGCCTGAAGGATCAAGCAATTTGTTGCCTCTGTTACCGTACTAACGAAACGTAGTACTTGGCAAGTAACAGATTAATCAGCAACCAAGGCGTCTATCAAAAACACAGAGAATAAATAAACACATAGAAAACAATGAATTATAAAATATTTACCACTCTTGGCACGGGCTTTGTATATGACCAAGCGCAAACAAAAAACGCCAAACAATAACAACAACATGGCGAATTCTGACCACCACCAATAATAAAAATACCGGTCGGAGATTGAAGCAGATAAGTTTGCGGAATACTGAAGGTCATCAACTGACAGATATGATGGAATGTTAATTAGATTGCCGCAGTCTTCAATGAAGACTGCACCAAAAGGAAGGCAACGGGAACATACCAGACATCTGTCAGCGAATAACAATAATAAAGATGTCTGGTAGTTTGTAAACTTATCTGCTTACCCCTTCTTTGTAGCGCCTCCTTATAACCACAGTCCCTTTCTTTTAACCGTTACCTTCAAGAGTCAGAAAGATAAATCCTGCTGTACTCAGGGCTCCAGCGCTTTGCTCTGACCTTTGCCTCCAATGCGGTTTGTTCACATTTCGGAGCAAGCCCTTCTTCCTGAGCCTTCCTGGCCACAGCAACCGCTATTTCACAAGTCACCTGGTGAATACGATTCAGCTCAGGCAGTAATGCCGCTTCTGGATTCATAATGGCAGGTGAAGCCATGGCCAGTGTTTCTACCGCCGCATCCAGCATGCCATCAGAAACTCTTTCAGCATCACCTGCCAGAACACCAAGGCCCAGCCCCGGGAAAATATAGATATTGTTACACTGCGCTACCGGGTAACGGTTACCATTGTACTCAACCGGATCAAATGGGCTTCCGGTGGCAACCAGCGCACGTCCTTCACTCCACTCAATAATGTCTTCAGGTGTTGCTTCAACCTGACTGATTGGATTTGAAAGTGGGAAGATTATTGGCCGCTCATGATTCTCAGCCATCTTTTCGATCACTTCCCGAGTGAACAGTCCTGGCTGACCAGAGACGCCGATAATGGCATCAGGCTTACCATGGGTAACCACTTCCAGAAGCCCTGGGTTCTCATTACAGCCCCACTGACTGAGATCTTCACAACGCTGCACCAAACGCTGCTGGAATGGTCTCAGGTCTTCCATTTGATCATTCAACACACCGTAGCGATCCACCATGAAAATCCGCTGACGGGCTTCTTCATCACTCAGCCCTCGACCAACCATCAGACGGATCAGCTGCTCTGCAATACCACAACCTGCGGACCCAGCTCCCAGGAAGGCGACCTTCATATCCTCCAGAGACTTACCGGCAGCCTTGGCAGCAGCCAGCAGTGATGCCGCGGTTACACCGGCCGTTCCCTGAATATCGTCATTAAATGAGCAGAGTTCATCCCGGTATTTTTCCAGCAGGGGCGTCGCATGATTGATGGCAAAGTCTTCAAACTGCAGAAGCGCTTTTGGCCAGCGACGCTTCAGGGCACGAATAAAGTCTTCTACAAAAGCAAAGTATTCATCATCAGCAATTCGCTCATGACGCCAGCCAAGATAATTTGGATCATTCAGTAACTGACGGCTATTGGTGCCACAATCCAGCACGATAGGCAGTGTCTTGTTGGGTGCAATCCCACCAACGGCACTGTATAGAGACAGTTTGCCGATGCAGATTCCCATGCCACCAATACCCTGGTCACCCAGACCCAGAATTCGCTCACCATCGGTAACCACAATTACGTCAATATTACGTTTGAAGTTGGCCAGCATCGCTGAAATATGTTCACGCTGGGGGTATGAGATGTAGATGCCTCGTGGTCGACGATAGAGGTCACTGAAACGCTGACAGGCCTGTCCGACGACCGGGGTATAGATTATTGGCAACATTTCCTGAAGGTGGCGCTGCAAAAGGGCATAGAACAGTGTTTCGTTGGTGTCCTGTAAGGAACGCAGGTAGATATGCTTAAGTATGGGGGTAGGCTTAATCGCGAAGGACTTATAAGCTCGACGACACTGTTCTTCCATCGACTCCACCCTTGGCGGCAGAAGCCCATGGAGATCCAGCTCACTACGCTCTTCCATAGAAAAAGCCGTCCCTTTATTCAGCAGGGAGTTTTCCAGCAACAACCGGCCTGTTAAGCCAGTATGGATGCATTGGTCGTGTTCGCTCATTTTTTTCCTACGTTTTGTCAGCCAGTGTGTGACGTGAACTGTCGATAAAGCAGTCTGCATCAGCAAGGGCACAAAGGATAATCCTTAGTGCAGGAGCAGAACAAACGGAATAACCGAAACAATCAAACAATCACATCTTTATAAAGTCGGCAGCAACTGTCTGAGAAATATGCTGTCTAAGTGGTTTTGCCACTTCTTAATGGCGCTGGAGGTCAGCGATTTGTTACCTCACAGGTATCATTGCTACCTACTGTGGGAAACAGGTAACAAATAACAACAGATGTAACGCTTATTATTTGATCACGGAAAAACGCGCAATCATTCGGAAACTACGTACCGCAAGGCGTTCAATAAATTCCTCTTCTTTTGGCACGACAGTTGTATTAGTAAAGACAACAAGAATAAAACACCCACAATAAAAACAATAACAGGGTTTAGCGTCGACTCATCAAAACAATAATAAGGTGTCGGCAGTAACAAGCAGATGGGTTTACAAGGTGCTTTTTTGCGGACGCAGCACCAATACGGATACCAGGAAGCTTAGAAGATCAGCTAAATCCGAAGCAATATCGGAAAGGCGGCCAAGCACAACTGGCAACACGGAAGTTCTACAAAGCTATTATCCACACAGCTTGCAAACCCTTCTGTTTGTTTTCCTTTTAGCCTCCCCACTTCACTTTTGATGACGATGCTTTCCCTGCCAATCCTGACCGAAAGCCTAAATGTCAGTATCTGCCAAAAAATACCTGAAGCACGAAATGTTGGTCTGTGGATCCTCCAATACACTGCTAAACATGTTAATCGCCTGGTTATTACTGAAAGATGGCAGCCCCCTTGCGTGGAAGGGAGAACATAGTTTTGTCGTGGATATGATCGCAACTTCATTTCTGCTGTCATCAAGCTGGCTGACTGATAAAAATGGCCAGACACCCAGTGTCTGGCCATTTTTACTCTGAGCCACAAGCTATTTTAAGTCGTGCTTCGTCCTCTGGATCGCCTGAGTTGTGATAACAACATGCCAGCCATCATCAAGGCACAACCCACCATACCTCTTGACCCAAGTTGCTCATCCAGCAGTAACCAACCTCCAAAAACGGCAAAGACAGCTTCCAGACTCATAATAATTGCCGCATGGGAGGAAGCTGCATCTTTTTGGGCAATGATTTGAATCGTAAAGGCCACACCTGTGGATAAAACACCGGCGAATAGCAAAGGTCCAACACTTTGCGCTATGGCATCAAGACTGATGGGCTCCAGATAAAGAGCAACCAGCAGACTGCAAAGGGCTGTCATGAAAAACTGAGTAAGTGACAGCCTTAATGGATGCACATGCCGGGACAGCCAGCCAATAAGTAGAATTTGAATGGCGTACATAAGCGCAGAGCCCAAAGTGAGCAAATCCCCTTTATTCAGGCTCAGGCCATCGTTTACCGTCAGGAAGTAAAGCCCTGCCAAAGCAATAGCCCCGCCCAGCCAGGTTACAGGACGAGTACTATGCCCAAAGCAAATCCCAAGGATTGGCACCAGAATAATATAAAATCCGGTGATAAACCCGGAATTACCTGCTGTCGTGTACAACAGGCCAACCTGTTGAAAAGAAGAGGCCAGAAACAACACAATGCCCGTGACAGGTCCCCACTTTAACAAAAGATGATTGTCGTATTTTTTTACCGACTCAACGCCAGGTTCTTTCTTGCCATTTTTTTTAGCAGAGAACGCTTCCAGAAGAAAATACACAGGAAGCAAAGAGAGAAAGCCCAATGCAAATCGACAGGCATTGAATAAAAATGGGCCTAAATACTCCATACCTTTGATCTGAGCGACAAAGGCAAAACCCCAGATAGCAGACACCATCAACAACAGAAGATCCGCTCGAAGCGCTTTGGTTTTCACAGAGTACAACCCGATCAGTGCCGGCCATCCCCCAGGTAGCAGCACTGGATGGGCCCGATTATTTATTGGTTCAGACAGGTACAGCGATCAGGTCGCTGTTTATTTTTATTGTCTGATTTCTATGTGGAAGCATTGTGCCACCAGCATTCCTTTGCGAAAAGAGGGAAAAAAGAGGTTATGCAACAGAAAATAGACTAAGTAACTAGAGCACAATACCATTACCAGTCATTGTTTCTTCAGGATTCGGGCAAGCCTATGGTCGATATGCATCAAACTTGTTGTTCTCTGCTGCCAGAGCTATCTGACACAGACATAGTGCGACTGGCAAAGATTTTTCAACTATTGGGTGATACCAAGAGACTGCAACTGGTGATCGCCTGTCTGGAAGAACCTCAGCCGGTTTGTTGTCTGTCTGAGATATCCGGCATGTCCCAGCCATTAACCAGTCACCACCTCCGCAGCCTGCGGGAAGCCAGAATCTTAAAGTCGACCCGCAAAGGTAAGCAGGTACTCTACGAACTGGATGACCACCATATCCGTCATGTCATCCTTGATCTGGCTAATCATGTTCAGGAACAGGATTGATACCGGAAGAGGCTATGGCCACTGGTGAAATTCACACCAGTTCGCCATAAAATGAGTAGCCATTCCAATGGTTCGGAAGTGCAGCATACATCAGAAAATCATGTGTTATTGAACCTGACAAATGTTTCAGATAAGAATCAATGGTGTCAATCATTACGTTCCCGGGGCCATCTTTGGCAATGAAATAATTTTCTGCCAGATAGACGCCAGAATGAAATAAACGTCTGGTTTGTGATTTGGTCTGTGGGTGAAAAAATAACAGCCGTGTACCCGGTTTTAAGCCAACATCCTTTTCCCTATCAGCAATACTTCCACATAGCTGGAAAGATTCCTCTTTTTTTTCCACAGGTACGATTGAGCAAAACCGATCATCAAGAATCGCTTCCGTTGAGACCATTTGATTGATGAAATCAAACCTTTGTTGCCAGGGCAAAATGTGGTCAGAACACAGAAACTGGGCAAATTGGTGGCACACAAAGTTATTCAATATAACATCCGGTTTTTTTGGTCTTTGGTAATCTATTTTTTGGGCCAGACCGTCTCTTCCAAATTTTAACAAAGTTAGGAAATTTTTTTTAACACACTCAGGCATTTCAATATGTCTTAAAATCTCACCATCCTGATAGCCAAGTATCATTTCAAACTGTTCAGCATTCGAGTCTGCGACTTCTCTGATGGGATTATAGGTATTAAAAAAACGCAGTGCTTTTTTTGATTGCCCCATTTCCAGAATCATAATACTGCCTTTTACATTATCAAACATCTCGATTTCATCGTCGCCATTGTCATCAGACAAAAATGTTGTTTCGGGCATCAGTTGTTTTATATGCCTTTGACTTATATCACGCCCATACTTTCCTATAAATGCAATATCATAACGCTTCCTCGTTATATAAAGCCTGCATGTTGAGGAATGCTGCTGTCCGTCAATACTCTGACAATAGTCAACAGAAGATCTTTTTTGTGCTGCTGATAAATCATTTCCTTGGCTTACAGGTATCATATTGGTGGCCTCAAAAAAACGTTATCTATTACTTTGCAACATTTAACCATCAAACATCACTGACCATCATGTTATTGACTGACCCCGGACAAAAATCATCACTTTACTGGAACCGTCGATACTCCGGTTGTCTTGTGCTTTCACTATTCAACACAGGTTTATTCCGGACAGGCGTTTTATGATGGCTGAATGTGACTCAGTAAGACTGATTTTCATTGCTTGACGCACCAAACATATAAATTTATATTTATATAAAATCATTCTTATATATTGCGAGTGAAGTCATGTCCTCTTGCTCAGCGAATCCCAGCGTCAGCTCACAAAATGACGCGATAAAAAGTGGTTGCGCCGCATCCTCATGCTGCAGCAATAACCGCACACCGTCAGATACTTACAAAACCGGGACGCCGGGCACATCGGACCCTGGTGGTATTCAGTTAAGCTGGGTTATCACTGGTATGGACTGCCCAAGCTGTGCCGCCAAAATAGAGAATGCGGTAAAAGGCCTGAAAGGGGTTACCCAGGCTCGGGTCACTTTTGCAACAGAGCGCCTGCTGGTTGTGGCTGAAGATAATGCCAGCATTAGCGATGACATTCTTAACACGATTCGAAGACTGGGCTTTGCTGTCAAAGAAGATGGTACATCTGCATCCACTTCTGACGGCTTTCTGAAAAAATACTGGCGCATCATTTCACTGGCCGTTGTCATGCTGGTTGCGGCTCTGATTCAGGGCGTCTTTCCCATGGCAGGAGAGGTGCTTTTCTATCTGGCAACCCTATGGGGACTTTACCCTGTTGCAGCCAAAGCATTCCAGTTAGCTAAAAATGGTACTCCCTTTTCCATCGAAACCCTGATGAGTATTGCTGCCATTGGCGCCCTGTTCCTGGGTGAAACGGTTGAAGCCGCTATGGTGCTCCTTCTGTTTATGGTGGGTGAGCATATGGAAGCTTTTGCCGCAGGACGAGCTCGCCAGGGTGTCCAGAAACTGATGGAGTTGACACCAGAAACCGCTTATCAGATCGACACTGAAGGAAACAAGACGGAAGTTTCTGCCCATAGCCTGATACCAGGCGACATCATCGAGATATTGCCCGGCAGTCGTCTACCGGTGGATGGTGAACTATTAACACCGAATGTCAGTTTTGATGAAAGTGCTTTAACCGGTGAATCCGTCCCAGTGGAGCACGATGCTGGTGACAGTGTTATGGCGGGATCGTTGTCTGTGGACCGTGTTGCACGACTCAAGGTGATTTCAAAACCCGGAGAAAGTGCTGTTGATCGCATCATTCGCCTTATCGAAGAAGCTGAAGAGCGCAAAGCGCCGGTAGAACGGTTTATTGATGCTTTCAGCCGCTGGTATACACCGTTAATGATGCTCATGGCAGTATTGGTGGCCTTTATTCCGACCCTTGCATTTGGAGAACCCTGGGTAGAATGGATCTATAAGGCGCTGACTCTGCTGCTGATCGCCTGCCCTTGCGCACTGGTTATTTCAACACCGGCGGCAGTCACCTCGGCACTGGCCAGAGCCTCTCGAAATGGCGCACTGATTAAGGGTGGCGCGGCCCTGGAACTATTAGGATCAGTAAAAACGGTGGCTTTCGATAAGACCGGCACTCTGACGGAAGGAAAGCCTGTCGTCACCCATATAGAGTCATTTGATCATTCGGACCAGGATGTGCTTCAACTGGCCGCTGCGGTTGAATCAGGTTCAACCCACCCTCTGGCAAAAGCCATCGTAGCCAAAGCGCAAGAGATGGACATTCTCCTTCCTGCTGCAAGCGATGTTGCAGCTAAAGCGGGGTTGGGCGTTCAAGGAATCGTTGACAGTAATACCATTGTTGTTGGTTCTTCACGTCACCTGAAAGACAGCGTTGATCTGATTACCGGAGCCGAGCAAAAGCTTGAGCAGCTGGAAGCCCAGGGTAATACCATTGCAGTGGTCACAGTTGATGGTGCTCTGGCTGGTTTTATCGCCTTGCGGGATAACCCAAGAGCCGATGCCCAGAGGGCGGTTGCCTCTCTTAAAGCCATGGGTATCATCAGTGTCATGCTGACTGGAGATAACCCTCGTGCAGCTGCAGCCATCGCCGGGCAATTAGGCATGGAATACCGTGCTGGCTTACTACCGGGTGATAAATCCACCGAAGTAGAGGCATTGAGAGAAGCTGGTAGAGTCGCAATGATCGGTGATGGCATCAATGACGCTCCTGCTCTCAAAGCGGCGGATATTGGTATTGCCATGGGTTCCGGAGCCGATGTTGCACTTGAAACGGCGGACTGTGCACTGACCCACAACCGGATAGAAGAACTTGCCGAACTGATTGGTTTATCACGCTCCACCATGGCCATCATTCGTCAGAATATTGTGCTGGCAGTGGGTAGTAAGGCGGTGTTCCTGGTCACTACTCTGCTGGGTATGACCGGCCTCTGGGTTGCGGTTCTCGCCGACACCGGAGCAACTGCACTGGTCACTGCCAATGCCCTGCGGTTATTGAGAAATAAAAAGAAAAACTAAACCTTTAACTCTCCCGGGCGACTCAGAATAAAATGAGTTCGTCCGGAGATTCACACCTGTGTCACAGAAAAAACGTCCACCGTCAAAGAACAAAAAGCCCTCTTCCAAGCCAGGTCATCATGCTTTTGCAGACAGTATTCTGGATACTGATGGCTCAAAAACCTCCGGACTAAAAGCCAGTAAGCGCATTAATGTAAACGGTGTTGGGAATTATCAGGTCAAAGAGAAGTCTGGGCTGGCCTCCCACCTTGAGCAGGAAAAAGAAAAAGCAGCCCAAAAGCGTGAGTTACTGGAAAACCTGCACCCCGGCTGGGCGGCACCTGACGGTGCTGATTTCACCAGTGTCTCATTAATCAATCGTGACCTGGAGCGCATGCGTTTCAAAAACAGTTTGATGAAACGCTGTAAGTTCAGGTCCAGCAAACTTCGTGGTGTTCACTGGAAAAACTGTGACCTCCGCGGTGCTGACTTCAGACAGGCAGACCTTCGGAACTGCATTCTGGATGGCTGTAACCTGAATGGCGCTGATCTACGCCATGCCAATCTGACAAACGCCAGAATCATAGATACGGATCTCTCTGCCACCAACTTTGATCATACCGTTCTGGATAAGGCAATCATTGAAAATTGCGATATGACTGCCCAAACCTTCCACAACAGCTCCTGTCAGGAAATTCGTTTATACAACAGTCAGATCAACCATGGATTTTTTGATAATACGGATTTCACCAAAGCGGAAATTCAGGACATGGAGTTTCGACACTGCACCCTCACCAAAACATCCTTTAAATACGCAGAAATTAATAGCACATCATTCAAAGGTTGTGAAAGTTTTGATGAAGGCCCTTCTTTCTCACACGCAAAAATCAATGAGGTCACCATGACTGACTGTGAATTGCAATCAGTCAATATGGTCGACACTCAGTTATTCAGCTGTCTTTTGGAGCGTGTCCGTCTTAGTGAGGCACAATTTGATAATACTGAATTTAATCAGGTCAATTTCAGTGAAGGCTTTTTCTCCGATTGTTTCAGTATTGAAAAAGCACCCACATTTAACGGTTGTTGCCTTGACCGTCTGGTCATAGAATATTCGGATCTGACGAACGCACACTTTAATAAAAGCTGTTTTATCGGTGCTATAATCTGGGATTCGGATTTTAATCAATGGCAACTGGACCATACGGCTATAGATACAGAAACATCAATAGAAAACTGCGGGGAAGTCTAAAGACTTATTTTCCATACCCGTCGCATTGAGCCAGTCCAAATGCACAAACAGCCCCTTTCGAGAGATGCTTAAGACTTTCCTGCAGCCGATGTGATGTCTATCAGGAAAAACAGCTTCAATCCAGTTTCAGATTTCCATCATTCATCAGGCTATTAATAATATCAGAGTCAGAGCTACCCAGTGTTGATAAATCAATACCTTCCAGTTTTATTGTCTGAGTAACATCGCCATTGGCTACCGGTTTGACTTCAAGTGTTGTGTCACTACCACTGAAGTTAAAGTGCAGATACTCATCCAGTTGATGGTTTTCTTCATCGACCAGTATGTCGTTCAAAACCAGCGCATCCCCCCCCTGCCCAAGTTGAAAATCGGCAATGGTATCTTCAGCAACCGCGGCTGCCGTTCCCAGATCAGAAGTATGCCAGATAAAGGCATCACTACCATCGCCACCAATCAGAATATTATCCCCAACTGCACTGTTTGCACTGTTAGTGTTGTGAATAGTTTCAGCATAGTCTGTACCTTCTGTAATCCAGGCACCACCCGTAAGATTAAGATGATTACCTGCCGGACCGCTATCCTGCATATCACCATCCAGTTTGTAATGGCTCACCAGCCCGGCTGAAGCGGGATCCAGTTCAGGGTTATTCATTTCTGCCAGAATCTCGTCCTGACTGCGCACATCATTCCAGATACGAAAGTCCTTCATTTGGCCGGAATAGGAATGGTTTGCACGATTTTCGTACGCACCATACAGTATCATGGGCGACTGCCCAAGGAATAGAGTTTCACCGTTAAGGTCTCCGGTGCTAAGGGAGGCACCCTGCGGCAGGGTAGTGTTGTCCACCACCAGGCCATCCAGGTAAGTGTTGACTTCTCTGGTACTCATATCAACGCTTAAAGACAAGTGGTGCCAGTCACCATCAAACACTTCTGGCAAACTGAAGCTGTGTCCGACCATATCAATTTCCAGTGCGATTTCATTATCATAAGGTTTCGCGATCATTTGAACTTGACCACCTTTGTCAATATTTTGCCAGCTCATCAGGGTCTCATAATAGGAACTGGTCCCTGGCTTAACCCACATCTCAACCGTGATGGCCGTAGATGGCAAGTTATTCACATGTGTGCTTGCGTACTGCCCTGTAGTGCCATTCAAAGCGAGCGACTGACTATAGCTCTCCTGATCATTATCCACAGAAACAACGTATTGCTGTTCGCTGTAAGCACCGATGGAATCAGTTGCCCGAACGCTCAGCTGATGACTGATGGCTGTCTCGTAGTCAAGCGCCCCTGCTACGGAAATAACACCTGTGTTGGCATCAATGGCAAAGCGTCCACTGGCATCGTCCTGCAGGCTGAAAGTAATGGCATTGCCATCGTTGTCGGAGGCCTGTACCTGCCCCACAATCGTACCCGGCTGAGCGTTTTCGCTGACATCCATGTGATACCGCAGCGAGTCCATCTGTCCGGACTGACTCAGTTCATAGAGATCGGTAATTCTGTCGGTGCTGAGTGATTTATCCACAATCACCAAATCATCGATGGTGCCGTCGGTATCAGCATCCCCCCCCCAGTTACTCTTGCCGATGTAATTGCTGGTGCGAACCAGGTCATTAGGCACCTGCCCGTCCGGATTATCCGCCACTTCCTCGCCGTTTTTGTACAGGTGCATATGGCCGTCAGCGTCTACTGACAGGGCAATATGAAAGGTTTCACCGACCGTATAGAAGTCATCAAGACCCACTGTTCCAACCGTAGAGCCTCCCTGATAAATGTGCGCTTCTATTCGTCCTTCAGAGGGGCTTCCGATGATTATATTATCAGCCTGACTGCCATTCCCAAGGTCAACAATCCGTGCCCAGTTGCCGTGGCTATTGTAGGTAAAGGTGGCAGCAATGGTGAAATCACCACCCAATTGCAGATCTCCGAGTGAGCCGCCGGCATTGTTGAGGTTGACCCCGTCGTCCGTCCAGATCACGCCATCTCCAAAGTTGGTATTATGGTTCTGGCCGGTGAGGTCGGTGGCGGTAGTGCCACTGCCCTCATTGAAGTCCAGCAGGGTGGTGATGGATGCGTCAGGATTTGGTGTAAACTCTGGCACTTCATTACCATCCGCAACGCTCACCGTAAACAGCCGCCCTGTTACACCTCCCCTCCCATCATCCAACTGTACCCGCAGGGTATGGCTGCTCGCTGTTTCGTAATCCAGCTCACCAGCTACGGTAACAACACCGGACTGGGCGTCAATGGCAAAAAGACCACCGGCGTCAGCGGTCAGGCTGTAAGTCAGAACATCACCATCGCTGTCAGAGGCCTGCACCTGCCCCACTGGGTCGCCCGGTGCAGCGTTTCCGCAGACCTCCATGTGATACCGCAGCGAGTCCATCTGTCCGGACTGACTCAGTTCATAGAGATCGGTAATTCTGTCGGCGCTGAGTGATTTATCCACAATCACCAAATCATCGATGGTGCCGTCGGTATCAGCATCCCCCCCCCAGTTACTCTTGCCGATGTAATTGCTGGTGCGAACCAGGTCATTAGGCACCTGCCCGTCCGGATTATCCGCCACTTCCTCGCCGTTTTTGTACAGGTGCATATGGCCGTCAGCGTCTACTGACAGGGCAATATGAAAGGTTTCACCGATCGTATAAAAATTATCAAACTCTATTGCTCCTACAACAGTACTTCCCTGACGAATTTCCGCTACGATACGACCTTCAGAGGGGCTGGCAATGACTATATTATCGGATGCCTGACCATTACCCAGATCAACAATCCGTGCCCAGTTGCCGTGACTATTGTAGGTAAAGGTGGCAGCAATGGTGAAATCACCACCCAATTGCAGATCTCCGAGTGAGCCGCCGGCATTGTTGAGGTTGACCCCGTCGTCCGTCCAGATCACGCCATCTCCGAAGCTGGCATTATGATTCTGGCCGGTGAGGTCGGTGGCGGTAGTGCCACTGCCCTCATTGAAGTCCAGCAGGGTGGTGATGGATGCGTCAGGATTTGGTGTAAACTCTGGCACTTCATTACCATCCGCAACGCTCACCGTAAACAGCTGCTCTGTTACACCTCCCCTCCCATCATCCAACTGTACCCGCAGGGTATGGCTGCTCGTTGTTTCGTAATCCAGCTCACCAGCTACGGTAACAACACCGGACTGGGCGTCAATGGCAAAAAGACCACCGGCGTCATCGGTCAGGCTGTAAGTCAGAACATCACCATCGCTGTCAGAGGCCTGCACCTGCCCCACCGGGTCGCCCGGTGCAGCGTTTTCGCTGACCTCCATGTGATACCGCAGCGAGTCCATCTGTCCGGACTGACTCAGTTCATAGAGATCGGTAATTCTGTCGGCGCTGAGTGATTTATCCACAATCACCAAATCATCGATGGTGCCGTCGGTATCAGCATCCCCCCCCCAGTTACTCTTGCCGATGTAATTGCTGGTGCGAACCAGGTCATTAGGCACCTGCCCGTCCGGATTATCCGCCACTTCCTCGCCATTTTTGTACAGGTGCATATGGCCGTCAGCGTCTACTGACAGGGCAATATGAAAGGTTTCTCCGACCGTATAGAAGTCATCAAGACCCACTGTTCCAACCGTAGAGCCTCCCTGATAAATGTGCGCTTCTATTCGTCCTTCAGAGGGGCTTACGATGATTATATTATCAGCCTGACTGCCATTCCCAAGGTCAACAATCCGTGCCCAGTTGCCGTGGCTATTGTAGGTAAAGGTGGCAGCAATGGTGAAATCACCACCCAATTGCAGATCTCCGAGTGAGCCGCCAGCATTGTTGAGGTTGACCCCGTCGTCCGTCCAGATCACGCCATCTCCGAAGCTGGCATTATGATTCTGGCCGGTGAGGTCGGTGGCGGTAGTGCCACTGCCCTCATTGAAGTCCAGCAGGGTGGTGATGGATGCGTCAGGATTTGGTGTAAACTCTGGCACTTCATTACCATCCGCAACGCTCACCGTAAACAGCTGCTCTGTTACACCTCCCCTCCCATCATCCAACTGTACCCGCAGGGTATGGCTGCTCGTTGTTTCGTAATCCAGCTCACCAGCTACGGTAACAACACCGGACTGGGCGTCAATGGCAAAAAGACCACCGGCGTCATCGGTCAGGCTGTAAGTCAGAACATCACCATCGCTGTCAGAGGCCTGCACCTGCCCCACCGGGTCGCCCGGTGCAGCGTTTTCGCTGACCTCCATGTGATACCGCAGCGAGTCCATCTGTCCGGACTGACTCAGTTCATAGAGATCGGTAATTCTGTCGGCGCTGAGTGATTTATCCACAATCACCAAATCATCGATGGTGCCGTCGGTATCAGCATCCCCCCCCCAGTTACTCTTGCCGATGTAATTGCTGGTGCGAACCAGGTCATTAGGCACCTGCCCGTCCGGATTATCCGCCACTTCCTCGCCATTTTTGTACAGGTGCATATGACCGTCAGCGTCTACTGACAGGGCAATATGAAAGGTTTCACCGATCGTATAAAAATTATCAAACTCTATTGCTCCTACAACAGTACTTCCCTGACGAATTTCCGCTACGATACGACCTTCAGAGGGGCTGGCAATGACTATATTATCGGATGCCTGACCATTACCCAGATCAACAATCCGTGCCCAGTTGCCGTGACTATTGTAGGTAAAGGTGGCAGCAATGGTGAAATCACCACCCAATTGCAGATCTCCGAGTGAGCCGCCGGCATTGTTGAGGTTGACCCCGTCGTCCGTCCAGATCACGCCATCTCCGAAGCTGGCATTATGATTCTGGCCGGTGAGGTCGGTGGCGGTAGTGCCACTGCCCTCATTGAAGTCCAGCAGGGTGGTGATGGATGCGTCAGGATTTGGTGTAAACTCTGGCACTTCATTACCATCCGCAACGCTCACCGTAAACAGCTGCCCTGTTACACCTCCCCTCCCATCATCCAACTGTACCCGCAGGGTATGGCTGCTCGTTGTTTCGTAATCCAGCTCACCAGCTACGGTAACAACACCGGACTGGGCGTCAATGGCAAAAAGACCACCGGCGTCATCGGTCAGGCTGTAAGTCAGAACATCACCATCGCTGTCAGAGGCCTGCACCTGCCCCACCGGGTCGCCCGGTGCAGCGTTTTCGCTGACCTCCATGTGATACCGCAGCGAGTCCATCTGTCCGGACTGACTCAGTTCATAGAGATCGGTAATTCTGTCGGTGCTGAGTGATTTATCCACAATCACCAAATCATCGATGGTGCCGTCGGTATCAGCATCCCCCCCCCAGTTACTCTTGCCGATGTAATTGCTGGTGCGAACCAGGTCATTAGGCACCTGCCCGTCCGGATTATCCGCCACTTCCTCGCCATTTTTGTACAGGTGCATATGACCGTCAGCGTCTACTGTCAGGGCGATATGGAAGGTTTCACCGACCGTATAGAAGTCATCAAGACCCACTGTTCCAACCGTAGAGCCTCCCTGATAAATGTGCGCTTCTATTCGTCCTTCAGAGGGGCTTACGATGATTATATTATCAGCCTGACTGCCATTCCCAAGGTCAACAATCCGTGCCCAGTTGCCGTGGCTATTGTAGGTAAAGGTGGCAGCAATGGTGAAATCACCACCCAATTGCAGATCTCCGAGTGAGCCGCCAGCATTGTTGAGGTTGACCCCGTCGTCCGTCCAGATCACGCCATCTCCGAAGCTGGCATTATGATTCTGGCCGGTGAGGTCGGTGGCGGTAGAGCCACTGCCTTCATTGAAATCCAGCAGGGTGACAATCGACTCATCCGGGCTTGGTCCAAAGCTCTGAGCCGTCATCCGAACATTATCGAAGGCCACCTGGTGTGACCCTCCCGTCTTCACCAGCTCAATGGTCAGGGGTTCACCAATAGCCGCCACCTGATCTGCCAGTGTCCGGCCATCCACAACCAGTGTGACCGTGTCAAAATACCCTTCAGCTGGGTTTGCATCACTGCTGGTACCCAGTATTGCACCGCCGGCACTGAGCCGTACTTCAAATTCCGGTGAGCCTGACCAATCTTTGCGGTTACCAATATCCACTTTCAGTTCATAGCGGGTATTAGGGTCAAAGGTTTCAGAAAGGGTCTGGGATATGATGCCACCGACATCGTTGATATAGCCCACCTGATGCCCGTCTGTTGCCTGGTCATCCATATTTGAGCTGTTGTAGTCGTGTACACCGTCGTTGCCACTACTGAACTGCCAGTCTCCCGAGGGTTGAAATACCGACCCACCATCGCCAAGACTGTGTCCCTCAAAACTGTGACTGTCGATATCGATGGAACGTATCGGGGGGATCAGCTCCGGAGCCGTATTCTGGTCATCCATGACCGGAATCACGTACTGCTGTTCACTGAAAGTGCCAGTGGGATCAGTCACCCGGACACTCAGCTGATGACTGATAGCCGTCTCGTAATCCAGTGCTCCGGCCACGGTAATCACACCCGTATGGGCGTCAATGGCAAAAAGACCACCGGCGTCATCGGTCAGGCTGTAAGTCAGAACATCACCATCGCTGTCAGAGGCCTGCACCTGCCCCACCGGGTCGCCCGGTGCAGCGTTTTCGCTGACCTCCATGTGATACCGCAGCGAGTCCATCTGTCCGGACTGACTCAGTTCATAGAGATCGGTAATTCTGTCGGCGCTGAGTGATTTATCCACAATCACCAAATCATCGATGGTGCCGTCGGTATCAGCATCCCCCCCCCAGTTACTCTTGCCGATGTAATTGCTGGTGCGAACCAGGTCATTAGGCACCTGCCCGTCCGGATTATCCGCCACTTCCTCGCCGTTTTTGTACAGGTGCATATGGCCGTCAGCGTCTACTGACAGGGCAATATGAAAGGTTTCACCGATCGTATAAAAATTATCAAACTCTATTGCTCCTACAACAGTACTTCCCTGACGAATTTCCGCTACGATACGACCTTCAGAGGGGCTGGCAATGACTATATTATCGGATGCCTGACCATTACCCAGATCAACAATCCGTGCCCAGTTGCCGTGACTATTGTAGGTAAAGGTGGCAGCAATGGTGAAATCACCACCCAATTGCAGATCTCCGAGTGAGCCGCCGGCATTGTTGAGGTTGACCCCGTCGTCCGTCCAGATCACGCCATCTCCGAAGCTGGCATTATGATTCTGGCCGGTGAGGTCGGTGGCGGTAGTGCCACTGCCCTCATTGAAGTCCAGCAGGGTGGTGATGGATGCGTCAGGATTTGGTGTAAACTCTGGCACTTCATTACCATCCGCAACGCTCACCGTAAACAGCTGCTCTGTTACACCTCCCCTCCCATCATCCAACTGTACCCGCAGGGTATGGCTGCTCGTTGTTTCGTAATCCAGCTCACCAGCTACGGTAACAACACCGGACTGGGCGTCAATGGCAAAAAGACCACCGGCGTCATCGGTCAGGCTGTAAGTCAGAACATCACCATCGCTGTCAGAGGCCTGCACCTGCCCCACCGGGTCGCCCGGTGCAGCGTTTTCGCTGACCTCCATGTGATACCGCAGCGAGTCCATCTGTCCGGACTGACTCAGTTCATAGAGATCGGTAATTCTGTCGGCGCTGAGTGATTTATCCACAATCACCAAATCATCGATGGTGCCGTCGGTATCAGCATCCCCCCCCCAGTTACTCTTGCCGATGTAATTGCTGGTGCGAACCAGGTCATTAGGCACCTGCCCGTCCGGATTATCCGCCACTTCCTCGCCATTTTTGTACAGGTGCATATGGCCGTCAGCGTCTACTGACAGGGCAATATGAAAGGTTTCTCCGACCGTATAGAAGTCATCAAGACCCACTGTTCCAACCGTAGAGCCTCCCTGATAAATGTGCGCTTCTATTCGTCCTTCAGAGGGGCTTACGATGATTATATTATCAGCCTGACTGCCATTCCCAAGGTCAACAATCCGTGCCCAGTTGCCGTGACTATTGTAGGTAAAGGTGGCAGCAATGGTGAAATCACCACCCAATTGCAGATCTCCGAGTGAGCCGCCAGCATTGTTGAGGTTGACCCCGTCGTCCGTCCAGATCACGCCATCTCCGAAGCTGGCATTATGATTCTGGCCGGTGAGGTCGGTGGCGGTAGTGCCACTGCCCTCATTGAAGTCCAGCAGGGTGGTGATGGATGCGTCAGGATTTGGTGTAAACTCTGGCACTTCATTACCATCCGCAACGCTCACCGTAAACAGCTGCTCTGTTACACCTCCCCTCCCATCATCCAACTGTACCCGCAGGGTATGGCTGCTCGTTGTTTCGTAATCCAGCTCACCAGCTACGGTAACAACACCGGACTGGGCGTCAATGGCAAAAAGACCACCGGCGTCATCGGTCAGGCTGTAAGTCAGAACATCACCATCGCTGTCAGAGGCCTGCACCTGCCCCACCGGGTCGCCCGGTGCAGCGTTTTCGCTGACCTCCATGTGATACCGCAGCGAGTCCATCTGTCCGGACTGACTCAGTTCATAGAGATCGGTAATTCTGTCGGCGCTGAGTGATTTATCCACAATCACCAAATCATCGATGGTGCCGTCGGTATCAGCATCCCCCCCCCAGTTACTCTTGCCGATGTAATTGCTGGTGCGAACCAGGTCATTAGGCACCTGCCCGTCCGGATTATCCGCCACTTCCTCGCCGTTTTTGTACAGGTGCATATGGCCGTCAGCGTCTACTGACAGGGCAATATGAAAGGTTTCACCGATCGTATAAAAATTATCAAACTCTATTGCTCCTACAACAGTACTTCCCTGACGAATTTCCGCTACGATACGACCTTCAGAGGGGCTGGCAATGACTATATTATCGGATGCCTGACCATTACCCAGATCAACAATCCGTGCCCAGTTGCCGTGACTATTGTAGGTAAAGGTGGCAGCAATGGTGAAATCACCACCCAATTGCAGATCTCCGAGTGAGCCGCCGGCATTGTTGAGGTTGACCCCGTCGTCCGTCCAGATCACGCCATCTCCGAAGCTGGCATTATGATTCTGGCCGGTGAGGTCGGTGGCGGTAGTGCCACTGCCCTCATTGAAGTCCAGCAGGGTGGTGATGGATGCGTCAGGATTTGGTGTAAACTCTGGCACTTCATTACCATCCGCAACGCTCACCGTAAACAGCTGCTCTGTTACACCTCCCCTCCCATCATCCAACTGTACCCGCAGGGTATGGCTGCTCGTTGTTTCGTAATCCAGCTCACCAGCTACGGTAACAACACCGGACTGGGCGTCAATGGCAAAAAGACCACCGGCGTCATCGGTCAGGCTGTAAGTCAGAACATCACCATCGCTGTCAGAGGCCTGCACCTGCCCCACCGGGTCGCCCGGTGCAGCGTTTTCGCTGACCTCCATGTGATACCGCAGCGAGTCCATCTGTCCGGACTGACTCAGTTCATAGAGATCGGTAATTCTGTCGGCGCTGAGTGATTTATCCACAATCACCAAATCATCGATGGTGCCGTCGGTATCAGCATCCCCCCCCCAGTTACTCTTGCCGATGTAATTGCTGGTGCGAACCAGGTCATTAGGCACCTGCCCGTCCGGATTATCCGCCACTTCCTCGCCATTTTTGTACAGGTGCATATGACCGTCAGCGTCTACTGTCAGGGCGATATGGAAGGTTTCACCGACCGTATAGAAGTCATCAAGACCCACTGTTCCAACCGTAGAGCCTCCCTGATAAATGTGCGCTTCTATTCGTCCTTCAGAGGGGCTTCCGATGATTATATTATCAGCCTGACTGCCATTCCCAAGGTCAACAATCCGTGCCCAGTTGCTGTGGCTATTGTAGGTAAAGGTGGCAGCAATGGTGAAATCACCACCCAATTGCAGATCTCCGAGTGAGCCGCCGGCATTGTTGAGGTTGACCCCGTCGTCCGTCCAGATCACGCCATCTCCGAAGCTGGCATTATGGTTCTGGCCGGTGAGGTCGGTGGCGGTAGAGCCACTGCCTTCATTGAAATCCAGCAGGGTGACAATCGACCCATCCGGGTTCATCCCTTCCATTTCAGGCGTGATATTGATGGTCAGTGTATGCGGGTCGCTTTGTGCTCCCTGGCTATCCACCACCTTGTACTCAATGCTGTTGACCGATGGGTTTTCCCCATTTTGATTCGGTACAAAGACCAGACTGTCTAGCGCTTCCGGGGCGAAGTTGTCGCCTGCTGATATCTCGGTTCCGCCGTCAAACTGTTCCGGGGCCAGAGCCTGGTCAAAGACCTTGAAGTCCGACAGATTTTCAGCGAACCGCTCACTACCGTCGATACCATTGTTGCCGATCAGGGACAGGTTGCCACCAATCTGAACATCGACAGAACCCACGGACTGACCATCCACATAGAAGGTCGTCTGACCGTTTTCACCCACCGCCACCAGGCTGACCCACTCACCCGCCGAGACGCCCGCGTGGGCGGACAAGTCAAAGCCAGAGCTGTGGAAAGTGCCATTCTCATAGCTACCCAGCTCACCGCTGCTGTTGACAATAACCTGGAAGCCTTCATCGCTTCTCGACAGGCTTTTCCTGGTACCGGTACCCAGGCCCTTGAAACCGGTGCTGATGGTCCAGCTGTCGCCCAGTGCCAGAGGCTGATCCAGAACAATAACATCCGTCGAATCATCAAACTGGACTATACCGCCCTGCTCCGGATCCGAGGCCGACTGAACACCGTGCAGGGTCGCTACCGACACACCAGTCTGATCCACTCCGGGCTGATCCGTATCATTAAATCCCAGCAGCAGCTCCGGCAGGGGCTCCCTGAACAAGGTTCCTTCACCGTTAATCGCGGTTATGGTTACGGTATGGGTATCGCCGCTGTCCGCATCGTTGATGGTGAAGTCGGAAGAGGAAAGGGAATAAGGTTCATCAATCCCGGTGGTTTGCAGGCTGTCTTCACTGGTGGGGGCGGTATTGCCTACTGTGAGGGCAAAGGTGGAGGTCGCGCTGGCCTGGCCATCACTGGCACTGACCAGCACCGACAGCGTACCCACATCGGCGTTGCCCGGGGTGCCTGAGAAGGTCCGGCTACCGGCATCAAAGCTCAGCCAGCCAGGCAGGGCACTGCCGTCATCCAGCGTGGCTGAATACGCAAGCGCATCGCCGTCGAGGTCGCTGAAGGTATTGGCGGGCACCTGGTAACTGAAAGCAGCACCCTGACTGGCCAACTGGCCATTGATAGCGATATCGAGCACCGGGCCATCATTAATGCCGTTAATGGTCAGGGTCATGTTGTGGCTGGTGCCATCCAGCGATTGTACGGTCAACGTGTCGCTCAGGCTGTCACCGCTGCCGAGCGCCTGGATCGCGGCCTGAGTATTGTCGGCGCTGTAACTCCAGTTGCCGTTGGCATCGATGGTCAGATCGCCGTAGCTGCCGTTCACGGTGGCAGCGGTAAACTGCGCTTCCCCGGTATCGGCATCGCTGATGTTAAGGGCGCCGGAAGCGGTCAGGGTGGCGCTGGCGTCTTCGCTCAGCGAACCGCTGTCCATGCCGGTGATCACTGCGCCATCATTAGTACCGGCAAGGGTGATGGTCACCGGGTGGTTGGTGCCGTCCACCGACTGTACAGTGACCGTATCAACCAGGGTGTCGCCGCTGCCCAGTGCCTGAATGGCGTTCCGGGTATTGTCGGCACTGTAGGTCCAGCTACCGGCGGCATCCAGCACGATGTCACCGTAAACACCGTTGTAAGTACCGGCGGCAAACTGAGATTCCCCGCTATCCGGATCCGCGATCGTCAGCTGGCCGCTGGAAGTTAAGATTGCAGCTGCATCTTCCGTCACTACAGCAGTATCAACGCCGGTAATTACCGCCACATCATTGATGTTAGCGACCTCAAGAACAAAGGTTTCGGTTGTACTGGCTTGACCATCACTGACAGTGACAGTAACTGCAAGGATACCGACATCACTGTTCGCTGGAGTTCCTGAGAACGTTCGGGTAGTGCTGTCAAATGACAACCAGACAGGCAGGGCACTGCCATCATACCGCGAGGCGGAATACACGAGCGCATCGCCGTCCGGATCACTGAAGGTATTGGCGGGTAGCTGATAACTGAAGGATGAGCCCTGAGTGGCCGACTGATTGTTGATCACGATATCTGAAATCCGAACAGGGCCATCATTACTGCCGTTAATCGTGAGAGTAATGTCGTGGTGGGTGCCATCCAGCGATTGTACGGTCAGCGTGTCGCTCAGGCTGTCACCGCTGCCGAGCGCCTGGATCGCGGCCTGCGTATTGTCGGCGCTGTAACTCCAGTTGCCGTTGGCATCGATGGTCAGATCGCCGTAGCTGCCGTTCACGGTGGCAGCGGTAAACTGCGCTTCCCCGGTATCGGCATCGCTGATGTTAAGGGCGCCGGAAGCGGTCAGGGTGGCGCTGGCGTCTTCGCTCAGCGAACCGCTGTCCATGCCGGTGATCACTGCGCCATCATCAGTACCGGCAAGGGTGATGGTCACCGGGTGGTTGGTGCCGTCCACCGACTGTACAGTGACCGTATCAACCAGGGTGTCGCCGCTGCCCAGTGCCTGAATGGCGTTCCGGGTATTGTCGGCACTGTAGGTCCAGCTACCGGCGGCATCCAGCACGATGTCACCGTAAACACCGTTGTAAGTACCGGCGGCAAACTGCGCCTCGCCGCTGTCCGGGTCACTGATGGTCAGGGTTCCCGAGGTGGTGAGCACAGAGCCGCTGTCTTCGGTCACGCTACCGCTGTCGTCACCCCCAATCACCGCCGGATCATTGATATTGCCCACATTAAGGGCAAAGGTGGCGGTCGTGCTGGCCTGGCCATCACTGGCACTGACCAGCACCGACAACGCACCCACATCGGCGTTGCTGGGGGTACCCGAGAAGGTCCGGCTACCGGCATCAAAGCTCAGCCAGCCCGGCAGGGCACTGCCGTCGTCCAGCGTGGCAGAATACGTGAGCGCATCACCGTCCGGGTCGCTGAAGGTATTGGCGGGCACCTGGTAACTGAAGGCGGAACCCTGGCTGGCGGACTGACCGTTGATGGCAATATCGAGTACCGGGCCATCATTACTGCCGTTAATGGTCAGGGTCATGTCGTGGCTGGTGCCATCCAGCGATTGTACGGTCAGCGTGTCGCTCAGGCTGTCACCGCTGCCGAGCGCCTGGATCGCGGCTACTGAGTATTGTCGGCGCTGTAACTCCAGTTGCCGTTGGCAATATTGAGCACCGGGCCATCATTACTGCCGTCAATGGTCAGGGTCATGTCGTGGCTGGTGCCATCCAGCGATTGTACGGTCAGCGTGTCGCTCAGGCTTGGCATCGATGGTCAGATCGCCGTAGCTGCCGCTCACGGTGGCAGCGGTAAACTGCGCTTCCCCGGTATCGGCATCGCTGATGTTAAGGGCGCCGGAAGCGGTCAGGGTGGCGCTGGCGTCTTCGCTCAGCGAACCGCTGTCCATGCCGGTGATCACTGCGCCATCATTAGTACCGGCAAGGGTGATGGTCACCGGGTGGTTGGTGCCGTCCACCGACTGTACAGTGACCGTATCAACCAGGGTGTCGCCGCTGCCCAGTGCCTGAATGGCGTTCCGGGTATTGTCGGCACTGTAGGTCCAGCTACCGGCGGCATCCAGCACGATGTCACCGTAAACACCGTTGTAAGTACCGGCGGCAAACTGCGCCTCACCGCTGTCCGGGTCACTGATGGTCAGGGTTCCCGAGGTGGTGAGCACAGGGCCGCTGTCTTCGGTCACGCTACCGCTGTCGTCACCCCCAATCACCGCCGGATCATTGATATTGCCCACATTAAGGGCAAAGGTGGCGGTCGTGCTGGCCTGGCCATCACTGGCACTGACCAGCACCGACAACGCACCCACATCGGCGTTGCCAGGGGTACCCGAGAAGGTCCGGCTACCGGCATCAAAGCTCAGCCAGCCCGGCAGGGCACTGCCGTCGTCCAGCGTGGCAGAATACGTGAGCGCATCACCGTCCGGGTCGCTGAAGGTATTGGCGGGCACCTGGTAACTGAAGGCGGAACCCTGGCTGGCGGACTGACCGTTGATGGCAATATCGAGTACCGGGCCATCATTACTGCCGTTAATGGTCAGGGTCATGTCGTGGCTGGTGCCATCCAGCGATTGTACGGTCAGCGTGTCGCTCAGGCTGTCACCGCTGCCGAGCGCCTGGATCGCGGTCTGAGTATTGTCGGCGCTGTAACTCCAGTTGCCGTTGGCATCGATGGTCAGATCGCCGTAGCTGCCGCTCACGGTGGCAGCGGTAAACTGCGCTTCCCCGGTATCGGCATCGCTGATGTTAAGGGCGCCGGAAGCGGTCAGGGTGGCGCTGGCGTCTTCGCTCAGCGAACCGCTGTCCATGCCGGTGATCACTGCGCCATCATTAGTACCGGCAAGGGTGATGGTCACCGGGTGGTTGGTGCCGTCCACCGACTGTACAGTGACCGTATCAACCAGGGTGTCGCCGCTGCCCAGTGCCTGAATGGCGTTCCGGGTATTGTCGGCACTGTAGGTCCAGCTACCGGCGGCATCCAGCACAATGTCACCGTAAACACCGTTGTAAGTACCGGCGGCAAACTGCGCCTCGCCGCTGTCCGGGTCACTGATGGTCAGGGTTCCCGAGGTGGTGAGCACAGGGCCGCTGTCTTCGGTCACGCTACCGCTGTCGTTACCCCCAATCACCGCCGGATCATTGATATTGCCCACATTAAGGGCAAAGGTGGCGGTCGTGCTGGCCTGGCCATCACTGGCACTGACCAGCACCGACAACGCACCCACATCGGCGTTGCCAGGGGTACCCGAGAAGGTCCGGCTACCGGCATCAAAGCTCAGCCAGCCCGGCAGGGCACTGCCGTCGTCCAGCGTGGCAGAATACGTGAGCGCATCACCGTCCGGGTCGCTGAAGGTATTGGCGGGCACCTGGTAACTGAAGGCGGAACCCTGGCTGGCGGACTGACCGTTGATGGCAATATCGAGTACCGGGCCATCATTACTGCCGTTAATGGTCAGGGTCATGTCGTGGCTGGTGCCATCCAGCGATTGTACGGTCAGCGTGTCGCTCAGGCTGTCACCGCTGCCGAGCGCCTGGATCGCGGCCTGAGTATTGTCGGCGCTGTAACTCCAGTTGCCGTTGGCATCGATGGTCAGATCGCCGTAGCTGCCGCTCACGGTGGCAGCGGTAAACTGCGCTTCCCCGGTATCGGCATCGCTGATGTTAAGGGCGCCGGAAGCGGTCAGGGTGGCGCTGGCGTCTTCGCTCAGCGAACCGCTGTCCATGCCGGTGATCACTGCGCCATCATTAGTACCGGCAAGGGTGATGGTCACCGGGTGGTTGGTGCCGTCCACCGACTGTACAGTGACCGTATCAACCAGGGTGTCGCCGCTGCCCAGTGCCTGAATGGCGTTCCGGGTATTGTCGGCACTGTAGGTCCAGCTACCGGCGGCATCCAGCACGATGTCACCGTAAACACCGTTGTAAGTACCGGCGGCAAACTGCGCCTCACCGCTGTCCGGGTCACTGATGGTCAGGGTTCCCGAGGTGGTGAGCACAGGGCCGCTGTCTTCGGTCACGCTACCGCTGTCGTCACCCCCAATCACCGCCGGATCATTGATATTGCCCACATTAAGGGCAAAGGTGGCGGTCGTGCTGGCCTGGCCATCACTGGCACTGACCAGCACCGACAACGCACCCACATCGGCGTTGCCGGGGGTACCCGAGAAGGTCCGGCTACCGGCATCAAAGCTCAGCCAGCCCGGCAGGGCACTGCCGTCGTCCAGCGTGGCAGAATACGTGAGCGCATCACCGTCCGGGTCGCTGAAGGTATTGGCGGGCACCTGGTAACTGAAAGCAGCACCCTGACTGGCTGACTGGCTGATAATGGCAATATTGAGCACCGGGCCATCATTACTGCCGTTAATGGTCAGGGTCATGTCGTGGCTGGTGCCATCCAGCGATTGTACGGTCAGCGTGTCGCTCAGGCTGTCACCGCTGCCGAGCGCCTGGATCGAGGCCTGAGTATTGTCGGCGCTGTAACTCCAGTTGCCGTTGGCATCGATGGTCAGATCGCCGTAGCTGCCGTTCACGGTGGCAGCGGTAAACTGCGCTTCCCCGGTATCGGCATCGCTGATGTTAAGGGCGCCGGAAGCGGTCAGGGTGGCGCTGGCGTCTTCGCTCAGCGAACCGCTGTCCATGCCGGTGATCACTGCGCCATCATTAGTACCGGCAAGGGTGATGGTCACCGGGTGGTTGGTGCCGTCCACCGACTGTACAGTGACCGTATCAACCAGGGTGTCGCCGCTGCCCAGTGCCTGAATGGCGTTCCGGGTATTGTCGGCACTGTAGGTCCAGCTACCGGCGGCATCCAGCACAATGTCACCGTAAACACCGTTGTAAGTACCGGCGGCAAACTGCGCCTCGCCGCTGTCCGGGTCACTGATGGTCAGGGTTCCCGAGGTGGTGAGCACAGGGCCGCTGTCTTCGGTCACGCTACCGCTGTCGTCCCCCCCAATCACCGCCGGATCATTGATATTGCCCACATTAAGGGCAAAGGTGGCGGTCGTGCTGGCCTGGCCATCACTGGCACTGACCAGCACCGACAACGCACCCACATCGGCGTTGCCGGGGGTACCCGAGAAGGTCCGGCTACCGGCATCAAAGCTCAGCCAGCCCGGCAGGGCACTGCCGTCGTCCAGCGTGGCAGAATACGTGAGCGCATCACCGTCCGGGTCGCTGAAGGTATTGGCGGGCACCTGGTAACTGAAAGCAGCACCCTGACTGGCTGACTGGCTGATAATGGCAATATTGAGCACCGGCCCATCATTACTGCCGTTAATGGTCAGGGTCATGTCGTGGCTGGTGCCATCCAGCGATTGTACGGTCAGCGTGTCGCTCAGGCTGTCACCGCTGCCGAGCGCCTGGATCGCGGCCTGAGTATTGTCGGCGCTGTAACTCCAGTTACCGTTGGCATCGATGGTCAGATCGCCGTAGCTGCCGTTCACGGTGGCAGCGGTAAACTGCGCTTCCCCGGTATCGGCATCGCTGATGTTAAGGGCGCCGGAAGCGGTCAGGGTGGCGCTGGCGTCTTCGCTCAGCGAACCGCTGTCCATGCCGGTGATCACTGCGCCATCATTAGTACCGGCAAGGGTGATGGTCACCGGGTGGTTGGTGCCGTCCACCGACTGTACAGTGACCGTATCAACCAGGGTGTCGCCGCTGCCCAGTGCCTGAATGGCGTTCCGGGTATTGTCGGCACTGTAGGTCCAGCTACCGGCGGCATCCAGCACGATGTCACCGTAAACACCGTTGTAAGTACCGGCGGCAAACTGCGCCTCGCCGCTGTCCGGGTCACTGATGGTCAGGGTTCCCGAGGTGGTGAGCACAGAGCCGCTGTCTTCGATAACAGTACCCGTATCGACATCACTGATCTCTGATCGAGTATCTGCCGGGGTGTCTGCAGCAACCTGCCTCACCGGTGCAACTGCAGGATCTGGAATTTCATCAACTTCTGCTTGTGCTACCTGAAAACGACTACTTTCAACAACGGGTTCAGAGGGAGAATCATAATCATCTTCTATATCTGAAATATCGACGTTATCCCAACTATCATCCCGCACAACAACAGGTGTATCATCCGGCGAAATTACTGAACTTTCTGAATCGCTGCTCTCACCCGCTTCAGGGTTATTCATTTCGTTGACCGGTGATGCTTCATCATTACTTGCCGCATCAACAATATCCCCCTCTCCTATCACCTCTGCAACACTGGCAGCCTCATCCTGTTCATCAGCCCTGTCTTTATCGCCAGTAGAAACAGCAGCGATGAAGGCATTGTCAAATAGCTGGGTTGACTGCGTATTCAGCTCCACAACACTACCACTGCTTAACTGAACCTGAAGAACTGCACCATTTTGGGTCGTTACCTGATCACCTTCATAGATAGGATCCCCCTCTTTAAGTACACGGATGGTTCCGTCCGCAGAAACAGCAATTACCCGTCCACTGACACTGGACACACTGCCAATAACATTCCCTATATTTGCATCCATAATTATTCTCCGCCTTAACGTTCTGTCAGCGCATTTTGTTTTGCCCTTAGAATCGGCTTGAGCAGATAAGCCATAAGGGTCTTATCTCCGGTAATAATGTCCACATTGGTTCTCATGCCCGGAATAATGAGGAGTGGTTTATTCTCTGAGCCAACAAGGTTACTTTTTGTTCTTATGCGGACAATATAAAAGCTCTCTCCCTTCTCATCTTTGATGGTATCAGCACTGATGTGCTCAACTTCACCTTCAAGTCCGCCGTAAATGGCAAAGTCATAGGCAGTCAGCTTAACGATGGCCCTCATTCCCTGACGAAGAAAACCAATATCTTTTGGCTGAATTTGAGTCTCAATCATCAGATTATCTTCCAGTGGCACAATTTCCAGCAGGCTCATGCCTGGCTGAACCACTCCGCCAAGTGTCGTGACATGGATTTTCTTCACAATACCATCCATTGGGGATCGAACCAGTGTCCGATCCACCTGATCTTCCAGCGCATTATTCGATTCATCCAGTTGATCCAGATGAACTTCAGTTTCCTTAAGTTCCTGAACAATTTCAGAACGGTATTTCTGAACAACCTCTTCTTTACGTGCCAGAGACTCCTGATAAGCAGCCCGTAACTTAGGAATACTCAACTCCGTTTTGCGTTTGTCTGACTCCAGATCATTAACCCGCTGCCTCAACTGAATCAGTTCAACCCTGGACACAACGCCCTGCTTTGCCAGAGGGATCGTCAGCTCAAGCTCATCCTGACCCAGCTCAAAGCTGGTCATAAAAAATGTCAGCAGGTCTTCTGTTGTCATCAATTCGTGCTGAGCCTGGATTGCCTGTTTGCTAGCTACGTTAAGCTCTGCATTAAAACGATCAGCACGCTGATTGAAAAATTCCCTCTCTCGCTTAACATAAGCCGGATAATCGTCCAGCTCAGCTGGAAAGTTTAATGTTTCACCAGAAAGCTCGGCTTTTAGCCTGGCTGCTTTGGCCAGCTCACTGAAATACTCAATGGCACTCTCCCGAAAGCTGGAAGAAAAACGGGTATCATCCAGCTGCATCAACGGTTGCCCGGAATGAACCCGCTCCCCCTCTTTAACAAAGATCTTTTCCAGAATCCCGCCTTCCAGGTTTTGCACAACCTGCAAACGGGAGGATGGAATGACGATTCCCATTCCACGGGTAATCTCATCCAGCCGGGCAACACTAGCCCAGAGAATGGCTGAAAACAGAGCCAATAGCATGGTGTATATGAGTAAACGACCGCCTTTTGGCGTTTTTATCAGCATGGCAACATTGGTATCAGAGATATACTCCATATCTTCAGGTAGAACTGACTCTTCAGTATTCTCTGAAGAAGCCTGCTCCTCACCGCCATCAAGATTAAACGCCAGGTATGACATATCCAGCTCTGAATCATCCGACCTCTTTTGGTGGTTTCCTGACTCATCGGTATGATTCACAGGCGTCTCTCTCAGGTTCTTGATTTCCTTATCATCCCTGCTACTCATTCCAGCCTATCCTATTTTGAGTTTGCCCTGCCTTAACGCAGCATGCACCTGATCCTTGGGCCCATCCGCAACGACACAGCCACCGTCCACAACTATCAAACGATCGACCAGATCCAGCATTGAGGCTTTATGGGTCACCAGTATCAATGTCTTGCCTTGACACCGACTCTTCAACTGCGCCTTCATCCGCAGCTCAGTCGTGTTATCCATAGAGCTGGATGGCTCATCCATCACCAGAATCGGCGGATTCATTAGCAGGGCTCGAGCCAGGGCAATACTCTGTCGCTGCCCCCCTGACAAATTTTGTCCCCGCTCGCCCACAATCATATCCAAACCATTGGGGTGCTTATCAGCAAACTCTGTCACTCCAGCAATCTCGGCAGCCTCCAGCAACTGGCTGTCCTCAATATGATTTGCACCCAGGATGATATTGTCCTTGATAGAACCGTAGAACAAAGTGATATCTTGACTGACACAACCGATACTGGAGCGAAGGTCTGTCGGATTTATCTGTCTCAAATCAATGCCATCTATTCGAACGGCACCTTCCTCCGGCTCGTAGAGTCCAAGGATTAACTTTTCAATCGTCGTTTTACCAGAACCGATCCGGCCAATAATCCCAACCTTTTCCCCCGCGTTAATTTTTAAACTGACACCCCTTAAAGCCTGAATTTCCTGCTCGGGATAGGTAAAGTTCACACCATCAAATTCAATGCTGCCTTTCAGGTCTGGACGATTAACGTAATCCCTGTCCTCATGACGCTCAGTGGGCATCTCCATAATCTGATTAAGGCTATCCAGAGCTGATTTGGACTGGTTATAACGGGTTGCCAATCCGGCAATCTGTGCCATGGGCGCCAGACAACGACCAGAGAGCATTACGGATGCAATCAACCCGCCCATACTCAACTCGCCCTCTGAGATCAGGTACACTCCAAGAATAACCATCCCTACGTTTGCCATTTGTTGAGCATAGGCACTGAAGCTGGTTGCAGAAGAGCTCAGCAGTTTGGTTTTGATGCTCCATGTCGCAATATGGCTCACTGCCTTTTCCCACCGGTACTGAATATCACTCTCTGCCTGGGCAATCTTCAGTGCCTCCATTCCAAAAAGACTTTCGATCAGCGTGGCATTTTTCTGCTGGCTGGAGCGGAGTGTCTTATCAATAGACTGCTTTAAGGGTTCCTGAATAAGGAAGCTGTAGAATCCAATAATGACCATGGCAACCAGTGGAATAATGGCAACGGGCCCACCAAGCAAAAAGATCACGAAAAGGATGATACAGGTGAACGGCAAGTCAACCAGGGCAGTAACGGTTGATGAAGTAATGAATTCTCGAATGCTTTCAAAATCCTGAAGATTCTTGGCAAATGAGCCAACAGATGCTGGCCTAGCCTTCATACTCAGCCCGAGCACCTGTTCCATAATAGCGGAAGAGAGCAAAATATCTGACTTCTTACCAGCCAGATCAATAAAATAACTGCGCACCATCTTCAGGATAAAATCGAAGCTGAAAACAATAAAAGTACCAATAGCCAGAACCCAGAGTGTATCGAATGCCTGGTTCGGAACCACCCGGTCATAAACATTCATAACAAACAGAGGGCTGGCAACGGCAAAAACATTAATTAACAGTGATGCCAGTAAAACGTCACGGTAAATTCTCCATGAGCCTATAATAGTTCCCCAGAACCAGTGTCTGGATTTAACATTTAGTTTCTGAGGAGTTCGTCGATCATAACGATGTTTCTCGCGAACATACATGACAAAACCGCTGTAGAACTCTTTCAGCACTTTGAGTCTTATTGTTTGTATTCCCCGACCGGTTTCCGGCATGATCACCTGGGCAATTCCTTTTGAATGATCAATATCCGTCAATAAGCAGGCTTTTCGTTTATTCAGTAATAAGACGGCAGGAACCACCAGGGGGGATATTTTTGAAACATCCCGCTTGTGAACCTTGCAGGCTAACCCGGCTCTTTCGGATGACCTGATAAAGACTTCTGCGGTGAATTGACCATTCTCAAGTGGCATCCCGGCTTTTAAAGACTCTCTGGAATAAGGATTCTTATAATAGCGGGTTAACAAGGTAAGGCATTCGAGAAGGTCATCACTCTTGGCCGGTTGGTCATCGGGAATATCCCAGCCTTCATGCATAGTACTGGCTTGATTCATAGCTACCTGCCGATTGTTTCATCCGTGATTTCTTACAAGTTTTTTATTCAGCTACAAACAGCATAATTTCCTGAAAGGTATTAATAACTATAGATTAGTGCAAAATACAAAACCACTAATCAAAAATACCAGACAGATTAATGAAAATTTTAGAAAATCTAAAAAAAAACAAACAAACTGATTAGTCCTTTAGTTGTTCTCATATCATAAATAAAAATAACCCGGGGTGAATTCAAATTAAATCCACCCACAAACAAATTGATTTAAAACATAAGCTTGATAGTGCTTATTCAATCATCCAGTTGCTTATCAAACACCTCTTCATGCATCCGCTTAAGTCCAATGTGTCTGACATCCGTCCCTTTTACAAGATAGATAACGTATTCCGCAATATTTCTGGCGTGATCACCAATACGTTCCAGAGAGCGTAATACCCACATAATATTAAGAACTCTGGTAATTGAGCGGGGATCTTCCATCATATAAGTGACCAGTTCACGGGTAGCACTTTTATACTCCCGATCAACTGCCTTATCCTCTTTGGCCACAGCCAATGCCTGCTCAGCATCAAAACGTGCAAAAGCATTCAGTGCATCCTGAGTCATCTGACGGACATGACTGCCAATATGACGGGTTTCAATATAACCTTTGGGTGCTTCGCCCTGTTCCGACAGTTTTATGGCGAATCGCGCAATTTTAGCCGCCTCATCACCAATACGCTCAAGATCCGTAGCGACCTTGGTACACGCCAGAACCAATCGCAAATCACTGGCTGCAGGCTGACGGCGGGCCAGAATTCTTGAACACTCCTGATCAATGGAGGTTTCCATAAAATTGATGTCAGTGTCTTTTTCACAGACAACGATGGCCAGATCACTGTCAGCATTGATCAGCGCCTCAATGGAATCGCTAACCTGCTTCTCAACCGTGCCGCCCATAGACAGCAGATTATTACGAAGCTCCTCCAGCTCATGATTGAACTGTTGTGAGATATGATGGGTCAGCAGGTCACTTTGGTTTGGCATGGAAAATCCTCAGCCGTTCCGTCCGGTAATATAATCTTCAGTCTGTTTCTTACGGGGGTTGGTGAATAGTGTGTCTGTATCGCCATATTCAATCATTCGCCCCATATACATAAATGCGGTGTAATCCGAGACCCGTGCCGCCTGCTGCATATTATGAGTCACAATCACAATGGTGAATTTGGACTTCAACTCATTGATCAGCTCTTCAATCTTCAGTGTGGAGATCGGGTCTAGTGCTGATGCGGGTTCGTCCAGAAGCAGTACTTCAGGTTCAACGGCAATGGTCCGGGCAATAACCAGACGCTGCTGCTGGCCACCGGACAAGCCCAGCGCACTTTCATGAAGACGATCCTTCACTTCATTCCATAGAGCAGCACCCTTCAGGGCCCATTCAACAACCTCATCCAGAATGCGCTTTTTGTTAATGCCCTGAATTCGCAGGCCATAGGCAACATTCTCATAGATGCTTTTAGGGAATGGGTTTGGCTTCTGAAATACCATCCCTACCCGACGACGAAGATCAGCCACATTGATCGATTTTTCATAAATGTTCTCACC
>CBDHDM010000015.1:0-19795 GCA_965261315.1 Endozoicomonas sp. | reverse complement strand
CCAGTCAGAAGAATTACACTGTCACCCAACAATTAGGCACTACTATGAGGGAAATTGGCGTGGAAGCAGTTGAATACACTTCTGCCGTGATCCAATCAAGGGGATATGTGTAGCGTTATTTTCACCAAGAGCTATAGCAAACACAAAGCCCATAACTTTGGAAAAATGGATTTGTGAAGTGAAGTCAAATGGGGTGTTCTTCAAATCTATAGAAGACAATCAAATTCATACATTTCCCTTAAAGGCTTTCCTTCTCGAAGATGGTTCCTTTCCCCAACCAGCAGCTTAACCACAACCTTTTTTCATACCGCCCATTGCAGGCGGTATGATTGTTCCGACAGCGCAAACTACAGGTCGCCCATCCAGGTTCCGTCGAGTGAGTCTGAATCTTCGGCTACCCAATATTCTTTGTCTTTATTAATTATCGTTATTATTGAAGCAACATCTGTCAGATGAAAATCATATGGACGGCAGGAAGCACTCACCATCGAAGGCATGTAAGGTATAAATTCTGACTTCAATTTATTACACCTAGTCAAATCGACATTATTTATGGACGGACTATCGTAAACCAGATGAAACTCTGGAGGCCTGATAACAACTGTAGGATCATCACGGGATACGGGGAAATAAGCGTTCACAACTAATTTAGGCCATGTTTCTGCATCAACACCATAAATGATGAAACCGTTTGCCCCAGATTCAGAATATGGGAATAGTAGAGGTATTCCCAACTTAGACATGACATAGTTATTAGGTCGATTAACGGCATAACCGGCGAAAGGAGGTTTAATACCTTTCAATATGTTTTCATACTCACCAGACCTCATTGATTCTTGATATATAACTACAGATTGGTGAACGAGTTCATAAATTGATTGTTTTGCTTTACTCGGAGCCCTACTGATTTCATCGTCCAGGTCGGTAGCGGCCAGAAAGCCATGATTGTCAGCAACGATACCACCAGTATCCCTATCCCCAATTCAGCGGAGATGAACCCGCCCTGCTTGCGTGTTTTGATGAACATGATGTGCTCTCAATGTGTTGAAAGCGGTATGGTAGTTCCACATAGGGGGGGGTTAGAAAGTCAGGAAATGTCCATTTTGGGCAACAAACGCATTTTTATTGAGAATTTTCCCAAATTGGCAAAAAACCGCCTTTAACTGCCGCCAGCTCCCGCCCTATCATCCCTTCCTGCTTCCTGCTTCTGCTTCCTGCTTCCTGCTTCCTGCTTCCTGGGGGCAGTCTATCTTTGAGGATTAACAATGTTCAAACCGAACAAACAAAAGGGTTTCATTAGTGCCGAACTCGGCATCGGGATCTTGGTCATCTCCCTACTGACCATACTGGGCTTTCTGGCCGCTACCGATTTGGACGATGAGATCAGTAGGAGTCCAGTAGAAAAAAAACTTTAAGTAGTGCAGTAATATCCACTCTAGCAACAGTTCAGACAGCTATCGAAACAGGCGAATTTGACGTAGCTCTTGAAAAGGCTAAATCGGAATACCCTGAATTTGATCCCAATCCAAGCAGGGACCTATATATATTGGTATCTAAAGCTACATATGACATTGGAGCACTAACCCCATACTGGTCTATCTCCCATACTAATGTGAAAGATCACTGGTATTACCCAACCTGGGCAGAGGATGATGGTTTTATAAAGTATTTTACCGATTATATAAATAGCCAACTAACTACTACTTTGGTTTTTCTTGATACATCTTCATGCCAGAAAAATAACCCAAGTATAAGTAAAGAAATCCCAGGGGTATTCGATTCAGTATCCTGCAAGAAGTGTAATAAAGTTGGTACAACATCAGAAAATTCCTGTTTAGAATCACGGATTGAAGCTTCTGATACAAGCTGGACCAGCGACAACCCACTAGACGGAACCTGGATGGGCGACCTCTGATCCGTGCAATGGTGACAAAAAAAAGGCATCGTTATGATGCCTTTTTTGTATCTCATGTTTATCTCAAAGCATACCAAACGTCTTAACGAACGCCGAACGATCAATGATCCCCCAGTTACTCAGGATGTAGTACCCGTGAGCCCCCCTTCTTCTTTGAGGTCACGTTTATGTATGAAATGTTCATTCCGTACTCTTTCCTAAGAGTCGTAATGATTCTTTTGATCGTAGCTATTGGTATATCAAGGTCTTTGTTTATATCAGACAAAGTTACCTTACTGTTCTTCGATAGATAGTTTAGTACCTGATACCTCTTGACGATTTCAGCCTTTAAAGTCATACAGACAACGCCTTGATCTCAACATCGCTGGCATGAACCTGAACGATTTTATCCTTCTTCTGACCTGTTTTAATGATCTTGACCCAGACCATATCCGTCTTACTGCATACACGATTCAGGAGCAGGATACCGTCCTCGATGTTCTCACCGTACATTACATTCACATGGATCATAATTTCTGTGGGTGAACAGGGTTGCCACTCACGATCAGGACCGGAGCTTTCAGGAGTCTCTGTTTCCCCCTTATCTTTGCTCTTTGCCTTTTTTGCTGTGCCTTTAGAGGACTTTTCCTGATCCTCTAGCTCATTCTCTTCATCATCATAGTCGTCATCTTCAGGATCAGGATCTTCATACTGGTCCAAATCAAAATCTGGAACCTGTTGTTTTTGAGGTTCTGGATAAGGCAGTTTTACCTCTTCTTTCGTTTCGTGATCCTCGGTATCTGGAAGCTCTCCTTCAACTTCATCCACAGTTGTCTTTTCAATTTTGGGCTTCAGTCGGTCTTGGCCTGCTGGAACATCTCGGCAGACTGTTTACGAGTGATGGCCTCACCATCATTAAGAGCTAAAGTACAAACCTGGTCACAATATTCTGAATCAAGATCATGCAGTTTCCGCAGATTGTTCAACGTCCTGGTATCTTCACAGATGCCTGACTCTGCAAGTTCTCGAATACTGTCAGCCATCCCAACAGAGAGATATGATCTGAAACATAGGAGTTTGACTTACCAATAATCTTGGCAACATCCTTTTTCTTTATTCCCTCATCAACTAATGTTTTCAGGGCATTAGCAACCTCAAGAGGCGATAAACTATCCCGCTGAATATTTTCTATCAGCTCTCCAACGACCTCTTCAGCCAAGTTAGCAGGCTTTGGACGTACAAGTACCTCTATCTTTTCAAGTCCCGCCTCCTTGCAAGCTCTCCATCGGCGTTCACCCTTCTGGATAGTGTATTTCCCATTTTCATCTTTTGGGGAAACTATAATAGGCGACTGTAGCCCATCAGATTTTATGGACTCTGCCAGCTCTTCGATATATCTGAAACGGACTCGAATCTGTTCTTTTGAAATAATCTCTTCAATCTTAACCGTTAGCAACCGGCTCTCAAGATTAGCTGTTGCTGCATCGGCTAAACTGGAAAGTGCAGACAGATCACCCAAGGCATCCATTAGCTTGTCACCCTTTCATCAAAAAGTTCTGTTAGTACGTTATCTACTTCTCTAGCCGCTACATACCCGTAATTCAATGTCTTTATAGGTACGCCCAGTGATGTTGCTGCATCTAGCGGTGGCCGGTGCATAATTCTGTTCTGTAACAACAAATGAGGTACTGCTTGTTGGAGTGCCTCCAGTGCTTTTCTTTGAACTACTGAATTATCCATGTCATTGATGATAATTCCTGCAATTTGCAGCGCAGCATTATCACTGTTCTTAACACCAATGATTGTTCTTAACAGACCTTCGATGCCATCCACTGCAAATCCAGATAATTTAACTGGACAGGCTACATGCGTAGACAGCATCAGTGCCGCTACAAGCTTGTTGCCCAATGCGGGAGGACAATCTATAAGAACATAGTCGTATTTCTGCAAAAGTTCCTGAAGGTTTTTTCGGGGATTAGAACATATCGTCAACGGCTGAGTTTCTATTTGAGCCAACTCTGCATCGTTTTTAGGCGTATGAATTAGGTCGATATTGTCACGACAGTACTGTGGAACCTTAGCATTGTCCTTACAAGACATTGGTTCGATAACGTCAAGATCAGGCAAAAATAGTTGGGAGCTTTTTGTCCCTGAAAGTTCACCGTTTCCCGAAAGTCTCGAGCTGGTATTGCCCTGTGGATCAAGGTCAATCACCAGAGTTTTAAAGCCCTTCTCTGCCCTATCAAATGCGCTTTGGATACAGAGCGTTGACTTCCCTACCCCTCCCTTTTGATTCGTGTAGCTTATTATTTTGCTCACTATGTTCGCCTTTAATATAGATAATAAAATGTTACTACTAGATCAAGTTATTAGTCTGATGTATAAATAGCAAGGTATATTTTGACCAATATGGACAATTTAGATGAGAATTTTGTCATGACAAAAATTTAAGGCTGCAAAGCAGCCTCTATATTTATGGAAGAAATGTTTCAAGCGTACAATTCCGTGTGAGCTTGAGCATGACTACAGAAATAGAAACCCCTGGAAACTCCCCTTTCCTCTCTTCAGACCATTCATACTTAAATCCTGGTAGCTCCGGTTTAGACTTCATGCCTACCGGAAGGATTGCAGCCAAAACACCGCCAACCTTAAGCAGCTTACTCGCAGCTACAAGGTGCTGTTCTGCCCTGCCCTCACTGAACGGGGGGTTCATTACTACTCGGTCAAACAGATCGGGGCTAGTGCTGGCCCATTCAATAAAGTCAGCATTAACAACATCGCAGATTTTTTTCTTCTTCAGGATCTCACAGTGCAACTCTGCAACTTCAATACATTTCAGATTTTGCTGTGGTAGATGGAGAGCAATGCCCCCCTGTCCTGCTGATGGCTCCAGAATAGTATGCCCGTCATGTATTTCAGCCAATTCTACAAGCTCTTGTGCAAGGCTTTCAGGCGTTGGATAGTATTGATGTGCCTTCTGGTCTATAACCTGTCCTGACATAACTATCTCATCAAGAACAGCATCAGGGCGGTAGTCAAAGGTGAACTCATTGTATCCGTCAGTACATACCCCGCCAATTGCTTCAAGTACTGCATGAATTCGTTGCTTAATATGCTTGTCAGCATAATTCATTCTATTAAAGATGTAGGTGAGCCCTTTGTAGTTCCGATAGTTCGCAAGAACTTCTGTGACTGCAAATGGCAGTATGTTCATTGTCAGATCGACCTTTTTATAGCTCTTCTCCTTTTGTGGCCTGCGGCGAAATTCTGCCGGAATAGCCGCAGGATAGAGCCAACTTAAGATTTCATTAAGCCGCCATGCAATATCTGGGTGAACTTCCAAGTGACAAGTCCCCTTCTGGTAAACTCTCATTCTGATAGTGCCACCATCTATATCGTGCCATTTCCCCCGATAGCCCCACCCTTTCAAATATCGAGAATGTCCCCAGTGCTTGTGTACTTGGGTTCATCACGCTCCATAAATTTAGAGATGACTGCACGTAGATCATTCACATGCCCAACATTTTTATGTGTCGTCAGTCCAAGATTGTCGTATACATACAGAATCATTCTTTTGCTGAAACCCTGGGGCTGATTAGTCACATGTTCCTTGGACAGTGCCTTAAATATCCCATCAACACGCTCCGCAAGAAATCTATCCCTATTGAGAAGCATGTCCTTTAGAGTGCTTATAACTGCCCCTCTTTCAAACTTCGGGACCTCTCTATTTTTAATTTGTTCATACCACTCCCATCGCCTTCCCTCTGGCATGTATTCAAAAACGTCCGTTTGCTTTAGGGCTTTATCCCAGAACTCAGCATCTAAAATGATTGAGCTGTTTCCAAGGTACTAAAACTTGGATCTCTGTAGTGACGAGCATCGTCCTTATACTCAGCCAGAAAGTATTGGCTGAGAGTGCCTTGTGTGCTTTGCCAGTTAAGAAAGTGATCAGCAAACTTGATAGCTTTTTCCTTCTCGCCGTACTGTTCCAACAGAGCGTCAATGATTGTGGTATCTACAGGCTTAAAGAATGTTCGTGCTAGAGAATTATTAACATCAATCTTTGCTATTGCGTTCACTTTCTAATCCTTTAAAAAACAGGGATAGGAGGAATAAACAAAGTTTCCTCTTTTTTGACTATATCATTATTTGATGCTTTTACAAGTGAGGATTAATAGCTTTCAGGAATTTTGTCATGACAAAATTTTAAGGTGAATGAGGGAAGGGGAAGGGGAAGGATTGAATTGAACGGACATTCCTTGTCCGTGCATCAATGAATATCAGAAGTTTTTAACTTTTTTGATGAGGAATGGTCTTTCTCTGTCTGGGATCATGAAGCCTTTCTGGTCGTGCGTTGGCCTCTTTATATCTACAGAGTCCCAGGGAATACCGTTTCTTGCCAACCCGTTTCGCAGAGAAGCAGTCATACATCCAAGCCTGATGTATGGAACCTCGTCTGTTTCTATCACATCCCCGATCTCTGCATTCCGAATAACGCTTGCCAGAGTGATGAATGTTTTGAAAGAACATTTTTCTTTTGGGACTGAGAATTGAGATTCTATGTACACGTTACCCCCCCATTTTCATGCACGACTGTACTCACGATTTACTCCCCTCATCAGCTTCAGCTTTCATTTTTTGAATTGCCGCCATAACAGCCTGTGCTGGCTGTGCTCCAGAAACCTTCTGTGATCTTCCAGTGTAATTATCTACTATGACTGTGGTTGGAGTGCTGTTGACTCCATTCTCACGGGCAAATGCCAGATCCTCATCAACTTTCCCACGACCTCTGCCGGATTGCATACACTGTTTGAACTCTGTCAGGTCTGCACCAACACCAGAAACAAGGGCTGCAAGATCTGGCACTCCACGGCCACCGTATCCAGTGTTGTTAAACACTTCGTTCAGGAAAACGTACCGGCCTCGGTTGCCCTTTTGTTCAGCTACACACTCAGCAGCAACAGCCTGGTTATATGCAGCAGGATTTTGGGAGGGGAGGGGGAAGTTACGCCATTCAACATTCACATAACCGTTTGATGCGTCAGAAATAGCTTTCGGAGTTTCCCAGTACTTACCGCAATAGCCACATTCAAGGGATGCAAATTCAATCAAAGTGAATCTTGCTTTATCGTTGCCATAAATCGCCTTTCCATCAATATCCTCTTCTTGAGCAGCTTTGTACTTTACGTACTTTTGCTCGATGTTTTTATCTATTCCTGCCTGGATGTATCTATCTATGCTGCCAGCCACAGCTCGATCAAATGCACCTTTGCTGTCGAACTTATAACCTGCCTTTAGTTCGGAAACTTCATCCTTAAGATCCTTGATTTCCTTATCCATAGCATTAAAGCCTACGTATCCTACAATTGAACCGACAGCACTAAACATCAGCAGATTTGCGCCCAGGGTGATACCGACGAGTTTTTTAATTTCCATAGCAATACCGGAACGTAATAGACAGACAAAAGATAGGCAGATTATGGGGGCAAAAATATGATAATGAGATGCTAAATATTGCCCAATTTGGAAAGAAATGAGGGGTTATTGGGATTTTATGGGGTAGGTTAGTGTCGAGGATTATGAAAAAAAGGGGACCAAAGCCCCTTTCGTCAGCCTCTATCCCTGATAAGCCAGAACAGCCAACAAAGAATATGCACACAAGCTGAAGGCCAAGCTTCCCCAGAGAAGGTTTCGGCCAATTTGGTTAATATCCATTTCAGTTTACTCAGTTTCAGTAAAGGGTAGGGGTGTAGATCTTTGTCATAATGTCACTGGAAAGCACTTTGACCTTTCCAGACAATTCTTCCAGCAGATCTGGGGCAGGGGAGTAATTAATGAACTTTTCGTTGCCGATTACATCCCTTCCCAGGGTATGTAGACTTCCATATCCGTCTATCAGGCCGAGTTCTTTTGCCTGTTGGCCGTTCCAGATAAGGCCGGAGAATATTTCATTAGAGTCCTTCAGTCGTTCGCCACGACCTTTCTTGACCGCAGTAATGAAGTAATCATGTGTACCTTCCAGCACTTCCTTCCAATCATTAATTTGTTCAGGATCAATAGGGGAAAATGGGTCCAGCATTGACTTGTTTGTTCCGGCAGTAAATACACGTCGCTCGACACCTATTTCTTTCATCAATTGGGTGAAGCCAAATGATGCACTGATCACACCGATACTTCCAACCAGACTGGACTTTTCCGCATAGATTTCATCAGCCGCCGCCGCAATAAAGTAACCGCCAGAAGCACCAACGTCCCCAATTACAGCATACACTTCTTTTTCTGGGTACTGACTACGCTGGAAACGGATCTCATCTTGACATCCTCCCCCACTAAACCGCAAGCGGTTATAGTGGGGGATTCCCGTTAGTCACCCAACAAGATTCCTGCTTCCACACGCTTTCCCTAGATAGTGGCTAGGCCGCTATCCCCGTTCCAGTCGCTCCACAGGCTAACCCCGCCAGTCCAGCGGTTCTTATATTCTTTGCTGCGTTTATGTCTCTGTCGTGATGGGTTTTGCATTCAGGGCAATCCCATTCACGGATAGACAACGGCAGACGTTCATGGACAAAACCACAGCAGGAGCATCGCTTGGAACTGGGAAAGAATCGGTCTATCTCAGCAACAGTACGATCAGCCCATTCAGCCTTGTACTTTAACTGTCTGACAAACTCTCCCCAGTTGGCATCAGCGATATGCTTTGCCAGCTTTGGATTTCGGATCATGCCCTTCACGTTCAACGATTCAACGCACACAACTTGGTTTTCGTTAATGAGTGTACGGGATGCTTTATGGGTAGCATCCATCCGGCAGTCGGCTATTTTGGCGTAAAGACGGGCAACCTTGAGCTTTGCTTTGGCTCGGTTGTTACTGCCTTTCTGCTTTTTAGCCAGTTGACGCTGAAGGTGAGCCAGTTTTTGCTCATAGCGTCGAGTGTGACGGGGATTACCGGATTTTTTACCGTCAGAAGTGATGAACAGATCGGTTAAACCTAAATCAATGCCAACCGTCTTTTTACTGATAGGCATTGGTTTAGCTTCAAACTCACAAAGCATGGAAACAAAGTACCGGCCTGCCCGATCTTTGCTGATGGTGATACTGGAAGGTTCAGAAGGAAGCTCTCGGCTCCAGCGGATATTCAGGGGTTCTTTGCTTTTGGCGATGAACAGTTGGCCTTTTTTCATGCTGAAAGCAGAAGCCGCAAAAGTCGCACTTTGCTTTGCATGTTTCTTTTTGAAAGTCGGGTACTTTGTCCTGCCTTCCCAGAAGTTCTTGAAGGCTGTTTGTTGGTGGCGTAACGATTGTTGGATAGGTACAGAGGACACATCGTTCAACCACTGATACTCAGGGTTCTTTTTTAGCTCGGTGAGCTGCTTTGAGGCGGCATTGTAATTAACGCTGTTGGCGTTCTTGTAGTACTCATCAGTACGCCAGCGAAGGATTTGGTTGTAGACAAAACGCACACAGCCAAAAGTCTGGGCAAGAAGGTTCTCTTGCTCAACTGTCGGGTAGAATCGGTATTTGTAAGCACGTTTAGTCATACTTACAAGAATACTGTTGTTTATGTAAGAGTTCAACCATTTAGGTCGCTCTGCTCCCAATCAGGTTATGGATGGAGTATTCCGCTATTGCTGATAAAATAGTTGGGATTAATGAAGTCTCAATGCCTTGAGAAGCTTACCGTGAAGAGTCGGATCAAGCCTTTTTACAGGAATTTCCATCACGATAGCTAAATCAATGACCATACTTTCTGGGATTGGCACATCACCATTTTTAAACTGACTCAATGCACTTTGAGTAACGCCAAGAAGATCAGCCAATTTTACTAAAGTGCCTCCTTTCTCTTCTTTCCAGACCTGATACTCACTCTCAAATTTCTTTCTTCGACTTTCTGTTTTGGTTCTGACAGGTTTTATTTTCTCCATCTTTTTTCGTCCTTTTATTACTTTTACTGGTCATAAAATCTTGCCGTAAAACCCAATCACCTCTGACCAGAAAAAGCCGAATAGCGGAGAGGTCACAAGACTGGCAACACTTAAACCAAATATACGAGATGCAAAACCCTTAGAGCATGTTGCCATCCAAGGCATGAGCGCACACAAGCCTGCTATAACACTTCCGATCAGGCCGGTCCCTGGGAAGAAGAGCGTTTGAATAAAAACAAAAGCACACTGGGTCATTACCAGTAACGAAATGACAGACTTATCTGGTTCTGAGAATTGTTCTACTGGTACTTTTGATGCCTGTTCTGCATCCACTGTCATAAGCTTTTTCATTTCGGGCTCTCCCTGTTCATAGGCCCTACTTTACACGATCCTCAGAAATTACAACCCCTGAAAAATGCCCAAAATGGACAAATTCAAATAAAAGATGCAACCCAGGCTCGGCCCGTTTCGGTCAAAGTGTATCTTCCAGCAAGAAACGCTGGATTGTGTATGAAACCAAGCCCCCTCGGATTAACTTTGCTCGGCAGTTTCATATCTTTCAGAACATCGCCAACATTGTCTTGACTTCTTCCCGTTAAAGCACAAATGCTCTCAATGGACATATCCTTCTGAAAGAGTTTATGGAGAATGATAAGTTGTGTCAGAGTCAGGCTTTTTCTTTGAGCTGACAGCAGATACCTATCCAGCTTCTTGATGGCTTCGATATTCATGAGAGTTAATAGTGGACATAGGCAGAAGGGAAGGGATTTTACACCGATTTGAAACCTAGCTCCTTATTTCGCAATCTTACAAATGAATGTAAATTAATCAGCGCAACACTTACGGCTGGAAGCCGAAGATCTCTACGGGAATAGACCTCTTCCGGCTTTAGGGTCGCCGAGGTGTTGCTTTATTTCTGCTTGCTTTGTATCTCCCTGCAAAATTACCATTGCACTCACTGTCGCTACTACCATAATTTGACATAAAACTTTTAGCTTTGACATAAAACCAATTGGAGATGACATAGCATCGAGCACACTCTACTTTTGCTGTATAGCCTGCTGTGCAAGCAGTTGAGTAGATGTGTGTTGGTCTCGGACGAGGAATTACAACACGACCTACCGTGCAGGTAGCCTGATAATTTGGTGAAAGGAATTGCCAAATTATCATTGTATTTCTCACTTATTGTCACAAATTAATTGTATTACCTATGTCAAAGTGCGTTGTAGTGGGGCTGTAGCCCGCCAAACATAAGGGTGCTTTTTGTCATAAATTGAAAGTGCCGACACTCACCATAATTCACCAAAAATGAGGAATTTCAGCTTTCGGCTAAAGTAGCTGATGTTTCACAGGTCACTGGGCTTAAGGATTTCAGTCAGGGCGGAGTGATAATTTTGTCATGACAAATTCCTGCCCCGCCTGAGAGGGTTAATCCATCTGGAAAATCAATTGTCCCTAACGTACAAAACAGGCTTGTGGTCTGTGTACTTTTCAGGCACATCAATATCGGTAAGCTCCCCTCCAGACAATTCTCTTGAAACAAGAATGTGATCAATGAGATTGCACTTTCCTCGGTACACATAACTGCAATCGTCGGAGTCTGCCGGATTGATTAGATCTGAACCTTTCAGATTTATCAGAGTTTGTGACCCTGGATAGTCATTCATGTCTCCCATGAGAACCACATGATCAGGATTGTACTTATCAATCATGCTGTCCATACCTGCTCTCAGGGCCAGTGCTTGTGCATGACGCTTCGGCTCGTTGGTCTTTCTAGTTTTACTGATCAGGTGGGCAGCACTGAACAGGTACTTGTCGCCAGTTGAACTATGTTCTGCAATGACAGAGAGAACCTTTGATGGCCTGACCTTCTTTTTCCCATCCATTGAGTAGTGCTCTGGGTGGGTTGTATCTGTTCCCTTAGTAGGGCTGAAAATGTCCGTATCGAACAAAAGGGCAAGATCCTGGGATGTGTATGAATCCCGACTCTTACGGCAGACAGATTTCCAGCTTGAACCAATAGCACTGGCAACAGTATCCCCAACACCACAGTTTTCAATTTCAACCAGGGCTACAGCTTCGGCCTCATACTTCTTGATCAAGCCAGCATAGAAATCAACTTCTTGCTGATACTCTTTACATGATGGGGCAGGGCGGCTTTCATCCACGATGCGACCTTCATGCGGGGCTTCACAGTCCCAGAGCCATTCGGCATTAATTTCCATTAGTGTAAGTGCGAAAGCATTTGTACTAAAAGCGCAGATTGCAATGGTGGTGATTAGTATTGTGCGGATCACGTATTTATTCCTGACTATCCAGTTTTGAGATAAGTTTTTGAAACCACTTTGGACCAGTGGCAGCAAACTCTCTGACCTGTGCCTCAGATGAAAGTATTTCGGGCCGCCCCATTATGTGTACGACATTTGCCATACCCTGAAATAAGCCAATCACCAAAAACAAGAAAAGTGCCAGTGGGTTCACAAAAAGACCGATCAATGCGGCCATAAAATACAAAACCAGGAAATACAAGTTCATCATTCGACGATTGCTTTCATAATGTACCCATCTTCCAATGCTACCATTAAGCTTTTTCATTACTTCCAACAACCTCAGTGTAGTGAACACAACTTTCCAGAACAGGTGCAGATAGGAATTACCTTGCCTTTTCTGATTGACCAATAACTTTGTAATAAACGAACAATCTCAGATTCAGGCATGAGCCTTACCTTTGCATAGCGGATTTTCCTCCCATACCTGGGGTTGTCTACAACTAATCGAACATAGCCGTATTCTGCAATATTACGACTAGAAAATTTTTTGCTCAGAATTGTCCGATAAACAGAGAGCTGAATAATATCACTCTCATAAACTTTGTTGTGCTGTCGTGTTTTAGTATCCACTGGGATCAATCGGTCATCAGCCGTTTCAAACACCTGATCTGGTGTCCCGTGGAGGGCAGGGGATCGGCAGCTTATGTCCTGCTCAGACATAAAGAGCTTTGCCGTTATCAGTTCCCCTGGTAGATTCTCACGTTGAATCCAGAACTTAAAATCTTCGTCCTTCCTCTCTGAGTAACGCTCCCAGGCAGCAACAATCAATGGACCGATTATAATGCCTGACAGCCACATCCAGCTATCCATCACGATACTCCAGTATTCGTCCATCTGTAAGATCTTCGGCCAGCTCTTCGATGGGTAAATCTATTTCAAAGCTCGACCCCGTATATGTGAATCTTTCGAGGTCTGATGGCTGGAATATTCCATGAGGAATCGAGTCGTAGTCTCCAAGCCATTTCCTTAGACGGTGATCAACAATATGCCCATCCTCGGTTTGTATCCAGACATGGGGCGATACCATATCTCCAGTAACTTTGTCTTTAACACATCCACTAACGAGCTTATGTTTGACCTGTTCCATGTGAAACAGGAAGCTTGTACAGTAAGAAACAGCATCACAATCAAGATGATCAAAGTCTTCTGCCAAGCAGTACAGAGGATACTCCAGTCGAGACTGCCAAGTTTCTCCCGTACAAGGTGTTTTTCGATCAATTGCATCCATCTTTGTGTAATCCCATGCCTTTATATGGATCATATATTGATTCTGTAACCCTGCAACCATAAAAATATCTGAGTGAAAAGATGTTAAGATTCATGAAGGGGAGAAGGGGGAGGACAGATAGATCATCTGTCCTGAAAAAAAATTTTTACCCAAGCGCCGTGAGTGTGTCGTTTGTCAGAGATCAAAACCATCAACATCCATCTCATCAAAGATGCTAAGATCTGTTCCCTCTTTGGCCCAACTATCATCTGTTAGTTTTTCTATAGTGCTCTGATGCTTCCTCTTTGACTCTTCTTTAACTTCCTTTGCCCTCTTGTGCAATATACCGATAAATAGAGACTCTGGTATCTTTGCTTTTCCAGCAGCGATTTTTCCTGTGAGGATAAGCATTGAGTCGAAAATAACTTGATGATCGTGCCGTGCTATCAGTTTTGCCATATCGTCTGTAATGTTTGGCAGATATGGTGTCAACATCATTTTGATGCCTCTTTCAGCATCAGTAAGCTCTACGTTTACGGGGTGCTCCGGCGTAACATCCTTAAGAACTTGCTGATCAGCATTTGTGCTAGTTTTGTTCTTTACAAAGAAAACAACACCCTGAATTTTTCCTCCACGCCCACCACGAACCAGCTCGTACCAGGTATGTAGATCAGATTGCTCATTTATATCTTCGCAAGCTGGATCAAGTATGTTCCTCTTGAAAGAACGCCAGTTTTTCCTTTTGGTTATTTTCTTTTCGTTGAAATCAAGTTTGTCGATCAGCTCTATAACCGTAATCTCTTCAACTGTTGTGATTGTACGATTGGTATTGATCCAGTGGCTTTTTCTTAACCACTGGTACAAACGTATAGAAGCTGCTTTTTTGAGGTTCCTTGTTTGCTCAAGAAGGATCATGGTAAAGCGCATATCCTTCGTTATTTCAGTCAGGTATCCCGCTATTTTGGGATTAATTGAAAAGGTGGTTTTGTGTACTACCTTTTTACCCGACTTACTCTTTACCCCTCGCTTCCCATGTTCGGTGAAGATATTGATTGCTCTATCTTCAAAGATCCTGTTTCCATCTTCATCTTCTTCCGTTTCTGAGTAGAAACGCAGACTAAGTGCGAGAACTCGATCACAGGCTTCGTGAAATTTCCTGTAAAGAGTAGTAGAGCTTACACCAATCTTTGCCAGGTCTTTGATACCCAGACTTACTGTTTGGTCTGAACCTTTGAATGAGTCGATCCGTGCCAAAACTTCAAAGAAGAGTTTTTGTTCAAAAGTATCGAGATGATAGGCAGTCTCATGGAAGTCATTCCTGATGGTGACGTACTTATACTGGTCTTCATCAAAGATGAGAGGAAGTGTTTTCCCTTCTTTGGTCATGAGCAGGCCTGATATTCAACTGTGACAATACGAATACATTACTTGTTTTTTTTGGTGTCGTAAACGAGAAAGACAGCACAACTTTATAAGTATTGTTCCCAAACTCAGCACCAAATACCGCCCCAGACCCCAATTACCAAGCACCCGCCAGCAGCATTCCCAAACTCAGCACCAAATACCGCCCCAGACCCCAATTACCAAGCACCCGCCAGCAGTATTCCCAAACTCAGCACCAAATACCGCCCCAGACCCCAATTACCAAGCACCCGCCAGCAGTATTCCCAAACTCAGCACCAAATACCGCCCCAGACCCCAATTACCAAGCACCCGCCAGCAGTATTCCCAAACTCAGCACCAAATACCGCCCCAGACCCCAATTACCAAGCACCCGCCAGCAGCATTCCCAAACTCAGCACCAAATAGGGCGACATACCTCTTTGAACGATTGTTATTTCCAGACAAAGCACATCTTAACGCCCACTTCTATCTGTAAAAGTACCTGATACAGCCCCTATTCAGATCCAACATATAAAGATTTCAATGTAAAGGTCGATAATTCCCATTTTGGACACCAAATAACTTTTTTCAGAACCATATTTTTTCCCCTCATCCCTGTTCAACTCGATTTTGATAATTCTCACCAGTAATAAGTGCTTGGTTTGGGGATTGTGCTATCAAAACATACTGAAGTTGTGCTCATTTTGGGAAAACTTGTGCTCTATATGGGAAATGATGTGTCGAACATGGGAATCTTTCGTGCTGAAAATGGGAAAAGATGTGCCTGGTTTGGGAAAAGATGTGTCGCAATTGGGAAAAGAAGTGCTCAACCTGGGAATACTTGTGTCGTATCTGGGAAAGTCATTCCTAAAGAGAAAAGGAAACAACAACAAAAACAAAACAGTAAACAACAACACATTAGGGAAGAAGTGGTTATGGCCTGACTATTATTTTTTTTACCATCGACAAGCTTGTTAGAGCATTTCAGGCATCATATATGACTGTGCGGTAGGTAGGTACAGGGGGGGTAGACTAAAGCCTCTCTAGGAGCATTATCCGAGGCCTGAGAGCCATTCAAAAGACCAGTCTCGTATAGAATGAGAGGATATGCGTGTATACCCCCCTCCAAACAGATCATGAAACAAACCGCTAGAACCGCTTAATATTAAGCAACAGTCAGCGTTTGTTATAAACATACAAAATCCAAGATGGTTTGAATATCTATCTCCAATGCTTTAGTTTGTAATTTAAATACAATTATAAATTTTTTTGGTTGTTGAAGGAAGTTTATATGAACAACTTTACAATGCTTTCATTGATTTTGATTGGCCTGGGAATATCTATTTCAATTGTACGTAAAGTTAATCTTCACCGTAATGGTGAACTATTATCGTGGCCCCAAGCGGCTAGTGTTGTTTTTGTTAGAACTACTGCGGCAATAACTACTGGTTATTTATTAGGTGTCGTAATTGGTAAAGCGATTGAGGCAGATCTTATCAGCAAGCAGATTCTTGTTGAAAACAAGCTGATCACGTTTGCAGTGTTTGTTCTTTGTTCTGTTGTTTCATTTCTTGCATTTCAGTGGATAGTCGGTCAGGTTACAAAGCAACCAGTAAAAATTGGAGATGCTTTAAAAGCTATAGCCCGTGAGTTTCTTTATTATGGCAAGTTTCTGGTTGTTCTTTTTCTGTTCCTAATACTGATATTGTCAGTAGCAAGTATTGTCGGTATGTTCTGATGAAACAAAAATAAAAACGAGGTAACAAGTATTTGCCACCTCATCTAATGAAGAATAAAAACACATAACCCAGTAAACCTGCGAAGAAAAGTCCTTTCAATACAAAGGATCTATGCTTTCTAGCAAGTGCAGCCGAACCATTCATATACCTAATAGCATTTTGCTCATAATGCCAATGCTCATAGTCACCACGAAGCTGAGAATAAGTTTTTCTCTTTTTACCGCCTCTTTTTGGTTTGCTCCAAAAGAACATTCCTCGTTTTGATTTCTGTTCTTTCAGAGCTAGAGTAGGGCATTTACCCATTTCAGCTAATTTTGTTGCCGATACACTTTGTTCTAACATGACAATCTACATCCCGTGTGACTCTTCAACTAATTTTTGATAGGCATTTAGAGCCTGTCTTAGCTCTTTCAAGGCTGTATTTCTTCTTCTCAGAACATTATATCTGCCTTCAATCATCTCAATAATCTCTTGAGCCCATTTCGGCTCTGTCTTAAAAGAGTTCATACTGTACGAACCCTTTACCGTTTGATTTATATATTTTGAACGGATCTGCATTTTGGTTTCTCCTGGCCCCGTCTTGAAGAAACTGTTTTTGTACCACTGGAAGCTCAAACTATTACCCCTGCGAGTGACCCGTGTCCCGACTCTACACTGCTCATCCGACTTGCCCGTACCTCTAGCATCTTCGACCTCACGCCAGAAGAAGTCTCCTAGCTTTTGACCCTCCGCTGCTGTCACGTTAATTTCACGCTCAACAAGTTCAGAGATCTGAGAAACGAATGTCCTGGACTCTTGGTACAGTTCCTCCATCTCAATTGTTTCTCGATCATTCCGGTTCTTTTGTACTGACAGTGCTTTTAGCCTATCCAGATCTATACCGCCCAAAATACATCTCCTGTCCACATTACTATCTATGTGGACAAAAGGGGGTAACTGTCCACATATAGGTCAGGACTATAACCTGAAATCTATAACTGTCCACATATTATGTGGACAAAGGGTTAAAAAATGTAATGCAAGCAGGTCTATTATCAGTACAGATATGCTTACAAAAAACAATATCTAATGACTGTCCACATATTATGTGGACAGTGACATAAAAAATGCATGTAGAAGTAATAGCGTTAGGAGGTTCTGGTGTAATCCAAGTTTCCCCTTATATAACTGTCGTTTAAGTCCCTTAAGCATCTGTAGTGAGGCCCAGTAATGCGAGTTATTTGTCGCTTATCAAACTGCCGTGTCTTTTGCGAGTCTCTTGAAGGTCTTATAAGTGGCTGTTAGCGGTCTGCTAAGGGTGTATTACTCATTCCTCTTATAATTGATCGAGTCTTAAAATAGTCTTTTTAGAGACTTTTACAAGACTATATTTCAGGTGGTGCAGATGCTTGTCTTCAACCTATTGGATACACAACAGGGGTTGTAAGGGGGGGGTAAGAGTCTCTTGCGGGGCTCTTTAAGTCTGATCCTGATGCGATGCCTCTATCAGTTAGTGACAAATTAGGATCTTGTAAGCACTCTAAAAAGTCCTTTAAGGGACTTAAAATTTCAAAATAACTATTATATTATTGTCTTCCAATGTATAATTTTTTTGTTGGTTAGAGATACAAGTTAAAGGTTTTAATTAGCCTTAAATTTCATCTTTAACATAACTTTTATTTTTGCAGTTCAAAGAAAACATTTATTGCAGGGGTATGGTATGTTTGTAGTTGGCCTTGATATAGGTTATTCGAATCTTAAGGTTGCATACGGTTTCAAGAACGAAAATAAAGAGTCTAGGTTACAAACAAAGGTTCTACCTGTTGGTGCTGGTCCCGAAGAATTAATGCCAAGAACTTTGGCCGGTAGTGTAGGTGATTGTATTAGAGTACTCATAAATAATGAGCATTGGGTTTCTGGTGTTGAACCTGATCGCTTGCAATCCTGGTCCCGTGAATTGCATAAAGATTACCCATCAACCAATGCGTACATGGCATTATATTACGCTGCACTATTGATTACAGAACAAGAAGAAATTGATTATCTTGTTACTGGTTTGCCAGTAAGTCATTACAAAAATGATGAGACTAGGGATGCACTAAAAAAACGTCTTGAGGGTGTTCATCAGATAACCCCTAAAAGAAAGGTAAACGTAAAAAATGTTATTATTGCTCCGCAACCAGCAGGAGCTTACCTTGATGTATACAATATTACTGATGATCCAGATGTATCAGAAATGATTGAAGAAGGTTTGTCTGTAGTTATCGACCCAGGATATTTCTCTGTTGATTGGGTTTTCCTCCAAAGAGGTGAAATCCGTGATCATTCTTCAGACTCTTCGTTAAAGGCAATGTCTTTTGTTTTGGAGTGTGCTAATGATCTAATTCATAAAGATTATGGTGTATCTCCTACAACAGATAAACTTGAGAAGGCACTTCGGGAAGGTAAGCCATCTGTATTTCTCTCAGGTCAGAAAGTTTTTCTTCAGGAATATATTGATAAGGCATCTAAAATGACTAGCATTGATGCTTTGGTTGCTATGAAAAGATCTATGCGTACTGAAGATACAAACGCAGATGTTGTGATTCTCGCTGGCGGTGGTGCGTCATTTTATAAAGATGCTGCAAGCGATTTATTTCCACGTAGCCAAATTATTGTGCCGGATGAGTCAGTAGTGTCTAATGCCCGTGGTTTTTGGTACTGCGTAGAAGGTCAGGGTGATTGATAGTGAGCAACAAACAGTGGGATGGTAAATTCTCCAATCTTAAGATTTCGGAAGATTCTAATCCAGAGCTTCATAGTGAGTTAGCCCCACTGAATCACAAGGGACGTGGCGAGAGGCTACGTTTCCTTGCTTCTCTTGGGTTAATGCATTTGCGGCAGATGAATAGCGGCCATATGCTTCTTGAGTCTAAAACGTCGAGATCAAGGCCGCAGGCAAAGGCTGTCAAAAAAAGTCAGCTCCCTACTGTCACGGGTACATCGACCTCAGAAGGAGCAGAACATCAGGAAACATCAGTTCTTAGTGATTCTGATTCCTTAGAGGATGCCCCAGGCACTAACTATTTGGTGCCAGAAACCATATCGAGTGAAGATGATGTTTTGGTTTCTCCTGTCGTTGGTACGGCAAGTCCTGTAGCTCCTGAACAGGATATTGACTCAATACAAATAGGAGATGATGGAGTAAATGCGGTATCAAAGCGTTCGGAAAAAAAAGCGCATAATGCAAAATTTCTAGGGGGGTTGTTGAAGTGATTTTTTGAAGACATGGCTAAATTATAAACAGGGCTTTTCAGCCCTGTTAAGCCATGCGCTCAATTACTTCTTCGTTAGCAGCTACC
>CBDHDM010000014.1:0-22318 GCA_965261315.1 Endozoicomonas sp. | reverse complement strand
CGCTCTTGTGGAATCCTGGGTCTTAAGCAATTCCTTTGGATGAGTAGGATTGCCCTCTATTCTGTTGCTGTAATAGCAGTTGACCTGACGTAACAGCCACTCGGTAGACTCCCGTATGGAGTGCTGAATGGTTTGCCCAAGCGTTGCATCAGCCTTGTAGAGATCAACAAGCTTATCCTGATATTCACCCAACTTATCAAGCGGCAAGAACGGCGTGACTGATACCATTAACGGTTTCCTTATATACTGTATCCCTTTATTTTAGGATCTTATCGGGAGATTAACCAGAATAATTAACGGTATAAATACCGGAATTATGCAACCCCTTCCGTCACAGCTTCAGGCTACCAACTCCCCAACATACCTCTCAAGCTCTCTGAGCCGAATGGTGTAAAATCTGGTAGCTGATTTGGCTATGCCATTTGGCCGGTATAGTGGGTTCCTATGGGTCAGCTTCAGCCCTTTACCGTTCTCACTATCCTGCCTTAGCAAAAAACTACTTTTCTTGAGTGACCGCACCCCTCTCTGGTAATCAGACACATTTCCCCCAAATACCTGATACAGAAGATAATCATCTGAAAACAGAAGCACTTTTTCCTTCTTAAACACTTTAAAGTATCCATGCTTGTCAGGGTTCAATGGCGGAGTAATGTCACGATCAGCAATATTAAGGAAATGATTTTTGTGACCATTGAGGTGCAATGCAATCTCATTAAGGATTTGCCTATCCTGGCTTGACTTGTTTGATCCAAGAACAGACCTATACCACACCTTCAAACACTTCACACAAGCTTCTATTGCCTCCCCTGTAGGCCATCCTGTTAATCCATATATAGTTGCCAATTCCCCGCCCCATCCAACAACAGCAAAAGACTTTGCAACTCTGATTAGCTGGCCTCCTGCGTCTTTATGCCGGATCTCACGCTTTGCCCTATTTATGAAATGTTTCTCAAAGATATGATATTCAGATCGAGCTTTGTCCTGACCATACATCTCAGTAAATCTTTGTATGAAAGCCCTTCCCAAATGTCCGTAATGCACAAACTTGGTTTTATCGAGATAATCAGCAAAGTCGGCTGAATCTTTGAACTGCGAAGGTATCCTTTCAAAAACATTGTTTGGTGACACCTCAGCCTCTATCTCGATTAACCGAACGGACTGCCCTGCCATAGCCGTATGGCCGGAATCCTCAAGAAAGGAAATTACCCCCCTTTTCTCCACTGGAGAGGACAAGAACCGTCCATTTACGAACACCGTAAACATTTTTGGATGAATTGGTCATTCGCATTTTCGGACTTCCATGAGCCACTTTATAAATTATTCTCCCCAGGTCAGCAGGTAATATTTGCCCCATTTCATCCAGCACTGCAAGTTGGCCTGATCTGGCAGAACAAGCCTGTTCAAGCCCTGACCCAGAACCATCCCACGTCAGTCTATGGTCAATTGGAAACCCCCATAATCCTGATGCCAGGTCACAACAGATAGTCTTTCCTGATGAACTTTCGCCTGCAAGATGGAAGCCAGCCCCCATAATGCCCAATGGAATCAGCAGCACACTGGCAAAGCCTGCCGATATTGTCAGCGCAAGCCTAGAATTTCCCACAGCATGTCTACCAATCGCATCAATCCAGTTTTTTACTGGATCGCCCGTTTCTTCTGATCTGGAATATGGAGGATGAAATTGATTTTTAAGTATTCCCCTTTCATTATTAAATATTACAGCTTTGGAAATTTCTCCTTTTCCAAGCTCATAGGATTGCTCTGGTAGCACAAAGTATTTACTACCAATACCTTCACACCAGCCGAGCCACGATGTGGTACATGTTATTCGTTCTTCTTCAGGCTTTTCTTCTAATATAAATTCGCAAATGTGATGAACTACAGTATTTACAGCTTCATTTCGATATACCTTAAGGCCAGAATCAATTAAAGCAGTGACAACCCATTTCTTTTTCATTATCAATTGTGATTCAGAAAATATTGCTCGTATTTTTTCTTCAGGTTTAACTCTCGATTCAAACTCAATAACTCTTGATATACCTTTTCCATCAAGATCTTTTGTTACGCAAAGCACTCTAATTTTTTGACATAATTGTAAAATTGTTACTGAATCATCAAGCAAACCGCTACAGGAATCCTGTATATCAGAGTGGTCACTAACAGAACAAGGATCATCTAAAACATACACCAAATTCCCTTTGAACCATGAGTAGAAAGCTGCTCCTTCATCTTCAATATTTATATCCTTTTCTCTTGGCAGATCCCTTCTTTTGACGCTCAGATAATGAGCCTTTTCAACAGGCATATCAAATCAAAATCCATAGGAAAAGCTAGATGGTTGAATACTATGCGAAGTGAGATAATTTGATACCTCATCAGCATCAATATCATATTGTACAAAAACACCATAAGGAATACTCATCATATTACTTTCAATTTCAGCATGACTCATCCCCATCCCACTAGAATATAAGTTTCTAGCTTCGTCATAAGTTTTTATACCAAATGCTATTCGATTAAAACCAATACTCCTTTCTTCATTAAAATCGTTTTCCTCATTTAACCGAGCCGACTTTTTTGTTTTTGAAAAGAATAGCGCCGATTTTTGATCGTCAGTTAAATCTTCAAAAAAGGTAGTGATTTTTTTTAGTCATGGATTTTCTCCGTTAGCTGATATATATTTCGATTGAAATTTATAGACCACCTTTTCGGATTTTAAAAATTAATGCCAGCATAAAAGCTGGCACTAAAGTTCAAGTATTATCTGATCTCAGGATTTCTTGGGAACCGCTACCGCCATCCATGTACCCCCTACTGAACAACTACTACTACCACATACTTGCAGTGCCTCAGTATCTAGGTAGCCAGTCCCACTAACGGTATCAGAAAATAATGAAGATGAACCGCACTTAGCTGTATGAGTCCATGTATAAACAATATCATGGGTGTAAATGGAAGTTCCCCTTGGAGCGTATATCGTCCCACACTGCCCTTTCCACGAACCAGGTACTACACCATATCCACCCCCTCCAACAATACTTTGCCAAGTTCCTGAAATACAACTCAATACATTTCCACTAGAATCCAGGCCGATAGAATCAGCCCCACAAGACGCACCAACAACATTATTCTTTGTCAGCTTAAGCGACTCTGATACTTCCACATTGGCAGCAATCACTTTGTCATTAACGGACAATTCCTGAATATTGGTTATGCTCTGATTGTTCCAGTCGAAAGACGCAGTTGGCTTCACAATACCGTCCTTTCTCAAATACTGGTCGTTACCGGCAGTATTTGAAGCAGTTAAGACAACCTCTCCCTGATCATTTGCTGATACCGTGTAGTAGGTGTTGCCGATCCCTGGGGCAATAGAGGTAACATCATTCCCCTGAGCACCAAGAACTACCTGTCCAGCTAGATAGGGTTTAGCCTGCCCTCCTGCTACTGGTACTCCAAGAACCATTTCAGAAGCAACTGTAGCCCCGTTGTTTGTAATATTGATCTGATAACCAAGCCCAAGCCGAAGTTCTTCAGAAAAGTTACATGGAAGATAGCCAACAGTGCCGGTAGCTGTCCCGCCACATTCTGCCGCACTCTTCAGCCATGAAAGGTTCTGATATGTCCCTGCGGGAGTACTCAGTGCGTTTTCAGCAATATATGAACGAATAGCATTGTTTACCTGGGCGGCTTGCTTGCCTGCCGTATAAGCGATTTGATCAAGCCTCTTGTCCTTGTTTAGCATGAAATACGAAACAGTCAGTGTAGAAACAACAAAAATACCTATGGCTATTTCCGCTGTCACAAAGCCCTGTTGTTTGGTTTTGGTCTTTGTCTTTTTGGGACAAACCATCTTGTCTGGAATTGTCATCACCGGCTTGCCTGTCAAGTAATCTGATTAGATGGACTTTTACTTGAAACCACTTATTATTTCCAATCAGTAAATTACCTTTTTGGGCAAATCTGGGGCTTTATATGCAAACTGAAAATGAGAATCATGTCTTTCAGGACGAGTACCATGAGTATGATAACCGGAAATGCGAGGTCAACATCACGCAGGACTGGGGTTGCAATTATCAAGTATCAGACACTAACAAAGGACAACTTTGTATTCTTTCATCACTTGATGAGGCCATAGCCGCTGGCAACTACGCCATGAGTCCCGATGGTGGGTATAGCTTCGTCCAGGTTTTACCCACAAACGAGGAACCAACACACAACTCCATGATCGAGTGGGTCATGGAATAATACTTTGTACGGGTGGAACAAAACGTATAAATACTCAGCAAAAGCCGACTACACCATACAGAAAGTCACAGATACCATTATCTTAATCATCGACAATGATGCAGGCCGGTCTGTAACAAATGATGCAGATCGAGTAATTGACGATTTTCAAACCAAGATCCCAGGCGGCGTAGGGAAACGCTCCGTATTCTACAAAGACACGATGGGGAGGTTCGATATGCTGGCAACAAAAAATGGAAAGTTTGACCGTTTCAAGCCCTGCTCAACCTCCCAACAGGAATTTCTCAATTCTTTATAAAATGTCTTGCCAAGTACCACAACCACCCATATACAATACTTTCATCATAATCATTGAGCAGGGGCAACAACACATGACAAAGCAATTTCGCAGCATCGGAGAAGTTTCCGACTATCTGGCAGAGAGAGGTCATCTTTGCCAGTCTTATGAATTCAAAAATATTGGCGAAATGGTAAACAGCCTTGTAAATATGGGCCACAAGGTAGAGGCAGAGGATTCATACATGGACCTAGAAGGTGATCTTTCAGACGATTTTCTTTCTGCCCCTGTTCAATATAATCGAAAATACAAAGAAGAAATCCACCAAATACTCGAAGTTGCTAATGACATAATCCCAAAGCATGAATTGTACCTTCAGGACAAACATGAAAATCCAGAAGAATACTACCTGTACCAGTAATTGAAGGAGGCTAGACCTCCTTTTTTTTGAAGAGCCTTTTTACAAAATAAAACTTTGACTTTGTACGGACAGAACATAAGTACGATCAACCAAGACCTGTCACTTCGGAAAACACCAGCTTTACATTTCAAAGAGTTTACTGCTAATTTATCTAAACAACTACTGTGCGGCTAAAGGTGTCCCCCTTTATCTGACATTCAGAGGTTGCAGTGTTTGAATGCCAAAGTCTTTGCACTGCAACCGCCTTTTTTCAAATTACCCACTATAATCCCCCTTCTCCAATTGATTTAGCCAAAATTTTTTAAAATCCTTTCATTAGGTTCTAGCTGTCCCGCTGCGACCGAAAAATTAAAAATATTTAATGTAAAAACCCCATTTTTTTCCCAAAATGGAAAAAAACAGCCTTTTAAATGCATCCCTTACAACCGACAATTACGGCACTTCTACCTCATAAGCATTTGCTGAAAAAGTAGATGTATAACGCACTAACTTTGTAAGGAAATTACAAACATGATGATTAAAGGCCGCAAAAAAGAAGGTGGTTTCATCTCCGCAGAACTTGGCATCGGCATCTTTGTCGTGAGCATCTTGGGTATCGGTGGTTTCATGATTGGCAAGAGCCTGTCTGACTCTTCCAAAATCGACCAGGCTGTTACCGATCACACTGTTATTGTGAAAAACATTGAAAACCTGGAGCGTTCCGGCGTTTATCTGCCTAACCTGGCTGACCCTAACACTATGGTTGAATCTGTTCTCCTGCCAACAATGGAAAACCCAGGCGTTGACGGAAAGTTTCAGCACAAGTTTGGTGGCGAAGCAACCGCTGCTGGTGATGCTGATGCTCACACCTACACTATCACTTATGCTGACGTACCTACTGATTCTTGCGTAGAGTTCACTTCTCGTATTGCTAACATGCACAACACTTCCGGTGCTGATTTCAGCGATGTATTTGTTGGTGAAGCACAGATCACTGGTCAAGCTTCTCTCGAAGCTGCTCTGGCCGGATCTACTGCATGTGGAGCTGCAACGGATACAGTAGAAGTATCTGTTAAATACGGTCCTTTCAATGAAGTTGCTGGCCGTTAATAAGCTTCATTGAATATTCTGTAAAAACCGCCTGATGGCGGTTTTTTCTTACTTCTTTATCTTACAGTGATTCGAAGATGATAAAAAAACCAAGCAAACAAACCGGCTACATCTCCGTCGAATTAAGTTTTGGTTTCTTTGTCGTCACTCTTCTCGCTATCGGCGGATTCATGCTTGGCAAAGATTTAAGCCAATCCTCCAGAATTGACCAAGCCGTTATTGATCACACGATCATAATTAAAAATATCGAAAGTCTTAAAAGATCTGGCGTTCATTTGCCGAATATCTCTGCCGGTGAAAAAGACTCAAGCATTTTTCTTCCAACAATGATGAAGACAGGTTCAAGCCCAATATCTTATGAACATAAAATGAAGGGGTCAGTATCAACCCTGGGCAATAAGGCTGATAACACCTTCACTCTGACCTACAATGATGTTCCCGCCAATGCCTGCATAAACTTTGCATCACGAATCGCCAATATGGATAGTAACTCCGGTAAAAACATGCCCAATATTTTGGTGGCAGGAAAGTCAATAACAAAGCTAGATGATGGGAATAATTTCGAATCTGTCATTTCAGAACAATGCTCATCTGCTGATACTATTCCCATTGCTGCCCAGTATGGACAATCAGTTTCGCCATAAAAAAGGCTTCACATGGAAGCCTTGCTTTGTGCCAAAACTACTTTTTATAAATCATCAAACCAATTACCATCCCCACTGTCGCCAGCTCCCCAATAGTTTTTATCCTTATTAATTCTGGTTTTTATTGTCGGAACTGCATTAATGTGGAAATCATAAGGGCTGCACGTTGCAGTTGCCATCGAAGGCATGACTGAAGCTAGTTCATCTTTCAGTGCATTACATCGTGACAAATCCACCCAAGACTCAGAGTTTACTTCATTGTCATAGACCAAGTGAAATTCAGGCTCCCTGATAGCAGCAGTAAGATCACTTTTTGGAAAATAAGCATTCACAACTAGCTTAGGCCAAGTGCCTGCATCAATACCATACATATAAAAGATGTTTCCACCGCCAAACTTATGAGGGAAAAGCTTGTCTATACCCAACTTGCCCATTACATAGTTATTTGGATGATTTACTGCATAAGCAGCAAAGGGCGGATTAATACTTTCTAGTATTTTGTCATACTCCCCAGATTTCATAGACTCTTGATACAGTACAACTGACTGGTGAATAAGGGAATATATCTCATCAACTTCCCCTTTTTTCGGTGATCTGGAAATTGATTTATCCAGATCGGTAGCGGCCAGAAAGCCAATAATGGTCAGGAGGGAGATGACAAGAATGCCGATGCCCAATTCAGCGGAGATGAAGCCGCCCTGCTTGCGTTTTTTGATGAACATGATGCGCTCTCGATGAGTTGAAAGCGGTATGGTAGTTCCACATAGGGGGGGGGGGTAGAAAGTCAGAAAATGTCCATTTTGGGCAACAAACGCATTTTTATTGAGAATTTGCCCAAATTGGCAAAATACCGCCTTTAACTGCTGCCAGTTCCCGCCCTATCATCCCTTCCTGCTTCCTGCTTCCTGCTTCCTGCTTCCTGCTTCCTGGGGGGCAGTCTATCTTTGAGGATTACAAATGTTCATACGGAACAAACAAAAGGGCTTTATCAGTGCCGAACTCGGCATCGGGATCTTGATCATTTCACTACTTACCATTCTGGGGTTTCTGGCCGCTATGGATCTCGATGATGAGATCAGCAGAAGCTCTGGTGGAAGTAATATTACGGGGCCGTACAGTGGGGAGTTGCAGGAGGTAATTGATGTAATTCTGGCTTTAGAAACAAATACAATCGGAAAGGATACACTTATAAAAATCTATGAAGATGCAGAGGCAACTGGATTGGAAAATCAACATTTTGGTAACTATGTATTCGAAGCTGTTGTTCCTGCCCCCCTGAGAAGCAGTTTTAAATTCCAGCCAAATATGGGGCAGTCCTCATTTTATGAATTAGGGGATTTAATGTTCGTCTTTAAAACTTTTTATGATAATCATATGAGTTACGAGCTTGTAGCAGGCCATTACGCTTCTGGACCAGAGACTTTTCAGCGATGTTTGGTACTTGTGGACAGTCTTCAAGATGTTTTGCCGAAATTGAATTCCGTTTTTCAATGTAACAAGGATAGTGTAAATCGTGTAATAGATTTAACTATCAGACCGACTCCCAACAGTAGTAGTCAAAGCGGGACTATATCTGAAGTTTATGGGTACAATGAAGATTCTTCCCTTAACGGAACCTGGATGGGCGATTTATAAATAATAAAACCCCAATAACTGTTAGGTTATTGGGGTTTTACTTATACAGCTTCGATTATTTTATAAACTCTGTCTTTTAATGGCTTTTCGGTAGTGACCTGATAGCCAATCTCAGTACCTTTGATATACCCTTTGAATCCTTTCTGGGTCGTTAGCGTTTGTCCGTTCTGAACAATCGTGAAAGTGATAATTGATAAGAATATGAGATTTTTCATTACTTAGCCGCAATTATTTTGTACTGTCTATTGTCGTAAGGCTTCTCAATAATTAGCTCGTATCTGTTTTCTTCAAGTCCTTTAACTTTAAGAACCTGTTCCTTTGAAATTTGAACTTCGGTAGTTGGTGCAATTACTAAAGTGATAACAAAAGAGCCAGTTGAGATTGCACCCAGAACACCCTGCACAGCCATATTTATATCTACTGCTAAATGGAAAGAAAATAGGTTTTCGGCCTAAGCTGTTAAATCGGATGTTATCCTGTATTTCATTTTCCGCAACACGTAGAAATGCTTTTAAAACTGATCTGAATCAAAAAAAAACGATCAAATAATAAAAAAAAAGATGTTTGTCATTTCAGAACAATCCGCCACCATTAAACTAGTAAATATACGTACTTCCATTTTTCTTTATTTAAGTTTTTAATCGCCTCAATTGTTGTTCTGTGGCTGAAGGGTGGTCCCCTTATCTAATTTTTAGAGGCTGCAAGGTTAGTTTTAATGTTTTCATTCCTTGCAGCCGCCCATTTTCTTTCCTCTTTGTATTCTCTTCATACATAACCTGACAAGCCTGTTTTTTTTCTAATACCGTCCGTTTAGCACGATAACCCTAAAAATGGGTGAAAATATTCCCGTTTTTTTCCATTTTGGCAATTTCCTGACTTTTTGCAGCCAACGATTTCACTAAAAATACGCCTATTAATCCGTATCTGGATATTTTCGAGGCGCACAACATTGATCAAACTAATAATCCTATCGGGTGCAGTTCTACTTACTGGCTGCGCCTCGGTTTCACAGGGAAATCATCCTTATACCACTACGGCTGATTCGGAACATGCTGCCTACTATGATGGCGGTGCTCCCATTCAGAATTACCTGGATAAATCCGAGCCTAAGCCTGTTGATCCAGACTTTATACCGCAGGTTTACAACCTTTATGAAGGTGAAACCCTGCGTGAAACCTTGGAGCGTTGGGTAAAACAGTCTGACTTCAAATACCTCGTATGGCATGTTAAGGACGAAGACGGAGATATTATTGAAATCCCTCTTAGCTCCAGCCATGAGTTCAAAGGTAGCTTCGAAGAAAATCTAGCTCAACTTAAACGGGCTTATGCCACTTCACCAATAAACCCATTGTTCCTTGAGTTCACCATAAAACAAGGCAACAAATCCCTTATCGTTATTAATCAGGCCTCCCGCTGATGATGAAAAAATTACTTGTTACCGCTATCAGCGTGGCACTGCTCTCAGGTTGTGCATCCAATACACCGATGATTGATAAGGGGCTTGAGTCCTCTGCCAACTCAGCTATTGAAGTTCAGAAGCACGTTCGAAATAACGGTATGCTTCTGAATAGTACCTATGCCCCTGTCATTGACTCTGGCATCTGGGTTAGTACAGAAACAATCAAGTCAAACTCTATGATGCCCTCAACAATTACCAGGGATCTTTATACCTTTATCAAGCAGGACAGCCTGAGCCTTCAACAGCTTACCCAGTTTCTAAGTCTTAGAACGGGTATTAATTTCACGATTGCCAAAGAACTACGAGAAGATCCGTCTTCTCAGAACCAAAATTCAGGTAACTCCCAGTCACCTATCCCAACTGTATTTGCTGGTAATTTCTCCCAACTTGGTTTGGGAAATACATCGTCCATGCAAACTGCCACTGCCAAAAACGACCTTGATAATGTCGTTACTATTGGCCGATATACGCCAAACATGAAGAATGTCACGTTGGAACAATTCCTTGATCACATGGCATCTTCTATGGGTATATCCTGGCGTTACAGTGCCACTGAAGGCATTCACTTCTATTACTATGACAGTGAAACCTTTTATATCCATGCAACCAGTTCAACCATATCCGGCTCTGGGTCTGCTTCATCATCCTCTGAGAGTTCAGAAGGTAGTGACAGTGGCTCTTCAGAACAGGAAATGGATATTGAGATTGAAGTCGAGTTCTGGGATGACTTGGGTGAGTCACTGGAACAACTCATTAAGGACAAGGGTGAAATAAACGTCAATCAGTCTACTGGGGCTGTAACCGTTTTTGGCAACCGTAGCAGTATCAGTTCTGTTGCTGACTACATTAAAAACCTTAATAAATTGCTCAAACTTCAGGTTCATATGCAGCTCATGATCGTCACTATGCAGGTAGACGCTTCTGATGTTGCTTCCCTGTCTTATGATCTTTTATATAACGGCGATAAGTTTGGCCTTACACTGGGGACTACAGGCTCTACGGCTGCGGGTGCGTCAAATATTGTTGGCAGTATTCTCGACCCAGACAGTAAATTCAAAGACAGCAAATTCCTGATTGATGCGTTGTCATCAAGAGGTGTTGTAACCAATACAACAACCACTGACATGCTGATCTCCAACTATCGGCCATATCACTTCAAAAATGGCGGAACCATAAACTACGTTGGAAAGGTCACTTCCACAACCACACCGAATGTCGGTACGGAACAATCCGTAGAAGTTGAAGAACTCTCTACAGGTATGGGCGTTGTATTCCTTCCTAACATCCATGACAAAGAACAGTTAAGTATCGACCTGATGTTTGGTATGTCTGACCTGGTGAAACTTGAGCCCGTTATCGTTTCTGAAGAAACAATCTACCTGCCTCAGACTTCCAACTATGACGTGACTAACACATTTAATATGAGGTCTGGTGAATCACGGGTTCTTGCAGCATTCGAAGATAAAAGCCAAAGCAGCCTTAAAAGCGGTACATTGTCACCTGACAACTTCTTACTTGGCGGTGGCCGGTCCACCTCTGGTAAGCGGGAACTGGTAATCCTGATTGGTACTCCGAGGATCATGTAATGGGAGCTTCACGCAAACTGAAGCTTCCGGCTTCTATCTGCATTGAGCAGAATAAAAGTCGTATCGGGTTAGGAATGCACTGGTTTGTCATCAACAATGGTGACAAACAGGGGCTTAGAAAAGCCTCAGTGCAAGCTGGCGCAAGATACGGCTACAAGCATGAATCCGAGAAATTGACGGTTGCAGGCTTTTATAACGGTAAAAAAGCCTCCAAGTCCGTTTATTGCGGTGCAGCAGTTATTTCGTCTTTGTATGATCGTGGCATTTTCATCACACCTGTTTCAGAGGACACTGTATGGTTATTGGTTGTTTCAAAAGGACAACCAATGGTCGGCTATGACCGTGTTATCCATTTAAAGGATGCTTTCTCTGAAGTTCTGAAAATTGCCACTTTGCTAAAAGGATTTCACCTCTACACGTCAAGGGAAATAGCCTCGGAGTACACGGGTGAACTCGAAACCATCATCATTAACCCTGATGACCTCTTTAGACCAGAACACCTGAAAAAAGAGCTTTGCATAAAGCCTGTTGCTTATATTTTCCTGAATGCCTTCCCTGCGGTTCTGGCACTTTCGGGAATATGTGCAGCAGTTTATGCCGCTTACATTGGTGGCCTGATCCCGAACCCATATGAAGAGCAAAAGCAACAACAGGCTATTGCCAACAAGCTTGCCCAAGAACAGCGTCAAGAGCAGCAATATACCGAGTTTTATAACTCCGCATTTCATAACGGCCAATTGATCCCCTGGCTTGAGCAGAGACTTTCAACTCTGGATAAGGTTCACCTTGAAAAAGGCGGCTGGAACCTCAAAAGCTTTTCATGTTCAAAGAACAGCCCTACATGCGACATTAAGTGGGGAAATCTTGGGTATGGAACTTATGAGTCACTGACAAGTGCTGCAAAACACATTGGGAAACTCAATTTCGTTGATACCCGAAGTGCCAAGCAGAAAGTAGAGCTTGCCGAACCTAAAAGTTCTGACAGAACAAAGCTCAACATTATTCAGGTTGCGGAAAAAATCAGCCAGCTTCCCACTAATGAAGACTTCATGATCAAACATGTTTCAGATCTTCAAATCATGGGTAAAGTCCCTGGGCTGGTTTACAAAATTGATAAACCAAGAACGGGACCAAAGGGTTCTTTTAACCAGCCAGCAGCACAAAAGGGTAGCTGGTCACTGTCCGGTGATGGGGTGCAACTACTCATTGATGCTGCATATCGGCTCGACCCAAATGTTTTTACAGGACATTCCTTGTCCGTTGGCATTAATTACACACCAAGAAGCATAGAAACCAAGTGGGAGTTAAGGGGTGATTATGTTATCAAAGGCTAAATACCTCACTGCGGTACTGTTAATTGCGGCTTCCAGTGCTCATGCATTTGAGATGAAAGAGTCTGGAACTCTCGATACGTTAATCCTGGAAAGTCAGGCCAAATACAATAAAGGGGACGTTGTTAAACCCGTTCCAACTGAGCAGGTTGCACTCACCAATAATACCGATCATTACTATATTGGCTTCTACTCACAGAAAGGCACTGACGAAGCCGAGATCTTGTATCAGGATTCTTCACAGCTATACAAAGTTGGTGACACTCTCCCAAATGGATTCCGTCTGGACAGAATCACTGAACGCCTGATCACAATCAGTCATCTGGTATCCAAAGAGTCCAAGATGCTATTCATGCGCTCTCTGTCTTCCATTCAGAAAGAAACAGAAGCCAAACTCGAATACGCTAACAGCCAAAATCCCCAGTTCAAAGGACGAACCTGATGCGTGTAGTTAAACATATAGAGGAAGTCTGGGAGGTGTGTGGTCAGGACGTTGCCGTTGTCTCAAACAACTATGGCCTGATCCCTCTTCCAAAATGGCTTGATAACCAGGTGCTTTTACTGGGCAGCGAGAAAAAGAAAAACGCTGTATTTATGGTTTGTACGCCTGAAGCAGAGTATGACCAGCCCCACTTTACCGCCATCAATGCCTGTAACGAACGCTCGATCACAGTTACAGAAACACTGGTGGCAGAAAGTTCTGTATTGAAGATACTTCAGGAAGAGAAAAGTAATAGTGGTTATCAAGTTGTATCAACTGTTGATGACCAGATTCTCTTTGACAAGATGATCTCTGAAGCGGTCAGCCAAGGCGTGTCCGACATTATCATTGACAATAATAGTGGTCGTTACGCCATTAATTACGACATTGATACCATCGTAAAGCCGGTTCGAGCCATTACAAAGGCAGAAGCCGAGGCGATGATGCGCCACTTCTATACCAACCTTGCAGACCAGGATGTAGTTGAAGACTCGATATTCAGTTTCAACAAGGCTCAGTTTGCAGCCGGTGACGGTGTATGGAACGGACAAAAGATCCGTATCCGTTACCAGAGCAAGCCAAGTTTCCCTGAAGGTTGTGACTTCGCTTTACGTATCCTCAGTTTGTCTGAAACTAACGGATTCAGCTCTTTCGATAACCTGTGCCTCTCCCCTGATCAGACCCGTTTGCTCAAAAACGTCAACCGGAATGATTCTGGGGCCATCATGTTTGCTGGCGTTACGGGTTCGGGAAAAACAACATCCATCAAGGTTATGCTTGAAGAATGTATTCGGGCCTATCCTGGCATTCAAATCAGAAGCGCAGAATCCCCGCCCGAATACATCATAAAAGGCGTAAGACAGCATCACGTAGGCGAGGACGCAAGCGGTAATACCGATGTTTATTCTGAAAACATCAAGGAACTAATGCGTATGCGCCCAGATCGCATCTACATTGGTGAGATACGAGGGCAACAGACAGCAGAATTGTTCTCAAAGGCCGTTCTTTCCGGTCACGGTGTTTATACAACGATACACACAGACTCACCTTATGAAATAGTTACCCGTTTGGAAGGTGAAGGGGTAGACCGAGATGTAATCAGTTCCGGCAGCTTCCTAAATGCTCTTGTGTATCAAAAGCGACTGCCCCGTTTGTGCGATAAGTGCAAAATCTCATTCAGGGAAATGTCACGTCAGGACAAAGTGAAATCACGTCTTGAACTATTGAAAACCGGCTTTGATCATACGTATTTTCATAATCCTGAAGGGTGCTCATATTGCCAGTACCGAGGGGTTAAAGGCTCTATGGTCTGCATGGAAATTGTCAGGCCAACGCCTAAGATCCGAAGCTGTATTAAGAACAAAGATGAACGGGGTTTCTATAAAGGCTGGTATGACTTCGCCCTTGAATCCGGTTTTGGTGACAGTGCTGAATCCGCACTATTCCATGCTTTTCGAAACATGACTCAGGGTAGCATCTGCCCTACTCATGTTGAACGTGCCTTTGGGGACATTACCCCCTTCATGCTGAACGAAAAAACACGCAGTTGGAGCAAGGATCATGGGTTCGCTATCAGACTGGTCTAATAATTTCAAAATCAAACAGCAGCTTGCCGAGATCCGTTCCAATCATAGGCGCAGGGCGGATTTCTATGACATTCTTTCAAGCTATTCTTCTGCCTTCCCCTCACTGGTAGATATTCTGGTGCGTATTGGAAGCCGGAAAAAAGAGGATGGAGAATCAGATTATCTTCTGTTTGAGACAATACTGAACTCTATCCAATACTCCAATACAAATGCGCTCGATGCCTTGGGTGAATTTCTTCCAAAAGATGAGATTGTTTTGATCTCATCGGCCAGTAAGAAAGGGCAAATCCAGAATGGCTTTGTAAGAGCTAAATTCGTTGCTGAGAAGAAGGCTGAAGCCAAATCAGCCATAATAAGCTCCCTAGCCTACCCTACCTACATGGTAGGAACTACGGTCATGCTGTTATGGTTTATTCTTTCAAATATCACGCCTGACCTTCTTAAGATGCTTCCTCTTGAACAGTGGCCTAGCTGGACCAAATTCCTGCATACGCTGTATCAAGTGATAGTTGTGAATACACTCTATACATTCATGGCTTTAGCAGGATTTGTGGCCGTGATCTCGTTTTCAATGAAAATTGGTGCTTCTGGATTCAGGGACTTTCTGAATAAACTTCCCCCCTGGAGCATTCACAATAAGATCCAGAGCAGTGTATTCCTGATTTCCCTGGGTGAATTGATCAATAATGGAGAGAGCTTCCCAAAAGCCATCAACCAGCTTGCACTGAACTCCAACAGCTATACCGCCTCTTACATTGAAATAATGGAAGAAAGCATTAAAAGCAACAGGCAAACTTCAGAGGTTCTGGATTCCAAGATGTTCAACCGGAACATTGCGGGTATGTTGAAAGACTTTTCCTTCCTGAAGAATTTTGGGGACAAAACAATATCAATCGGAGAAAAACAGATAAACAGCACTGTCGGGAGCATAAAGGCCATATCTTTGGGGCTTGGTCTTATCGGGGTTATTTGTGCTGCCGCTACAAACGGTTATATTTCTTTGGCTTCCCATGCAATTCAAAACTCTTTCATAAGTTAATCCTTCGTCACAACAAAGGCATCTCACGATGCCTTTGTTCTTTCAGGACATTTAGAGATCGCCAATCCTCAATACAAACCGCCTAAGCATAATCCAAACTGCTTATTTATCGTAATTTTCCCAAAATGGAAATTTTAGAGCTTTTTGCACGTTACAACACAACATAAAATCACCTCACTCCAAACTGATAGCCCGTTTCTGCTTCCGGTTTGGAAGTAGAAAACCCATATTTGTCTTAAGGAATGAAAAACATGATGATCAAGATTCGTGAAAAAAAACAGCGTGGATTCATCTCTGCTGAACTGGGTATCGGTATCTTCGTTGTTTCCCTGCTGTCTATCTCCGGCTTCCTGCTTGCTAAGAGTCTGCAAGATGATTCAAAGGTTGATCAATTCAAGCAGGACCACATCACCATCGTTAAAAACATGGAGAACCTGACCTCGAACCCATCCTTTGATGCTGCTGATATAACTCTCGCCAACGTGATTGCTGCTGGCGTAATTCCAGAACATCTGGTTAATGGTGCTGCTGCCAAGAACCGCTTCGGTGGGGATATTACTATCGACGACACAAATTTTGAAAGTACGGCTCACATCAAGATTACTCACGCTGATCTAGACAAAGAACAGTGCATCAATGTGACTTCCTGGGCTGCAACTTTCGCTGATGATGTACAAACAGGTACTACAACCGTTCTGGACGCTCAAGGTGACTTCGATATGGGCAAAGCGGTTACACAGTGCGGTACTGCAAATGTCACTGTATCTACCCTGCACATGATCAACTAACACATCATGTTCGAACCTGACTCCATTCAGCCAGGTTCTTTCAAATAATTCTCTTTTCTTTTATATCCGAGAAAGTAACATGATGATAAAACGCAGAGAAAAGAAGCAAAGTGGCTTCATTTCTGCCGAGCTTGGAATTGGTATCGTAGTGGTATCTATCCTTACTATTGGCGGATTTCTGATTGCCCAAAATCTTGATTCTGATCGTGTCGATCAGCAATTCTTGAGCCAGCACCGCACTTTGTCTACCAGCGTACTTGAAGCCGTTGAAATGAGCCCAAGCATTTTTACCGCCGCTGCCGACAATGCCGATGTGACTGAAGATGTAGCAGGTTTTGTCCCTGAGCGTTATCTCGATGAAGACGCTGAAACTAAGGACAAAATCTACACCGCTTCTGGTATTGCTACTGTCATTAAAGTAACTGAAGGAACAGGAGATGACGCTGAGATTACCGCCAAGCTCATCATGCCTGCGCCTAAAGACCGATGCAGTGGCCTTTCTGGTTCCGTAGGTGACTATGTTGATAAGGCCGAGTGTGATGCTGAAACAAATTCAGTAGTTTCTTATTTCAAAGTCTTCTGAACCGATAAACCCCTGCTTCTGCGGGGTTTTATCTTTTTTTCTATCTCAAAAAATTACTCTAATCCCCCCACATCCACCCTCTCATACAAAAATTTGTCATGACAAATTTTCTTCGTCTGCCCTGCCGGTACATTCGCCAATTTTTTATCTTATTTTGCCCAAAATGGTAAGAACTGGGCATCTTGTCCTGACCATTTTCGCAGTAGCATTGCCAGATTACTTTATACCAGTGGTTCACCAATGCATCCCATACCCATAAGCAGCCTGCTCAAAGCCTCTGCTCTAGCTATTTCGCTGGCAGCTTCGGGTTTTGTTCATGCAGGATTTTTCACCGACACTCCCGATGAGACTAACCAGGATGGCCGGTTCATCAACCGTAAATCAGAAGGTTGGTTCTGGTACGAAGTGGAGCCGGAGCCCGTTGAGCCTGTACTTGAGAAAAAGGAAGAGCCCAAGATTGTCGTGTCGGAACAATCCAAGCCGGAAGATACCAAGCCAGTGGACCAGGGGCCTGCCCCTTTATCTGCCGCATGGTTTCGGGAAAACCTGCCTAAGTATAAGGATGCAGCTTGGGATAACCCAACAATCGAAAATGTAAAGGCATACCTATACCTCCAACGGTTTGTAATGGATAGGGCAGAGCAATTTTCAGATACATGGGAACTAGCAATGACAGGTGATCCATTTCTCGATGAAATCTCACGCCGCCCATCTGCAACCTTTGGCAACACTGTTCTAGATAGTGCCGCAGGAAAGGCACAGGAAGAACTAATATCCTCTATAGCAAAAAAAGCAGGTATCTTTTTTTTCTTTAAATCTGACTGCGAAATGTGTGAGGCTCAGGCTCCAGTAATCGAAATGTTTACCCGAAGCTCAGGATTTGCAGTAGTACCAGTTTCCACTGACGGTAAACCCTTGGTTAGTGGCATATTTAAAGATTTCAGAAAGGATAAGGGCCATGCCAAATTGATGGGGGTTTCCTCCCTTCCTGCCACCTATTTGATGACAAAAGATGGTTCTTTTGAGAGTGTCGGCCAAGGCGTTATGTCTCATTCAGAATTGCAAAAAAGGGTTCTTATTGCGGCAAAACGAAATGGTTGGGTATCCGACGAAGAATTTAACAAAACAAGACCAGTTCTTAATCTCCAAAACAATGTTGCAGAAATTGTCAACCCTGAAGACCTCGTTAAACTACTGTCCGATAACACCGAACATGAAATGCCAAATAGCACTGCAACAGGCGATATAAATGGAACCAACTTTGTTCCACCAGAACAAATCACTGAATTTTTCAGGAAAAATCTAAATGATAACTGAAATAAAATCTGAAAAAGTTAAGGACTTTGCCCTTAAAGCAATAGTGGTTGCAAGTTTAGCTGGAATACCAAACATTGCTATCAGTTCTTCTGTTCAATCACAAATGGACGAAATCTTCGGGGATATGACCCATACCACTCAACCAGGAGTTTTCGAATCACAAAGCCGAGGCGTTCTCACAGGCGGCAGTTTCACAACAAAATCTAAGATAATGGATGCCAGTTTAATGCACCTCGAACTCCCTTCTGTCAAAGCTGGTTGTGCAGGCCTTGATATGTTCGGAGGATCTTTCAGTTTCATAAACACAGATCAGATCATACAACTATTACGAACTGTTGCTGCAAACGCCAAGGGTTATGCGTTCCAACTTGCTATTGAAGCTGTATCAGCATCAATGGGGACAAACCTTGAAAACTGGCAAAAAAAAATACAGGCGATGAATAGTCAGCTTGGCAATTCTTGTCAGCTTGCACAAGGGATAGTTAATGATTCGATGGATGCAATGGGGCTTCAGAGTAAGCATCAAACCGAAGCATCTTTTCTTTCTATAGGTAAAGGCATTAAGGATGATTGGTTTGAACAAACTCAGAACACTGATGGAAATTCCTCCTTTGATGACCTGCAAAATCACAGTCCCGAAGATCTGAAAGAACTTACCGGAAATATAGTATGGCAGCAACTTATTGAAAATGATGTAAAAGGTTGGTTCCCAGGTGGGGATGATGAGCTTTTAGAAATTATCATGACAATAAGCGGGACCTATATACTAGAAGTGCTAGAAAAAAACAGAGATGGTGAGAAAAAATCCCCAGTTGCTCCCCGTGCGGTTGCTGGTAACTCTAAAATTCTTAAAGACCTGATTGATGGTTCTGATGAGGTTGAAATTCTGCTATGTGGTTCCGCAGAGGGATGTACAGGTTTCGGCACATCAGGAACAAAGAAAGTAAAACTGGAAGGTTTCACTACTAAACTAAAAGATGCCTTACTTGGTGCAGATGGAAAAGCAGGAATAGTAGCAAAATTCCGTGATCCAAGCGCAAAATTTGAGCCACAGGAAGAAGCTCTCATGTCTAACCTTCCTTCTACTACTGGATTTATTATTCGGCAACTTTCAGTCAGTTCTCCAGATAGTGCTTCCGACTTCGTTCATAATGCTGCCCCAGTCATTGCTCTTACTATGACATATGAACTCATATCGTCCTTTATGCACAGTGCTCGATTATCAATCACAAACTCAAAAAATGCATATAAGCAAGCTGCACTAGATGTTCTTAAAGAATCACAGACAAGGCTTGATAGTCAATATCAGGTTCTCAAGGATGATAGAGGGACTTTAGCTACGCTACTTGAGCAGTATAACAGCACCATAATTAACGTCCGGCGACAAAAATATTTGTTGGAGGATATGTTTACCAAGGCAGAAAGTAAGGGATAAGAAGGTCAGTTTGTATGGAGTTTACAATTCATTCAATTGGTGATGCTGGTTTTCTAGCAACCATACTCAGATCGGTTTCCATGATCACCAGAGATGGTGGCTTTGAACAGATTATTGCCATAGGACTTCTTTTTTCTGTCCTTTTCGTATGCATACAATCCCTAATGCAAGGTGCAACTAAAATTGAATTTCAACAAATCTTAGTAGGATGGATCTTATATTCATGCCTGTTCGGGCCTTCAGCAACAGTGCTTATTGAGGACAGCTACTCTATAAAAGTGGAAGTAGTCGAAAATGTCCCTTTAGGACCAGCAGTTGCCGGTGGTTTTATTTCAAAGATTGGATATGGAATTACTCAATTATTCGAACAAGGTTATGCTCATATTGCACCAACAATGACAACAAGCAGGTTTGCAGACTCTTTAGAGATCCTGAACCGTGTTCGGAGAGACACCTACTACTCACCTATATTTTCCGCCATGAATGCTTCCGCTGGCGGTGGCTTTGTGGACGTAAAGCAGTCATTGGAAAATTACATTAGAGAATGTTCCCTTTATAAAATTGATCTAGGTCTTACATCTCTCGATACAATGATGAATGCGAATATTAATGAAGCGATACCATTTCAATCAAATACCCTGGTAACACTGCTACATCTGTCGCCAGGGAACCAAGATGGTGAAATTCTTAGCTGTTCGGAGGGATGGAAAAGGCTATCAACAATACTTGATTCAAGCCTCAAAAGTACTCAGGTCATGGGTGTCATGAGAGGATTGACCTCATTAGACCCGTTAGCGGGTAATACAGGTTTAGAAGATCCGATGGTTAGTATAGGTGATGCCCTTAACTCAATGGGCAAAAGCAATACTAACGCCTTGGACTACTTAAAGGTTGCTATCCTTGAACCCGTCTACTTTGCAGCAGCAGAAGGTCATTACAAAGACTTCCAGGACTTCAACTCATCGCTAATGATCAATCAAGCTATACAGCAAAGAAATACCCAGTGGGCAGCAGAACAGACCTTATTCATGACAACTGTTCGTCCATTTCTCACCTTTTTCGAGGGCTTTGTTTATGCAATTACGCCCATTCTTGCTTTTATTTTAGTACTAGGGAAACCTGGAATTTCACTTGCTGGAAAATATTGTCAGGTAATTATCTGGATACAGCTATGGTTGCCAGTGTTATCTATTGTCAATCTTTATATACATTCAGCAGCTTCGGGACAGTTACAAGCTATGACTGGTAACGACCCATTAACATCCATGTATATCGTAAATAAATCTTCTAACATTATTCAAACATGGATAGCCACTGGTGGAATGCTTGCTGCTGCAACTCCAATCATTTCACTTTTCATCCTGACTGGATCAACATATGCCTTTACGTCCCTTGCGGGAAGAATGAGTGGTGGAGATAGTATAAACGAGAAGGCAGTGGTTCCCGATGCTGTCAATCAGGGGCCATTACTGAATGCTGGTGCTGCCTATAACTACAATGCTGCCAGTGGAGTAACACAAGCAGGAATTGAATCACTTCTTGGGAATTACTCCGTTAATTCAAATATTTCGTCTGCTATGTCCTCTGCCTCTCAGAAACTACAACAGGCTACGAACACGTTTGGAACGAACCTGACGAATGCTGCAACTGAAGGTAATAGTCACGATCTAACAGCAAACAGGCTGGAATCAGTCGGACAATCTATCTCGTCACTCAATACCAAACAAGCTGACACAGCTATAGAACAGGCCAAACAATTTTCAGAAAAATTTGGAATCTCCGAAAAGCACCAAAATCAGGTAATTGGAGCACTCCAGGCTCACGCCAATGGATCTATCAGTACTCCGAAATTTGCAGAGCTATTAACCCCTATATCTGGTAGTGCTGGTGTTAGCGGCTCAACAACTGATCAAACATCTAATGGGAGAACTCTTACTGCTGAAGATGCATCCAGTTTCCTAAATTCGCACAAGATGTCGGAATCAACAGTCAAGCACTCAATCAACAGCTTGCAGCCAATATCCAGAGTTCCAAAGGAGAGTCTTTTACTAAAAGCTTTGGTACTACCGCAACGGAGAGCATTACTGATTCTGCAAATGATGTAGTTAGTGCAAACAATACTTATAGTGAAATGTCACAGTGGCAAAACTCTATCGGCACATCCACTAATGCTGAAAATAATGTTATAGCTAATCAGATAGCCGGTAATAGTCAGTCCATGCAAATGCTTAACCAAAAGGTCTTAGGTGGAACAAACCAAAAGGTCAAAGAGGACGCTGCTGAAGAATTTAAACGATTTAATGCATATGGCTTCTCTGATGAGAAAGCACTTGCTATGGCTAATATGTCAGCATTAACCAATCCAAACAATTATGAAGATCCATCAAAAGCTCTTGATGGAC
>CBDHDM010000013.1:0-11055 GCA_965261315.1 Endozoicomonas sp. | reverse complement strand
CTCTCTGATACCTTCACTCATCTTGCCTCATTCCTGAAAAAGAATGGCACCTTCTATTGCTCATTTAAGCTGGGCGAAAATCACCAGATCACACGTAATGGCCGGGTCTTTACTGATTTAAACTACTCTGGACTTGTAGATGTTCTCAGTACTACGCCACTGAAGATCAACCAGCACTGGCAAACAGCTGACCTTCGTCCAGGCAGAACCGGCGAGCAATGGCTGAATGCCCTGCTAACAAGGATTTAAGAAACCATGGAAGCAACGCCTCTTTACCCTCATGCGCCAACACCCGATAACAACGGCTCTGCCTTTCTTACCACTGGTGGCATTAGTGACCCTTTACTCCCCAAGCTGATTGAAGCCATTAACCGGGCCAGGGAAATAGCCATTACTGTAGCGTTTATCCGGGTAAGTGGCTTGAAGCTTCTTTTCGATGCCTTGTCTGATGCTGTTGAACGAGGCGCAACTCTTAAAGTGCTGACATCGGACTACCTGGATGTTACTGACCCACAGGCTCTGCGGGAACTGATGCTGCTCAGGGAACGTAATGCGGATATACGGATCTACCAGTGCGATGGGCAGCAAAGCTTCCACATGAAGTCTTATATCTTTGTTCATATGGATAATGGGCAATGGCTTGAGGGTTGTGCCTATGTTGGCTCCAGCAATATCAGCAAAGCAGCCCTGGTAACTGGCCATGAGTGGAACCTTCAGCTTACCTGTCGCGGCTCAAACGACGATATTCATGTAAAACAGCTTATGAATATCCACCAGCAGTTCCAGAATATCTTTCACCACCCCCTGGTAAAGCCACTCAGTCACCCATGGATTGACCGTTATATTGACAGACGACTGAAGCCTCAACTGCTGTCCGTTGATCCCGAAGTACCACTTGAAACCCCAACCCCCAGCAATATTCAGATCGAAGCCCTGCAAGCCCTTCATGCCAGTCGTCAGGCCGGTTATCAGAGAGGTCTGGTGGTACTGGCTACCGGGTTGGGCAAGACCTGGCTGGCCGCCTTCGATGCCAAGCAATGCAAAGCCAAAAGAATTCTGTTTGTGGCACACCGGGAAGAGATATTGCTGCAGGCACAACAAACTTTCACCCGCATACTGCCCAACGCCCATTCCGGCTTTTATAACGGCAGGGAAAGAACGGCGGATGCCGACCTGCTCTTTGCCTCTGTGCAAACCCTTGGCCGACATAACCATCTTAAGCAATTTGCCAGCGACCACTTCGATTATATTGTGGTGGATGAGTTCCACCATGCGGACGCTGCTACTTACAGGAACATCCTCAGGCATTTTTCACCGGGCTTTCTGTTAGGGCTCACGGCAACTCCCGAGCGAACTGACCAGGCAGATATTCTCAGCCTGTGCGACAACAATCTCGTCTTTGAGCGTAATCTTATAAGTGGGATAAATAGCGGGCTACTCGCACCATTTTACTATTATGGCATCGAAGACAAACACGTTAATTACGAAGAGATCCGATGGCGCAGTGGTCGGTTTTCTATCGATCAACTTGCCCATGCCTTTGCCTCCAAAAAAAGGGCAAGGCATATCCTTAAACACTGGGAGGAAAAGCGGCAGAAACGGACACTGGCCTTCTGCATTTCACAAAAACACGCAGAATTTATGGCCGCTCAATTCAGAGACGCAGGCTACAAGTCTGAGGCCGTTTATGCAGGCTCTGAACTTCGAAGGCATGAAGCGCTCTCGCAATTGGAAAATGGTGAACTGGAGGTACTGTTTTCCGTAGATCTGTTCAATGAAGGCACAGACCTTCCGGCGATAGATACAGTGCTTATGCTGCGTCCAACAGAGTCAAAGATACTGTTTTTACAGCAATTAGGCCGTGGATTGAGGCTTCATGACCAGAAAACTCACTTGGTCGTGATTGACTTTATCGGTAATCACAAATCCTTCCTGATCAAACCCGTGGCACTGCATAACGGCCACTCTTTCAGGCAAATAGCAAAACAGGTCGCCAATGGAAGTGCAGAACTTCCAGATGGTTGCTTTGTTAATTATGAGCCCACTGTCATCGATTTACTAAACCGGATTGCCCGGCAACAGAAAAACAGCATTGACGATGAGTACCAGTCATTAAAAACCCTGCTTGACTATCGCCCAACCGCTACGGAGTTCTATCACTATCTCAATGAAATCCAGATGCCTTTCACCAGGGTTCGCCAACAACACAACAGTTGGTTTCAGCTGGTTGCTAACCAGCAGGACCTGATGAAACAGGAAACAGAGGTGTTTGAACATCACGGTGATTTTCTTCTAAGCGCGGTTGAGAAAACCGCCATGGCCAGATCCTTTAAAATGATCCTGCTCAGTGCATTCCTTGACCTTGATGGTTTTGACAACCCGCCAACCACTGAGCAGCTGGCCGAAAAAAGCTGGCATCACCTGAAGCGACTGCCAGAACTCTTCTCCAAAGACCTGCCTGATAATAAGCAAGCCCTCACTGCTGACAGTAAAGCCTGGCATCAATACTGGTTAGGCAATCCCATTAAATTCTACTCAAATAAGGACAACGACCCTTTTATAATAGACGGTGGTCGTTTTGTCTGTAAGGAGCAGGTTCTTCCCCAACATAAAGCGACCTTGCATCAGATGGTGCAGGAGTTAGTGGAACTGAGAATAGCCATGTATATCAACCGAGGTTGATTTAGTATTCTCCAGTCTAGGAGCTTATAAAGGCAGCATGCGTCTCCAAAAGAACCATGCAGATACATGTTGACGCCATGCTGCCGAGAACGCTATGGCCAGGAAGGTTTCTCACCCGGTTGGATCTGCCCCAACCGGGAATGATGAGCGCTACGAATGGTTATGCCGACTTGACCGGCTCAAAGAGCACGTTCAGGTCATCCGCGGTTATTGCCGGTTGCTTCTTGCCAGAACCGCTGCCATAAAGCGCATTGGCAATGGCTTTTTTCTTCTCTTTCAATTGTTGGATTTTTTCTTCAACGGTTCCCTCGGTCAGGAGTTTATAGACAAATACCGGCTTATCCTGACCAATACGATGAGCCCGGTCACTGGCCTGCTCTTCTACCGCCGGGTTCCACCATGGGTCGTAATGGATCACGGTATCCGCAGCGGTAAGGTTCAGGCCGGTGCCGCCCGCTTTCAGGCTGATCAAAAAGACTGGCACGCCACCCTTTTGAAAAGTATCCACCGGGGTTTTGCGGTCACGAGTCTGGCCGGTCAGTTTGACCCATGGGATGTCAGCCGCCTTTAACTTCTCCTCAATAAGCGACAACATGCTGGTAAATTGGGAAAACACCAGGATTTTCCGTCCCTCTTCTACCATGGGTTCAATCAGTTCCATGAGCAGCGATAACTTGGCAGACTCCTTCACCGAGCTGGCCTGTTCCAGTTTCACCAGTGAGGGGTCGCAACAGGCCTGGCGCATTTTAAGGAGTGCATCCAGGATGACGATCTGAGAGCGGGCCAAGCCTTTCTTTTCAATTTCCTGTTGAACCCGGGCTTCCATACTGGCGCGGATCGTCTCATAGAGATCCCGTTGTTTCCCCTGCAGCTCCGTGGCCCGAACAATCTCTGTTTTGGCAGGCAACTCTTTCGCCACAAGGTCCTTGTTACGTCGCAACATAAAGGGAGCGACCCGTTTTTGCAGTTTTTTGGACTGCTCCACGTTACCCTGTTTTTCAATGGGCGTGCGATAAAAGCGGGTAAACTGATCCCGAACGCCCAAAAATCCGGGCATCAGGAAATCAAACAGTGACCATAGCTCCCCTAAATGGTTTTCCATGGGGGTTCCGGTCAGGCACAGTTTATGTTCAGCCTGCAGGCAGCGTACCGCTTTGGCACTTTTGGATGTGGGGTTTTTGATGGCCTGGGCTTCGTCCAGAACCAGCAGGTGAAACGGAATTTTCTGCAAGTGTTCAAAGTCCCGCTGGATAACCCCGTAACTGGTCAGTACCAGATCGGAATCGGCAATGGCATCGCTGTCACGGCTACTGCCATGATGAATATGCACCTTCAGGTCCGGAGTAAAACGCTCAGCCTCGTTGCTCCAATTGTGAAGCAGGCTGGTTGGACACACCACCAGCGTCGGTTGGTTAGCCTGATTTTTTTTGGCGCCTCCCTTACCCTTTGCAAGCTTTTGCAGGCGTTGTTTTTCGAGCTGGATATGGGCCAGCGTCTGCAAGGTTTTACCCAGCCCCATATCATCAGCCAGTATGCCGTTCAGGCCATACTCCCTGAGAAACTGCAGCCAGGAGAGCCCATGCAGTTGGTAACCACGCAGTTCTGCCATCAGGCCTTTTCCCGGTTTGACGGGTTTCAGCCGTTTAAAGGTCTTTAACTTTTTACTGAGTGCCAGCAGTTTTTCGCCCCCGGCCCAGGGCAGGCCAAGCTGATCGTACAGCTCTTGCCAGATTTCTGCGTGGTAGGTTTGCAGTTGATAGTCGTTAAGTGGCCGGTCACCAAAGAGCTCAAGCAGGGTTCCGGCAATCAGTCGCAAACGCTCAGCGGGCAGTTGAATGAATTTCCCACCCGGCAGGGCTACCGGTATCTGAGCGTCTGCCGGCATGCTCTTCAGTTCATCCTGTGTTGGCAGCTGATTGAGCTGGCGGGCAAGCAAAGGCAGCAAATCAATGGATTTACCATCGATCGTGACCCCAAGACGCAGGTTGAACCAGTTATTGTCAGACTCATCCAGTTCAGCGTACCAGTCGCTATCGGAGATCATCTCAAACTGAAACGGGAAGTTGTCATCAATGGTCACCGTCCAGCCATGATCTTCCAGCCCGGCAATGGTGTCGGTCATGAATCGCAACCAGCGATTTCGGTACTGAGTACCGGATACGCCGGTAATCAGGTCATAAACGTCCAGTTCCTTGATCTGATGTACGGACTCCATATGGCGGAGGTGCGCCGGTTCGATAAAATCTGGCAGCTGTTCTAGTGCCTGAAGTTCGAAGCCGGTCTGCCGCGGAATAACCTGAGGGTTCGCCTTGGCGCTTGTATTTAAGGGCGTGATCGTTTGCTGATGACTGCCAAACGGGATTATCTGGCCGTCGTAATCAAACCGTACCCGGCCACGGGCCAAGCGGTCACCGGCGTTACTTCCGCCCGGAATACTGTCCAGCAATAGCTGTGGTTTGGGTAATACCGTCAGGACCGAGACTTTTTCCGGCAACGGGATTGCCGTGCTACTTTGGCGACCCTCCGGCTTTCGCGTATTACTGCCTTTTTTGTTACTTTCTTTTTTGTTATTGCCGCCCGTGGTGTTATGAAAAGCGGCCTTCAGTGCTTTACTGGTGACCTCTATACCGGCCTCGTCCAGGGGAGGCGCGTCCAGCAAAAGGCCGATCAAGCCGGGATCGGGTAACCCGTGCAGGTCACCGCAATAGAACTGATCCTGGCTTCTCTGAAGGTAGCAGGGAGGTTCTGAAGGAATTAATAACAGGGGTAGCCCTGTGCTGGCATCCACCAGCTCGGGGCGTTGCAAGCCCTGTTCATCAAGCTGCCAGCGAATTTCACCGTTTACCGGCGATTGCCGGTCAACCGGCAGTTTTAACTCCCGTCCCACCACACAACGCCCTGTTGCCAGGATTTTTTCCAGCAACTCATGCCCTTCTTCTCCGCCCAGGGTGATTATCCCCTGATACACATCAATCCGTTTATTGATGTAGGCCAGCTTAAGAATGCGACGGTCATTCTCGGTCATACTGGCAGGCCAGTTGCCATTATGGAGACAGTTGTACGCGCCGTTATATGGGCTGGGTTTACCAAATCCACCTTTCTTCAAATGGCGAGAGAGACAAATCTGGACGATCATTCCCCCGTGGTATGATTTTTCTTCCAGAACGTACAGCGTGAGGTTTACATTGTTGGCTTGCTCTGAAGGTTGCTGGGCCTCTCTTTCCCGATTTTTTACCGCAATGTCCAATCGCCTGAGCCAATTGTTTCGCTGTTCTTCAAGCTGTTTTGCCTGTTGCCTGGCGGTATTCCCCGGTGTTTCCGGCGCCATTTCCCCCAGAAATTCCTCAACCATGGCTTCCACCGCATCTGAAGTCAGGTGGTTTCCAAACTGTTCCTCAAACAGTTTTTTCAGGGCATTAATATCAGCTGTCGTGACCTGGGATGAACGGGGATTACTGTCGTATCCCATCATCTGATTAAGGCGCCTGGCCCCATACTTTTTCTCACCCGTCAACAGCAGCGCAACGGCATGTTTGCAGTTATGGCCTACCGGACAGGAACAGAACCCCTCAATCACGTCCTCTTCCGGATCATCCGTGCGCTCATAGAAAAACACCTCGGTTTCATAAGAGTTACGCCCGCTGCCTCTCACCACCCCCAGCAACATATCCTGATCTTCATCAAGCTCAAGACGACTGACTTTATTTTTCTTAACGTAGTCACGCCCCCTTTTCAGCGTAGTGGCTGTGAAAATATGGCTGAGATTGATATGAAGTTGAGTCATTGTAATGGCGGGCAGAATTCAGTGATTTGTGGGAATTATGAACGACAAGCGCATCCATTTAAATGGGGTACCTCTTGAGACACAAGAACTGACCATAGGTTCAAAACGAACCGGCCCCGAAAAGGCGGTTTCCCTGCGCGCTGCAGTGCATTTGTTGTTTATCTGTCAGCGGCGGGCAGCAATCGTTCTTTGCGTTGAGCGTGTACGGTTCTTGTGACCTCTGGCTTGTAAAGTAGCCTGTAAAAAGGGAGCTATACTGCTTCACTTTTGGGTTGATTCATCATTGCGTTTTTTGACGAACGGGATGGTGAGAGGGTTCAGGTATCATCATGGCGAAGCTATCCGCTGGCCAGAAGCGTCGGCAAAAAGAAGTGAAACGGCGGAAGAAAAAACAGCATCAGGTAAAAAAGCAGCAGGTCTCCACATCCATGGCCTTCATGGACTTACCACCTGCCCTGCCCAAACTCTCTGAAAGGCTGGTTGAATTTGCCGGTCGCTTGCTGGATGAGTCTCAGACAGGCCGCAATTATATTGAGAACGTCATCACCATGGTCGCTGGCTGCTGGAACATGGGAGCGGTGACCGCAGAGATGGCCCAGGTTATGCGCAGAGCGTTTTCCGAATCCTTCAGTGAGGCATTGCCCGAGGTGTTCCAGGCGATGGAACTTCACTTCGACAGTCTGATCACCGCGCGACGTTACCTCTATGCCGATGACCCCCGCTATATAATCAGTCATAGCGTGACCTGGACGAGTCCCAATGATTATTACTTGCAAGTCGCCAGCATAAACCTGCCCGACGAAGAACGGTTCTCAGGCAAAGTGGAAGAGGCAGAAGCCAGATTGCTCTCAGAAGCGCGAGAAAAAATGAAAGGGTTCCGGGCTCCGCCACTGACCGGGGAAGAAACCCGGCTGAAACAGCTGATTGACCGAGGGTTTGACCTGCTGAACGACAACACCAGCCAAACCGGTGAGGATGCCCCTGAGGTGAAGGCCTGTGAAACCTGGCTGGAGGCCTGGGAGATCATCAAGGAATGCTACCAGGACAAACCATCACTGGACACTATTGGCTCCAGGATAGAACCGACCCTGGTGTCGTGGTATTCCGAGATGAATATGCATCTGTTAAATGCCGCACTGGCTAAACCGGCTTTGGTAGAACAGGGCATTACCTTCTTCCGTGAGTTTCTGGCGCTTTTCCCGGAATCCTGTGAGGGTACCGCCAAGGCTTACCGCGAGGCCATGGCGATGCTGCAATTCCGGAACCGGGCATATGACGAGGGCGATGCCACCTTTAACGCCCTGGTGAAGGATTACCCAGACTCAGCCTGGAGTTACATTCACTGGGGCGATGCCTATAATCCAACCTTTCCACGCGCCGCTTTCGGTGACGCGCCTGTGGATAGTGAACGTGCCAGAAACCTCTACCAGATCCCGATCGACCGCGAACTTGAAGACGCTGAACACGCCCAAAAACGGATTGATGCACTGCTGGCAATTGAGCGCAACAAAAACGACGCGACACCAGTTGAAGCTTGAATCCTGTTGATAGTGAGTATTTACTCGCTCGATCAATAATCGTCATGACTGGAATGACGCTGTGGCTCGGTGGGTATGATTACCACGACACTTCGTAAAATGCATCCGTCCCCAGCAAGGGGATGTATTGCCTGGCCAATGTGTTCAAATCACCATCGCTTTTCAAAGATATCCAGTCATCAATGCTGCCCAGAAAACAGAAGCGTTGCGCTTGGAACTCTCGCTTTTCCCGATCAACCAGCTCAAACCGCAGAACCGGCAAAAAGTCACTGAGCCTGACGATATTTTCCATATAATCCGGCTTCCAGTAGCATCCGGCCTCCCTCATCTCACTTTCCGTATCACCTGCAGTGGATTCAAAAAGGGTGACGTACTGCTTCTGGCAATCCATCCGGTAGCGGAAAGGCTCTTTCAGGGCTGCCAGTACAGAAGCGATGCACTGCTGCTCGGCTTCTGCAATTAACCCGGGTATCGCTTTTCGCAAGAATACCTGACCATTCTCAGGCCGCTCGTAGATTTCATACCCCTCAGGCAACGCGGTGATTTGCTCTGCCCCGGCCTTCTCCCGGCCCGAAAAATAGTAGCTGGGCTTGCCGGTACGGGTGACACCCCGATACAGGAAATACGTCTTTCCAGCTCGGTTGGTGTATGGCAGGGACAAAATAGAACCTCCGGTTACTGGGTGAGTGATTCAGGCTGGTATTCGTAGAGACTGTCCATCAGACGTACCACGACAAAGAGCAGGTTATTGGTCAGAGCGATGGCGGGAGCCCGTGCCGGGTCAAAACTGGCGTAATGGCTAACCTGTTCATCCAGATAATCCAGCAGCGCCATCGGCGTACCGGCTTCCTTACAACGCTCGACAAACCGTTCATTCAGCGTTGAGGTCAGCTTTGAATCCATGGTGCTTTCGGGGCTGAGCGACTGCAACTCGGCATCCAGCAATGCCATTTTCGACCCCAGCCACCGGGCATCTTCTGGCTCTTTTGGAACATCTCCCAGTATCCGGTGATAAACCAGTACCACATCGAAACAGAGATCCATAAACAGGTTGGCCATATCGACACTGTCTTCGGCAATCGCATCGGATAACTCACCGTAGATGGCGTTGTAGAGCTGGCCCTGGTGATCTTCAAAATGATCCAGTAAGCGGGTAGCCTGTTCTTCCGATAGCGACCTTCCCCACTGCACAATTTCATCCACATCTTGCCGGGTTACCGGTTTCATAGTCATTTTACCTCGAGAAAACTCTGCCACAACTGACAAACCAACGGTTGTGGTTATGCGTGTTTTTGAACTCAGGGACAAGCGCAGTCACGGATATGGACAGTGGATCGGATTGTAGACCGGGTTATTCTTGCTTTGTTCAAAACTGCCAATATTTTTAAGAGCCTGTTCATCATTTTTTCGGATAGCGAAAGCCGGGAGAAAATGTCGCTGTTTGCAGCCCGTTGAAGATTATGAACAGGCTCCTGCCCTCGGCCATTTGACCAATAACGTTAATCATCCACCCATTCCGTGGATAACTCAGTGAACAACCCGTGGGAGAGTCCGCTAAACATTGGGGAGCAGGCGTTAAAAGGAGGGTGGTTATTTTTTAACCAGCGGTGAGTAACTGATCTAAACAAAAACCCCGCATCAGCGAGGCCCGTAGAGAACGAACAGTGTCGTTGGGGTTTCCTGTGCATCCTGGCTTTTTTTTAAGGCTTCCATCGGTTCACGTCACTGTGATACCTGAACACCTCATCCCTGATGCAGTGTTTTATTCAACTCAAGGTTCTCGCCGGTTGAATAAGGCTATTATTTTACCGACAGTGGCGTATTATCCTATCCGCCTGAATACGGGGTAAATTGCACAACCCCCGTATTAAACAATAAAAAACCTCGCCCGCGACAAGGCTGCAAAGGCTGAATCATCAGCAGTCAGCGGTTTTTATTATTGTTGGGGTGGTATTTATTCTTAGGCAGAGAGTGGGTATTTGGTATTCTTATTACCAGACCCCGAAATCATCGCTATCAACTTCGGCAAGCACTCACTGCGCAAATACAGACTACGTATTTACCGAAAGAAAAGAATTGATGTACGTCAACAAACCCCGGTTGACCATGAGAATGAACTGAATGTTATTTGAAGCCAAAACAGCGGAAGCCATCGCGTCTTTTACGCTGTCGGATCATCACCAGGTATTCCTGCGGGATGTTGATGTTTTTCTGGATTACCTGGTGAAAAATCCGGTTCCGGTCTCGAAAAACAAGAACCAGCCTCCGGTGAAATGGGCTGAGCCACTGAACAGTCTTCTCTCCAGCCCTGATGTACTGACCTTGAAACGCCCCTTGACCGCCAGTTATGCACGGATCATGGGGCTATTACTACTGGGACGCAGTTCAGGGCTGGCCAGCCTACGGCCAGACAGCAGGGGCAACGCCATACTTCATGTCCACTCGGAGCTTTACCAGCAGTGGCAGGGCATGACGGGTATTGAACGGTATTTTTCTCTACTGGAAGCGTGGATTAATCGTGGCTATGCCATGAATGTCGGAGAAAGAATCAGTGCGATTGATAACCGCTTTCTGTCCGGGTTTATGATGATGTTCGGCGGAAATGACCTTTGGCAAGGCAGAGCGGCCAGAGATCCGGGCATGTGGTGGCGCAGAGCCGGACCGTTCAACCTGACGATTCTTAAAATGGCCGGGTTGGCTGAATTCCAGCTTGGGGGTAGCCACCGGGAGATCCATGATCTGAGGTTAACCCCATGGGGGTGGTTGTTTTTAAACGCTTGTCGTCAAGGGTTTATCGACGCAATGGAAAGCGGGGAGTATGAAGACAGCAATGAACAAATTAGCCTGCTACCTGCAATAACAGCCATTCGGTCAGATGTTAACAGCACTCTGGAACCACCAAAACCAGTACCTTCATCCAGTTATGTTCTGTCCGTTGCCCTGGGAAACAAATGCAAATGCACACTGAAAGTATCCGCTGAACACCTGCTGGAAGACCTGGCAGAAGCTATCCTTGATGCCTTTGGCTTTGGTAATGACCACCTTTACCAC
>CBDHDM010000012.1:0-7712 GCA_965261315.1 Endozoicomonas sp. | reverse complement strand
ATAATAACTTGTGGTTGCCCGAAACGCTTCTTTAGAATGTTTTTCGCCGCTTCATAATTATCGGCTGTTAAAGGAAGACCACGAGTGGCTGCGGCGGCCGTACCTTCCACTAAGGTTTTAAGATAGTTGAACTTATCAACATCTGACAGCGCTTGGTTCTCGTCCACAGCACTTACGAATGAATCCCAAAAGGGAGAGAAAAGTATGGGATCCCCATGGAACCTTTTCAGAGAAATCTTAGGTAGTTTTGCCTTTACCCCAAGGCCATCACTAAACGAATTAGAAGTTACAGAATGAGAGTTGGACTTATCTGAATTGTTCTCCACTTCTGCGAGGAGCACTTCGTCTATCTTCACCATCATTTCATGAATAGACTCTCTGAAATTTCCTGTTTCTTCTATTTCTTCTTCGATTTGATCCACTTTAAGTAGACCGAGGATTTCGTCATCTAGACTTCCAAGAATCTTGAGTTTCTCTTCAAGAGCAATCCGATTATGTTTTCAACTGATTAACCACGGTGGGCTCGAAACGGTCGAGTAGAGATTGAATCCTTTCCAGAGTTTTTGTGACATATCCCTTATGTCCAACTCGAATTTTCTTCTTCTTTATCAGATCTTCGTCCCCCATTTTGTAGATGAAATCCTCTTCAGACGGCGACTTGTCGCTTCTCGATGAAAGTATCCGAAATAATCTTTAGACGGCGAGTTGTCGCTTGTCGATGAAAATTCTCAGAAATTCTTCTTTAGACGGCGACCATTCGCTTCCCGGGTCTCGGCACCATGTTAAGAAAAAGTTCTCCTTGAATGGTAGGCTCAAACTCCAAATTTAAATCCCAAGAAATAAACGGGAAAATGACAAACAACAAGTGTGAAAAGAAAACTACAAAACTCTTGCAAAAACTAAAAAACTTGTACGCGTCAACAAATCGTACGCGCCATAAAACTTTGAAATATCGCGCGCGTGTCACGTGATCACACGCGCGCAAAGTTCTCCGCAAGGAGGGTAGTCTCAATGTCTCAAAGAATTCAAACAGAGGCCTTACAGCATGTTTAAGATACAAGGTTGGCATTAGAACAAGATTATAGAAAGGTTAAATATTATGGTGAAGATTAGGACACAAATTAATAACCCATACATGATCTTAATGCCACATGTGAGTGCTAATCCCAGCTTTTCCAAGCTGGAATTAGTACAAAAAAGGCCATTTTTTAAAGAGGATTTCTGAAGAGACCAGCAAACATGAAATGATAGAAACATCCAAGCAATGATGCAGTATGTCCAAAGGACTGAGGAATGAATTCACAAAAGGATATGAGGATATCTTGAATTTGCTAGTGGAGAACAGAATTACAAAAAACATCCCTATGAAAACCAAAAACCCTAGAAAGTACAGTAACTTGATTCTTATTGCCTCAGATCCTTATGTCAAATTATTCTACAGCCATTGAAACCTTCTGTCCATTACTTGATGGAACAAAGATCACACTTCACAGTTTTCCCTGGCAGAATGCTTCTGTACATAATCCTAGTCCATCCATGATCTATGTAATGGACAGAATGCTTCAGTGCATTACATGGATCATGCATGGATTACAAGTGGTGGACAGGTTAACTCTAGAAAGTAGACACCTAATTTGATCCTTACTGCCTAAGATCCTTATGTCAAATCATTCTACAGCCATTGAACCCTTCTGTCCATTACTTGATGTAACAATTAAAAAAATGATCACTTCACAGTTTCACCATCCATGATCTATGTAATGGAAATAATACTTCAGTGCATTACATGGATCATGCATGGATTACAAGTGATGCCTCTGTCCATTACTTGATGAAAGAAACAATTTCAAAATTTATCGATTTTAGAGTTAGGATCATGTACAGAAAGACCTGCTGTTCATTAACTGGAAATATCATTGAAAGGTTTTGCTATTTTGGAATTAGGATCACTTCAGGAGCTGTACATCTACTTAGAATGATATCAATATTGGATTTCTACATTGGATTAGAGAAATATTTACTCTTGCTCTGCTTTGCAGTGAAAGCTTGGTTCAGACAGCTAAGCCTTTATGGGTCAGGCACTGAGCATTCATACAAAATGACAGACCCAAGTAAGCTATTAAAACCAATTAGGGAACATAAGCACAGACGTTTTTGTGCCACAGTCAATAAACAAGAAGTGATATGTTCCCTTTGTTGGCCTTCATTTTGGTATACAGTGGCCAGCCAATGAAGATGTAATAGAATGTGAAAGCCCCTAAAGGGAAGCAATCAACTTCCAGTTGCTGTTCATGACCAAAACAACATCTGTGCTTAAGGTCCCTATTACCTTACAAATGCTTTGGTAAAGAGATTGATTTGAAAATTAGTATTCCAAGTACTTGATTTCTACCTGCTGTTGCTTTACAAGGCCTGGACCAAAAGCCAAACCACTGCACACTGGGTGGTAGGGCGTCATCAGCAGCTCTTCAGCCCGAAGCAATCAATCGCACAACCTTACCCAAGTGCAAAAAACGAATGAGCAGACAAGTCATGCAGGATCTCACCTGATATCTCAAGATGGCTTTGGACTGCCACATTACTTTGGACTGCCACATTACAACACCTTGGATACTTGACTAGCAAAATGTACCTTTAAATTTGCTAGCCACACAATCTCCCACCATGAACACGAATGAATGTGTTCTGTGGACTGACATCAAGATGGTGTTGCAACCATGACTTACCCTTCTCGGATGCCACTGTTCACACCAAGTGTGATCGCAGACAGGGTCCAGTGTCATGTACTTAACTTCAAACGAGGTTTCTCTCTGGTTTACCACAAGCAAGTCCTCTTAATTACCGTTAGCTGTAGTCCTTATTGAAACTTCATCTGGGTAATCCTAGCTTTGTGTCCAATGGCGCTTTCTAAGCTGCTGGTTCCCTTATGGGTATGTTGTCCAGCTTTCTTGGCTTCACTTCCTTTAAGGCACTTCACAAAGCCACTGATAATTCATGCCCGGGTTATCTACAAACTTGGGACCTGGTACATTACCAATACTGAGATCACACACTGCCATCCAGGATGCACTTTCTTTCTACTTTACCAAAGTGATGGGTGATATCCTCTGAAATGCTAGTCATCAGACTCCGTCTTATTGAATCCTCAGTAGATTGTGTGTAGTTGAAGTCACCTGTGTGTTGATTTAAAAACCCAACCACCACAACTGTCTTCTCACTAGCACTGTTTGGCATAACCAACGTCGTTCTGTAGGCCTTAGATTGATGCTTAACACCCCAGATACTCAGCAAAAAAAACCTTCCCATAGGCAAAGAGGACCTGTTAACCTGAGATGAACAATCAGAGCTCTTCTGTTTGCTGCTTGATTCTGAGGTGGCTGCACTCAGCACCATTCCACTAACTAAGACTAAGGCCACTGGATGACCAAGTTAACTCCTTTCTCTTGGCCTTGGTCCACTGCACCTAGTATTCATTGCCTCACCCTTACTGCAGTGGACAGTTGACAGAACATGCCCTCAACTGTTGCACTCGCAGCAATGAAATGACTCTATGCCACTTCACGATCTCCGGTAGACTTTACAAACATTGTACAGATTGTTTGTTACACAGGACTGAACAGAAGGATTCTGTGAGATTCTGGGTACTATTCGATATCTGTGTGATCTGCTCCAGGGGTTGTACTGCCACTGGATGAAAAGAACAGTAGGTTCTTCATGAGGGATGTGATGATGAATAGTTCCATGACCAATTAATCCTCTTGTCCAGCAGAGCTCTGGAGTCAGAACTCCAGCAGTTCCAGACTGTGATGATCAACATTAACATTGGTAACCATCCCCAGACTGGTAAGACCTTCACAACAGCACTTACTCTATCCTGTCACAGTCACCAGCAGCCTTTCCTGAGAGGAGTGAAGAAACTTCTAAAGGACCCCCTGAAAGGAGAACACTGAACTTTGTGACCCTTCTGGCCCTCTCCATTCTGCAGTAAAGGTTAGGGTTGTGGTTAGTGGGGATTAGAATTAGATGTTCGTGTTAGAAGTTATGGTTATTGTTATCGTTATTGTCAGGGTTATTGGCGCCATTCTTAGATTATTAAATTGTTTAAAGGTCAACGGTCCTAACTTTAATCCTAACCAACTACATTCCCACCCCCAACTGCAGAATGGAGAGGACCAGAAGGGTCACAAAGTTCAATGTTTTCCTTTCAGGATGTCCTCTAGAAGCTTCTTCTGTCCTCTCAGGAGAGGCTGCTGGTGACTGTGACAGGATCAAGTAAGTGCTGTTGTGAATGCCTCACAACAGCACTGGGAATGGTAACTGACTCAAAACGTTCAACATCAAAGTCTGGAACTGCTAGAGTTGTGACTCAGTCATTGATCACCTGACTGCTCGCCTTCTGCAGTGCATCAAGATTTGGAAGATTGGCCAGAGCTTTGCTGGACAGGAGGATTCATGGGTAATGGAACAGCTCATCATCACATTCCATATAAAGAACTTACTGTTCTCTTCACCAGGTGGCACCATGACTCCTGGAACAGATTACAAAGACACTGCGCAGCACCCAAATCCTCACAGAATCTTTCTGTTCAGCCTGTGTAACAAGCAATCTGTGCAGTGTTTGTGAAGTCTGCCAGAGATTGTTGAGTGGTGCAGAGTTGTTTCTGTGCTGCAAGTGTAATGGATGATGGCGTGCACTGTCAACTGTCCAGGGCAGTAAGGAAGTGTTTCCTGTGTGACAGGTACGGCTGTGAGGCAATGAACACTACACCCAGTAGTCTGAGGCTAAGAGAATGGAGTTAATTTGGGCCAGTGGTCTTAGTCTTAGTGAGTGGAAGATTGTTGAGTGGAGCCACAGGAACAGAAGAGTTCAGATTGTCCATTTAAAGTGAGCAGCTCCTCTTAGTCTGTGGGAAGAACATCCTGTTGCTGAGTACCAGGGCTGTTCAGCCTTAATCTGTAAACCTACAGAAAGATACCAGTTATGACAAGCAATGTTAGTGAGGGGGCAGTTGTGGTGGTTGCATTTTTTAAATCAACACACAGATGACCACAACAACATGTAACCTACTAGGGATTCAGTAAGGAGGAGTCCAATAAGTATAATTTCAGTGGACATCATCCACCAATCTGGATAAGTAGGAGTAAGTACATCCCAGTGCAGTTTGTGATGTCAGTATTAGTAATGCACTAGGTCTCAAGCTTGCAGATGACCCAGACATGAATTAGCAGTAGCTTTGTGAAGTGCTTACAGGAAGTGAAGCCAAGAAAGCTGGAGAATAAACTCATTGGGAAACCAGCAGATTAGAAAGTGCCATTGTGAGCAGAGCTAACATTAAGACAAGGTTTTCTAAAGGACTAGAACTGAAAGACATGCTTCTGACTGGCCAGAGAGAATCTTCTCTTGAAGTTAAGTGTGTGGCACTGTACCCTAACTACAAGCACACGTTTGTAAACAGTGGGAAGCCAGTAGGGCAAGTCAGAGTAGCAGCACCATCTTAGCATCAATCTACAGAAGATGCTCGTTTACTAATAGAAGGAGATTGTGTGCAGCCAGAAAGGGCAAAGATACATACTAATAGTCAGGCAGCCAACATGTGATGCAACTGTCTAAAGGTCACATGAAATAATGTGAAGGAGTAGTTAAAGGTTCATCCGAAATTTTGTGGATTTCTCCACCCAGACTGTGCCTGTATGGAAAAATGGCAAGAAAAAACTGCATGAAAGCCTAAATAATATCTTGAGCCATCTCAAGGTACCAGAAGGGATCCTTCATGGTTTAGGTGCACATCCATTTTTACTGACAACACTCACGGGTTGTGTAATTCATTGCTCTGGATCAAATGACTAGAGATGAGTGCTCACCATTCAGTACACAACATTAAAGCAAACTTTTCCAGGGGAGCAATGAAGACTATGCCGATTAAGTCCAAACCGTGTGAATAAACAGAGGGCAGAACAAAAAGACTTGGTATACCAATACTACAGTCAGTTTACTAAAGCACCAGTTCTTAAACCTAAGCTTAAAACAGAAGACCAAAGCAGGCAAGAGAAAATATTTTTCAACTTTCCAATGAAAGGGATGCCAACAGTGACACCATCCATCGTGGCCCTTGGCCAGAACTGAGCCAAGCCAAAGAGAGGTTGGTCAGAGACTTGAGTGCTTTGAGGCCCAAGGTCTGTGGGGCAGAGTAGAGAAGTGAGGTGGGAAATGGCACATTGCAGTTTCCTGTGACAACCCAGGATCACTCATTCTTCCAGGAAGCACACCCATCCCCCAACCAACTATAGTAAGTTTCGTAGATCATGGATTTGTCTTTGTGAGCCATTCATGCATTTGTTACCAAATTCTCAGAGAACAGGGGACCCAGGATACATGTGCAGAAATTGGTGGCTTTTTCAGCACATTTCTGTAAGAGTAGAGGGGAGTAATGAAGAGCCAGTCATTTAATATGCTACAGGTTCCAGACAGTCAAATATTCTCCAACAGTCAATCCAAGCTGGTTTGCCATGACAGTTAAAAGGGTTAAGTCTTCCAAAAAAATAATTTGTGCCTTTCATTCACCATCCATAAGGCTATGATTCATATCTTAAAGCATGAGCATCTTTGGCAGAATGAACCCTTTAACAAGTACCCTTTCACAATAATTATTATTAAGTATGTTCTTTTGACAGGTTTCCCTCTGTCTTTTGGACCTTAGTCTGGGTATATTCTTGTTGTTTCTTCTCCCTTCCCCCTGTAGTGTTCCGCGGTTAGGTTTAAAAGACAGTTTTTTATTCCGACCGTTTCGCTTCAATCCACAACACTAACCCTCGAATATATTACTGCAAAACGTATTTATATACATGTAAATTACATTGCATTGCATTCTCTCGCTTACGCGTTCATTAACACTGTGCGTTCATTAACACTGTATATGTACACTATAACAATCTATACACTACATTCCCTCCTTTAATTTAACTTAGCAAGAAAGCAAAGTCTTTTAAGGCTGCCGAGCCTTAAACGTCCAAAACAAAGTCTTTGAATTTAAGCTTAACTAAACAATAAACAAGTTCTCTGTGGCTGCAAAAGCCCTGAACATCCAAAACAAAGTCCTTGAAGTGCGCAGGCTGCTTTACAGTCCGAGACGACCTGCGAACAAATCTTTCCGCTCTGTCTTCTCCCTTTTCGGAACGCCCAGGTTGTACTCGGGAGTTTTCAGATACCACTTTTGTCTCTTCTGGGATTCTGCTTGGCCCTGAGTCCTCTGCTTGTACCATGGACTCTGCCTGTACCTCTTGATGTTCGTTGCCATTACCTCTGGATACATCATCTTGCTCGTTATACTTCTTTACAAACGCAGTGTTTCTTTTTAGTTCCAACAGTCAGTCCTCGTTCCTAAGCGTTACCTCTCTTCCTGTCTTCTGAATCACCTCGAAAGGAGCCGGGTTGAAGTTGGTAGATAACTTGTTCGTCTTGTCGGCTCTCAGAAGTACAGTGTTGCCAACACGTATGTTCTTGGCCGTGGCACCCCGTTTAAGGTCCGCATAAGTCTTGCCTTTAAGTTTTCCCGTCCAATCTCGCTCTCGCACTTCCTCGCTTGGCACCTCAACAGTATCTCTCTTAAGCTCTGGCAACTTGGACCTTATCTCGCGGCCAAACATCATGTAACAAGGTGTCGCGCCTGTCGTCGTTTTGGGAGTGGATCTGTATGCCATCAACCATAGAAGCA
>CBDHDM010000011.1:0-7912 GCA_965261315.1 Endozoicomonas sp. | reverse complement strand
AGTAGCTACAAAAGCAGGCTATGCATCAGAATAGGTGCTACCGAAATAGTAATACAACAGTAGCAGCAATCTAATGCAAGAATTAGAAGGCAGAGAGAGTAGGTGATATCTGGATGATCAAAGTGGGGTTGCTTGCCTGGAAGCTCTGCACTGAAAGAGGAGGGGTCGTCGGAGGGGTGGTACTCCTGATCTAGTCTGGAGTCTCGGGATCTACCGGAAAAGAATGCCGGAGGGGGAGAGATAAAGCAATCGAGCAAACAGATGCAACAAATGCATGACATGATCAAATATGTGATGCAGGTATTCTCTAATGCATCACTAAAGTGATTTAGAAGCATCGGGAAAATAATCGGAATTATTTTCCCGAGTGAATACACTATTCATTTTATCGAAAGAGGCCAAAAGTTCAATGTTGGATCACCTTAGAGATGATCTAAATATGAATGGAATATGACATATTCGGATTCGTCTCATCGTTTTCTGATCATTTTTCATATATAAACTTATTTCAATCCGAGTTACGGTTTAAAAGTATATGAATTTTCAAAGTTTTTATGAATTTCTGGATTTATTTTATTTTAAATTCGAATTATCCGGAATCAGAAAATGCTAACAGTGCACAAACTAGATTTGTACCCAGAAATGCTTAGCACCAGAGGGGCTGACCAGGTGGGCCAGTCAACGCTGACTGGCCTGGTCAAAACTGACACGTGGACCCAGTGGGTTTAATCTTAACCGAAACGTTATTTTAATTAAGCCGGCTAATTAACCTTGCGGGAAGGGCCCCACTGTCAGCGTGGCTATTAGGGGCATGATTAGCCGCTAATGACGCGCCACGTCAGGATTTAACGCCGGTGACGGAGCTACAGCACGGCGGCGGAGTTGCGGACCTCGTCCGGCCAACGGCGACACGGAGCGCCATTTTGATGCGCGGCTTGGGCCATCGTTGGATCGAGCTGGAGCTCGCGCGCATCCATCTGGTGACAAGCGGGCAAGCGTCCGGGGTGGTCGGAGTAAACGAGCACCGACGGCAATGAGCGGCGGCGGCACTCGGTGGCTGTTGCGGGTTAGCTGCGCAGCTACGGCTTGCATCTGTACAGCGCAAACAAAACGGTCACAGCAGTGCTCTACGCGATGCGGCCTCGCTTGTGGACGCACGCGTGTGACCAACAGGTCGCGCGGGAGCTGACGCCCCGCGACCAAGGCGAGAGCGGCGGCGGGTGCTCGGTCTACACGGCAAATGGTGGCCATCGGGCTAGAGATCGATTACAGCAAGCGAGAGTAGGGGAAAGAAGCGGGTTGCTCACTGAGAAGTCGCTGTACGCGTGTTCGGGGAATGCGCGGGGAAGGCTCGACGGTGCTCAAATCGACGGCGAATGGCGGATGCGGCCAGAGGCGGAAGGGATGAAACGCGATGCTCGAGGTCGATGCAGGTGCTCCCCGGGATCCGAGCTGATCGCTTGCCAGTCGAAGCAGGTCGACGACGTGCGGAGCTCGAGGGACATGCTGGTTCACGGGCACTGGGGGAGCGCCGGTGGCTGCGCTAATGCAAGGCCGGCCATGGTGCCAGAGGCGGTTGCGCTCGGGTGAGAGCTCCAGAGAGAGCAGCGAGAGGAGAAGCGGAAAGGGAGTTGGGCAGGTCCAGGGTTCGGCGGAGCGAGATCTTATCCGCCCCAGGGGGGTCCTGTTGCAGCCGGCGTTGTCGACAGCTGGGCGGTGGGGCAGTGTGGCCGGCGATGCTCGGGCGTGCGCTCCTCTGCGGCAGTAGGGAGGAGGAAGAAGAAAGCCGGTCGGGAACCGGAGGCTGACCGCACTGGGCTGGTGCCAGTTGCTGTAGAGCTTAGGCCCAGTGCACATTGCTGACCTTTTTCCTTTTCCTTTTCTTTTCTTCTGTTTTATTTCTCTTTTCTTTTCTGTTTTGCAATTTATTTGGCACTTGATGATTTTTGTTAAATATGAAAACTTGGTTGCATAAATGCAGATGCAATATTATGTTGATGCACACACAAAGTTTGGGGCCATCCTGAAACTGTTTGAATTTTGAATTTAAATTCAAATTAACATTAAATATTGTTTATGGTTCTGTTTTTTTCCAGGGGCATTTTGGCATTTTTATAAATGTTGGTTGTATTTCCTTACCAATAATTGGTTATGGAATATTTCCTAAATTACATGAACATTTTAGTTGGCAAATTTGAACAACTTTTATTTTGTCTTCCAATTTGAATTTGCAATTTGAATTGAGATGGATTTGAAATGAGATTTGATCTGACAATGATCATTAAGCACTTTGCTAATCATGGTGACTTGGCATAATATAACAGGGGATTACTGTCACTGTTGCTCTAGCATATACAGGGGGTGTTACAATTCTCCTCCTCTAAAAGAAATTCTCGTCCCGAGAATTAAGAGGTAGAAGGAAACAAAGAGGGGTATTCTTTACGAAGATGATCTTCGCGTTCCCAAGTGGCTTCATCTTCAGAATGATTCGACCACTGAACTTTATAGAACTTGGTTGTCTTTCTGACGGGTTCGACGTTCAGCTTGTTCAAGGATGCGAATGGATGCTCGCGATAAGAGAGATCCTCTTGAAGATCGAGCAATTCATGATCCACTGTTCGGCTTGGTTCCTTGAAGCAGCGACGGAGTTGTGACACATGGAAAACATCGTGAACCTGAGAAAGGTTCGATGGCAGTTCCAGCTGATATGCCACGGGTCCGCGTCTTGCAAGAATACGGAATGGGACCAATGTAGCGAGGGGCTAACTTGCCCTTGATTCCAAAACGATGAGTGCCCTTCATCGGAGTAACTCGGAGATAAGCTTGTTCTCCAGGTTGATATTCCATATCTTTGTGATGACGGTCATAATTGCTCTTCTGACGAGACTGAGCAGTCTTGAGGTGTTCGCGAACAATACGAACTTGCTCTTCGGCGTGTTGGATAATATCCGGACCGAAGAGTGGTCTTTCTCCAGTTTCAGACCAATTCAGAGGGGTTCGGCACTTACGTCCATATAGAACTTCAAATGGTGCCATCTTCAAGCTAGCTTGATAGCTATTGTTGTAAGAGAATTCAGCATATGGAAGAGATTCTCCCATTTCTTGCCGAATGAGATGACACATGCTCGAAGCATATCTTCGAGAATTTGGTTGACTCGTTCAACTTGACCACTGGACTGGGGGTGATAAGCTGTGCTGAAGGATAAGTGAGTTCCCATAGCTTGTTGGAAACTTTCCCAAAATCTTGAAGTGAAAAGGCTGCCACGGTCTGAGTTGATCTCCAACGGAACACCGTGGAGTGAAACAATTCTGGAAACATACAGATCTGCTAACTGACTAGCAGTGATTGTCTCCTTGACTGGCAGAAAGTGAGCCACTTTAGAGAATCGGTCAATGACGACAAAGATAGCATCGTGACCCTTCTGTGATCTGGGAAATCCAGTGATGAAGTCCATTTCGACTTTGTCCCATTTCCATTCGGGAATAGCAAGCGGTTGCAGAGTTCCGGCAGGTTTCTGATGTTCTGCCTTGATGCGACGGCAAACGTCACACTCAGCAACATATTGAGCAATGTCTTGCTTCATGTTTGACCACCAGAATCTCTGACGAATGTCTTGGTACATCTTGGTGCTACCAGGGTGAATTGACAGAGGTGTATCATGCGCTTCTTCATAACTTTCTCTTGCATATCTTTGGATTTAGGTACCACAAGACGATCTTTGAAGAACAAGGCTCCTCATCTGATTATCAGTGAGAAGTCTGAGGGCTTTCAGTTGCAAGATAGCGTAAGGTTAATCTTCTGTCGACTTCAGTGTCATACTTTGATGCGTTGTACTGCATAATTTTGATGGATTGCTCGAGAGTTGGTTCAATAACCAGGGTATTCAAATAACCCTGAGGAACTATCTCGATGTTCAGCTTTCGGAGCTCTTCATAAAGAAGTGGTTGTTGCAGCTGAACCATAAGTTCGCAGCAATAGGCTTTGCGGCTCAAGGCATCAGCCATTACATTAGCTTTGCCAGGGGTATAGAAGATACCCAAGTCATAATCTGTGAATTGCCTCCATCCATCTTTGCTGACGGAGGTTCAGAGACTGGTTGAGTGAACAGATACTTCAGACTTTGATGATCGGTGTAGATCTCGCAACGATTACCAAGGAGGTAATGTCGCCATAACTTCAGTGCATAGATAACAGCTGCAAGTTCGAGATCATGCGTTGGATAGTTCATCTTCATGCGGACGCAACTTGTCGAGAGCCATAAGCAATCACTTTACGGTCTTGCATTAGGACACAGCCTAATCCTTGACGAGAAGCGTCGCAATAAATCACAAAGTCCTTCTGAGTATCAGGGGGTGCAAGCACTGGGGCAGAAGTCAATTTATCTTTCAGCATCTGGAAGCTTTGCTGACATTCGGGTGTCCACTCAAACTTCTTGTCTTTGTGGAGCAGGTCAGTAAGTGGTTTAGCGATCTTCGAGAAGTTCTCGACAAATCGACGGCAATAGCTTGCGAGTCCGAGGAAGCTTCTAACTTGCTTGACAGTTTGCGGAGGAGTCCAGTTAAGAACTAGCTTGAACTCGTTCTGGATTAACAGCAATGCCATCTTTGGAAATCACGTGGCCTAGGTAGGTCACTTCAGATAACCAGAATTCACACTTGGAATATTTGGCATATAGCTGATGTTCTCGAAGTTTCTCCAGTACAAGCCGAAGATGTTCGGCATGTTCCTCTTCATTCTTGGAATAGACAAGGATATCATCCAGATAAACCACGACGAATTTGTCGAGGTATTCCATGAATATGTAGTTCATCAATGAGAGAAGGTTGCTGGAGCATTGGTTAAGCCGAAAGACATGACGGTGTACTCGTATGAACCATAGCGAGTAACGAAGGCTGTCTTTGGAATATCCTCTTCACGAACTCTGATCTGATGGTATCCTAACCTCAAATCGAGTTTAGAGAATACTGAGGATCCAGCAAGTTGATCATAAAGATCGTTGATTCTGGGAAGTGGATATTTGTTCTGAATCGTCGCCTGATTAATAGGCCGATAATCCTGAACCAAACGATTAGTACCATCCTTCTTCTTAACAAAGAGAGAAGGGGCTCCCCATGCGGATGAACTGGGACGAATGAAACCTTTGTGAAGAGCTTTGTCGATTTCCTCCTTAAGCTCAAGGAGTTCATGTGGCGGCATCTTGTAGGGGCGTTTAGCAATAGGAGTAGTGCCTGGTTTCAAGTCGATGACGAATTCGACAGCTCGAACAGGGGGTATTCCTGGGAAGTTCTTCTGGAAAGACATCTTGAAAATCGCGAACGACTGGAATGTTCTCGATTCCCTCAAGAGGTGAAGCGTTCAATGCATTAAGAGCATATATCTGGGCTTCGGCATTCTGGAATAGTTCGGTGCCGAGTAGTTTATTATCTGGTCAGAAGGGTGTAGGAGCTGGACTGTTTTAGTGGCACAGTCGATCAAAGCAACATGTGCTTTCAACCAATCCATCCCTAGAATGAGGTCTATGTTGGAAGACGGAGGACGATGGGAGAGGCGGAAATACCAATCCTTCAATTTCAATGGGAACATCATGGCTAATCATAGTGGCCTGACATTGGGATCCAGGGAGTGGTAACAACTAATGGAGGTATGCATCTTCTTCATATGCATTATGCCATGCATGAATGCAAAATTTCTGATATGAATGAATGCGATGCTCCTGAATCAAATAAAACATGATGCAGGTACTGAGTTAACAGGAAGGGTACCCATCACGGTAGCTGGTTCATTCTGAACTTCTTCCATGTCACATGGTTAGCTTGACCACGACCGTAAGTTGACGGCCTGGTATTGGAGTTGCGGGGCTGGTGTGTAACCACGGCCAGTTGAAGGCAGTGCAAGCTGTTTCTGGTCCTGACGGCAATCTCTAGCAAAGTGTCCTGGGCTTGCCACACTTGAAGCATGCCGTCGTTGGGTCAGGGGAGCCATATCATTGCTGGGCCCGGCTAGTATTGGGCCGTCTTGGTGGTGGAGGCGGACGTGGTGCAACATATGAGGGCCTTGGTGCAGGGGTAGCTTGACGGTACACATTGTGCGGGATCCAGACCCTGCGCTTCTGACTTGACGAGCCCGAAGATGAGCCCACGTCTCGGTGCGCTTGAGCATCTCTTTGTGTTTATTCTGACTAGTCTCATAGATAGCCTTGTTGACCAGAGTGGCAAAGTCTGTGAAAGTCTTGAATAGCAGAGTGCAAGCTTGAATGTCCGGGTGCAGTCCCTCACGGAACTTCTCTTGCTTCTTGGCGTCGGTAGAGACATCATCTTCAGCATAACGGGACAAGTCGAGAAATTCCCGCCTGATATGCATCCACAGTCTTTTGCCTTGGGTGAGTTCACGGAACTCTCTCTTCTTCATGCGGTCCATGATTCCCTGGGGAATGTGATGACCACGGAAGGCAGCCTGGAACTCTTGCCAGGTGACAACTGTTCCTTCAGGTAGTGTATGCCTGTGGCTGTCCCACCATTGAGCAGCGGGACCCTTCAGAAAGTAGGCATGCGAAGGTGACAAGGTCGGCTTGGGCAACTCCTAGCCGACTCCATCTCATGAGGTGATGTCACGGAGCCAATCATCAGCATCCAGTGGGTTGGTTGAGTTGTGGTAGGTGACTGGGTTGAGGCGCACAAATCTTGCAGAAACTGATATCGGCCTGGTGCTGATTGGTTGAGCATTCTGTTATTGTTGGGAATTGGTTCATTATTCCTTGCATGAACTGACGGTTCAGCTCAAATTGCTGCATCATACGGCCATGTAGTCTGGAGGTGGTGGAGCATTGGCACCACGGCCACGACCACGAGCACCGGGTCTAACCATCCTGCTAAAATTTAACAGGGGCAGTTTAGTAAAAATTGCATCGGCATGAAGCATGAGCGACAACTAATTCATGTAATTCCAGGGAAGGTTAAACAGACCAATGGAAAGGAAAATGTGATCAAACTCAAATATGAGCGGCAAGCGTAGGAAATCAATCATGATGTAACATCAACAAGGAATTGGAAATGCAGTAGATACATAACAGTAGTCATAACTGTCATACAGATCCATACATAGTGTTTAGTACAAGCTCGTAGTACGAGTTCGAAAAGCAAATAGCTAGACATGCTAGGCGGCACGCAGGCACGCGGTGGAAGGATACAACAACGGGACATAGCAAAGGCTACATCAACGTCGGAGAAAACTGTTGAAGCCTGAGCATCTGCACGTGTTGACCCAGAAAAATCCTCGATAAAAAGGATCCTGCGGTCTGTGAACACTCTGTTGCAGTGCCCCGTGGAAAGCACCGGAAAACAAAGGAGGTTTCAAGAATGTCAGATTACAGTAACTTGAATGCAAATGCACGCAAGGCTATAACTGTAAACAATTAGATCGCCGGATTGATGTGATCACGAGAACCTAGTAGTTAGCAAAATCATTTATTCCACTGAACATCTCTAAGTCTTTCGGTAGAACCCAGAGTAAGGATGCGGAGTAAAAGAATCCTATGTCAGTTGACGCATCCACGAGCTGTTGTGGGCCCGTAAGCCACAGAAGGCTATGTTTAGTTCGGAAAATAGTTTTTCCAGTTACTGGACTCAACATCGACCAAGAGGTTTGGGGTTCCTACAGGCAGTCGGCTCTGATACCAACTTGTGACGCCCCCGGGATCAATCGTGCACTATTCATACACACAGTATGCACGATCAATCTCAAGAACTCACGGTTTAATATCACAACACAACTCTAGACACAAATGATAAGATAAAACAGTTATATTACAATAGGGGCAACGAAGGCCCGGGGATACATCAGTACAATACAAATTATCATCTGAGTACAGACAGGTTCAAACAAGTTTGTGCCATAAGATGGCATGAAACAAAC
>CBDHDM010000010.1:0-11636 GCA_965261315.1 Endozoicomonas sp. | reverse complement strand
CCTTAACCACAAGGCCATCGAGATACAGGATGGGAAAAAGCCTTTCCAGCGGGCGATTCTGCCAGGTTCTGACCTCATCGTAGACAGCATCAGTTACCTTGGATATCAAGGCAGGCGACACCTCAGCGCCATACATTTCCTGAATGGCTTCGGCAATATCACGGGTGGTCATACCTCGGGCATAAAGGGCTAGAATTTGTTTATCCAGCTTATTAACCCGTGTCTGTCCTTTGGCAATGAGCTGAGGGGTAAAATCACCATTTCGATCTCTGGGTATTTTGACTTCAACTTCGCCAAAATCACCTTTGATATTCTTTGAAGAACTGCCGTTGCGACTGTTGCCCGAGTTACGGCCTTCCAGTGAATGCTTGGCGTAACCCAGATGGTTTTCCAATTCAGCGGCCATAACACGTTCAACAGCCGCCTTAAGAAGTAAACGGCTGAGGTCTGCAAGATCATCCTGAGTTTTAATCTGGCTGGCAATTTGATTAACCAGTTTTTCGTCGAGTTCTACGCTCATTGTTATTCTCCATTTTGGAGTATTAACGACAAGCGTTTACACAATTTAAATTACATACCCTATCGTTTATTGTTTTCAACTATATAAAAGAAGTTGCTGCTTCTAGAAACTACAGCTTGCTGAGTTAACTTCATTACAACTCTATTGGAAAAGTTAGGGTTTAAAACAGCCTATCGATATAATGAGCTGAGCTAATAGGCCTGTCGATTTCTTTACATATATTGTATATAGCAGCTCGGTTTCCGATGAACTGAGCTGCTAGTCCAGCCTTGCTTATTGGTTGTAGTTTTTCTTTATTCCTCCTTATAAAGTTTGATTGCCTCCCAGAAATCATTCTTTAGCTGTTTTTTTCTTTCAGTGAAGAAACGGTCTGTGGGAATATTGCTATTATTATGTAGATCAAATAACTCAAGCATGTCTTTTAATATGAAATGGTTTTTATATCCTGAGTCGGCATAGAAACCAAACGACTGAGCTAATGGATTGTTGCTTTTTTTGATATTTTGCCCCTTCGGAAGTGGAGCCATATTGCCTAGCCCATTAATAATGGAAACTCGTTCATCATGATGGAAAAATTTCTCAGCATGAGCGTCAGGTATAGTTTTAGCCTCTAAGTGATCAAGCTGCATATTTTTCACTTCAACCTCTGAAATATTTGAGGCAATGAAATTTCTTTCTAGATGACCGGATTTATTTTTGTCTAGTTTAATTAATAGAGCAAATAAAGATCGAACTCTTACATCTGAACTAGAGTATTGCCATTGATCCAACCAGTTGAAGAAAGAGTCCTTCCGATTTTCGACAAAAATCTCTTTTTCAGATATGTATAACTTTGTCGACTCCAATTGATTGTTTGAAATTAGGGAGTTTGCGATCGATTTAGGTTCTGAGAAGTCCTTTGAGGTGAGAGCTACACCCCATAACATATAGGATGTTTGACTGACAGGAGTATTATCATTTGATGAGAAAAGATTCTGATAATATTTCTCTGTATACTCTGGGTCAAATCTTTGATTATTTAATTTTATATCGTTTAGCGTAAGGTTGACTAGGCCAGCTAATACTCCAGTTTGTTTTAGCGAATGTATCAGGTAGATTGCTTTTTTGAAACATGAGGAATTGTTGTATATTGACTCTAGCGCAGAAACTTCTTTGTTTTGGTATTTTAAGCTTGCTGTTTTTGTAAATAGTCGGCATGCATTAAAAATATTAAAATCTCTTGTTATATCTTCCTTTGTGTAATTTGATTTTTTTTCTAAGTAATTTGTTATCAGTTTTCTGCTAGTATCGGTTTTTTCGAATTTTATTTGATCTGACCCGGTAATAAAGACGGAGGCTAGATATGCTGTAAGTTTTCTATCATTATCTCGATCGGTTTTAAAAATTTCTTCAGTCCAGAATTTGTCTAACTTGTTGAGTTCATAGTCAATATCTTTTTCGGTTAGCTTATCCTCATTTTTCAATACAAAGGCTTTAAAGAAAGAGTTTTTAATAAGATCGAGATCTTCAAGAGCTAAAGCCCTATCATTCATTACTTCAAAAAGTGTGTATGCGTCCTCAGTTTTTCCAGTTTGAACTAGGCATAAATTTACTTGGTCGATGAATTTAGATATATTCTCGATCATTAATAGTAATTTTTCGTATGGATCATCCTTTTTGGAAATATTGCTAAAACTACTGAATATTTCATCGACTCCTTCAGTGTATTGTTTTTTTGTTTCGTTTTCTTTTAAAGCTGCATCTTTTGGCTCTATGTCGTCTATTATTAATAGCTCTGGATAGTTTTGATTATTAAATTTAACAAGACAGTTTGCCAAGCTTTTGTATAGGATTTCAGAAAAGTATGATCTGTCATAAGTTAAATTAAGACCAAAAGCCTTTAGTTGCTTATAAAGTTGCTCTTGATATTCTTCAATGTATTCTTCATGCCCCTCTGTTGTATTTGGTAGCCCCAGTGTAGATAGAAGTGTTTTTCTTGTTTTTTCATATCTTTCTTCATCATCATTATCATCAGCCTCATTGATTTCACTATAAAGATAATCAATATATTCTAAATATTGATTTATTGTTGAGAAGCTTTGAGGAATGTATAGTGAACCACTATTTTCATTTTTATAGCGATGAAGATGTTTAATGGCATCTTTGATTTGCTTTATTAGTGTTTCAAATTTCTTTAATTTTTTACGTTCAAGCTCATGTCTCACTGCTACGCGTAGAAGAAGATAGCGAACATAATTAACCAAAAATATAGTTGTCAGTCTTTGTTGACCATCGATTAAATCATGAGAATTTTCATTTACTACAGTAACAATTGATCCTGCAAAGTATTTTTTATTCTCGCTATTTCTTGATACTTCTTCCTTCCAATCCATGATTAGATTTTTAATTCTTTCTCTATCCCAGCGATATGGGCGCTGGTAATGAGGAATTTTGATGGGGGTTACAGATGACTCGTTACCGGCATATCCTATATTCCTCGTTATGCTATAAAAATTTCTTAGCTCTGCGCCTTTAAGATCCATATTGTATTCCTTTATCTTGAATGAGTATTGATTTCATTAAATAGAAGCTTAATGCTTTCTTGTGTGGTATTCTGGTTGATGCTCAACCTAATGGTTTTCTCTGATAAATTTCTATCTAAGCCTATTGAGGAAAGTACGTGAGATGGCGAAATTTGCATTGAAGAGCATGCTGATCCTTGAGATAGTTGAAACTCATTTCCAAGCTCAGAAAGAAAGGTGTTTATATCTAGATTTGGAATTGTAATGCTTGAAATATTTTTTACGTGATTCACTCCTCCATTTAGATAACCTGATTCTTTTTTTGTTAGATTTAAGATTAGGTTGTATATATGGTCTATTTTTTTTGGGTCTACCATTCTGATCATTGTTAGTGCTGTTTTTAATCCAATAATTAAGCCAGTAGCAAGAGTGCCTCCTCTTAATCCTAATTCTTGCCCAGCGCCATGAATAACAGGAGTGATTTTAGTTTCTCGTATATTGCGAATATAAAGCGTACCAATGCCTTTAGGTCCATAAATTTTATGTCCTGAAACAGACATCAAATCAATATTCAGATCATCAACATCAATATCAAGCTTGCCAAAGGATTGAGCCGCATCTGTATGAAATGGTATGCCTCGATCCAGACATAAGGCTCCTATCTGCTCAATAGGTTGAATGGTTCCTAATTCATTATTGACATGATGAATGCTGACCAGAATAGTGTCAGGGCGAATGGCTTCCTTCACTTTTTCTGGATGAATGACACCTTCCTGGTCTGGGTCTACATAGGTGACCTCAAAACCTTCTCTTTCCAAATAATGGCAGATAGCCAGAATACACTTATGCTCGATAGAGGAGGTGATGATATGGCGACCTTTCTCTTTATTCGCCCAGGCAATCCCTTTAATGGCTAAGTTGTTTGACTCAGTTGCACCGCTGGTAAAGATAATTTCACTTGGGTAAGCACCAATCTCATCAGCAATGGTAGTGCGAGCCTGTTCTATCGCTTCTGCTGCCTGTCTGCCCATCTGATGAGAGGAGGATGGATTAGCATAAAAATCCGTAAACCATGGGCGCATTGCCTCCATAACTTCAGGCAAAACGGGTGTCGATGCAGCAAAATCTAGATATATCATATTGGGTAGCCTGAAATTCTATTGAAGGAGTCTTATGCGCTGAGAGTGACGGGGGCGATCAATGAGCACTTCTTCAGTGAGATACACCTGACAGTAGCCTAGTAAATTTTGAGTCAGTGCTTTTACATCCGTACGGTATGGGCGTGGGTCATCTTGGAGTACTTGCTGGATTGCTGTTGAGAGTTCACCAAAATAGAAGCACTTATCCGGATGGTCCTCAAGTGAGGCCATTAACCATCGAATAGCTTTGCTGCTTTTGATAATGACTTTAGTTAGGTCGTCAACCTTGCAGTTGAACAGCTCTTCATCATGCTTGGCTTTAAAGGCATCGCCCATCTCATCCATAGGGTTAAGTAATGGAAAGTCTTTCATCCAAAGCTCTGTTGATTGCTCAAACATATCCTCTGGCCAAGTGGTTAAATCATAGTTTGACAGCTCCAGAGTGATGTCAGAGAGCAGCTCTTTCATTGTCTCAAGCATGGTTCTGGTGAGTGGAATCGACTCAGCAATAATACTATTGACCATAAGCAGGTCTTCTTCATCGGCAGGTAGCTTCGTCATCAACTCAAGGTTACCGACCCCAGAAATGTTCAAGCCATTATTAGTGAAGTTGGCGCTACCCAGATACATATCGGTTTCATTGATCAGATAGAGCTTTGCATGGAGCGATGGGTGTATTCGAAGGTCAACGCCCATATCAAGCAATGATTCAAATGCACTGATCGTTGATGATCCGGCCAAAAAATCTTGTGGTATTGCCCTGGCTACGATGGTTGTATTGCTCGTACTTCCCAGATTATTTCTGTGAGCATTGACAGCACTATCAGTAATGTACGCACTCAATATTTTTACTGAATATGCGCTACTTAGCTGTACGTTCAGAGCTTGGTTGAAGCTTGCAGATTTAATTAAATTCATCAGGTATGAAGTGTTGAGAATGTTGCCACTCTCAACACTTTGGTATGGCGGTTAGTGTGAGGCGTTGTGAAGAGTACTTGGGTTACTCTTCATCATCAAGAAAGTCTTCGAGCAGTTGCCCCCAGTCTTTTCGAGCCATTTGTAACTGCTGCTTTCTCTTATCGCTGGTCGTTTCTCGCTCCATCCGAGCCCAACCTGCTAAGCATATTTCGATGGCTTCTCGTTTTTCCTTGGGAAGCTGCTGCAAAATCTCAGTAGTAAAGACATGGTTTGAGTTCAGCTGGAGCAGTGTAAACCCTTTACTGGTGGTCACATCAAAAAATGCAGGAGTAGAGAGTGGACGCTCTTCAACCCATACCTTAAGCTTATTTTCTACAATACTTTCTGCTACTACTTTGGCTTCTGACTCTGTAGAACCAGTCTCGATCAGAGTTTTCTCGACCTCTTCACGGGTGACTGGAGTATCATCAAAAGCAGGATGCTTTTTCTCACGCTCAGTCTCTTTGATATTAATATCTCTGATAATGTCCTCAACAGATTTTGAACTGCTATCTTGGGTTAGCTTGCTCTTCTTGCCATCATAACTCAGCTCTGCCAAGCGCTTTTGCAGTTGGCTTCTGACGTTAAGAATTTGATCTATAACCTCATAAATTTTAAGCTTTGGGTCATTGTTCTCACGTAAGTCTGCCCTATAGTCCGCTTCTGACTCAAAGCCTTCCTTCAGTGCCTCTTCAGCCATGTTCATCATTTTAAGATTGACTACATGCTGCTTATTGTTGGTAACACCAAAGACTCTATCAAGCGCTGGAGAAAATGAAATCTCAATACCACACCAACGGCCAGTATATTGTTTCATTTCATTTAGTTAAAAATTCGTCAGTCAAAGAGCCAGCTCTCGCCCTGCTCTTACAATACGGATACCCCTACATTTTTGTAAGGCGTATTTTCCCCACACTGTGGTATCACCAGCCATTACCGTCAGTATGTTTTGCGTATCTCATCTGAGTATTGATTTTTTTATAATACTTCCAACGATGTGTACTTTTTGTTTGACGCCATGTTCATCAGCAATTTCAAAATCATACTCATCATTCTCTACTATTTCAAAGAATGATTCACCTTTGATGATCTCCCGGAAGACCAGGTAGAGCTGTATCCTTCATGAAGAAAAAGGGGGTCATTTGCTTTAAATTTAATGTCCTGATCAATAATGTAAAGATCATGTCATCAAGCAGACGCACATTTGAATCGAATAGCTACTCTGATCATCGTGCATGAATTTCCGATACATGCGACCGACAATATCTTGAGTGTGCTCTGTAGATAGTTGTCCCTGTTTTCCATTGACATCTATCAAGTTTACTCCATAAAACAAGAGTCCCTGACTTTGGAAGACTTTCGCCAAGGCATTTTGCAATCTCGGCAGGTATTTCAGCATCCTTTGGATAGGGTATGGTCTCTAATTCTCCTCTCAGGATTTCATCAATATCAAGGTAAGTATGAGCCATCGTTGAGCCTTCCTGCCAGCTCCATACATCGACCCTCCGGCATTGTGATACAGAAGAGTTGGGTAAACCCATACCAAAACGACCGATACCTTCCTTATCATCACGGTTTTTGGATGCACCAAACTCAAGAGCTAAATGCAGGACATCTTTGCTCATGCCTCCGCCGTTATCAAAGACAGCAATCTTATCGACATTCCGCCGAGAGCGGCCACCGTCTTTCGCTTCTGAACGCTGCTCAAATGCTAAGAGCTCAATATGGTTGGCTCCAGCTTGAATACTGTTGTCAATTAGTTCTGCAAGTGCATGGGCGGCACTCAAAAAGCCATTATCCCTCATGGATTCAATGGCAATTTGACCTCGGATAAAAGGTCTTTCTAATCTTGGTTCAGTCATGTTGTTCATCATTTCATTTTAAGTTGAGGGCAAAGGTGAATAATTTCTAGCACCTCATTAACAATCTGACCATTAAGTCAATAAAAGGTTTCAGTTTGAAATTTTGTATTAGTACTCATTCCATAAGCCATCCCAGTGGGAAAATGCACTGATAACGCTCTTGAATGCAGGTATGTCATCTCTCACTGTGTAAATAGTGCATTCTTTGTTCCCCTTGCTCTTTATTCCTCTCATCGCCCTGCCTGCCATCTGCGAATATTGCACCAGAGAGTCTGTAGGTCGAGCAATAATGGCCACGTTGGTGACAGGAGCATCAAAGCCTGCCGTCAAAATTCCATAATTGATCAAAACCCGAACATTTTTATTTTTGTATTCAGAGATTTTGTAAGCTCGTGATACGGAGTCGTCCTGGTCACTATCAATCGAATAGGCAGTTATGCCTTCAAATGACAACAGGATTGCCAGCTTTCTGGCGTGTTCAACGCTACAGGCAAACACAATAGTGGATGAGCCTTGCTCGTATTCATTCTTAATGACTTCAAGAAGTTTTTTGTTCCGGGCTGCATCGTCAGAGAGATACTCAATGATCTGACTGTTGTAGTTTTTATTTGAGAACTCATCAGCATGTAATATGGTGCTGCCTTCATATACAACATTCTTGAAATTTGCTTTGGCAAGGTAACCCTCTTCAACGAGATAGTTTATTGGTGAGCTATAGCCAGCTACTTGCATGGTTACTTTGTTTTTACCAAAGAATGCCGCTAACTTTTCATCTTCATCATCATTTTCCAACTTACGCCCTGGGAGTTGCTGTTAAACCAATCAGCTTGGTGGAGCCGATTGTACTGAACATATCTCCAACAATTTGAGCATACGTGCGAGCAATAGCTTTATGCGCCTCATCAAAAATGATCAGGCTAACGTGCTCTCGTAACAACTCATACAGAATGGCTCTCTGGCTCCTTTTTCCAGCATGCATTTTTTGTAAACCGGCAATCAGCATGCCGCTGTCTATACCACCCAAAGAAATTTCTGTTGATGCGTAGTAGGAATAGATCTTTACTTCTCTGTCGCCCAAAGCTCCCCACGCTTTTTCGAACTCATCAAAAGCCTGGTCACACAGTTCAGAGGTATCTGCCAACCACAGAACCAGTCCCTTCTTATTTTGGCGAAGGTGCTGACAAGCCAGGTTCATAGCGGTTCGGGTTTTACCAGCACCAGTTGGTAAGTGAACCATGCACCTTTTGTCATCACTGTTATCCAGAATATCCTCAACTTTATGAACCATTGCCGTTTGATAAGGGTACATAGGGTAAGCTGGAGATAATACCCTTGAGGCTTCTAACCGTATTTTGGGGAGGGCTATAGCTAACACCAAACTGTTGCATGAAACAGTTTGGGTGTTCTGATGCTACCTCGTTCCAACAGGAGGTAATGATCGCCGACTTCGGTTAAGAGCCTCCTCCGGTTCATTCAGAGACTCTAGAGTGGACTTGCAAAGTTGCCTGGCTTGGACTAGGCTCCAGTCTAGTCAATCAGATCTTTTCTCAGCTGATGATTGCTCAGAATTTTTGTTCCAAAAAAGGTGGAAACAGCAGTGACTAGCTCTGACTTTGGTAAGCTCTCTTTCATGAAGATTCTTGAACGCCTCGATACTGCCATGGCCGAGAAATTCTGATAACTCACCTTCCGAGTAATTATTTATTGCTTCGTTTAGAAGGTTTGTGTTTTCCATTTCGATACTCAAAAAAGTGGCTGCTATGGGTGCTGGTAACAACTCAAGCGGTGGTATTCGAGGGGGGGCTGCTGTAACCAATGCATAATGATCTGCAGGAAAACCGCTCAGGCACACTACCGCCCTTGGGCTTCACAGTTCACTGTTAACGAGCGAAAGCCCCATAGCTCATCATGGTTTGACGATATAATAACGAACTATTGTGCCAGCTTTATTGATGTATGGATAGAAGGCGCTAAATATGAGGATTACGTATCAGAGGCGTAGAAAAGAGTGATTATTGGTCATTGAGTTAGTAGATGAATCTCCAAGTTGGGAAAAGCAACTCTTTGTGTCCAGATCATTGTGGTTATAAATAAAAATCTGCTCATAACACCAATTCTTAAATGTAGATTGCACAAGTATGCTTGGTTCGTGGCTTTCTGGTGAATCCACGAGAAAAAATCCGGTGCGGTTTCACTCAGCGCTGAACGGTGGAGATAGAGTGCTTTAGGCAGTTTTTTGCCAATCTCCAGTTGTGCAACCGTTTCATACCATTCTTGTTCATTCATGGTTTTTATTTATAGCTGAAATTGTTCAAGAAAACGCTCAGGGGAGAGGTTTCGGGGAATATAGCCCTGGCCGTTGGTTTTGGGTGTCATTATGCAGATGGCTGCATTTTGAGACGTCGCTGTTATAGCTAACGTGAATGGGCTTGTTATGTCCATAAAAATAGATCCGGTCAAAAGTGAGTTGTTTGACGACCCAGGTGGCTACCTCCTGTGATGAGGTGCCCGGCACCCGAAAATCGCAGGCGGCTCCTCTCCGGGAGCAGATAAGTTCTCCCTTCCTGTTTGTTTCAAAGCAGCTGTGCTGATCCAGTGTGGGGTAGATGGAGGGCAGCACGCCCTGTGCTTTGGCCAGTTTTTTTCTTGCCGTTGCCAATGTGGGGGAACAAAAGCCATAGGTGAGGTTCCAATGTTACCAAACTGCTCATAAACCGGATCGAGTATATGAGTCGCCAAATCGGCAAGGGCCTGCCAGCTTTGGTCAGCCAGCGGCAGGTTATCAATTGACGAGGATTGCCAGGTTTCACCACACTCAATCAGTTGCCGGTAGGTGAAGTGTTTGCTGCAAGGTTGGTTCAGCTGCGGCATGGTGAAACCTGCTGTTGGTTTTGATCAGAATAAGCAATAGGGCTGGTGAAATTCAATTCCGAATGAAATAAGCTGCGTTCAAAAATGGAATGCTGTTCAATCAGAAGCAGGTTGAGATTGTATCAATTCCCTCGATTTGATCGGACCCGCTGTTCAAACCGACGTTTATTAAAGAGTAATCCTATGTCTATCCAGACCGAAACCGCCACGACCATTGGCAAAGCCGTTATCCTTCGATTGCATCACCGCAATGAGAACGAGTGTGAAGATGATGCCCAGTACATTCCCATGCTGAAAACGGTGATTAATGGTGTCGTCTCCACGATGGCAGACCCATTGAGTCAGCGGCAAGTTCAGCAGGCACTGTACGAATATGCCCGTGAGCTGTATATGCAGGCCTGGGTAGCCAGTGGCGATGAGGAGGATCCGGCCATTGATGAGGGGCTGGAAACCTTTGACAGCATTTATGAACAGGAAATGATGCCTGAGTGATCTCCAGTAGCGGTCAGCTACCAGCGCTCCTTGTGAATCACCGTCTGAGAGTCTACATGTTTATCTTTCCGGAAACTGAAAAAAAGCTGAAAGCCAGAATTTCCAGCTATCGAACGGCACTCAATAAAGAGAAAAAAACGCATCACTTTATCAATGATGGCAGCGGTAAACGGTACGTGCTGTTCAGCCTGTATTTTCTCCTGAACGATTTGAATAAGTCCGAGCGCTTTTTTAACTGGTACCAGGAAGAATTTCCTGATGATGCGGGCGAACCAATCCAGCAACTGTGCTGGTCTCTTTCCTTACTGAGAATGAACAAGCCGGTGGAAGCGCGCTACAGGCTGGCGAAGCTGATGCTGGATAACCTTTATCTGATTCCTTACGTGATGGGCCAGCCGCTGAGCAGGAATACGATATCTGGCATGCATCCAACTTCCAGAATCTGGATTATATTGATGACTTGCCAGAAGCGGTCAGTCACGCCATCACGGATGACGAGCGGGATTGGATGGCTGAGGCGTATGGCTCACTGGAGTTTCGCCGTATCAGAAAACGGTACATCGAAATTTACCATGAGTTGTTAACCACGAAAGACGTTGCTGAGCGAAGATTATTGCTCAACGAGTCACGTGGGTTATTGCAACCATTGATGGAAAAAACACAGTAAGAGGTACCAATGGGGCACTTCTGCAGGGTGTGTGCCTGTAGCAAGCCAAATGAACCGTTTTCTGGCAAAGGGCACAGGGACCATATCTGCAAAGCCTGCGCTAAGAAACCCAAAGAGGAACGATGTGCAATCGACCAGGAAAATGAAATCGTTGGTTTTATGAGTCAGTCAAACATTTCCGGGAAGAATATAGCGCGTCTGCATAAACTGAAGCTGTCGACGAACCTTCGCGTCGCCGAGCTGGCTGACATTGCTTTAGCGGTTGCACGGGTTAAACCGCACAAAAAACGCAGGTTGAAGGTGTTGGCCAAAGAGGCACAGGGCGCTGTTTATGAAAGTCAGTGAACCTGCCTGATTCACGCCCACCACGACTGATCATCCGGCAAGTACCTGGGAGTCTGGCCGAGATACCGCAGAGGGCATTGACATTGACATCAATGACGCGCAAGCAGCGCCGTGAGCAGGAACGTCAGCGGAAAAATTGTACAAAAAACTGAACAGGGGTATCCAACCGCGCGATCGATAATATACAGAATAATGGCGTTGTCGGCACTTCGGAAAACCTCGGCCTTTCCAGTATGTCGGATCATATTTCCGATTTTGCTGAGCCCCTTTACAATTCCAGCT
>CBDHDM010000009.1:0-8434 GCA_965261315.1 Endozoicomonas sp. | reverse complement strand
CCCAATTATTCAAATCTTTTCGTCGGCTATGTCGAGGAACGAATTTTCGACCAATTCGATGGCCCAGTACCAGAACTTTTCGGCCGATACATCGATGACTGTTTCGGCGCCACTTCATGTGGCCGACCCGAGCTCGACCGATTCATCCAATTTGTCAATACTTTTCATCCTGCTCTCGAGTTTACCTGGGAAATTTCCACTTCTAGCGTTACTTTTCTCGACATCAACGTTTCTATCCAAAACGATGGTTTGGCTACCAGCCTTCACTACAAACCCACCGATTCGCACAGCTATTTGCTTCATTCCTCATCCCATCCGCCTCACGTAAAAAAATTCAATTCCTTACTCTCAATTTCTCCGGCTTCGTCGACTTTGCAGTGACGACACCGATTTCTCGGCCAAAGCCGACGAAATGCGCCATTTTTTTGCTGAACGCAACTATCCAAACTCTGTCGTCACCGATGCTCTGGAACGTGTCCACAACATCAGCCGAGAAACTGCCCTGAAGCCGTCCGAATCCAAGTCCGAAGACAGAATCCCACTGACCATCACTTATCATCCCAACAATCTTCAGGTCAAAGACATAATTCTTAAAAATTTCAAATTACTTCAATCCGATCCTGATACCGCCACAATTTTCGAAAAACCACCACTCGTCTCATTCAAACGAGACAAGAGCCTGCGCAATTCCCTAGTCAAAGGCTCTTTATCCACAGAACTTGAACCTGGCACATTCAAATGCTCGCGCAAGCGGTGTAACACATGTCCGTTCATCACAAACACCGTTTCAATTTCCGTCCCAAAGAACTCCACCCAAATTACCGATCATTTCGACTGCACTTCCCGCAATGTCATCTACTGCATACGGTGCACCGCCTGTAACCAGCTTTACATCGGCGAAACAGGACGAAGGTTGGGAGATCGTTTCCGCGAACATCTTTTGGATGTGAAAAACAACAGCCAGGACGTCTCCAAACCAGTAGCTCGGCATTTTAATCAACCTGGTCATTCCCACAACAACATGAAAATTTTCGGCTTGTCTCTTCACCAAGGCAACACCGAATCCCGCAAGTGCACAGAACAGCGCCTAATTTTCAAAATTGGCACCTTATCTCGTAGCTCCGTAACCTTTTACCTAATTTTCACAACAGCCAATCAAAAAAGTCATACGTTTCCTCTGAGGTCAGTTTCTTCCTTAATCCCCTTTTAAACCCCGTTTACCCATAATCCTCTAATTCGCTCTGACGAAGGGCTAGCGCTCGAAACGTCAGCTATTGTCTCTTTCACGGCGTTCCATTAGCCTCATCAACACACAGTTGATACACCAGTTTGTCTTCCGCCACGCCGACGCAGTCAACCTAGTTCTTTTAAGAGCTGGCATTACACTAATTTATTTAAGTTCGACTCTGGAGCGACTTGGGAGTGACGACTGATTCAGACGGTGTACTTTCTGCCGCACCTAATTCGCCAAATCTTGCAGAAAAGCAGTAAACAATTCTTACCTAGACGTAGAGTCAGGAATTCTGTACAAACTTGTGGCTTGATCTAGTTTAGTTATCGGTAGTGGTAATACAATAAGAAAAAATAAACTTTATCGGTGATTCTCAATTACTTTCCGATAGTTTTAGCTTTAAATTCTACATTTCGAGTCAGGAATGAAAACAGCAGGTAAAACAGATTTATTCCAAAGCAATTCTCTCTAAATAAATCACTAAACCTAGCGAATTGAAAGCAAAAAGACGAGAGTCAAGAGGGATGCGACAGTCACGCTGACAGTCACGTTTCTACTTTTTTCACGATTGAAACTTCATGCGTGACTTGTCACGGTTTAGTGCTTTGAGTCAATCACAAGCGGCGGTAAACAATGAGTAATTTATGCATTAGGTTCGGCACATGAGAAGAGCGGCGTCTGAATCAGTTGCCGCTCCAGTGTCGCATAATGCGGCAGGCCCTGTCGAACTAAACGATGTTTGCCGCACCAAATTAAAACTGCCGTACCAAACTGATTCAGACGCCGCTCTTTTGCCGGACTTAATTCATCAATTAGGTTCGGCACATGAGTGGAGCGGCGTCTGGATTAGGCCTAAGTGCGCTTTACAATATTTTTCTTTCACTGACGAGCGGCGTCGAGCCACTTCAGTAAAACGTCTTCCAAAGTGGCCCTGTATTCTATAGTTGCTCCTGGATTGGTAATAGAAACACCATGAACAATAAGTTCTTTCACAGATGAGGTGCTGCTTTTTCGAGAAGTAAGTTCACTGATAGTTTGCCAGGTGCGTCGAGAGTCATTTTTGTGTTTGTCGAATGCGTTTTTGCTGGTCTAACTGATAGAAGCTCTATTTACTCTTTTCTCTGCCTACTAAATGGAGTTCTCAGTCATCGTGTACGTGAGTACCATGAAGATAAGAAATATTGCATTCTATAAAAATAAACCTAAATCTTCTTGGTGACGAATAAAGCTCATTACCTACATACATTCAAAATTAAAAAGATTGAACAATCATATTATTGAGACAGATAAATTGCCTCTTTTGTTACCTCCTAGCTCCAGTCAAAATTACCGAAATTGAAGTGGACCCAAACCCACCACGGAAGCCCCGTGTTGGTGACACGGTCAAATTCACATGCAAGATACCCGGGAAACCCATTTTGTTCACGAGTTGGTATAAAGATGGAAGAACACTGACGTCCAGCACCGGGAGGGGCATCTTCATAAGAAGAATGGAAGATTCATCTCAGCTTGAGATTGAAAGTGCACAAATATCTGACCAGGGATCGTACACCTGTGTTGTACGCAACGACTTTGCAGAACACAAGTGTACTGTTAGCCTCACTTTAGTTAAAGGTAACAAAGTTACGTTGCTTGTTTCAGGGGGACTGACTTAGCTACAGATTGGTATGATGACATTTGGTGGTAATCTGTTTTTCTGTTTTTCACTGGGCTTAATTGGTGGACATTTAAACCTTCTTTATAACGTGATGTTAGCATTTGCTGTGTAAATATTAGAACTGCTACTGAAGAGCATGAGATTTGTGGAGTGGCACGGCGCGTTATCCAAAAAGAGCATTATGTTCCTTTGCGCTCGCTGTAAGCGTTGGTTTAGTGAGCTAAGAATGTTATCCATAATATCGTTAGTCATCCACGCTTTCTTGTTGCTAAAATAGTAGCATCCATATGGCCGTTTCCTGTATTTCAGATGTTTGAAACAACGAGGCTGAACAGCATGGCCAATAATTACGGGATCTTCTTCTCCACCTGCAGCATTAACAAAAAATGCCCAAGTGTTTCTTTGCTTGGACTGCTTGCCGCCACTGCATCTTTTCGCATCTTCACTGAGGCTAACGTCTGGAAGACCCTTCCAAACACCCAGTCTCGTCCATGTTCCAGACGTTCTCTGGCTTCCATCCCAGTAGTAAACCTGGTCTATTCCGGCCCCAGCCACTCATAAGGCAGTATTGCCTACTTATTCTATTGTTCTATTGTTGTCAAATAGGGCGTGGCACTTTTTAGGGTGTGGCCAGTGTGACCAGAACCATACGTGACATGTCACCGTGTTATTTTATTGCGTAAAAAATATATATATAGGTGTCACGGCAGCATGAGTGTGGTTTGTTGATTGTGTCCCACACGTCCTTGTTTATGGCGTGGATGAAGCGAAATAGACATGTAGACGGTAGCCGCAAGCTTGTGGTCCTCATAGGGTCAATATGCAAGCGCAGCGGAGACGCACGATGTTCCTTCTCCGACGACGTTGTGAAGTGAAAGGGTGTGTCGAGTGTTGTGTGTCGTTTATATGGAAAATGGTTGGACCAATCCCGGCGCATGCAGATCCACCAATCAGAGAGGAGGAGAACGGGGACAAAGGCCAACATGTTCGGGCATGTTTGGACAAGTTGAAACAACCCAAGCATTGTCTACGGGTGGCATACAAAATCTTGGTATTTTAGCATAATTACCCGCTGCGGTGGACCGTTGTCCCTAGGAAAAAAGCGCGGGAAGGAATGGAGCGTGAGTGCGAGCGAGCGTGACACCCCAAAATCACACAACAATGTCCGTCACACAAACAATTTAATAAACATAGTCCCTAATACAAAACGGGAACATGGGAGTTGATCCTAGCGACCGACTCGTCCCTGGCAAAACCGTCATACTGTATGTGATAGAAAATAGGAGTGTACCTTGGTGTTTTATAGATCAGTTCAGCAGTCTTGCTTCGGTGGGGCGTTGATAGTGTTTGTCGGGTCTTGTCAGATCGTACGGTTTATGACGCTGTTCGATGCCTTTCCTGTCTTGGGTCACACCTTGTTTCAACCACGCTTGCACCTTTGTCTGAGGAGCACTGTCACCCCACTGAAAAAAGTTGCATCGACCCTTGGGGCACTTGAAGTAGAGACGGTTGAAGTTTTTTTCTGATTTGGATAGCTTGAGAATCAATGACATGTTGCAATAACATCGCATGTTGGCGCGATGAATGTTATCGGCATCAAAGCGTCGATACATGGGATGCAGTGTAGCCTTGACGCGATCCAAGTAGAGATCGAGATCCTCTACGCCACAGGTGATGAAACATTTTGTGTAAAGGATGATGGAGGGGCAGCGGAAGTAACGCCATTCGATGCCACTGTCACCCACCATGTCGTTGGTTTCTAAGGGAATGGTACATACGGGACATTTGGCAAATGGAATTTCACCCTCCTCTTCCTCCGAGTCCTTAGATGTCTGCATGGGTGGAGAGGACAATTCAGCAAGAAACGTGTCGGTATCAAAGGAGGTTGCCGGAGTTACTTGGTAGGAACGTGGCAGTTGTGAGACGTAGCCCTCGTCGATGACCTCAGTCTTTACATCATGTTCCATCATGGCGTCTTCCCTCTTGAGTTGTTTCCTCACACGTGGCATGGTCGTCTTCTTCTGTTGATGCTGTCGGTTCTGCTTCTGACGAGTGTGAGGCTGACTCTGGCTAAAACAACATGATATATAGATTTGAGAGGACCAATCACGAAGCTAGGATATGACATCACTGTCCACCAATCAGACACAAGACACGACGAGTCAACCAATCACAACACACCATCCTCCACCAATCACAGAGGAGGAGAATGATGTCATCACCAACCAATCACAGACCATAATGACCAAACTATAAAACAAACGTGTCCCTTACACACTGTTTAGTCACTGACAAAATCTAGAAGAGATGGCAGCAGCAGTAGCAACACTTTCACCACTGGGCGCACAGTTTACCATCTGCACGGGTGGAGCCATTGGAACGGACAGTCTCACCCAACAACTCGCTAAAGAATGGGGTATGGGAGTGAAACTGTGTCTCGCCCCCACCATCACAAAGTCTCCGAGAGATACCCGGCCATCTCCCGCAAGGTTCTGGACAGTGTCATGCCCCGCGTGCACATTGCCAGCGCTCGATTGAAACGTCATCCCACAAAGAATCCCTTCGTGAGAGACCTGTTGGCTCGGAATTGGTTCATCGTCAGACACTCCCAAGTCGTCTACGCCTACGCCAATTTTGAAGACGACAGTCTCACCACCGTGGAGGGAGGAACGGGCATGACGGTGCAGATGTGCGTGGATCACAACCGAGACTACCCCGAGCAATGGAAAGAATTGTTCGTGTTCGACGAGAGCCGTGATAGATGGTACGAATTGGAGCGAGATGAGTCGTGGGATTCGGACTTGGACGAGGTTATCGTGACAGAATCCTTGGGTGACCTGGCGTTTAGAGAATGTTTCTGCGGACCCATTCTTCACCCGCTGAGTGCCGTGGTGGGGAGTCGGACCCTCGGAGAATTGGGACGCCGCACCCTCAAGGATCAATTCAAACGTACCATCAAGGAATAAATGCGTTGGAGGCGGAAGGAGGAGGGAGAGAGAGAGGAAGAGATGTCCATCCAAGAGAAAGACACGGACCAATCGCATCGCAAGGAGAATAAAAAATAAAGTGATGTCATCACTAACGATTGAGTCTTGTAAATAGTAGCGAGTGTTGATAATAAAATCCATTTTAGCCTTGACACCATGTCGTTGATAACTGTCTTGTCTGCTCCGAGGTATTGGGAGAGGTTGACACTCGCATGTCGGGAAAAGATCGAGAGAGGAGCGAGAAGTACCGAGGTGTGGCAACAGTTATCCGCCATGCCACTCGTGGAAACGTACCGAGACGTCGAGGCCGTGTTGCTCGACAGTCACATCGAGGTGTATTGGGGACGTTTTGCCGTGTTTATCAGTTGGTTGCATCGCCACAGACTCGCATACCCCTTTTGGCGTCATCTCGTACAAGACCATTTTGACTTGCTGACGGCATCTATTTGCGAGTTGGCCGTGGTGTGACAATGGGTTCGATATTGGGTAAATTGTGTAGCGGACAAGCCAATCCTCTCCTGTCTTTAAATGAAACGTGTCGGAGGTTGCGTTGCCTAATGGCGTGTTGAGGCGGAAACGTCAACGTCATCACGAGAGGCGATGCCGACATTACGGACGCGGGTGTCCAAACCGACGACGACGAGACCTACGACAAAACGACGCAAGAAACCGAAGAAGAAACCGAAGGTGACGGTGCACAACTCAAACGACGGTATAGAGATCCTCAACAACCGGGGAGTCTGGGTGGCGTGGCACGGTTTGCCAAAGCGCAAGGCATAGCCGTCCAACGAGCCAAACGCGTCTTGGCGCACGAATTGGGATACACGTTGCACAAACCTACCCGACGTCATTTTCCTACGCTTCGCGTGCTCGTGTTTGAACCCGACGAACAGTGGACGGCCGATCTCGTGGACGTAGAACAACTAAAACGACAAAACAAGGGTGTGAATTACCTGTTGACGGTGGTGGACGTGTTTTCTAAATATGCCTGGGTCGTACCCATCAAGCAAAAGACGGGACTCCAAGTGGTCTCGGCCCTCACGGCTCAGTTCAAAACCAGCAAGAGAACACCTCAAAAACTCCAGACGGACGACGGGAAGGAATTTTACAACAAACACGTGACCAAAGTGTTGAAAGAGAATGGGGTTCGTCACTTTTCGACAGCTGGGGATACGAAAGCCAGTGTGGTGGAACGATTTAACCGTACGTTTAAACAACGACTCTACCGTTACATGACCACCTACAACACGCCTAGCTACCTCTCAACTCTACCGTCTCTGGTGCGAGGTTACAATGCCTCATTTCATCGGAGTATCGGCATGGCCCCCAACGACGTCGATGACAACAACGCTCGAGAGGTGTGGGAGAGGTTGTATGGCGACAAGAAGAAGAAGAAGAAGAAGGTTGCGTTTAAAGTGGGAGACCGAGTCCGTTTGAATAAAAAACACCGTCCGTTTAAAAAAGGGTATCTACCGGGTTGGACGGAGGAGGTGTTTGTTGTGACCAAAGTGAGACTCGATGGGAATGTCACGGTCTATCGGATTTCGGAATGGGACGATACGCCCATAAAAGGGACGTTCTACGAGCAAGACCTTCAGAAAGTCACCGTCACAGACGACGACCTGTTTCGCATCGACTCCGTGGTGAGACGCAAGAAGGATAGAGTCCTCGTGCGTTGGAAGGGTTGGCCGACCAAATACGACAGTTGGATAAGCAAGAAGGATCTGATACCTCTGTCCGGGGTGAAACAACGATAAACGACACGCGTCTCACACCCATCAGCGACCCGACGCAAGAATTTGACAACAACACCAACGTCGATTTCAAAGTGAGACTCGCCGAATCGCTTCATCTCAAGGTCGACAAACAATGGCACGTGGCCATGCTCGCCCTATCGACGGCGAATCGTCCCAAAACCAAGGGATTGATGGATCAGTTGAGACTCTCCTCAGGCGCCGCGTTGTGTACGATCGGTTTGCGGACGTTGAATCAGAGCGTTCCTTCCTCGGACCCAAATCACATTCTAGATCTGACGCTCGCCGTGAAAATCGGAGAAGTGTTCGACGAGGCTCCCGACTGCGTGACGGGGGTGGAATTTTGAAAACGCATCGAGGCTGCCTGTAGACAGCGCGCGTCCGCCATCATGTCTTTGATGACGCGTAATAACAACGGATCCATCTATGCCAGTTACAGAGACGAGCAGACCTATTTGACACTGGATGTCGCGCGCGAGGAAGTCGTCTTGGCAGCGTGCTACGGCAGCCTCAGTCCTGCAGTCTTCGGACTCAACATCGCCGTGGCCAAGCACTTTGGACTCGTCAAAGAGAAAGACGGCGGAGGATGGGAACTCGGGCCCAATGCGCACTACGACAGCTACGAATATTTTGGATACAACAGCCGACCCGCCTACAAGACCTAGTGGCCCTTGGAAACCGACATGCAAGGCGACGACGAATGCATCGCGCAACGTCAGATGCAAATCTATTTTTCGCGACACAAGAAGTGGACGTTCAGTCATCTGAATCGGTCGTTTGGAGAGGTGGCCAACATCGAAACGTT
>CBDHDM010000008.1:0-19711 GCA_965261315.1 Endozoicomonas sp. | reverse complement strand
CAGGTTACTCTGACGAACAGGGGCTACCGAAGGATCAAATGGGCTGTGTGTATTACAATGATCCACGTTTTGCAGGTATATCCGCCCAGTACTGGCGCGTTCGGAAGCGAACAATGAAAAGAGTTCGATTGCTTTCAGAGTGGTTTTGCGGATGCTGCTGTCCTGCTCATACTGCTTGTAGAGCTTTTCAAACGCTGCCTGATCGGCAAAGAATGCATCATAAAGCCCGGGTACATCGCTGGGTGAAAAGAGCGTGATATTGCCCCCTTCGATCAGACGCTGATACATCAGCTTATTAAACTGAACACCGTAATCCAGGTGTCGTACCCGGTTATCGTCAACACCACGGTTGTTTTTCAGAACCAGCAGGTTTTCAACTTCAAGGTGCCAGATAGGGTAGAAGAGGGTGGCTGCGCCACCGCGGACACCACCCTGAGAGCACGACTTTACCGCTGTCTGGAAGTGCTTATAGAAGGGGATACAGCCGGTATGGAAACGCTTCACCTCCCCGGATTGGGCTACCCAGAGCCCGAATATTACCAGCGTTAATACCGATGCCAGCGCGCTGGCTAACGTATTTAACGATAGCGCTGGACGTGGCATTAATGGAGTCCAGTGAGTCTCCACACTCGATCAATACACAAGAGCTGAACTGACGCGTAGGTGTACGTACCCCGGACATAATCGGGGTGGGCAGGGAAAGCCTGAATGTAGACACCGCATTGTAAAAACGCTCAATGAAATCCAGACGGGTCTCTTTCGGGTATTCAGCAAAGAGGCAGGCACCAATCAGCATGTACAGAATCTGGGGGCTCTCATAGTACTCACCGGTCACCCGGTTCTGTACCAGGTATTTGCCTTCCAGCTGCTTCACTGCGGCGTAGCTGAAGTTCATGTCGCGGCTGTGATCAATAAAGGTTTCCATCTGATCAAACTCAGCTTCGCTATAGTCCGTCAGGAGGTGTTGGTCATACTTCTTCAGCTCCACCAGCTTAACCACATGATCAAACAGTTGTGGAGGTTCAAACTGGCCGTAGGCTTTTTTGCGGAGGTGAAAAATGGCCAGACGGGCTGACAGATACTGATAATCCGGCGCTTGAGTCGATATCAGGTCCGCTGCAGACTTGATCAGCGTTTCGTGAATATCCGTGGTCTTGATACCATCGTAGAACTGTATGTGAGACTTAAGCTCTACTTCTGAGACGGAGACATTATCCAGGCCTTCAGCGGCCCAGGTGATGACTTTGTGGATCTTTTCCAGATCCAGCTGTTCCTTGTCGCCGTCACGCTTGGTAACCAGGATACTTTTGTTCATTCAGCCCTTACCTATATTCAATGGAAATTCTTTGTACAACCGTCATTTGTGCAGCCCACCATTATCTCAAGGTCGCCTTGATTGGTGCTGACCCTGGTGAATGTGAGTCTATCCGGGATGATGCCGGGAAATATCCGCCAAGGCAGATGCCCGCTCTTTTTACGAGACAGGTTTGCAGGACTGAGACAGCACGACAAGCGGCTGAAAACCTGTATGAATATTCTTCCCTGAACACCGTTTGCCATTCCTTTTTAGGCTGCTGTGCACAGACAATTCGCTGTTTCTGCCCGAGTGTTGCTTCAGGTATTTTCTACAGCCCGTCTTGTCAGGCCGTTTTGTCAAGAAACGTGCCGACCAGCAGTGATGGGTACTACATATTGTGTATCGACCATTTATATACACAAGATAATGCGCTCGTTGAAGAAATTCAAGCCGGTTAAACTGGGGGGATGTTGTGGATAAGCTGTGGATTTTTTCTGGTGTTGGTGTCTGCTCACTCCCAGGTAACTTTTTCAGACAGAAAGAAAAATTTGCAAGATCAACTTGAGGCTTTCTCAAAATAAAAAAATATCCTGAGTCTATTTCTGATAAAAAAAAATAATGAACTTTCTGGATTCTGGACGTTGTCTCAGAAATGTCTGGCTTCTTCCGGCCCTGGGGAGGACGATCGAACGTCGGTAGTGTAACATCTACGCCCCATACACGATTAGATTGCCTGCGAAGTGCCAGATTTTCGCCGCTTTAAATATACAGCAATGGCTTGAGCATTTCGTCTCTTTAACCCTGGGGTGTAAAACAATGGCTTTGGATAATGCAGAAACGGGTCGCATCCTGATTGTTGAGGATGATGAGCGTCTGGCGACCCTGACCCGTGAGTACCTTGAAAATAATGGCCTTCAGGTGTCTGTTGAAGGTGATGGTGGTAAGGCTGTTGAGCGTATTTTGAGTGAACGTCCTGATTTGGTGGTGTTGGATCTGATGCTGCCAGGAGAAGACGGGGTTTCCATCTGTCGACGTGTGCGCAGTCAGTATTATGGCCAGATACTTATGTTGACTGCCAGAACTGATGACCTTGATGAAGTGTTGGGTCTGGAAATGGGGGCGGATGATTATGTGGCCAAACCGGTTCGTCCAAGAGTACTGCTTGCCCGTATACGCGCCCTGTTAAGAAGAGGGCCTGCGCAGGTAGAAGAAGAACCTGAAGTGAAGAACAGTCTCCGCTTTGGGGCTTTGGTCGTTGATAACTCCATGAGGGAAGCCTGGCTGGATGACAAGAGCGTTGATTTGACCAGTGCTGAGTTTGATCTGCTCTGGTTGCTCTGCTCGAATGCCGGCAGGGTGCTTAGCCGAGAGGAGATTTTTGCCCAGCTAAGGGGGATTGAATACGATGGCCAGGATCGTTCTATTGATGTCAGGGTGTCACGCATTCGTCCAAAGATCGGTGATGATCCAATGCATCCGCGGTTGATTAAAACCGTGCGCAGTAAAGGCTATCTCTTTGTGAAGAGCATGTGAAAAGTGAGTAAGCCTTCGGCATAAAGTTATGAGCAGTATTTTTCTCCGAATCTATGGCGGTCTGCTATTTTCTCTGGTTCTGGTTTCAGTCCTCTCGGGCATTGTTGTCACTATTGCTAATGGTGTTCGAATGGCCGAGTATCGTGAAGATATGGCTCGTGGTACATTCCGGCTTGTTTCCGAAGTCCTGGCGTCAATGCCGGACGATGATCAGCGGAAGCAATGGTTGGGGGAGTGGGGGCATAAACTATCGATCCCTTTTTCAATGGTGCCGGTAGAGCAGTCGGAATTCAGCCGGAAAGAAGTTGAACAGCTATCTCAGGGGCTGGTTGACGTCCAGATGTTGAATGAAAAATCCGCAGTTATTACCTCATGGATTGATGACCGGTGGCTATTGCAGGGGCGTGTGGCTGAAATCTCGGAACAGATGGCAAGTGGTACCATTGTTTTTCTCAGGCACCTGCTCAGTAGTTACTCTCCGGATGAGCGAGTTGAGGTGTTGGCAAAACGGTCCGAAGCATCGTTAAGTTTTCCGGTATCCATTACTCAATCTCCGGGCATGCACTTAACACCTCTACAGCAAAGCCAGTTACAGCAAGGTAGTGTGGTTACTGTGTTAAGTGTAAGGGATGAGTCGCTTCAGCTTTATGCTCAGATGAAATACAGTGACCAGGTACTTCATCTTGGGCCGTTGAAATTACTCAACCTTTATCCATTTAAACTGATCTTGACCCTGGGTCTTTTCGTTCTGATCTCCCTGAGCCTTGCCATCTATATCCTGGTTCGGGGGATGGAGAAGCGGCTGAGAAAGCTGGAAAGGGCTGCTACACGTTTTAGCCGAGGTGACTTTGATGTCAGAGTCAATGTTGGAGGAACCGACTCAATTGGCCGTCTGGCCATGGCATTTAATGCCATGGCAGATCATATACAACGCTTGCTTAGTTTGCAGAAAGAAATGATTAGAGGGGTTTCTCACGAATTAAGGACACCTGTTGCCCGGTTACGCTTTGGTCTCGATCTGGTTGCTGATGCCAGGACGCAGGAAGAGCGCGAATCTCAATTGGAAGGAATGGATCAGGATATCCAGGAACTGGATCATTTGGTTGATGAGTTTCTCACCTATGCCAACCTGGAGCAGGGGGCACCAACGATCAGTTTGAAGCGTAATGATGTTGATAAAGTGGTAGCACAGGTGGTTGGTGAGCATCTCCGGTTACAGAACCGGGTAGAAATAGAACATATTCCCTGTAATGTATTAAATCCTCGTCGTTTTGTAGAAATTGATCGGCGTTACATTCATCGGGCTATACAGAATCTGGTGGGTAATGCCTGCCGATATGCTGACAGCAGAGTTCAGGTACGCTTTTCATCAACTCAGGATACTTGTCGTATTGATGTGGATGATGACGGCCCTGGCATTCCGGAGGAGCAGTGGGAACGAGTATTTTCTGCTTTTTCAAGGCTGGACGACAGTAGAACACGCAAGTCGGGAGGCTATGGTCTGGGGCTTTCCATCGTCAGACGTATTATGTATTGGCACGGAGGGCGAGCGCTGGTCAGCCATAGTCCTCTGGGAGGCGCACGGTTCAGCCTGGTTTGGCCCAGAAAACAGAGACATTGAAATAGAGAAAACATCTCTGGTTTATTGATGTTCGAGAAAGTTATACGAAGCTTCCGGGGTGTTGCTCTCAGGGTTCTCCAGCAGTTCTTGAACAATGTCAAGAAAGTCCTGTTGAATGCCTCCCTCTTTGAGAATATTGAATGCCACATTTTGTGTTGAGGAACCAGATTTTAAAACATAGTCATACTGGAGGTTCCCCTCACTATTAATGTCTGCGCTCACATGAAGGTTTTTAAACTTCCCGGGGAACTGATCAGCAAGTGATGTCAGCCTGGCGTAGTGGGTAGAGGATATACTGATAGTATGGGGGAAATCTCCTATCGCTTTCATATAGGCCAGTGCTCCTACCGCCCCCTCTTTTGGGCTGGTGTTACTAAAAATCTCATCCAGAAAAGCAATGCCGAACAGGCCTGATGGTAATGTACGTAGCTTCTGCAGCAGTTTTATAGCCCGATTTGATTCTGCGCTGAAACTGGAAACTCCAGTGATAATTTCCGGCTCAATGACCATATGGGTATGGATGAAGGAAAAAGGGGTAAGTTTAAGGGCAGCAGCTGCAGATATTCCCAGTGTCTGAGCCATGATGACATTCACAGCAATACCGTCAATGGCCGTGGACTTTCCTGCAGCATTTGGGCCGGTAATGATGATGTTATTGGGGGGGATGGAGTGGCTGGCGGTCAGATCACTGGGAATAGCAATAGATGGGTGTAGCAGGGGGTTCCAGAAGTCCTGCAACTCTAGAGTTGGCTGCTCCGATAATTCATACTGTGCAAAGCTCAATGGATTGCTTTCTCTGTAAGAGGATGATCTCAATAGTTTTGCAACTGTTAGCCAGGCATCAATTTCACCTGTTGCCTGCATGATTCGTATCAGTGAGCCATGGTTGCGGCGAAGCAACATCAGACTTCTTTTGTAGCGCCCCATACTGGTTGATAGATAAGTGAGCGCATCAGGTGTTTTCTCAGGGGCGTCTTTTAAAAGCGTTACTACTTCCTGGATCTGGGTGGAATTGCGGAACTTCAAGAAGCCACTGTAATGATCCAGAATACCTTCGAGAACAGGGTGATACTGAAGCAGTTGCTTCAATTCTCTTGCACTTTCCAGTGCTCTGCCTGGTCTGCGGCTGCGTTCCATCACAAAAGTATATGCAGCCCTGTTATCCTGAAAAAGCTTGTATGATTTATAAATAGCAATTATCTGCAGTAGAGCGAAGCTTCCAAGCGTAAAAATCTTTACGGGTGGGGAGAGATTTTGAAAGTTACGGTGAATTTCGGAAATAACCAGGTTCATATTGGATGGCAGGCTTATTGCTGCATCGAGTAATCCCTGGACCACGCCGTAGCGCGGGTCAAAAATTCCAAGAAATGTGGACCCGATGAGTCCAAGCGGAACATTCAGCGCCCCAATAATATTGATGGTGTCGTTTAAGCGGCGGGCAATTTCTTCACGTGTTGCATCGCTGGTTAATCCCGGGAAGTATGTCTGGTAATCGATTTCATCAAAATGGGGGCTGTTCACTACATCAGATGGGTCCAGTAATGCAATGAGCCCATCTTCATCTGCTGCATAGTGAATGAGATACTCCTCAATCTGAAAGATAACTTTTGGATGGTCTATCAGATACTGTAATGCTTGCTGGCGTTTTTGGAGGATATCTACATTAGTGATCGGCGAAATAAGCAGGTTTGCCAGCATAATTTCACCAGTGACAGTCATAGGGGAGCCGATATTACTGAGAAGGCTTTGCTCAGGATTTTGTATGGTGCCACTGAGAATATGTAGATCTTTAACTGCATGATGGGAAAGAATCTCGTTATCTGCTTTATGTGCCTGAGAAAAATTTTGCAAAAGAATGCTTCGTCTTTCACCTGGGGAAAGAATAATATCGGGTAATTCCTGTTTTTGGCTTCGAGCATTCATCGCATTTTTATATTTATCCACTGAGTGGGTTTTTGATAAGTGATCATGGATTAGCTGATAAGTATTATTGATCTCCATTTTTCCACTGGTGTTGAAGCTTGTTGTTATTGTTGTGATAAAAATAATTATTAAATATTTTTGCCCTATTGACTGGTTTTGGTGTTTGTGATTTTGGTTTTTTATCTTTCTTTTGTCGATAACTGCTTTATTACACAAGTTCTGCGTATAACACTCTTCTTGAAATGCTTGCTCGGAGTGATTTGATTCTGTTAAGAGTGCCGTCATGATAAAATAGAAATATTCTTTTGTCTGTAAGGTAATAGTCAAATAGTTCAGTAGAGTGGAGGTTTTTTTGGTGGAGAGGTAAATAGAACTCATTCAATATGATTATAGATTAGACTAAATTAATGCAGTGTTTTGTAAATATTTGGCATGGTGTATTCGGTATTTATAGTATGAAACAAATATAGAGTACATTCATTGCGTAACAAAAACATCATGGGTAAGATGAAATTCACTTGATTTGGTAATGATAAAACTGGACTTCAGGTTGCATTGATATTTGCTTTGAAAACTATTTATAAGCTATTTTTTCCTGATTAGATAGAATATTGTATTCTGGATAATCAGCTTATTTCATGATTTTAATTCGAGTGATTTTATCAAGCAGATATCATTTTTTTGCCAGTAGCTTGAGGAAATGATATGCGGAAAGCGGTTTCAGTTTTTTTAACGTGACTTCTGGTATTGGCTAGCAAGTCAATAGTGAAACTGTCGTTTAATTGTTGTTATCGTATTCTTGGCTATTTGGAAAGACTACCGGTCACTAGAATCATTTAATACTTTTGTTTTCCTGAAATAGAAGTGAAACAAAAGTGTGTCCCTAAGCTCGTAAGAGGATTATTGTGTGTACCAAAACTTGAAGGGGGCTATCAATAAAATAATTCCCCATAACTAATAATCTTAATGTCAAAATGATGTGACAAAGAGCTATGCCAGTTTGATAGCGGTTAGGGTTTCGAAACAGGTTTCTCTGGCCGAAGAAATAAAGCTGGTAATATAGGGTTGCTCTTTTTGTTCTGTCCTGATGGCTGCATACAGGGTTGACCATAACCCCTCTCTACCAAGCCGGACTGCCGAGACTTGCCCTTTATCAAGGTATTCAGCCAACGCCCAGCAGGGCAATGCAGAAACTCCTCGCTGGCTGGCTACCAATTGCAGCATCATCAATGTGAGCTCTGCTGTGCGAATATCTGCAGGGTCAATATCTGCGGGATCAAGAAAGTCATAGAAGACGGCGAGACGTTCCCGCTCAACAGGGTAAGTGATTAGAATCTCATTTTGCAGATCAAGAGGTATCACAAACTCTTTCTCTTTCAAAGGATGCGTCTTTGCAATAGCGAGGAGCATCTCATACCGGAACAGAGGTATATATTCGATACCGTCAATGGGGGTTGGGTCAGAGGTTACTACCAGGTCAAGTTCACCTCTCGAAAGAGCGGGAAGAGGGGCGAAGTTGAAGGCGGTGGAAAAATCCATTTCTACCTCGGCCCAGTGTTGTCGGTATTCTCCGATGGTGGGCATTAGCCATTGGTAACAGCTATGACATTCAATGGCGATGTGTAACCGCCCGGATTTGCCTCCTGCCAGTCTCAACAGGCTTTGTTCTGTCGCTTTAAATCTTGGAAGCACTTCTTCAGCTAACTCCAAAAGTTTCAATCCGGCAGTGGTGAAGCGGGGGGGGCGGGATTTACGGATGAATACTTCCATACCAATGCGGTGCTCAAGCTCTTTCAGCTGATGAGACAGAGCCGATTGAGTAAGGTGCAAACGACCTGCGGCGTCTACCAGACTGCCGCTTTGGTGAATGGCTTTCAGTGTTTTCAGGTAACGTAACTCAAGGCCCAGGTTTTGTGTTGTCATAGCTCGTGCTTCTCCTGTAAGCCTTTTAGATAGACCATAAGACTATATTTATTAGTATTTTTCACTTTTATTATTAGAAAAATGAGTTTGATTCAAGTTTAACTCTCCAACAGAATCGTGACTACTCTTTGATCAATCCTGAAAACAATAAAGTTGATGATCTACTTGGAGTTTTGTCATGATCACTACGCATAACCTTGGTTTTCCACGAATAGGCGCTAACCGTGAGCTGAAAAAGGCTCAGGAAAGTTACTGGCGAGGAGAGTTGTCTAAATCAGCGCTTTTGGAAGAAGGGTGTCGTTTACGAAAACGGCACTGGCAACTACAGAAAGATGCGGGATTGCACCTTATCCCAACAGGTGATTTTGCATGGTATGACCAGGTATTGAACCATTCCCTGATGCTTGGAGCAGTACCCGAGCGATTCACGGAAGCTGACCCTGGCGAATTAGATACCCTGTTTCGAATGGCTCGTGGCAGGGCACCTACTGGAGAATCAGTAGCTGCTTGTGAAATGACCAAGTGGTTCGATACCAACTATCACTATATTGTGCCTGAATTGGCTAGAGGGCAGCAGTTCAAACTGTCCAATACCTCTATTCTGGATGAAACTGCTGAGGCGATTGAGCAAGGCTTTCGTGCAAAGCCAGTATTGATCGGTCCACTGACCTGGCTGTGGCTTGGAAAAGTGAAAGGCGAATCTTTTGATCGCCTGGAATTGCTGGATTCTGTCGTTGAAGTTTATGACAAAGTTTTAGCAAAGCTGGCTGAGATGGGGGTGGAGTGGGTACAGATTGATGAACCTATCCTTGTACTCGATCTTCCATTGGCGTGGAATCAGGCGTTTGAGTCCGTCTATAACCGCTTGCAGAGTTGTAAGGTAAAAATTCTACTCGCCAGTTATTTTGGTGGCCTGAATGGAACGACGACGACGGTTGTTAATTTACCGGTGGATGGAATTCATGTGGATTTAACTCGTGACCCTGATCAATTACCCGCTCTGCTTGATCGGTTGCCAGCTTATAAGGTGTTGTCTGTCGGTGTGGTTAATGGCCGGAATATATGGCGTTCAGACCTGAAGCAAATACTGCAGCAGTTAAGTGATGCAGAGGAGCGATTAGGTGATCGACTCTGGGTAGCGCCAAGCTGCTCATTGCTACATGTACCGGTCGATTTAGATAATGAAACCGAGCTTGATCATGAACTGAAGTCGTGGTTTGCCTTTGCTAAACAGAAATGTGAAGAGGTATCTGTTATTGGTCAGGCATTGACTGGAGGGCATCAGGCACAAGATCCGGCTGTGGTGACATTGATTTCTGATGCAGAAAAGGCAGCGTCAGACAGACAGCAATCCCAGCGGGTTCATAATACGCTGGTGGAACAACGGGTAATTGCATTAAAGGGCGATCAGAAGATTGATCATCGGTACTCTCCTTATGCTGTAAGGGCGAAGCTACAGCACGAAAAGTTGAATCAGCCTGAATTTCCTACAACCACTATTGGCTCTTTTCCTCAGACTCGGGAGATTCGGCAGAAACGCATGAAGTTCCGCAAAGGTGAACTGGATGAACCGTCTTATATCGCTGCCATGCAGGAAGAAATCCGAAATACGATCAAAAGGCAGGAAGCGCTTGGGCTTGACGTTTTGGTGCATGGTGAGGCAGAACGTAATGACATGGTTGAATACTTTGGTCAGCAGCTGGAAGGCTTTGCCTTTACAGCCAATGGCTGGGTGCAGAGTTACGGCAGTCGCTGTGTAAAGCCTCCTATCATTATTGGCGATGTCAGTCGTCCTGAGCCAATGACTATTGCATGGAGTCGTTATGCTCAGGATCAGACCAGTCAACCCGTTAAAGGCATGTTAACAGGCCCTGTTACCATTCTTTGCTGGTCATTCCCCAGGGATGATGTAAGTAGAGAGGAATCCTGTCTGCAGCTGGCTCTGGTATTGAGAGATGAGGTTGTCGATCTGGAAAAGGCAGGAATAGGAGTGATTCAGATTGATGAGCCAGCCATTCGTGAAGGGCTGCCGTTAAGAAAGGCTGATTGGCCAGCTTACCTGGAATGGGCGGTGAAGAGCTTTCGAATTGCGGCCAGCGGCGTAAAGGATGAGACTCAGATTCACACCCATATGTGTTACAGCGAGTTTAACGACATTATTGAATATATTGCGTCGATGGATGCAGATGTAATAACCATAGAGACATCTCGTTCAGATATGGAGCTGCTGGATGCTTTTGAGGAGTTTGAATACCCCAATGAAATAGGTCCTGGTGTTTATGATATTCACTCACCGAATGTACCCAGCATTGAGTGGATTCAAAATCTGATGACCAAAGCGGCTCAGAAAATCCCAAAACAGCGTTTGTGGGTTAACCCGGACTGTGGGCTGAAAACCAGAGACTGGCCTGAGGTCGAAGCTGCTTTGAGAAATATGGTGGAGGCTGCGAAATCTCTTAGGATGGGGTGATTTACATAGGAAAAGTGGCTGGTTCTCTTTGAAAAAAACCGAAATAAAAGTAGTCTGGAATTATAGGGAAGGGTAATTTTTAATTATTTCCTGGATACTCTTTATTGATAAAGTGAGTTATGCGCCAGCCAGCGCAAGGATGCCAGAACCATGATTCACGAAAGCCAGCTCAATCCAAGGGTTCGGGCTCTTGGTCCTTCTGCAACGTTACACATCAATGAACTCAGCCAGCAACTGATAAAGGAAGGGCGGGATATTATCCGGCTTGGTTTGGGGCAATCGCCTTTTCCTGTACCTGATATCGTTGTAAAAAGTCTGGCAGAAACATGCCCATGAAAAAGATTATCTCCCGGTTCGGGGGCTTCAGGCTTTGCGTCAGGCCGTTGCTGGTTACTACCAGCGCAGGGATGGTCTCGATGTGGACGCTGAATCAGTACTGGTTGGTCCGGGCTCCAAAGAGTTGTTGTTTAATATCCAAATGGCCTGTCAGGCTGAGCTGATTCTACCCGCTCCCAGCTGGGTATCCTATGTGCCCCAGGCTGTCATGTTGGGGCGAAAGGTACGTTACTTGCCAACCGCTATGGATAATCAATGGCAAATGCTTCCCGAACAACTGGAGCAACTGGCACCTCCAGGGGATGAAGCGCGCTTTCTTCTGTTGAACTATCCATCAAACCCAACCGGCGCAAGCTATGAACCAGAACAGCTGAAAGCACTGGCTGAAGTGGCAAGACGGCAGAAGATCATTATTATTGCTGATGAAATATACGGTGAAACCCGGTTTTCTGGTCAGCATCACTCCATGGCTACCTTTTATCCTGAAGGTACGATCCTCAGTGGTGGATTGAGCAAATGGTGTGGTGCTGGAGGCTGGCGATTGGGTACGATGGTTTTCCCGAAAGAGCTGCGCAGAGTCCAGGATGCCATGGCGATTATTGCCAGTGAAACTTTTACCTCAACCAGCGCTCCAATTCAGTATGCTGCATGTACTGCTTTTGCAGAAAGTTCTGAAATTACCCGGTATCTTGAGCAAAGTCAGCAGGTTCTGGCGCTGATTGCCGGGTATATGGTGGGCTCCCTGAGAAGTATGGGACTACAAATGGCGGACCCTGTGGGTGGTTTTTATCTGTTTGTCAGCTTTGAGGCATATAGAGAACAGTTGATTGCTCGTGGAATCAACTGCTCTGATGACTTATGCAATATCTTACTGTCTGAGACCGGTGTGGCGGTGCTTCCCGGTAGTGATTTTGGTTTAATGGCAGACCAGTTATTTGTCAGAATGGCATTTGTAGACTTTGATGGAGCCAGGGCACTTGATGCGGTGTCAGAAAGGCGTTATGAGCCAGAGGACTTTGTTCAACAGTATTGCCCAAGATTGTTTGCAGCATGCCAGCGTGTAGAGCACTGGCTGGGACAGTCAGGTAACGACAATAATTAATCAAATGTTGGCTTTTTAGAATACAGGTAATGGGGATGAAGTGGTTAAAAGTTCTGGGCGTCAGCCTGTGTATTTTCCTGGCCGGGTGTCAGACGGTATCGACAACCAACTCTGGCTCAATCGGTGTGCACCGGGAGCAGAAAATGTTCTCTCTGCTGTCCGAAAGCCAGGTGAGTGCGATGTCCGCTGAGGCTTATCAGGAAGAGCTAAGCAAGGCCCGTAAAAAAGAGGTGCTGAACCAGAAGCCTGCAGACGTTAAACGACTGCGTACGATTGCTGGCCGTCTGGTGTCTCATGTTGCGGTGTTTCGGCAGGATGCCCGGAACTGGAAGTGGGAAGTCAACCTGATGACCGATAAACAGCTCAATGCCTACTGTATGCCGGGGGGCAAGATTATGTTTTATACCGGCATTATTGATACCCTGAAGCTGACCGATGATGAAATTGCCGCCATTATGGGGCATGAAATGGCTCATGCGCTGAGAGAGCACGGGCGAGAAGCGATGTCTCAGGCTTATGCCGTGCAGCTGGGTCAGGACACGCTGGGTATTCTTCTGGGTGTGAGCCCTGAGGTAATGAATGTTGGCAGTACCGTCGTGAATTATGCGTTGACATTGCCTAATAGCCGTACCAATGAGGCCGAGGCTGACCTCATTGGGTTGGAGCTGATGGCGCGGGCTGGTTATAACCCGCGAGCCGCTGTCAGCCTGTGGCAAAAGATGTCAGCTCAAAGTGATCAGAGTGTGCCTGAATTCATGAGCACACACCCTGCACACGATACTCGTATCAATGGTTTGAATGCCAATATTGTGAAAGTGGATCACCTCTATCAGCAGGCCATCAGCAAGAAGCATTAGCCTTTTCTTCCATGGGGAAATGACTCTTCTCCTGATTAAACAGTCGATAGCCAGTCAAATTGGTGATGAATAAAACCGAAGTAGAAAAGAGGGCTGCACACAAACAGAGTGCAAAAGCAGAGCGCGGAACACGCTTCCGAGGTGTCATAAAGGGTTGTCTCCTGTTGGTTCAATAGCAACAGTCATGGGTTTTCAAGAAAACAAAGACAGCGTTTAAATTGTCATTCAATCGGTGTGTAGGATAACGCAGCCCAGTGATAAAAAGAGGGCGTATAATTCCTGACATTGGTGTAGCCCGCTGCTTTCAGCACCATAACCATATAGGCGGAGCGAATACCTGCAGTGCAGTAAACAACAATTGGGCTGGTTTTCTTAATATCCTGCTCGGATAAAATTTGATTGATTTCGTCAAATGACTTCAGGGTTCCATCCGGCATAAGCAACTGCTGAAATGGTAAGCTGACTGCGCCGGGTAAATGACCTTTCCTGGCTTCACCAAGGTCTTTCTGGCCTTGATATTCTTCCGGGGAGCGTGAGTCGATAACACGAAATTTGGCGTAATCCGTGTAAAGCGCTTTGGTGTTTATGGTTGATGAGTCATCTCTTCGGGTTATCTTAAAGTCGCTTCTGGTATTGAATAAGGTGGGAATAACAGTAGTTTTCAGTCCTTTTTCTTTCCAGTAGTTGTAACCACCATCAAGAATGCGAACATTTCTTAACCCGGCTACTCTCAGGCTCCAGGCAATACGGCCATCTTCCCCCCAGCCCTGGTGAGCATCAGCATAGACAACAATATTATCAGCCGGGGTCAGGCCAATCTTTTGGATCTGATTTTCCAGTGCCTGATTATTAAGCACCGTTCCCCATGTTTCGCTGCCAGCCTCTCCAATCATGTCAGAAAAAGATTGCCACTGAACGGATCGGGCTCCGGGAATATGTCCTTTAAGGTATTCAGAATACTCTCGGGCATCAATAAGGGTATAGTTTTTCAGGTTGCTGGAAACCGTTCCGGCACGGATAAAGTATTCATGCGGAGCTGCCTGAACATAGTCAGTAGGTAAAAAAGTCAGAATGATGAGTAAGCAGCTAAAACGGATTAATTTGTCTAATAGTGATTGTCTTTCACACATCAGTAGCCGTCTCTGACTCCCGTAAATAAATAGTCTTCAGGAAAAAGACCAGAACGGTGATAGCAAACAGTGTCAGGAGCGCCGTTACAAAAAGACGGCTTCCACCCGTCAGCATTCCGCCGACGTAGGAATAAATCAGGGTCGCTGGTAATTGGCCAATACCCGTGGCGATAAGGAAATACCGGAGCTTCATTGATGTCAGTCCGGCACCGTAGCTGACAATATCAAATGAAATGAAGGGCAGTAGTCGGGCTATAAGGACTGTGTACTGACCATGACGGGCAAAAAAAACCGATCCACTTGCTCAATGGCAAAATGGCTGGTGAGTTTTGCCACAAAGCCCCTGCCGAACCAGCGAGCGAGGAAAAAACAGAGCACAGCTGCCACCATTGCACTGCTCCAGGAGAGCAGCGCCCCCTGCCACCAACCAAATACAGCAGCGTTGGCAAAGGTGATCATAAAAGCGGGAAGCGGTGCTAATACTGCCTGAAGAACCATCATCAACGCAGAAACCAGCGGTGCCCAGACACCAAAGCTCAGGATATATAGCCGCACCTGGTCAATATCCATGGATGATAAAATGTGGGTCATCTCAGATAACCATTCACGTACCGGTGGGATGGCCAGTGCAACGATGATCAATAACAGGATAATTGCCGGTTTGATGATGGTTTGAATGCTCATTTAGCGGTTTTCTATTGTTGGGTTTTGTCCGGTATTTTGCAGAAACCTTCTGCAGGCACATCCAAGGCTGCATTAAATTTACTGGACATGTTCTGAAAAGCAACAAGCCCTGTCAGCTCTATGATCGAGTCATTATCAAAATAGGCTTTTAACTGTTTCATCAGTTCTGGAGTTACCTGACGGTCGCTATAAGTGACCGTTTCCGTATATTCCAGTGCAATCCGTTCCTGGTTACTGAACAGGTCAGACTTTTTCCAGTTATCAAGCGCTTCGACCTTGTCCATACTGCCTGCGCGTTTAGCCAGAGTCATGGCGTTAACGTCAACGCAGAAAGCACACCAGTTAACCTGAGAAACTCTGACCGTTACCAGTGAACGCAGTTCCGGTGACAGTGGGGATTTTTTGCGATCCAGAACGCCATAAAGAGCGGCTACCGCGGCAAATAGCTTTGGAACTCTGGCCCATAGCAAACCAGGCTTAAGGACTTTCCCATAGCGGCGCTTCTGGCTCCAGAAAAAGGGCTTGAGCCACCAAGGATAGGAGTGAAGAGGTTTCTCCGGTACGTACATGGCTGATTCCAGCGTGCAGTTCCATAGTAGGTCAATCGATGTTGGCAGGAAAGGCGGGGATCTACAAGGGACAAGGGGTCAAATCCCTATGCATTCCGGTGAGCCCGTGATCTGTGTCAGCTGTTTTCAGTTTCTCCGGGGTTTAACCGTCCATATATACCCAATGGATTTTAAGTTGCTACGCGGCGGGTATACAGGCGTTACGACTGAAAGCAGAGCTTAAGTGAATTTTGTCTATAGTTCTGAACAGTTCAACCACGGAGAAACTCTATGCAGGCTGATACCTTTTCATTACAACAGTTCAATATTAATGGCATTTCAGTCCGGGCTGCTGTTGAAGGTACGGGACCGTTGGTGATTTATGCAGCGAGGTGACGTTTCTGTCATTGAGTTCTGGAAACAGCTGTATCAGGGAAAGTTTTTCTATCAGCTCTATTTTCAAAAAAAATGAAAAATAGTCTGTCCGTATTTTTGTTGGGGCACCCTGTTCTCTGTCAGCTCAGGGGCTGCTTTCTCCGTTGATTGCTATGAAGAATCCAGAAATTTCGTATCTCTGGGGGAGGCATACTTTGATGTGGGTGATCCTGTTCGGTTTAGTCCCAGTAAAAAAAACAGCTGAGAGATCTTTATAAGTCAATAAAAGGAGAATGGGAGGGAGAGTCTGTTTTTACGGATTGCAGAGGCTCGAGTAAGGCAATGACAGCCCCGTAGTAAAAAAAATATGAAAATGGAAAACAGAGGTTTGAGAAAGGGCGGGAAGAAAACTATCCGCTTTTCAAAACGGGACAAGGAGAGACGGTAATAAAAACGGACGATAGCTCTTATAGCCGCCCTTCCAGCTGCGTTTGGACTGATTTTGATGTAGCAAACCACTACACCTCACCAGTCCGCCCTGAGGAAGACGGGCTATACGAGCCACTGAGCCTGCAACCTTATGTCAAACAGAAGCCCTGGGGTCAGGACGACACATTATTTTTCAATTAATCGAGTTAAGGCTCTCTGGGACCAGTCCCTCGAAATCCTGGAAAACTTTCTTCCCTTATCAAATCTCCAGAGATTCAAGAAAATTCCTGATGTGCCCTCGGGTTTCCATCTTTTTCAAAACTGCTGATTGCCAGTTTTTTTCATGTCCCTGCTCGCTGAAGCCTGCAGCTTTCATAATTTTCTACCCAGCGATCTTTTGTTTGACCATATTTTTGCTCCAGTAATGAAGGGCTGTTTTGAGTAAACATGATAATGGGGCTTTTTTTGCTGGTGGACGTAATTTCTGTAATCTCTTGTTTCAAGAGTCGTCCAACTGGTCATGCAAAAAATGCGCTCCTGTTTCCATCGTGTCTTCACGGTCAAGAAGTGGAGGGCTATGCTACTGATCGGGATACCAAAAGCACGATAAGCCATGATGGATTCAAGTCGTTTGAAACTCATCAGTTTTCCATACCAGCGATAGCCATTTCTCCGAGCGAGTGTGAGGGCATAAGCAGGACCTTCGCGTTCATAGTAGAGAAATGGTGGGTTCGAGATATATCGTACTTTTCTGGCCAATTGGGGTAAACCGTCAGGCATATGGGCCTCCTTGGTGGAATACGGAAGTCCAATTCTCGACCCTGCACTGGTAGACGGGGTCAACAGGAAATCAAAAAAAACTTTTGCCGGGATACATCTATGTTTTTACCTCTTCTGTATATTTTTTATGGAGCATTTTTTCCTGATGATCCAACGGCTATTTTGTTTTATGGAAACCTTGGCTCCGGGTAGAGAAAAACCATTACATGCTGGAAGAGGTTTTCCGGCTTCTGGCAGCCCGGCAAACGTCCAAGAGGCCTTTATTATTTTATGAGGTCTATTGTAACTGACCTGTTTTTTAAAAATGGTTTGTTTTTTATCTATTTGAATATATGTAATAACATATGGTGGACAGTCCAGGTATTTTTCATTAGGAATGCCCGATTTCAATGATTCCAATGTTTAAAAAGAGGTCGTTCTCATGGACGTAATGGATCAAATAAAAGAGCAGGTTGAATCCCATGCTATCCTGCTGTACATGAAAAGGCTCTCTCCTAAATTACCGCAGTGTGGGCTTTTTCTTCCAAGGCGGTTCAGGCTCTGATGGCCTGTGGGCGAGCAGTTTTGCGTTTTGTTTGATATACTGGCTAATCCTGAAAATCCGTGCCAAACCTGCCTAAGTATGCTAACTGGCCTACATTTTCCACAGTTTGTGGATCAAGGGCGAGCTGATTGGTGGCAGCGACCATTATTATTGATATGTTTTAACAGTGGTGAGCTGCAACAGCTAATTGCTGAAAGCTGCCGACTCTTCTGAAAAGGCTGATGGGCTGATTTTAGACGGGTAAACAGGTGAGTAATCTCTGTATTAGCTTGAGATTTTCTCACCTTTTCCAAATTTTGAGCCAGTATTTAGAGTTTTCTGATATCGATAATTTTTTCCTGATTCTCTCTCTTGCCCGCCTCTGAATATTGCTTTTTTTTTATTCCTTTCTATTTCAGAGGTAATCTATTTTCCTGCTCAGGGCTTTAAAGCAATTATACTGCCGCTTTTTTTTATGAAAAAATTCGGAGAGTTATAGTTTTTTTTTATTTTTCTTTTTGGCGCTATCCGTATTTTTCATGAGCTTCTTCCACATAGCTTTTAGATCAGGAGGCAGGGGAGTGGTATTGTTTGAGGTGATGGACGGCCGCTTGTCGCGCTAATTCATAAAGCTGTGGACTCAATTTTTCATTGCTGAAGAGTCATGCTGCTGTCCCTTTGGGGGGGAAGTCCTCATTGGAAAAAGAGTCAGCTTTTTTTTTTGAGTACGTTTCAAGTGTATCTGCTCTGTGTCGTTTTCCTTGCACTACGATTTTCTCCACTCACTTCCCTTTGTATGCTCTTCAGAATGTGCCTTGTAAGCTTTTTTTTCTGGTGCTGAAAGTTTGGCGTTTTGTAGATTGATGGAGATGCAAAAAAGGACGTTTTGTGGATTTACCATAAGGTTTTGTTTTCTGACACCTCGAATAATCTTTTTATCGGGTAAAAAAAAGTACCACAGGATACACTTTTCTGACCCATCAATTGTTAAGCTGGGTTTTTGCGTCAGGTGTTTTTTGATTTTAAAACATTCTTTTCAGGGGAGGGAAAGCTGGCGTAACATATGGGAAGGGGCTCTTTAAAAAACTGACCAGTCCATGGGCTTGTTTTGAGGCTTTATCAGGGCAATGCCTCCGAAATTGTGTAACCACATATTATTGGTTGGGGGAGAATGTGATAACCCCTGAAGGCCTCATCAGCTTTCTACTCCTAAAGGGGGGGGAGGGGTGAAAATAAGCAGGGGGCATATCGTCTGAAAGCAGATGGTGGGGCGTTTTTGCTTGTTTGCGGATCAAAATGCCCTTATGGGTTTGGCTCTTGTTTCTTCTGGTCTGGTGGCGCTTGGACGGCCTCTGAAGGATCAGCCACTCTTTTTTTACGGAAGTTTTATAGGTTTCGCCTGAATACTGGGGCGGTAGGGCCTTACAAGCGTTTCCTTTTTTTTGGGTTTGGGAAATGGTTGTAAATGTGAGCTCGGAGAGCATATTTGGCAAGGTCATTCTCCTGTGCGGATGGGAGTCTTTTACTCTGTTTCAGCTTCGGTTTTGGGAATCCGGTCGGTATTTGTTTTCTGGAGAACTGAGGGGGTGGACTAAACTGTCCCATTGCTTTGTGAGCAATCTTTTGGGCTACTTGGTTTTCTATCGATGGGTCATATATATGAGAGGGGTGAGTTTGGTTTGGAGTGGGTTGGGACTGTGCTCCCAAAAAAACATGACCGTTTGCCTGCAAACAAAATAACTTTCTGAATGTCCCTTCGATCTTATTATTGCTACAAAGTTCAACTTACCTTAAATAGTGATTGTAAAAAGAAATAAATATAAACCATTTTGTTTTTTTCCTGACATAATTTCACTTCTGTTAGGAGTAGGTGGAATTTTCTTACATCATACGGTGTTTTTTGCCGTTTTCTCGAAACCTATTTTGAGTTTTGCGCTTGATCACTTTTGTTTAGGCGGGAGTAAAACTATTACTCACTTTTTTCGCCAAGAAAATTTCGTGGGTTTGATAGTAAAAATTTTATAGCTATTTTGTCTCTGTTCGTGGTAGGCGAAAAAACCGTAAGTCCCTGTGTATCATTTATGTTCGCAGTTTTTTTGTGGGTGCGCTATTCGGTGCGGTATCTGATTTTGGGACTATCGTATTAAGGCGTATAACTTTCGTAAAACCATTGGAGATAC
>CBDHDM010000007.1:0-8913 GCA_965261315.1 Endozoicomonas sp. | reverse complement strand
GAAGGAGTGGGCGATATAAGTATGATCAAAGTAGGGTTGCTTGCCTGGAAGCTCTGCACTGAAGGAGGACGGGATCCTCAGTAGCGGTAGTCAAACTCGGGGTCAGTACAACGGTCTCGGGGTCTACCGGATAAGAATGCCGGATGCGGGCACAAAATAAATAACAGAGCATTCAAATGCAATACAAAATGCATGGCATGATCAAAATATGTTGATGATGGTATTGCTATAATGCATTATTAAGCATATTCATTAGAGGCACCGTGAGAAAATATTTAGGAATTATTTTCCCGAGCTCCAAATGCATTATTTCCTTTATTGATCCAGTAGCAAGATTGTCAAAAGTTCCATGTATGATAGCACTTGGAGTTTGATCATGCATGAAAACAAATGACATATTCGGATTAGTTATATTCGAGCTGATCATTTTTCATATATAAATTATTTTCATCCGAGTTACGGATTATTTTATATGATTTTTCAAAGATTTCAATGACTTTCTAGAATTTTTCTGGATTTAATTTTAATTACGAATTTAATTCGCAGAAAATGCTATGTGAACCCATGCATGTCAGCATAGCCATCAGAGGCATGACTGGTGGGTCCAATCAACTACTGACTCAGCAGTCAACATTGACCAGGTCAATGGGTGAACAGTGATGGTGGGGCCCAGTTGTCATTGACAGAGGCTGTTGCCCAGTCAGCGATTTAATTGATTTTAATTAAGTTTATTTGGCCCAGCATGGGTCCCATAGGTCCACCTGTAAGCGTTTTAATCCATACGGGGCCACGGTGGCGGCCCATGGTGTCAGCCGTCAGTTACTCTTAACTAATTCCGGTGATTAGCGTTAATTAGCCTCCTGACGTGTCGGCGCCCACTGGTCAGTGCACCAGTGGCCGGTTTGAACGCCGGTGCAGCCTCCGGTGACACAAAACGTGGCGGCCGCGCACTTGCGTTCGAAACCGCTGGGATTTCACTACGCGCGCATACGGTTCGAGTCGCAGACTGGTCGTGTTCGAACGCTGGTTCGATGCCGCGAACGAATGGCTGCGTGCTGAGCTGTCACTGGCGGAGGCCGGGTGTGACCTCATACGACGACGAATGGCAGCGACAGAGTTCGCCCGCGACTCGAACTAGAAGGTCGTCGACGCGCTGTGAGTAGCCTCAAGCGATCTAACTATGCTTGTGCAGCTCCATACGGGACGCGAGGACCACAACGACGGCAGTAAGCTCTCTTGAGCAAGCGGAGCAGCACTACAGCAGCAGCAGTGAGCGGGCGGCGTTGCCATGCGCTAGTTACGGCATGCTAGGAGCAACGGATCGAGCAGCAGGGAGAGGGGTTTTGTGCGGAAGCTCACCGCGCGAGCTCAAGGTGTCCCTCGTTGACGAACGGATTAGTAGCAGTGAGGTCGGCGGATTTGCAGATCGGCGGATGGCGCAGCGGAGCCCGGAAGGTTGAACACACAGTCGATGCCGGCTTGATGAGGGGCTCTCCGGCTCGAGCTCGTGGACGTAGGACGATGGCATGCGGACGACGACGCAACTCCCAGACACCAAATCAGTCGCTTGCAGGGACACGACGATGGCCACGAGAACAGAGAGGGCCAGGGCGACGGTTGCTCTCGGGACGTCGACCAGAGCGAAAGGGTGGCGGCGCGATGGGAGGAAGAAGAAGTGGGCTAGGGTTTCAAGCCCAGAGGGTCGCGGGCGCTGCCCTGTAGTCCCCTCTAGCATGCGTCTGTAGCGCGTAGCAGTGTCGAAAATCGGCGGCGGCGGGCCCTGCCCGCCGTGAACGCACGCGCTCCTGACAGCGCGCGGATGAGGAGCAGTACGATGACTGACTGTGGTGCAGGTTGGGCTTTCTCCTGTTGCACTCACAGCCATAAGCCGCAGAGTAAGTCTTTTCTGGCCTTTTCTTTTTCTTGTTTTTCTTTTTGCATTTATCTTTTCTATTTTGCTTTTATTTTATGCTACTCAAATGAATTTTTGTTATGAATGTGAAACTTGGCACACAAATGCTTCAATGTAATATTATCAATACCAGCATGCAACAATAGTATCACATTATTTGGAAAAGTATCAACTATTTACTTTCCTGAATTTAAATGGCCATATTTAATTTGCTGCTGGTCCACTGTTTTAATGTTGCTAGGGCCATTTTGGGAATCCAAATGAATGTTGGTTCTCTTCATGAAAAATACATTGTGGCATATTTATGGAAGGCTGTGAACATTTTTCTGAATCTCATGTTTGAAGAAAGTTGAAATTTTGACTTGACATTTTGAATTGGTTTGAATTTGGAGTTTGAAATGAGATATGGAACCAATGATTTCCTTGCTTCACAAAACATGGTGGACTGTCATTGAACAGCAAGTGATGACTGTGGCTATTAATGTAGGGATAAGCACATGATCACTGTAGCTTAATTACATGGGGTGTTACAATTCTCCTCCTCTAAAAGAAATTCTCGTCCCGAGAATTAAGAGGTAGACTGGAGAAAGAGAGGGGTATTCTTTACGAAGGTAATCTTCACGTTCCCAAGTGGCTTCATCTTCAGAATGATTCGACCACTGAACTTTCAAGAACTTGATTGTCTTCTGACGAGTTCGGCGTTCAGCTTCATCAAGAATGCGAAGTCGGATGTTCGCGATAAGAGAGATCTTCTTGCAAATCAAGCATTTCATGATCCACTGTTCATGACTTGGTTCCTTGAAGCAGCGACGGAGTTGTGACACATGGAAGACATCGTGAACCTGAGAAAGGTTCGACGGCAATTCCAACTGATATGCCACCTTTCCATGTCTTGCAAGAATGCGGAATGGGACCAATGTAGCGAGGAGCTAACTTGCCCTTGATTCCAAATCGAGTGAGTGCCCTTCATCGGAGTGACACGGAGATAAGCTTGTGTCGCCAGGTTGATATTCCATATCTTTGTGATGACGGTCATACAGACTTGCTCTTCTGACGAGACTGAGCAGTCTTGTAGATGTTCGTCGAACAATTTGAGACTTGCTCTTCGGCTTGTTGGATAATATCCGGACCGAAGAGTGGTCGTTCTCCAGTTTCTGACCAATTGAGAGGGGTTCGGCACTTACGTCCATACAATACTTCAAATGGTGCCATCTTCAGGCTAGCTTGATAGCTATTGTTGTAAGAGAATTCAGCATACGGGAGAGATTCTTCCCATTTCTTGCCAAATGAGATGACACATGCTCGAAGCATATCTTCGAGAATTTGGTTGACTCGTTCAACTTGACCACTGGACTGGGGGTGATAAGCGGTGCTAAAGGATACGGATGAGTTCCCATAGCTTGTTGAAAACTTTCCCAGAACCTTGAGGTGAAGAGGCTGCCACGATCTGAGTTGATCTCCAACGGAACACCGTGGAGCGACACAATTCTGGAAACATACAGATCTGCTAACTGACTAGCAGTGATTACTCTCCTTGACGGGCAGAAAGTGAGCCACTTTAGAAAATCGGTCAATGACGACAAAGATAGCATCGTGACCCTTCTGAGATCTGGGAAATCCAGTGATGAAGTCCATTTCAACTTTGTCCCATTTCCATTCGGGAATAGACAAGGGGTTGCAGAGTTCCGGCAGGTTTCTGATGTTCTGCCTTGATGCGACGACAAACGTCACACTCAGCAACATATTGCGAGCAATGTCGCTGCTTCATGTTAGACCACCAGAATCTTTGACGAATGTCTTGATACATCTTGGTGCTACCAGGGTGAATTGAGAGAGGTGTGTCATGCGCTTCTTGCATAACTTTCTCGCTCATATCCTTGAATTTAGGTACCACAAGGCGACCTCGAAAGAATAAGGTGCCTTGCTCATCGAGAGTGATCTGAGGAATGACCCTTAGAACGTTCACGTCTGATGGGCTTGCCGAGTTACGCAACATAGGGCGCGGTTGAGGATCACCCTCAGTACGACGTGCACCCTCAGTACTATGTGAGTCATCTGTAAGATCACGCTTGACTTGTACTGCATAGTCTTAGTTGCATGGTCCTAATTCTTTGCTCAAGATCTGGTTCAACAACCAATGGTATTAAGATAACCCTGTGGAACAATCTCGATGTTCAGCTTGCGGAGCTCTTCATAAAGACGTGGCTGTTGTAGTTGCACCATCAAGTTCACTGCAATAGGACTTTGCGGCTCAAGGCATCGGCCATTACATTAGCCTTGCCAGGGGTATATGAGATTCCCAAATCATAATCTGTAATTGCTTCCATCCATCTTTGCTGGCGGAGGTTCAGAGATCTAGGTTGAGTGAACAAATACTTCAGACTTTTATGGTCCGTGTAGATCTCGCAACGGTTACCAAGGAGGTAATGTCGCCATAACTTGCAGATGCATAGATAACAGCAGCAAGCTCGAGATCATGCGTTGGATAGTTCAGCTTCATGCGGACGCACTTGACGAGAGCCATAAGCTATCACTTTGCGGTCTTGCATTAGGACACAGCCTAATCCTTGACGTGAAGCGTCGCAATAGATCACGAAGTCCTTCTTAGTATCTGGGGGAGCAAGCACTGGGGCAGAAGTCAACTTGTCCTTCGAGAGTCTGGAAACTTTCCTGACATTGAGGTGTCCACTCAAATTTACTTGTCTTTGTGGAAGCAGGTCAGTCAATGGGTTTAGCAATCTTCGAGAAGTTCTCGACAAATCGACGGCAATAGCTGGCAAGTCCGAGAAAACTTCTGACTTGCTTCACAGTCTGCGGAGGAGTTCCAATTAAGAACTAGCTTGAACTCGTTCTGGGTTGACAGCAATGCCATTCTTGGAAATCACATGGCCTAGGTAGGTCACTTCGGATAACCAGAATTCGCATTTGGAATACTTGGCATACAGCTGATGTTCATCGAAGCTTCTCCAACACAAGCCGAAGATGTTCGGCATGTTCCTCTTCATTCTTGGAATAGACCAGAATATCATCCAGATAAACCACGACGAACTTGTCGAGGTATTCCATGAAAATGTAGTTCATCAATCGAGAGAAGGTGGCTGGAGCATTGGTTAGAGCCAAAGGACATGACGGTGTACTCGTATGAACCATAGCGAGTCACGAAGGCTGTCTTTGGAATGTCCTCTTCTCGAACTCTGATCTGATGGTATCCTAACCTCAAATCAAGTTTAGAGAAGACAGAGGAACCAGCAAGTTGATCATAAAGATCATTGATTCTGGGAAGTGGATACTTGTTCTGAATCGTCGCCTGATTAATAGGCCGATAATCCTGAACTAATCGATTAGTTCCATCCTTCTTCTTAACAAAGAGAGAAGGGGCTCCCATGCGGAAGAACTGGGACGAATGAATCCTTTGTGAAGAGATTTGTCGATTTCCTCCTTAAGCTCAAGGAGTTCATGTGGCGGCATCTTATAGGGGCGCTTAGCAATAGGAGTAGTGCCTGGTTTTAAGTCGATGACAAATTCGACAGCTCGAGCAGGGGGTATTCCTGGGAGTTCTTCTGGGAAGACATCTTGAAAGTCTCGGACGACTGGAACGTTCTCGATTCCTTCAAGAGGTGCAGCGTTCAATGCATTGAGTGCATATATCTGGGCTTCGGCATTCTGAATTGTCTGGGTTGAGTAGACTGATTATCTGGTCGAGAAGGGTGTGTGAGCTAGGACTGTCTTAGTAGCACAGTCGATCAAAGCGTTGTGAGCTTTCAACCAATCCATACCGAGAATGACATGTCAATGTTGGAAGACTTGAGGACAATGAGCGGTGCAGAGAATATTAACCCTCCAATTTCAATCTGGTTGTAAGGACTTACCATAGCCGTGTTCCATCACTGGGACCGGGGGATGTGAACCGACTAAGGGAGGGTGCATCTTTTCAAATTGCATGTCGTGTGTGAGTGCAAATGCCTCAGACAAAAATGAATGTGATGCTCCTGAATCAAATAGAACAAGAGCTGGTACTGAATTAACAGGAAGGGTACCCATCACAATATTGGTGTCTCGTTGAGCTTCTTCAATCTTGACATGGTTGACCTGACCACGACCGTTTGCAGGCGGTCTGCATTATAGTTTCTGGGATGAGCTTTGCGACGACCCTTTCCACGACCAGAAGGAGGAAGTGGTGCATTCTGAGGCTGATTCGGGCGACAGTTGTCTCTGGCAAGGTGTCCTGGTTGTCCACACTTATGACAGCTTCATGTACTGGGCGAGGAGCCATAGTATTGGGCTGTCCACCTTGGAGTATTCAAGCTGTCTTGGTGGTGGAGGCAGACGAGGCGCAACATAGGACGGCCTCGGTGCTGGGATTGCTTGTCGAAAGACATTGTGCGGAATCCACACTCTACGTTTCTGAGCAGGCTAACTTGAAGATGGGCCAACATCTCGAGTCCGCTTCTGAGCGACTCCTGGTGCTCAGCTCGGGCAATTTCAGCTTCTGGAAAGGCTTTGCTGACAGAGTGTCGCAAAGTCTGAGAAATCAAGGAGGCAAGTGCATCCTGCAGATGTCAGGGTGCAGTCCTTCGCGGAACTTCTCTTGCCTTTACGTGCGTCGGTGGGACAGTCATCTTCAGCATAGCGAGATAAGATCGAGGAATTCTCTCTGATATTCATCCACTGTCATCTTGCCCTGGGTCAGGTTTGCGGAATTCTCTCTTCTTTCTGATCCATCAGAGACCTTGAGGAATGTGACGTGCACGGAAGGCAGTTTGAAATTCCCAGGTGCCAAGTGGTGTACGGGTATGTTCCCACCACAGGCAGTGTATCTCAGATTCCGCAAAGGTGGCTTTCCCACCATTGCCGCAGCGAACGAGACCCCTCAAGCCATGTGATACGGCAAAGGTGACGGGGTGGTGGAAGGTGGCTGGGTTGAGGCACATGAAATTAGCGAAACTTGACCATCTGCTGAATTGGTGATGTCACGTTGAGCCAATCATCAGCATGCAACTGTTGATTCATTTGAGTCTGGATAAAACCGGCTAGGTATTCGGGAGGTGCACCACGAAACCACGTGGTCTGGGTTGAAAATTTTAACAGGCGCAGGAAAAATTCTTGCAGTGAGATCGGCCCAGGCTCCTGATGATCACATTAAGGAATTGTTGGCAACAATCGGTCCACTGTCAGACTTTCCATGAACTCGTAGTACGGTTTAATTCAAATTGCTGACGGTTCAGGCACGCGGTGGAGGGATCAAACTGGACATAGCAAAGTGCTACATAGCTGCGGACATAGGCCTGACTGCACGTGGAGGAGTGCCTTCAGAACCTGCCATGACGACTCTGTGCAAAATCAACAGACTGGCATAAGCATGTTTGGAGTAACGGCAACATCAAGCCATGAACGTCAGGTGGCATACAGGAATCAGATTATGATGGGTGTATCATCGGCAGGCACAAGTGATAGCATCGTAAAGGCACGAGTGCAGCAACTTGCAGACAGCAGTAAGCACGGTCCAGAGTGACATTACTCTGATCCAACCTACAAAGAGACGGTAATGTTACAAACAGCTTGGAGCAAGAGCATCAGGAAAAGAATGTAGCAAATCAGGCTAAGACGGTTCAGTAGGCGGCAAAGCGCAGGCACGCGGACTGAAGGGGTACAACAACGGGATATAGCAAAGGCTACACTCAACGTCGGCAATAAAACTGGTGAAGATGTCAGGCTTCTGTAATAGACTTGACTCAGCGATAATCCTCGATAAAAGGATCATGTGGAAAACCGTGGTACATCAGCTAGTGCAGAACGAGCTGGTCCTCGATAAAAGGAAGTGTCAAATTACAGTAACTTGAATGCAAAGGCACGCAAGGCTATAACTGTAAGTAGTTAATTCTCCGGATGGATGTGATCACGAGAACCTAGAGTTAGTAAAAATCCTGTTTAAACCCGAAAGGATGAGAAGTATAGAACCCAGAGTAAGGATGCGGAGTAAAAGATCCTAATACCAGCGCATCGGGAGCTTTGTGGGCCCGTAAGCCACACAAGACTGTCAATAGTTTGAAAATAGTTTTGGTTACTAGACTCAACTTCGACCAAGAAGGAAGGGGTTTCCTACAGGCAGTCGGCTCTGATACCAACTTGTGACGCCCCCGAAATCAATCGTGCACTAATCATACACGCAGCATGCACGATCAAGATCAGTGACTCACGGTTTAATATCACAACACAACTCTAGACACAAATGATGATTAAAACATTATATTACAAACCAGGGGCAACGAAGGCCCGGGGATACATCAGTACAATACAAATTATCATCTGAGTACAGACAGGTTCAAACAAGTTTGTGCCTTAAGAAGGCATAAAACAAACAACGACATCTAGATCGAAAAGGCAAGGCCTCCTGCCTGGGACCTCCACAAACTACTCGGCGATCGTCGAGTCTCACGTAGTAGTAGGCTCCATCCTGGGACCATCAGCTCCGGCGGATCCATCATCTGTAGCAGCAATCGGGTAGAAGGGAAAAGAAGTGCAAAGCAACGGTGAGTACTCATCCAAAGTACTCGCAAGACTTATATCAGAACTATGCTAATATGCATCGGTATCAAGAGGAATGGGGCTATATCGTGGGGTGAACTGCAGAATGCCAGAGAAGAGAGGGGAAAGCCTATCTTATCGAAGACTAGCATCTTGCAGCATCAGAAGAGAATAGCGCCAAGATATCAACTTGTATGGAAACAAGAAGATACCAACTTGCTCCTATAAGGATCAACTTGCACATCAACCATCATGTCATAACATGTGGTATCAGTAACAATAAGTAATAATAATTTAGTAACATCATGCCCAGAGATCCTTCCTCGACTCCCAGCGAGAAAGCGAATCTCAGGCATCTATAATATAAGTTGTAGGCGTGTTTTATTAAGTATCCAGTTAAAGTAGTTAGAGAGTCCAGGATACAACTCCAAGCGTCCTGTTACCGTGGACACGGCTATTCGAATAGATCAATCTTC
>CBDHDM010000006.1:0-68329 GCA_965261315.1 Endozoicomonas sp. | reverse complement strand
GTCCGGTCTGACTAGCTGAGCCAGAGGCTCTGAAGGTGCCTGTACACGAGTCAAAAAATTTTCAACATCCTGTTCTCTGACATATCGACCACTGATTTCCACAGAGTGATATCGAAAATAGTCCAACAGAAAACCTGCTTTCTTTGTGAATTTTTTTCCAGTGTGGCTAATGACTACTTTCTCACTTTTTCCGTCAATGCCATACAACAAATCCTGACCTTTATAGTCCTGATATTTATCAGATAACTGATGACAGAGATCGGGAGATAAAACACCAAAGTCCATAATAACAAGAACGCCCCATGAATCATTTGAACCACATCTGGAAAAACGCTGGATTCCAACGTCAACTCTGATCACTATTAATACACTGATAAGACATTATTATTGATCCCAGGTTCCATAATTCGGCGATATAAACCGCAGATTTGATACAAGTTGCGACAATTTCACCAACTTTCCGCTATATCCTCAAGCTATCCAATCGATATAATCACGCCATTTCAACATTTTCCAATAGAGACCTCCCGGCCATGACAGTAAAACATTTCTATACACAGCCAGGGCTGGTGATAGCTCGATTACTACCGGCCATATCCAAAGCATTTTTACTGATTGTTTTCAGTTCAATAACAACATTATCGATAGCTTCACAAAAAGGACAGGCCCCTAAGGTGACTGCGTTCCCGGTAATGGAAACCACACTGCAGCAGAAACTGACAGCATTGGGTAATCTCACTGCCAACCAGTCCGTTGATATTACCCCACAGATCAATGGCCGCATTGTAGGCCTGAGTCTGACCGATGGAGGGGGCATCAAATCTGGGAAGCGGCTGGTTGAGCTGGATGATCGTGAACAGTCAGCCATTGTCGCTCAGGCGCGCATCGCTCATGAAGATGCTCAACGTCAACTGGAGTACATGGAGACTCTGATTAAACGAAAAGCCATCTCGGTTGATGAGCTCAAAGCACAGCGAGCTACGGTTGATCGTCTTGAGGCCGCTCTTCTGGCAGAACTCGCCATTCTGGATTACTACACGCTGAAGGCTCCTTTCAGCGGTACGCTGAGTTTTCATGAGCTCAGTGTTGGTGCACTGATTAATGCCGGAACAGTCATTACTACACTGGATGATCTCAGCGCTATGAAGCTGACCTTTGATCTGCCGGAAACCAGCCTCAGTCATGTGCATAAGGGAGCCCGAATCACGGCAACCACCGATGCCTGGCCGGGTAAAACCTTTACCGGCACGATTGACAGTATCAGTCCTCGCATTGATCCAGCCAACCTGACGTTTCAGGTTCGTGCCATTCTGGAAAACCCGGCGACACAGCTTCGCCCCGGTATGTTGATGCGCACTTCTGTTGAGCGCCCGGGCGAACAACAGCTGGTCGTGCCTTCCCGCAGCATTCTGTTCGATGGCAATCGCCGCTTTGTTTTTGTTATGGATGAGCAAAGTATGGTTGAGCGCAGACTGATTACTACCGGGCAGACCGTTGATGAATACATTGTGGTTCTGTCTGGCCTGAGTGCCGGAGAAAATGGTCGTCAATGAAGGTGCGGTTAAAGTCACCGATGGTCGCCAGGTGAAGGTGATGACGTGAGGATCAACCCGCCCTCTCCCTCCTCTTTCTCATCAACAGCCAGAAAGCCTATGGCTACTGATGGAATCCTCTGACCATGATACTTTCTGATCTATCCATCAAACGCCCGGTATTCGCAACGGTTGTCAGCCTGCTGCTGATTACGTTTGGTGTCGTCTGTTTCACCATGCTGCCAGTCCGTGAGCTGCCAGATATTACGCCTCCCACCGTCATGATCTATACCGGCTATGACGGGGCTTCAGCTGAAGTTATCGAAAGCAAAATCACCAATGTCATTGAAGATCAGCTGGGCGGTATTGAAGGCGTTCGTTTTATCGAAAGCACCAGCCGTAATGGCACCTCACGTATCAATATTGAGTTTTCTCCCGACCGGGATATGGAAACCGCTGCCAATGATGTCCGTGAAGCGATGTCCCGGGTTATCTGGCGCCTGCCAGATGAGGCCGAGTCCCCCATTGTCTGGAAGAATGATGGCAGTGGTGAGACCATTCTCAATATCAGTCTGCAAAGTGACACACTGTCGCTGATAGAACTGACAGACTATGCGGAACGTACCCTTCAAGACCGCCTCTCTCTCGTTGATGGCGTCAGTTCAGTCGATGTGATGGGTGCCCGGGAATACGTCATGCGTATTGAGCTTGATGCAGAAGCCATGGCTGCCCGGCAAATCACCACCAGCGATGTTCGCAGTGCCCTGCGCCGCGATAACATTGAGCTTCCTGCCGGTGAATTGACCGACAGTCTTAGAACGCTGCCGGTTCGTGTGAACAGAGACTACAACACCATTAATGATTTTCGCCGTTTGTTAATTCGTCAGGATGGCAGCAGCAAAATCTACCTGGAAGATATTTGCCTCGATCCGTACCGAAGCCAAAGAAATTGAGGCCCTGGCAAAAGCGAATGGACGTAATGTGCTGAGCCTGGGTATTGTCCCCCTTTCTCAGGCTAACCCACTGGAAGTCATCCAGAATGTGAAAGATGAAGTAGAAGCTTTCACGCCCCTTCCTTCCGGAAGGCACGTATATGACCACCACCCGGGACTCTTCCTATTTATATCCAGTCTGCCATTGATGAGGTATACGCTACGCTGGGCATGACCATTGCCCTGGTTATTCTGGTACTTTATATCTTTCTTGGTAATGCCCGGGCCACATTGATTCCGGCAGTCACCGTACCGGTTTCATTAATCAGTGCCTTTATTGTTATTCACCTGCTGGGTTACTCCATTAACCTGCTCACTCTGCTGGCGCTGGTACTGGCCATCGGGCTGGTGGTAGACGATGCCATTGTCGTCCTGGAGAACATCCATCAGCACCTGGAACGTGGCGAACCACCGCTGGTCGCTGCCTGGAAAGGCTCCCGCGAGGTCAGTTTTGCCGTAATAGCGACTACGGTCGTTCTGGTCATGACCTTTGTCCCCATCGTGTTTATGGAAGGCTCTGTCGGCAGACTGTTTTCCGAGTACGCCATGACACTGGTGGGTGCGGTCGTCTTCTCCAGTCTGATTGCCCTGACCCTTTCACCCATGATGAGTTCTCAGCTGTTGAAGCTGAATGTTAAACCCTCAAAAGCCAGTCAACTGATAGAAAGAACACATCAGCGCCTGACCAACCTCTACCGGAAAGCATTGTCACGACTGCTGAAATTCCGGTGGGCAGGACTGGTTTTGCTGCTGGCTTCTCTGGGTATTGCAGCGCTGCTTTATCCGATGATCCCCCAGACGTTCACACCTTCAGAAGACCGGGGGAGAATTCATTGTTATTGTCAAAGGACCTGAAGGTGCCAACTTCGACAGCATGGAAGAAAGCATGCTGAAACTGGAATCCAAACTTCTGCCCCATCTGGATCAGGGTGTTTTGAAATACCTTTTTGTCCGCTCCCCGGGCGTGGGGTGGTAACAGTGGCAGTAATTCCGGCATCCTGATTGGCACGCTGGAAGACTGGGATGATCGTGATGTCAGTGCTGCTGAGGTAATGGGTCAGGTACGGCAGCTGATGGCAGGCATTCCCAATGTCCGTGCCATACCAGTGATGCGTTCCACCATCGGTGGGCCGCTCTGAAGCACCGATACAGTACGTACTCGGTGGAGGGTCATTTGATCAACTGGTCGAGTGGGCAGATATCATTGCAGAAAAAGCGCGTGAAAATCCGGGACTCCGAGATGTCGATATCGACTTCAATTCAGAACCAGCCCCAGCTTGAAATCACCATTGACCGGGACCGGGCTCAGGAGCTGGGTGTTTCTGCAGAAGAAATCGGCGCAACACTGGAAACCATGCTGGGCGGTGTCACAGATACCACCTTTATGGAGCGTGGTGAAGAATATGATGTATTCCTTCGAGCCAAGGAAGAAGCCTTTACCAGTGCACTTGACCTGGCCTCATTGTATGTTCGCTCTCATACCAGCGGATCATTGATAAGGCTTGATAACCTGGTCACGATAGAAGAAGTGGGCAAAGCTGCCATGCTTAAACACTACAACCGTAACCGGGCCATCACGATTTCTGCCAGCCTTGAGGGTAACTACGCCATCGGTGAAGCATTGGCGTACCTTGACCAGCAGGTCGTCGACCTACTGCCACCAGAAGCCATCGTTAACTATAAAGGCGAATCACTGGATTACCGCTCCAACCAGAGCGCCATCTTCTTTGTTTTTGCCATGGCAATGCTGGTTGTATACCTGGTGCTTGCCGCACAGTTTGAAAGCTTTGTTCATCCACTGATTGTTATGCTCACCGTACCGCTGGGTATTTCCGGTGCCCTGTTCGGTCTTTACATCAGTGGTGAAACACTGAATATCTTCAGTCAGCTGGCCATGATCATGCTGATCGGGCTCTCTGCCAAGAACGGTATTCTGATAGTAGAGTTTATTAACCAGCTCAGGGATCAGGGGATGGCTTTTAATGAGGCAGTAGTGGAAGCTTCCGCTCTGCGCCTGCGCCCCGATTCTGATGACTGCGCTGACCACTGTGGTCGGTGCCATTCCTCTGCTGCTGGCAACGGGCGCTGGTTCAGAGTTCCGATTCTCAATCGGGGTCGTCGTCTTTGCCGGGGTGACTGTCTCAAGCCTGTTAACGCTGTTTGTGGTGCCATCCATGTATGCATTGATGGCCAGGAGAACCTCTTCACCCGATCATGTGACCAAAAAGCTTGAAGCATTACTCTCAAGTTAGCTCCTGCCCAGGATGGGCAAGTGAATATACCCGTCGCCTTTGAAGTTGCTACTTTGTTAGCTGCATTCAACCACCCCGGTCACTTAGTATCCCTATGTGACCGGGACTTCGCTCATTTGCCGCCGCGTAGCTACTCCAAATCCTTTGGGTATAACTTTCGTTAATCACTTACCAGTCTTCTGCTCAGAATTATCAAATTCTTAAGCATAAACTGGCATTGGTGGAGGAACATAAATATTGGATTGCCCCGCTCCACAGTGATATGGAGGAAACGCCGAAGGTGGTGGCACAGGCAACGGAACGGCGGCTCCCATCATTGAAGGCGCAGCACTCTGGTATATGTTAACAAGAGAAGTAATAACTCTATCCCATGCAGCCTTGTCTGCTGTTGTTAGATCTCGCTGTGTATCAATCAACAGCTTCGCTCTGAACAGAGCCACGATTTCTTTCGGAATTTTGACATGACATGGATAGGCAAGATTGAATAAATCAATGACTTTCTTTTCGATTGGTCCAGAAGTGCCTGCAGCCATTAGAGCCTTAACGTCCTGCTTGAGCTTAGCCCAGTTTGCTTTTTCAGGTTTATAGTCTCCCATCACCTGCAGGTTATTAATGATGATATCAGCATATCGCTCTCTCTGACTTTCATCCCCGGCATCCCGCAGTGCCTCCATAGCCCCAAGAATCGTATAGGTGGCTTTAACTGTGTCTCTGGAGACTCTTTGAGCATTACCCAAATCAATAAAGTAAATACAGAGCTCACCATTTTCTACAGCGACCATAACATTACCGTCATGCATATCCGCATTAAAGAAGCCGGTCTGAGAATAGCAGTAAGCCCAGTGCTGAAAGGCAAGATTCTTTAAATAGAATCTGAATATTTTCAAATGATCATCAGTAATCAACGACATATCAACAGCAGAACCAAACAGCTGGGCAAGGATATCACGAAGTTTACCCTGATCCTTTTCACTCAAGGTTACACCGTCAACCTTGTCCATGGATAAAGTCCGCGGTGTTGCATGTTCACCAGATACATTAGGAACCTTGTAATTAACGGGCAGCCTGACGAGGTCCTGTCCGGTATGAGGATCAGGAATGGCCATACCAATTTCCTGTGTCGGTAAGAGCACTGCACAGGGGGGAAGTTCATTTTGTCGGATGTTATATAGATTTTTATTATTGATAGCCTGAAATGCATATTGCTGTTTCTGCGTTCTCTGCGCTTCATTGACCAAGTTTAACTCTTCCTTAACGCTATCAAAGAATTCATAAACAGCATGTTTGGTTCCGGCACCAAGAACACTTGGTTTGAAAAACGAAATCAGCCCAAGAGCAAACCTCAGAACCTTCAAGTCTGAATACACCCGGGTTTCACTTGAAGGGCTCACAACCTTTACAACCTGTCGTCCACCTCCCTGCATAATAATCTCATTAACTTCACCAATTGAACCTGTACCCAAGTTAACTCTTTCATCCAGTTTAGATGGATCGTATGGAATTCCAGCTTCTTTCAGGCAGTGCTCAAGCTCACCTTTTGTCATTGGTTTATTACTGGTGGTGACGTGAGATAAGGCATCAATAAATTTCTGATGATCATCACCAAACATATCCTTGGCAATTTCAGGTGAACTGCAGGCAAACTGAATAGCCTTTACAAGAATACCCCCTTGTGATTTAGCAGCTGCTTTTTCAATACTGTCAACACTTGCCCCGTTCCACCAAATACTGAAGAGTATTCCCATCATCTTAAAAGTTCTAATCATGCTGGCAAAGCCGTTCTTAACAGCCTCTCCCAGCCATTCGATCGCTGACAGTGTACGAGGTTGCCTTCCAACTATTAACTGATCATCTGGAACTTTAGCAGGGTCAAAGTTCGGATCCATATTTTGGACAGGGGATACTGGCTGAACACTCTGAAAGCCTGGATCCACAGGAGAAACTGCAGGATAAAAATTTGTTAGAGGCGGATTAAAGTTAACCGAACTACCTGGATCAGGTGTCATTATCAGAGCTCCATATTATTATTTGATCAAACCAGTTATAGGTTGGAATAGAATATAATTCGATTTTTTTAATTCCATTAAGTATCAAAAAAACACGAAAAACAGCCAAAGTTAGAGACTAAGACTAAAATAAAAAATTTAAGTTCATTTTTATATTTATATTTATCTAGCAAAGCCCAATAAACAAACATTTAAAAATCAACATTCGCTAGCAACTACCACCCTTCCCAATAAATCTTTAAACTTCAACAACCTTTGGACCACCAAAAGCGGTAACCTTTGGAGCAGTTCCCCGCCACTTTTCAATCTCAACAATGCAGGTAAAGGCTGAACAACATTGAGCCAGGTCAGAAGTACCAATATCAAGGGTCACAGTATTAGGGTCTCCGTAAGTGTCAACCGAGCCTATCTCTGCATTAACAGGTGCGTACCAGGCACCTTCATGGATACGTGCCACGCTGGGTGAATAGCGTTCTGAGACTCTGGCACCGGCAATCAATTCGCCCCGATCATTAAACACCCGAACCAGATCACCATCGTTAATCCCCCGCTTTTTGGCATCTTTTGCATTCATATACACCGGTTCACGGCCTTGAACGGTGTATGTCTCACGAAGCTCTTTGGAATCGCACAGCTGCGAATGCAGGCGTTTGTTTGGATGGCAGGACTGCAGGGCTATTGGAAACCGATCAGAACCGGGGCCACCATGACTGCGCTCTTCCTTTTCCATCCAGACCGGGTGTCCTTTACAATTGCTGTAATCGTAACGGGCAATCTTGCGACTGTAGATTTCAATTAACCCGGAAGGCGTGCCAAGCGGGTGGATTTCAGGGTCATCTCGAAATTCAGCGTGCCGAACCCAGGGCTTACCTTCGCCAAAATCAAAAAAGCCCTGCTGCCAGAATGTCGGAAAGTCTGGCATTTCAAACTTGCCTTTATTTTTGGTACGGCAGCCATCGTATAAATAGTTGAGCCAGGTAAACTCATCACGCCCCATGGTATATTCCTGATGCCGCCCAATACGGGCACTGAACTCCCGCCAGATCTCCCAGTCAGAGCGGGACTCGAAGAGTGGCTCCACCAGCTTTTGCATGGCAAGGACTCCCCGCTGGGCGTACGAGCCGTACAGGTCAAGGTCATGCCGTTCAAACTGGGTGCAGGCAGGAAAAACGATATCTGAGAATCGGCAGGTCGGATTCCAGGCGTAATCAACCGTGACCACACATTCCAGTTTGTGGAATGCTTTTTTCATCCGGTTTTTATCCTGATGGTGATGCCAGGGATTATTGCCGGATATCACGATCATTTTCAGATCCGGCAACGTCACCTTACCGCCGTTATAGTTAATGACTTTCCCCGGTTCGAGAATCGCATCAATCCACCGGGCAACGGGAATCACCTTCGAGTAACCGTTGAAGTCATCATTATCAAAAATAGGTTCAACACCTTCGGGAGGGTTTAATGGAAATGCATTAGGCCCTGAACCACCTGAAGACGGTGTTCCTATCGATGAATAATGGTGCCCAAAACTGATACCACCACCGGGCAGGCCAATCTGCCCAATCATGGTGGCCAATACCACAGCCATCCAATACGGCTGTTCCCCATGCTGTTGTCTCTGAATACACCAGCCCATCATGATCTGCACCTGACCGGTAGTCAGAATACCGGCCAACTCTCGAATTTTGGCCTTTGGCACCCCGCAGATCGGTTCAGCCCATTCCGGTGTTTTAGGCGTCTTATCCGTATTTCCCATCACATAGGCTTTAAACTCTTTGAAGCCCAGTGAGTACCCCCGAATAAACTCTGCGTCATAGGATTTATTAATAATCATCTCATGGGCAATGGCCAGCATCAGTGGGACATCGGTTTGGGGGTTCACATAGACCGTTTCTATACCCAGAAAAGCGGCTGTCTTGGTAACCGTAGGATCAATACTGATCGCACGAATTTTATTTTCCTGGATTTTGGCCTTCAGCTGCTTTAAATAACCAATGCCACTGTGAGTTTCGCAGTTCCAGCCTACCTGAAGGTTCTTCAACGGATCATTCGCCCAGAAGACAATGGTGTTTGCATTTTCCAGGATCAGGCTCCAGGAGGTTCCCTGCGAATACACTTCTGTGGAGCCAATAACATAAGGCAGGATGACCTGTGCGGCCCCCGTGGAATAGTCACCAATTTTTCGAACGTAATTGCCATGTAAAGCAATCGCCCGCTGCATATGGTTAGTGCAGGAATGAAACTGCCCGGTAGCACGCCAACCGGTCTGCCCAGCATATAAGGCCCAGGGACCATACATGGTTTGAACGCGGTTCAACTCACGGATTAACAGGTTGTAGGCTTCCTGCCAGGTAACACGGACATAGCGGTTATCGCCCAGCGTTGAACGATCCGATTTATAACCATTCTTCAGGAAATCCAGTCTTACCATCGGATACCGGATGCGTGACGAGCTGTAGATGGAACCCTGGATACCTTTCAACATCTCTGTGGGGTTTCTGTCCAGCTCAAAGGGACGAACTTCTTTAACAACACCATTTGCTCTGTATGCCTTGAAAGCACCGAAATGGGAGCCTGTTACTCTCCAGCCATCATCCAGAACACCATTCCCGTCATCACTGTCTTCCGCCGCCTTTATCATTGAAAAAGGCAACATACCTGCCGATGAGCCAGCCAGCATCCCCTGAAGAAAACGACGGCGCTTGATGGTCATAAACAATCTCTCCTCATGCAACTTTCAGGTTCTGCTGACTACTGTCGTTTTGCCAGTGGCAATGCTGTTTCAGGATTCTTTGCACTCTGATTATGTTGATCATCTATCTGCGCATGTGACCCGGCATAGGTGGATGAATGCAATTGGAGATATTTCAGTACCAGGTTCTGCGTATCGTCATCCATATTCACAAAGGCAATCATTCCATTGAACATACCTGGCCAGGTATTGGCATCAAAGTGAGCGACTTCAGGCTGGCTATGGCACTGACTGCATGATTCCCGATAGGTTGTGCTGGCAAACTCCCACATACCGGATACGTTATCTGTCAACTCACTGTCATTCGTCCACAAATCAACCGTCACCTTTTGCCAGGTAAGGCCTGTCACATCATCAACCTTTTCCTCCAGAACGTTAACCACAGCATCGGATTGAGCTGCCTCTTTCGTCAGCTCAGCTTCTTTAATATTGATCCCAAAATCTTCATTAATGATTCGACCGGTACCAATCCGTTTCCGCCAGCCTTCCAGCCGGAACTCAACCCGCCCGTCACTCTTATCCGTCACTGCAATCTCCGTTGCAATATTCAGCATGCCCGCCTCTTCTTTACTGGTAGCATTCATGAACATCGGCTTCTGGAGTACTACGTAATAATTTTTCCCGACCTCAGGCACACTGATATTAACGGCGGTGAGTAATTGATGAGATCGACCATCCGTTGATGGCAGGTGATGGGCAATGCCCTTATGACAATCGATACAGCTCTGATCTCTTTCTGCTGCCGCTTTCATCTGCTTTGCGGCAAGGGGCGACATATCTTCCCATTTCATACTGGCGTAGCTGTGACAGTTTTTACATTCCAGCGATTTATTCGCTGATAGTCTCGCCCACTCGTGAGAGGCCAGCTCCAGACGCTTAGCTTCAAACTTTTCAGGTGTATTGATAGTGCCAAAAATCATTCCCCACACCTCTTTGGAAGCCTGCATTTTACGGGCAATTTTATTGGTCCAGTTATGAGGAACATGGCAGTCCGGACAGGTGGCCCTGACCCCCGAGTGGTTACTCCAGTGAACCGTACCTTTTAGTTCCTGGTATACGTTATCCCGCATTTCATGGCAGGAAATGCAGAAAGCTTCTGTATTGGTTGCTTCAAGTGCTGTATTAAAGCCACCCCAGAAAATAATGCCCATCAAGAACGAAGCAATCGCAATAGTGCCCAGGCTCAAGTATTGCGCTGGCCGGGACAAGGTTTGCCAAAGTTCTTTCAAATACCTGAAAATGTTTTGAATAAGTCTGCGAATCATAGTTCTACTGACATCAGTTTACGTGACTTAGTGGCTCGTAAAACGGACGGTTGCAACCATTTACTACCTGACACTGGCTGCATACGGACTTATTAAGACGACAAAACCTATACTGCACCGTGCCAATAGAAGCTCATTAGCCATGACCAGGGGGACCAAGAATTAACTGCGAGAACCAGACCAGAAATCCATAACTGCTGATCAGCATGATGGTTAATAGAGGGAAAAATACGACAATAACCAGAGCCAGCGCCTTATATTCCTGGCGTTGGCTAGTGGAGCTTTCACTCACGACCTGTATCCTCAATTAATCAGAAACCCATGGCCATCGTTTGAAAGCAACTGGCGTATCAGTATGAAGAGAACAGACAAACGGAGAATAACCAGTAGGTTCAGCCACGGTAAGAATATCAAGCGTTACTCTAAACAAAACAGTAACGACAAATTTCTTCTACCGCAGCAGTATAGGACAGATTTTTTTATCCGTTACAACTTGTCCCACTGGATTTCATTTCTGTGGATACGCTGGGCTGACATATAGTAGATCACCTGACCGGCATTGACGACCTCCGCACTACCGGGGTTGAGCTTAAGGTCATTACCTGTCGCTGAATCCGCAACGCCCAGGGCAATTGCTTCATGATTGACCTTGAAAAACTTCAGCAGACGACCAAATGTGGTACCCGCAAAGTTCTCTGGTACACGAACGCTGTATTGCGTGGGCCCAATGAGTGTCGACAACAGTTGCTGCTGCAGGCGTGATGATCCCGGATCCTGGGCTGAACGAACCAGCAGCTCCATGGAAATATTGCCGTGGCATTCAATTTGTGGGCAGTGAGAGTGCAGCAGGTTAACCATCTGGTCATTTTCAAACCAGGCTACAATATGTGCCTTCGTTCGAGTCGCAGCGATAGTAAGGCAGGTCGCCAGCGTCTGATCATCCGTATCCCGAAAGACAATAACCCTTGCAGCATTTTCAATCCCCGTCCGCTGGATCAGCGCGGGATCATTAAGACTTTCTCCACGAATAAACAACACTTGTTCCGGAAAGGGGTTCTCCATCTCCTGGCTTGTACAAAGCAATACCTTGCGATTCTCCCGGCGAGTATCACCAAATATCAGCTCAACCATTTTTGGCGTTTGATTACGGTGCCAGCCAAATATAACAATGTGGTTTTCCAATCCTGAGAAATCGCCCCTGCCCTGCATTCCTTTTCTCCATACCGTAATAAAAAAAGATGACAGTTTCCCAAGTACCGCCGCAAAGAAAACAACACCACCCGGCAAAATGAACAGTGCAGCCAATACCCGGCCCAGCTCGCTGCCCGGGCTAAGATCGCCATAACCGACAGTGGTCGATGTTGTCACATAAAAATAAAGCCATTGAGCGGGACTCAGTAAGCCCTCTTCCCCAGCCAGCCACATCAGACTCCAGGAGAAAGCAAAATGTCCAAGTAACACCAACAGCAGTGCCAACCAGCTCAATTTCAGAAACTGGTTATGAAAAAAACGCATGGTTGTTTTAAGAAAATCCAAGTGACTCACTCCATGAATTATCTGAGCGAGATAGTAACATATCCATATATAACCAGACCGGATAAAAATGCAGTTATTCAGTAACAACTCTTTGATAAAACACCGCTACTCTTAGAATGACTGGGGTTCCTGATATATGTGTGGTGTTTTTGGATAGAAAATCGGCATAAACACGGATTGTTCAGATAGCGGACATATCGCATTCTCCCACTCTACTTTTTCATCGCACTTTTCATTTCACTCTTTTTCTTAAGAATGGACCATCATGCGGCACCTGAATCCTGATAAATACCCCGCTTTTGTATTGATAATCCTGACGCTGTTTGCGGTGGTAGGACCTGTGTCCATTGATATTTTCACGCCATCACTCCCGGCGATTACCGATTATTTCGGTACAACTTCTGCAATCGCTCAGTGGAGCGTCGGCCTGTTTATGCTGGGCTTTTCTCTGTCCATGTTGATCGTAGGCCCCCTAGCTGACCGCCTGGGCCGCAAAAAAACACTGATTTTTGGATACTCTCTCTACCTGGTGGCCACTGGCATTACGCTGTTAACCGACAGTATTCATGTATTTATCGCTGCACGTTTTGCCCAGGCAATTTTTGGCTGCTTTGGAACCGCTGTCGCTCGGATGATGGCCCGGGATTATTACCAGGACCAGATGGAAGTTAAAATGCTGGCCTATATTGGCGGCTGTCTGACCATTGCCCCGATGGCTGCCCCTATTGCTGGCGGTTATCTTCAGGAGTATGCAGGCTGGCAGTACAGTTTTTATGCGATGGCAGCCATGGCTGTGATTGCAATGATCGCACTGATGCTTTTGCCTGAGAAGAAGCAGGAAAAGACGGCTGATACAGCAACTCGTACCTCTGTCATTGCCGGTTATAAAGCAGTGCTGACAGACGCCCGCTACCTGCGCTTTACTATCGCTGCCGGTGCTGCATTTGCCGGGGCCTTTGTATTCGTCGCCGGCGGTTCATTCGTGCTTATCGGCCAGCTGGGTATCTCGCCAGCCACTTATGGTTACCTCTTTGCTGTCGCTATTGCCAGCTATCTGTTGAGTGCTTCCATGGGGCCTAAATTAACGGCAAGCATGAGCAGAAGTCAGAGTACGTTGATGGCAGGAACGCTTTTAATTGTCGGAGCCATGGTATCTCTGGGCAGCGGCTTATTAACTGACGGCCAGTCGATTACCGGTTATGTTGCTGGTATTGCTATTTACGAGTTAGGCCTCGGTCTGTTCATGCCACTCTGCCAGGCCAGAGCGACTGAGCATATGAAGGAGAATATGGGCACGGCGGCTGGCCTTATTTTCTTTATTGAAATGTTACTGGCGACTCTGATCAGTGCCCTGATCAGCTTCCTGCCAGAAGCAGGAACCCTGTCTTTATCCGCCATTACGCTGGTCGCTGTCGCCATCTCCGGTTTCTGCCTGATGAAAACCAATGATGTGTCAGAAGCCACTCCACAGGCAGCCTGAATCTGTTAATATCAAAATGGGTATGGCCCCCTGCCATACCCGTTTTTTATAGAACTGTTTCAGGTCCTTGTCATTTATGAGCGATACCGTTTACATGGAGATGGCCCACTCCCTGGCCAAATTATCAAAGTGTGTGCGCCTTCAGGTGGGCTGCCTGCTGGTAAAGGATGGACGGGTACTCTCTACCGGTGTTAATGGCACACCTTCCGGCTACATCAACTGCAATGAAGCCGAATACGAAGAACACCACCCCTGGTCTCTCAGACATGAAATCCATGCTGAACTCAATGCCGTAATATGGGCAGCAAGACTGGGTACACCTATCGAAGGTGCCACCGCTTATGTAACCCACAGTCCCTGTGATCAGTGCACCAAAAATCTGCTGGCAGCGGGTGTTGCACGTATCGTTTATGATGTGCAATACGATCGCAACCCTCAGGAAGAGCTGTCACAGTTCTGTCGTGAGAATGGTGTTGCAATCGAACAGGTTTCTATCGATAAATAGACAGATAAAGTACCGAGAGTCCACCCACTGAAAGCTGGAACTTTTGTTCTGGCTTTCTAGGTACAAATCCCGACCTTTCTGATACCATTGCCGACCAGAACGAATAATCATTGGTCTGCTATCCATGCTGCAAGCTACGCCACAACAAATAAAAGCCCTCACTGAACTACAACAACATCTGAAAAGAAAGATTCTGATTCTTGATGGTGCCATGGGTACCATGATTCAGGGCTATAAACTGGGGGAAACCGATTATCGTGGCGAACGCTTTGCCAGTCATACTTGTGATGTAAAGGGCAACAACGACCTCCTGGTGCTGACACGTCCGGATATCATTCAACAGATTCACCGGGATTATCTCGAAGCCGGTGCAGATATACTCGAAACCAACACCTTCAATGCCAGCACCATTGCCATGGCGGATTACCAGATGGAAGACCTGGTGCCAGAAATCAACCGGGAAGCGGCACGTCTGGCCCGTGAAGTGGCTGATGAGTTCACCAGAGCCAACCCGGACAAGCCCCGATTTGTTGCGGGTGTTTTAGGACCAACCAACCGTACAGCCTCCATCTCACCCGATGTTAATAATCCCGGCTATCGCAATACCAGCTTTAATGAATTGGTGACTGCCTATCAGCAAGCGGCTCTGGCACTGATCGAAGGGGGTTCTGATATTCTGTTGATTGAAACGATTTTTGACACGCTGAATGCCAAAGCTGCGATCTATGCGGTCAAAGACCTGTTTGATCAGCTGGGCTTCTCTCTCCCAATCATGATTTCCGGTACGATTACCGATGCCTCCGGACGAACACTGTCCGGTCAGACGACAGAGGCCTTCTGGAATGCCATTGAGCATGCTGAACCCATTTCCGTCGGATTAAACTGCGCGCTGGGCGCCACAGAATTACGTCCCTATCTGGAAGAGCTGTCGAATTGTGCAGGCACCTGGATCAGCGCACACCCCAATGCCGGACTACCCAATGCATTTGGTGAGTATGATCAGACGCCTGAAGAGATGGCTGAGATTGTTGCGGAGTTTGCTCAGGCAGGACTGGTCAATATTATCGGTGGCTGCTGTGGTACATCGCCAGCCCATATCAAGGCAATTGCCGACCGAGTAGCCAATATTACCCACCGCAAGATTCCTGAAATTCCTGTCGCCTGTCGTTTGAGTGGTCTGGAGCCCTTCAACATCGACAACAACTCTCTGTTCATCAATGTGGGTGAACGGTGCAATGTGACCGGCTCGGCACGATTCAAACGCCTGATTATTGAAGAAGATTACGATACCGCCCTGGACGTCGCGCGAGATCAGGTAGAAAACGGTGCCCAGGTCATCGACATCAATATGGATGAAGGGATGCTCGATGCCAAAAGCGCCATGGTCACATTCCTAAATCTGGTCGCATCAGAGCCTGACATCTCCAAGGTGCCGGTGATGGTCGACTCATCTAAATGGGAAGTCATTGAATCTGGCCTGCAATGCATTCAGGGCAAAGGTATTGTGAACTCCATCAGCCTTAAGGAAGGCGAAGAAACCTTCCGCAGGCAGGCACGTCTTTGTCGAAACTACGGTGCGGCCGTTGTGGTCATGGCATTCGATGAACAAGGCCAGGCTGATACCGAGGCCCGAAAGATTGAAATCTGTCAGCGTTCGTACGACATCCTGGTGAACGACATTGGATTCCCACCTCAGGATATTATCTTTGACCCTAATATCTTTGCAGTCGCTACGGGTATTGATGAACACAACAATTACGCCGTAGATTTCATCAATGCGGTTCAATTCATCCGTGACAACCTCCCTCATGCCATGAGCTCTGGTGGTGTCAGTAATGTCTCCTTCTCTTTCCGGGGCAATAATCCGGTCCGGGAAGCGATTCATGCCGTCTTTCTTTATCACGCCATTAAAACCGGGCTGACCATGGGCATTGTTAATGCTGGCCAGCTGGAAATATACGAAGAGATTCCCAAAGAGCTCAGGGATAAGGTTGAGGACGTTATTCTCAACCGTTCCAACGATGCGACCGAAGCGTTGCTTGCCATTGCAGAAAATTACCGTGCAGGCGGCACAGCCGAAAAAAAGGCAGAGGATCTTGCCTGGCGCGAATGGCCGGTGAACAAAAGACTTGAGCACGCACTGGTCAAAGGCATTACCACTTATATTATTGAAGATGCTGAAGCTGCACGTATTGAAGCCAGCCGTCCCATTGAGGTGATTGAAGGCCCTTTGATGGATGGTATGAACGTAGTCGGTGACCTGTTCAGCGCAGGAAAAATGTTCTTACCCCAAGTGGTGAAAAGCGCCCGGGTTATGAAACAGGCCGTTTCCCACCTTGTGCCCTTTATTGAAAAACAAAGAGCTGAAGAAGAGAAAGGCGAGAGTGCACGTTCGAATGGCAAAATCCTGATGGCTACGGTCAAGGGCGACGTTCATGATATCGGTAAAAATATTGTTGGTGTCGTCCTGGCCTGTAACAACTTCGAGGTGATTGACCTTGGTGTTATGGTGCCCTGTGAAACCATTCTGAAAACGGCCATTGAAGAAAACGTTGACATTATTGGTCTCAGTGGTCTGATTACCCCATCACTTGATGAAATGGTCCATGTGGCCAGTGAAATGCAACGCCAGGGCATCAACCTGCCTTTAATGATTGGCGGAGCGACCACGTCCAGGGCCCATACGGCCGTTAAAATCGAACCAAAATTTCAAGACAATCTGGCCATCTACGTTACCGATGCATCCCGTAGCGTGGGCATCTCGACCCGCCTGATGAGCGATACGCTCAAACCAGCGCTGGTCGAAGAAACCCGTACAGAGTATGAGAAAATTCGTATCCGTCATGAAAAGCGAAACAATAAACGAGCGTTGTTGACCTATGCGGAAGCCGTGGATAATGCCTTCAAGCCCAACTGGAAAAGCTATGAACCACCAAAGCCAGCCTTTACGGGTGTAAAAGTCTTTGCAGACTATCCTCTGGCAGATCTCGTCAATTACATTGACTGGACTCCGTTCTTTATCACCTGGGATCTGGCGGGTAAATTCCCGGCCATTCTAAAAGATGAAGTCGTGGGAGAAGCAGCCACCAGCCTCTATGATGATGCCCGGCAAATGCTGGATAAGCTGATCAGTGAAAAACTGATCAGCGCCAGAGCCGCTATCGGTTTCTGGCCCGCTAACCAGGTCAATCATGACGATATCATCCTCTACACCGACGAAGCCCGAACGGATGTCAAAGCACTGCTGCACCACCTTCGTCAGCAGGCTCCAAAACCGGAAGACAAACCCAACTACAGCCTGTCCGATTTTGTGGCTCCGGAATCATCGGGCCTGCCAGACTACGTCGGAGGCTTTATCACCACTGCCGGTATTGGTGCTGAAAAACTGGCCAAAGCGTATGAGAATGCGGGTGATGACTACAACAGCATTATGGTTAAAGCCTTGGCGGATCGTCTGGCCGAAGCCTTTGCCGAATGCATGCACGAGAGAGTCAGGAAAGAATACTGGGCTTATGCATCGAATGAACAGTTCAGTAATGACGAGCTGATTAAAGAGAAATACACCGGTATTCGCCCAGCACCCGGCTACCCCGCTTGCCCGGATCATACCGAAAAAGCAACGTTATTCACTCTGCTAAGTGGTGAAGAAAATGCAGGTGTTTCACTCACCGAACACTTCGCCATGATGCCCGCAGCCAGTGTCAGCGGCTGGTACTTTTCTCACCCGGAAGCAAAGTATTTTGGCCTGGGTAAAATCGATAAAGATCAGCTGGAAGCCTATGCCGAACGAAAAGGCTGGTCACTGGAAGAAGCTGAACGCTGGCTTCGCCCCAACCTCGCAGATTGATCCAGAAAGGGGGCTTAAAAGCCCCTTTCTACTGTATAAATGCCACCTTTATCAGGCTTCTTAGTCACTTAATAGCTCAATCTACGTCGTACTTTTCACTCATACCTGTTTGTATTTTCGGAAAAATACCGTTAACTCACGGACAAAACCTGATAATAATGCATACAATTCTTGCTATTCATGATGAAAATAGCGTACTGCTATTAGGGGGGGGGGGGCAGAATTAGCCATGAGACCAGCCCCTGAATGAATACCCAATTTTATTTTTCTGTGCGCTTATCTGCGATTTAAAACTGTTAGAAATGATGGAGTCAGTTTGAAGCAAAGGCTTGCCACAATACTTCAGTTAGGATTCCCCATCATGTTGGCCATGCTCTCCCAGAGCATGATTAATCTGGTGGATGCTGCCCTGGTGGGGCCATTGGGAGAAAATGCCCTTGCAGCCGTCGGTGCCGGCAGCTATGCCAATTTTGTAGTTCTATCCCTGATGACCGGACTTTCTGCTGCTATTCAGGCTCAGGTTGCGCGCCGTGTTGGTGCCGGTCGTCTTGATGAATGTGCTATGCCGACTAACCATGGGCTTATCATCGCTTTTTGCTTTGCAATGCCGCTCAGCATGATCCTGATGATTGCTGCACCCTGGTTACTGGAGTTATTTGCGCAAAACTCCCCAACCTTTAAAGGAGAAGCAACTAACTATTTTCAGATAAGGGTCATGGCGCTCACTGCTGCAGCAATGAACCTTTCATTCCGTGGATTCTGGAATGGCATTGGTGAACCAAAAGGTTTTCTTAAACTGCTCGTATGCACCCATATATGTAATATTATTCTCAGTTATCTATTGATCTATGGGAAGCTTGGCCTGCCAGCCATGGGAGTTAAGGGAGCAGCCCTGGGTACCTTCCTATCCATGTACCTGGGTGCCTTTCTCAACCTCTGGATTCTCAATAAGCGAGCTAGAAAATACGGTTTTCTGACCCGCTGGAAAAACTGGGCTGCATTAAAGCGTCTTGTTTTCCTGGCAATCCCTGACTCCCTGCAGCAAACGTTGTTTGCCCTGGGCATGATGATGCTTTTTGTCATTGTCGCCCAACTGGGTATCAGTGAAATGGCCATTACCCATGTGCTACTCAACATCTCGCTGATGCTTGTACTGCCTGGCCTTGGGTTAGGCATGGCGGCCAATACGCTAGTCAGCCAAAGCCTTGGAGCCCGAGAGCCAGAGGTTGCCTGGCGCTGGGGGCAGGAGGTTATGTACACGGCAAGTGCTGTCTTACTGGTACTGAGCCTGCCTTTAATTTTTCTTCCAAAAGCAGTGCTTTCTCTGTTTCTCCACGACCCTGCACTACTGACAATGGGCGTCATACCATTGCAATTGACAGGTATTGGCGTCGTTCTGGATGCCCCATCTCTGGTATTTGTTCAGGCCTTGCTTGGAGCAGGAGCAAACCGAACGGTTCTCTGCATCCGATTCGTAGCCCAATGGCTCATCCTGCTACCACTCTGCTGGCTTATAGGCCCTATTCTTGGCTTTGGACTGACGGCTGTCTGGGCTGTGCCTACTCTTCAGCGAATAATTACCTCAGTCAGCTTTCTGGCCGTCTGGCGTTCACGGCGATGGAGTAAAATACAAGTGTAAGCTCACCATTAGACCGCCCTGATTATACCCTCACCTTTGAAGGTTCAGGGTTGTGACCTGGGCTCACTCACTGGAATGCCAGATCCACCCGGCCACTTAGTTGATCTAAGCTCCCGATACCCGAGGGCATAAAAGGCTTCACTCTCTTGCCGCTACCTGCACCTTCAAATTCTTTGGGGGGTAGCGCCGCTAACTGATCAGGATTTATAAATATCGAGAATGATCTTACAGGAGTCCGTTTCCAACCCTTTATCACAGGTAATGACCACTGCTGACTCACAGGTTTGCAGTGCACCTGAGTACATAATGGTCAAAATATCATCCGAAGTGCCCGGATTGTCTTTCACAAGCTCTTCCTGAGTTTCACGAACACAGCGCTCATACGCATTCTGTACGGTGTCATTATCAGACATGATCGGAATTTCACCCAAAACTACGCCTGGATCGCTACCACTGCAACCTGCCAGTGCAAGAGAAAGGCCAAGCAACCCAGTATAGGCAGACAGAGAATGGAAGGTAGATTTATAGCATCGAGAAATGGATGTTTTTTTTATTGTCATTTTGCATGTCCCTGTATGCAACTCTTCCAGCTTAAACTCCGATTGAAATGAAAAAACAAAGTGAATAAGGTAACTTTGGACTGGAAGAGCATAAAAATAAAAAACAATATCAGGCGGCACTTTGGGCAACATTTGATCAGTATTTCCACGCCATCCTCAGTTAACCAGAAAAGCAAGTTCGCTTTGTTCACCAGCCTCGATTTTTCGCCAATGCTCGTCAAAATTGATCAGGTCACACAACGAATCACCATCCTGCACCCTGGCAAGAACCAACTCTTCTTTGGCCTTGATATCTTCTGCAACAGGAATCAGACGTACCGCTTCTTCCAGGGATAAAATCAGCAAGCCATCATCATCACCAAAAACTATCTCACCGGGGTGAACGGTTACCCCACCACACTCAACAATGACCTGGGTATGAAATGCCCTTTTTGATGTCCCAGACATAGGGGTAATAGAGTGCGCATAAACAGGGAGGTTTGTTTTCCTTACGGCAGCAGTGTCACGAACAGCGCCATCAATGACAAAGCCAGCAATCTCCTTACGCATGGCCTCAGTGACAAATAACTCTCCGGCAACAGCCTGTCGACTGCCCTGTGTTTCAATAACAATGACATCACCAACTTGTGCGTCATGAATGGATTTAATAACAGTGAGGAAATCATTATGACAGTTTACGGTATAAGCACAGCCTATCAGCTTAAGGCCTGACTGCACTGGCCGTATTGCCGAGCTGATGACTCTCAGGCGCTTATCCGCATCGGCAAGGTGAGCAGTACTCAGGTTGGCCAGCCGGGAACGTATCTCATTAAGCTCCATGAAAAAAACCTCAGGGAATACCTGTCAGATGATTTTCTAAGAGCTTAGCCTGAATATGATAAATCCCCATGAAATAGTATAAAAACTATTTAAAAACACAGTGCTTGGCAATAGACAGCGGATTGCTAGGGCGTTTGTCTGCCGCATTCAATATGATCCAGTACTAAAGGTGCAGCAGGACCTACAAAACCATGCGGTTGATCTTCCTGTGAGCTCTCGCGACGAAAAACTGCCCGACATTCATCACGAAAATAAACCACGCCTTCTTCAATATTGATTGATTGAAGCCCTGAAGCCATAAGATCGTTACTCTCAACAACCTCAAGCATGGCCTTCACATCTTTAATATTCTGATACTTCGGAGGAAGTGCCCCGACAGCCAGTACTCCGGCAGACATGAGCACCCCAGATAACAGAATGAGCGACTTTTTCATAATCAAACTCCAGAAAAATGAAGGCATCTCCCAGCCTGGTTCCAAGCTGAGCCATTCAGATCGGGTTAACAAACATTTATCCCCCGAACTGACATACTAAAATGTAGACTCATTTTTCGAAGAGTCAGGCTATGTCTGACATAAGTTTAAGCTGAGTCAGCAAGCTTATGACCACAAACCTTAAGCTATACCATTACAAAAACTGCCAATTATTGAACATAGCCGCCTGACCATGGATATCTCCATCCAGATCAATCAGGTTCCAGACAATGGCATTTTCAATGAGAAAACGCTTCCCCGAAGAGGAAATACGGACACCTGAATAGTTATCGATATAACCTTTGGTAGCGACTTCCTGTAATAGCCTTTGCCGCTCATCCCGATGCAGTGGCTCTGCAGACTTTCTGGAAGGTAAGGCGGTAAAGTCTTCCCATTCCATTTCAAACAATGCCAGGGCAATCTGATTTCCATAATTAAAAATTGGGGCATCACCAGCCCCATGGGAAACCAATGCAAAAGGCGCTTGATCAATAGCACTGATGATCTCCTTATCAGACTCTGAAGTCAGCAATGGCTTTCCGGTAAGGCTGGCAAAATTCTGAAAAACCAGATGACCATGAGCAATATAGAACGGGTTTGACTGTATATCCGGACGAGGGGTCATAACACTCCCTTAACCTACAGATTCTTGTTTTTGAGCTTGAGTCATCAATACTTGATCTACCGATGCTGCGCCTGCTCACCAATCACATATAGCTGAACGTGGCGAATGGCTTTTCTCTGCCACGTATAAACAATATGAATAATACCTTCAGAGCCCTCAATCACCGCGGGGTAAGAAAACTCACCATCTCCATCTTCAAGTATCATCACCTGTTGCCAGTCAATACCATCATCACTCAGGGCCACCGCCAGAGGCGTTCGTCCGGCAACCACCGGATTGTATACTAACAAATGCTTACCACTGCGAAGCGTAATGGCATCAATACCCGAGTTCGGATTTGGCAGCCCGGTTGGCTGCATCTCTGACCAGCTAAGCCCGTTATCCAAAGACCAGGTCTCTGCAATAAGACCAGACTGTGTTCGACAAAGCGCCTGAATCCTGCCATCCGGGTGAGTTAGGATTGCTGGCTGAATGGCCCCAAGCATTTGCGGATCATGAACATCAACACGCAGAGGCCCCTGAGGTTGCTGTAACTCGAAATGAACCTTCCACCCTTGATGTTCAGTACTGGAAGGGTAAATCAGGCGCTCATCAGACAAAACAACGGGTTTATTTCGAACAGGGCCAAGAAAGCCATCCTGGTGAGACTGGACAGATGACCAGCTCTTTCCCTGATCAGAGGACGTCATGTAAAAACCACGCCACAGCCTGGGTGATTCGCCCATTTTAAAATGCAAGTTAAGCATTTTTTCAGTATTAAAAAGCACAGGATTCCAGTGGGCCTCGCCACCAGTACCAGACGAGAAATCAGTTAGCAGTACAGGCGTGCTCCACTGTCCCTGCTGATAATGCGCCCCCCATATACGTACATCACTCTGCCCTTCCTGACTCCCTCCAAACCAGGCTGCCATAAGCCGCCCCGGAGCAACTTCCGCCAAGGTTGCAGCATGACAGGATCGAGTGGGCAGGTCATCTGTTGATACAACATACGCTTTGCTATGTGTTTTTAATAGATTTTCGTTTGCAGGGGTCATTGGGAAGGCCATTGCCGGGACAATAAGAAGGACAATATATCTGATTAGCATAAGAATTAAGCCGATCATTATTCAAGCAGCAAAGCATATTCAAATCGATTGCGGATAAACTTTCTGAAATACGACAGGTCTTTATATAGACGCTCTACTCTGAATGGCAAATGCCCAATACCCAATACCATTAGCCTGACTCCCCATTAACCTTATCATCAGTCTTATAAAACCAATGATCATGACCATCACTTTACTCCTTCTTCCCCCCCTGCTATTCCTGCTGGTCAGTCTGTATCAATTGAGATCCATTCGAATTTTTGCAACCTTTGCCCTCGACAGGGATGCCTTTGGCACACTGACCATCTATTGCACTATCCTCGCCAGCGGTGTTGGCGCCGGAGTCATTATGGGGAATGCAGAGAAAGCCTATCAGGGTGAGTGGATTTACCCACTGGGCTGCCTCGGTTTTGCATTTCAGCTATGGTTAACCGCAGGGCTGGCACCAAGGATTTATCAATGGCGGAACTGCCTCTCATCCGGTGAAATTCTTGGCAACGTCTATGGAGGAAAAGACATTCGATTTATCAGTGGAGCTCTCTGGCTGATATTCTGTATGGGCATTGTCACAGCCCAGGTGATTGCCATGCAGAGAGTGGTGACCATGCTGATACCCGGCTGGGAAACCCCCGTTGCAGCATTTCTGATCATCAGTATCATTCTTTACAGCAGTCTGGGTGGCGTACGTTCTGTCGTTACGACTGATGTCATCCAGGCAATCATCCTGCTGCTATCATTGATCGCACTGACCATTTGGGGGATATGGTTTCTTGGAGGCATCGAATCAACCTATCAGCAATTACGCTTACAAAACATCCAGAGCAGTTTTACCGGGCAAATACCCACGCTGTTCATTGTGTTTTTTGGATTCCTGTTCGGGGATGCCCTGATTCCAATATCCATCCAGCGGATAACCATGGCACGAAGTCATCAAGATGCCAGCAAAGCAATGGAATTAACCGCTGCGGTTATTTTTGCCGTTATTCTGCTTTGCGGCCTGATTGGCCTGATTGGCCTGATTGCCAATCTGTTGAAGCCCGGCCAGGAAAGTCAGTACACCTTCAACATCTTACTGAGTGTACTGCCATTCTGGCTTAAACTGTTTGTCGTATCAGGCTTACTGGCGGCAATCATGTCTTCTTGTGACAGTTATCTGAACACCGCGGCCATTGCTTTTTCCAATGATATGCTGCCTGCGGTAACAAGCCCTTTGTCAGACCGGAAACAACTTATGCTGGGACGTATCGCCACCGTGGTTATCGGGACTGGTGCTGTCATTATTGCCCTGCAGGTGAATGATATTCTGGATGTACTGCTGGGAACTTTCGAAGCCTGGGGGCCAACTTTGCTTCCCCCCCTGTTCGTTGCACTGTTCTATCCCAGACTCCCTAAACTGCACTTTTACCTGCCCTGTATTGCAGGGCTTCTCTGTCTTTTCCTCTGGAAGTGGCTGGCACCTGAATCAATAATCGCAACGGGTGGTTTACTGGCTGGTATATTAGGCAATAGTTTTTGTACAATCCTACTGCTCTGGCGAACAAGAATAAAAACGTGGTAGGTGTATCACGGTATAAATCGACCAAAAATGGTCTATTTTACATCCATAACAAACTATTCTTCTTATCGTCTGTCTATATAGGAATTCCCCTTTTTTATCTGGAGTCTGACACCAGTGAAGGTCAAGCGTTGTTATGAATCAGGTTGAAGTTGTTCAATATTCCAATAGTAATGAAAAACTCAGGGCCTTTCTCAAAGGTGCTGCAGCAATCATTCCACTGACTGTCGCCGTCCTGCCATGGGGCATTCTGACCGGCTCGCTGGCCATTGAGTCTGGTTTTGACCCCATTCAAAGCCAGGCATTATCCGGCATTATCTTTGCCGGTGCCGTTCAGCTGGCCATCATGGGAATGATTCAGGCTGGCGTCGGATTGAGTAGCATCCTTATTTCAGCATTGCTGATCACATCCCGTCACTTCCTGTATTCCATGGTTATGCGCAAGAACATTAGCCCCCTGCCCCTCAGATGGCGTCTGGCACTAGGGTTTCTGTTAACTGATGAGCTGTTTGCCATTGCCAATCCTGGCCAGCTAAAGCGCTTTGACCGCTGGTACGCACTGGGTGGAGGACTGTGCTTCTACCTTGGCTGGAACCTGGCCACTCTGGGCGGCATCGTTGCCGGAGAAAGCATTGAAAACCTGGATGCCCTGGGGCTTGATTTCGCCATTGCTGCAACCTTTATTGCTCTTGTCATCCCGACCATCAAAAATGCCTCTGTACTCGTCTGTGTCCTCACGGCGCTGGTGACATCTGTCATTTGTGAGGCGATGCATATTCAGGCTGGACTACTGATTTCTGCACCTCTGGCCATGCTGGCAGCGTTTGCATATGCCAAAGCAACCGCTAAAGGAGAGGATTAATGGATACCTGGGTTATTCTTCTAACCGTTGCGGCCCTGGTTTTTGGTAGCCGTTTTCTTCTGATGGAGCCTTGGTTGCCGCTGAAGCTCAGTGAGAATGTCCAGAAGATGTTGAGTTTCTCTGCGCCAGCCGTGCTAACAGCGATTGCCGCACCGATTGTTTTTATCCGGGATGACTATTTCACCCTGACTATGGATAACCATTACCTGATTGCAGGCATTATTGTGGTCATACTTGCTCTGGCCACAAGAAACACATTAATGACCGTTATCCTTGGTATGCTGTCATTTCTGGTGTTGAAGCATGTAATATGAATATTGTGAAGTGAAGTCATCTCACCTGGCCTGCCCTCAGCGGAATACAATAAGCCCCGCATCATGCTAGACTGAATTTGAAGTATTTCATGGATGATACTTTTTTGGGGGCATTCTCATGTATAAATTACTTTCTGCTGTTTTCCTTATTCTTCTTGCTGCCGGTGTTCTGGCAAGAAGTTTTGACCTCTCGGTGTACAAGGATGGTTACTACCTTCGCTACGAATTCCCACGCTACGCCAAAGAAACCTGGTTTGAAGTAACATTGGGGAAGCGTCAAGGGCTTGCAGGCATGATTGATGAGGTACAAAATAAAGCCAGCAAATAATTGCTGGCTTTATTCAACCCATCATTTTAACAAAGAGCTGACGATTATTTCTTTTGGGAACCCGTAATCGAACTCATCAGCTTCGTTACAGACTTCTTGAAATCATCAATAGCAGATACACCCAGCTTTTTGACATCAACAAAATGCGGTTCAGCCTTGTCTAGATATTCATCCAGGTGATCAACTTCCTCATGCTGCATATCCTGCCGCTCAGCTTCCAGCTCTTTTTCAAGACGTTTTAACGTTGCCTTGACCTCTTTAATCTGAGCCTTCAGCTCCTTCTTGTGTGCCTTATATTCCTTAAGTGTTGTCATGATGATCTCCTCAGGCAGTAATAGCGATCAGGATAGCGGGTAGAATAAAAAAGACGCCCACCACATAGACCAGTACCATCCATTTATTCCGGCTTGCCACCTGGGCAAAACGGCGAGCCAGCTTGGGTGGAATATTACGAAGGAAGGGAATAGTGTAAATCAAAAGCACCGCTGAAACATTAAACAATAGGTGCACCAATGCTATCTGCAAAGCAAAAAAGCCCATCGCGCCCTGAACCGCAGTTGCTGCCAGCAACGCTGTAATCGTGGTACCAATATTGGAACCCAGGGTAAATGGGTATATTTCTTTCAGCTTGAAAATACCATTACCTGCCAAAGGAACAATCAAACTGGTGCAGGTTGAAGAAGATTGAACCGCAATGGTCATCATCATGCCCGAGAAAATACCCGTTGTCGGCCCACGTCCCACCGCTTTGTGTAAAATCTGCTTGGCTTTACCAACCATAAGGTGCTTCAACAACTTGCCCAGATAAATAATGGAGATAAAAATAAAAGCAAGCCCTGTCAGCGCCAGGCACACACCCGCCCAAAGATCAGGTAATGAACCATAAAGCCCTTTAAACAGATCCACTGTCGGAGCCGTTATTATTTTAACAAAGTTAAATCCTTTGATACTGACAGTATCACCGCCCACCAGCAGGTTCGCCAGAAGGTCAGAGCCTTTGGCCAGAAAGCCTGTCATGATTTCCAGCGGAAGAAAGATCATAACCGCCATCAGATTAAAAAAATCATGAACAGTGGCCGCCGAAAATGCACGACGGAACTCTTTCTTTTTACCAATATGCCCCATACTGACGAGAGTATTGGTAACTGTTGTACCAATATTGGCGCCCATAATCATGGGAATGGCCGTAGCTACCGGTAAGCCACCAGCAACAAGCCCGACAATAACAGAAGTCACTGTGCTGGATGATTGCACAACCGCCGTTGCCAGGGCACCCGCCACCAGCCCCATTATGGGGTTGGTGGCAAAAGCAAATAACTGACGTGCTCCTTCAGCACCACCAGAAGCCCACTTAAAGCCAGACCCTATCATCCCGACAGCGACCAACAGTAGGTAGATCATCAGCGCGACAAAAAGCCACTGAACAACCAGACCTTTCGATTGCGTCGACTCGGTTGTATTACTGGGTTGCATTCGAACATCCTGCAAGGTGAAAAACATTGACTATCCAGCACTCATCAGACTGGAAATCTCGACATCAATCAGGGGAACCGAAAAAGAAATACAATCGTCCCATTGAAGGAGGACAAGCATAAAGAAAGCGTAAAGGAGTCTCAACCCTGCAACAGATGGAAATACTTTTCCCGGAAGATGCCAGATGGGCTAAAAAGATATAAATGCTGCTAACAGAAGGGAGTATGCCTGCCCCAATAAAATCGACAGACTTACTCCCTTATACTTTAAACCTGCTCCCTGACCAATAACACCATCCCCCGATGGCCAGTCACAGAAACTTTGCAACCCTGGGATATATTCCGGTCAGATTCCACTTTCCAGAGCGTATCGCCAATCTGAAGACGACTCTGGCCAGCAGGCAGGTCATGCTCAAGCGTGATGGTTCGTCCAACCAATTGCAGGGCACGGTTATTCAGCTCAGGGCTATCGTTCTTATTATTGACGTTTCGGAACAGCTTCCAGTAGGCCAACGTAAACAGCAAACTACCAATACCAAAAATCAACAGTTGAACAGGCCAGCCCATCTCCGGCAACAGCCAGAGCCAGAGAGAGACCACTGCCGCGGCAATGGCACTGCCCAGCAGAAACCCTCCGGCCCCAAGTGCTTCAGCACCCAGGAACAGGAAAACAAGGAATAAGCCAATGCCATGGCTGCAGTGTAAAAGCTATATCCATCAGCTTGCCTTATTACTGGTTACTTCACCCACCAACTCCTTAATGCCGGCAATAGAACCAATGACACTGCTGGCCTCCAAAGGCATCATGATAACCTTGCTGTTATCTGCAGATGCCACATCGGTCAGGGCCTCTACATATTTCTGGGCAACAAAATAGTTAATGGCGCGATGATCACCCTCAGCAATGGCTTTGGATACCATCGCAGTTGCCACGGCCTCAGCTTCAGCAAGACGCTCTCCTGGCTTCAGCTTCACGCTTGGCAGCTTCCAGCTCACCCTCGGCCTTCAGAATCTGAGCCTGTTTTTCACCTTCTGCAACCTTAATGGCTGCTTCACGGGGCACCTTCTGCCTCGAGAATCTGAGCACGTTTTTCACGCTCAGCCTTCATTTGCCTGGCCATTGCCTCTACCAGGTCTGCTGGAGGTGCAATATCCAGCAACTCAATTCGAGTAACTTTAAGACCCCAGGGATCAGTGGCTTCATCAACCTTGACCAGCAGCTGACTGTTAATTCGATCGCGGTTGGACAGCATTTCATCCAATTCCATAGAGCCTAAAAACGGCACGAATATTGGTCATCACCAGATTTTTCATGGCTCTGTCCAAATCATTCACTTCGTAAGATGCTTTCACCGCATCCTGAACCAGATAAAAACAGACCGCATCCGTAGTCACCTGTGCATTGTCAGCACTGATAATTTCCTGGGGTGGAATGTCCAGCACCTGTTCCATCATATTAATTTTTTTCCCGACGGTATCAAATCACGGGAACAATCACATGCAAACCAGGCCTCAGAGTCTTGGTGTATTTGCCAAAACGCTCCACCGTGTAATTAAAACCCTGTGGCACCATCCGAACACCGGTCGTTATAAGAACCGCAATCAGTACTACAAAGGCGATTGCAGTGATTTCCATACCCATTAGGCAGCTCCCGCTTTTCAGTTTTTATCAGGAAGGGCTACCAGTCACTGTTGTGCTGAAAAAGCAGCCCTGTAATTTATACAATCAAACTAGTTCAAACCAAAACACTTCAAAATAAAGGCATAATTAAACGCCTCTTCATCAATCCACTCATACCGCTTGCTGGCACCTGCATGCCCTGCATGCATATTCATGTTCAGAAGCAACAGATTATCATCGGTTTTCAAGGCTCTTAACCGTGCCACCATCTTGGCCGGCTCCCAGTAAGTCACCTGTTCATCCGAGATACCGGAATTAAACAGCATCGGCGGATAATCCATGGACTGGACATTGTCGTAGGGCGAGTACTTCATGATATAGGCAAAATTATCAGCACTGGCAACCGGGTTCCCCCACTCTTCCCATTCTGGCGGGGTCAGTGGCAGAGAAGCATCACTGATAGTATTGATCACATCCACAAAAGGGACATCTGCGATCACACAGCCAAACAAGTCTGGACGCAGGTTGGTCACAGTCCCCATTAACAGTCCACCGGCACTGCCACCATTGATGGCGACTTGGCCCTTACTGGTATACCCCTGGCTCGATCCAGATATTCCGTAGCATCAATAAAATCAGTAAACGTATTCATCTTATGGCGCATTTTGCCATTGAGATACCACTGATACCCTTTTTCATCACCACCACGAATATGAGCGGTTGCGTATACAAAGCCACGATCAACCAGACTGAACAGCTTTGAAGAAAAACCAGCCGTCATACCATAACCGTATGAACCATAGCCGTATACCAGGGCACGGTGAGAACCATCCTGAACAAGGCCTTTTCTATGAATAATGGTGACCGGTATCCGTTCACCGTCGCGGGCACTGGCATACTCACGTTTGACCTCATATTTATCCGGGTCAAAGTTAGGTGTCTCGCGGGTATATACCGCTGTCGTTTGAACGGTTGTCAGATCAAGCTCAAGAACGGTACTGGGCCTTATGGGAGAGGAATAATCCAGACGAACCCGGGTAGCGTTATGATCCCAGTCACCGGAGAAATCCAGTTCATAGGCTTCATCAGGCATGGATACCCGATCTTTTTGCCCTGAGCCCATGTCCTGAACCACGAGCTCATCAAGCGCTCTCTCGTTATTTTTCTGCTCGATAATCAGATAATGGCTGTAGAAATGAATATCGGTAAGGCTGATGCTGTCGCTCTCGGCCTGAATCAGCTGCCACTTGTTTTTGATCCCACTGGCTTACCGGTGTTTTAAACAGTTGAAAGTTATTGGCACCATCAATATTGGTCAGAATATAAAAATCATTTCTGAAGTGGTCCAGATTAAAAACCACATCGTCCGTACCATGGGCGAAAAGACGGAAGTCTATGGAAGAGCGAGGTGAAACATAAACAACCTGACTGGAGCCACTGTTAAGGTAAACCATGACATATTCATGATCGGTGGTTTCTGCCAGAGACAGGAACATCCCGTCAAACTCATCAGGCTTTGAGAAAACCAGAACTTTCTGTTCAGGCCCCTGATGAATATTTACCTTGTAGACATTTTTACCACGAGCCTGCTCATCACGCTCAACAACCAGCAGATGCTCATCATCAACCCACAGGATCGAACCGGTACTGTTATGGAAAGACCATTCGCTATCCAGCCCAGTCTGCAGGTTTCTGACCCGAATGGTTCGCTCCATGGAGCCGGTAAGGTTATAGCCATAAGCCAGAAAAGAGTTTGCACGGTTGGTTACAGAAGGACCAAACATATAAAGGTCTTTCCCATCTGCCTCCCGGTTAACATCCACACAGATCTCTTCAGGTGCATCCATTGTGGCTTTGCGGCGACAGAGAATCGGATAGTTTTTGCCCTTTTCTTCCCGGTAGTAATAGAGAAAGTCGCCTTTTTTAACCGGCCAGGACTGATAGTCTTCTTTAATCCGAGACAAAATCTCCTGATAGAGATGCTCCTGAACAGCCTTACTATCCTCCATTTGAGCATCTTTATAGGCACTTTCAGCTTTCAGATACTCCAGAATCTCCGGATTTTTAAAATCCAGATCCCCTGCCACGATTTTCTGCCAGTGCTCATCCCTCAACCAGTGCTCATCCCTCAACCAGTGATACTCATCAATACGAGTCTGCCCATGCTGAACAATTGAGTGCGGAATTTTAGGAGCAACAGGTGCTTTCAAATGGTATTCCTCGGAAGCTGACAACATCAAAGAGATAATCAGTAAAGATAATAAACTGTTTTTCAGCAGTACTGAAAAAAGTTCAGTGGTTGGGCTGCTACAGGTAATGCCTGCTGATTAGTTTATCTCAAGATATATGATTGTATAATATAACTCAAAACCATGACAACACGTTGTCATGATCAACAGACAGAGCGACAAAATCGTCATAACCAATGGCTTTAATGTGTTCAGGCAAAGAAACACCACGCGCCCTTGCATCAACATTCAGTACAAACAGCGAACAGTTATCAGGTAGCGCTTCGATCTTCTTGCCAGATGAGAGCAGCTCATAAACACCGTCCTCAATCAGCAATACAGAATCCCCAGCAGCAACAGCCCGAAGACAAAACGCCATAGGCTGGCCAGACTTATTTACGGTATGCAGTGTTTTCATCAGAAATTAAGGGCCTTTGAATGCTTCTGGATAAACAGAGGCAACTCCCCCTGACCCAGAATCGTTATTGCATCATGAAGGTCTGCGACATTCAGACTACGCTCATCCAGAGAAACCTGATCTACATGGATGGTCTCTATGCCGTATAGAGGCAGCACTTGCAGCATGGCCGAAAGATTCTTACGGGGAATATCACTGGCCTCCTGCCCCTTCAGTAACTGAAAAACCCCATCCCCCATCAGCAAAAGACTGGTTGGAATCTCGTAGGAAGCAGAAACCAGTGCGGCATCAAGCGCTTCCCTGGCTGCCTGGCCGCTATAAGGTGCCCGTGTAGAAATAATGCAGACTGATTGGCTCATATCAAGCTCCAAAGGTAATAAGTCGATCAGCCATAAGAGCCCCATCCAGTAACTGCCCAAGCCCTGACAGTTCATAACCGGCGCGGAGATTATGGCTAGGCAGCTGATAGCGCTCAGCTTCTGCCTGGTCAACCACCCCCCTTCGCAATGCCGCTGCAATGCAAACCACGGCATCCAGTTCATGCTCCTGGATAAACGCCTGCCACTCATTGGGCAGATTGGACTCATCCTGAGGTGGCTGGGCGATCGCCGTCGCGGTATTCACGCCGTCCTGATAAAAGAACAGTCTGACAATTTCATGCCCCTGAGCCACCACAGCCCTGGCAAAATGCAGCGCACTCTGGGGAGCCTGACTGTTGGCCGGAGCTCCGTATACGGCCAATGCAAACTTCATAACGGTAACCTTTGATTAAGTCAATCTGGAACTAATTCATCTTAACAGAAAACATTATCAGCCAGATTTATGAAACCATAAAAAAGCCCCGCCAATTGGCGGGGCCCGAGATAAGTCTGTTTAGCAATCAATCGTCACTGGTAGCGCCCAGCAGATGAAGGAGAGCAGTAAAGAGGTTATAAATGTCCAGATAAAGCGACACAGTGGCACGAATGTAGTTAGTCTCACCACCGTGGATAATCCGGCTGGTGTCGAACAGGATAAAACCTGACATCAGCAGAACAATAAGGGCAGACAGTGCCATGCTTGCTGCTGGAACGTTAAAGAACATCAGGGCAATACTGGCAACCACAGCCACAATCAGGCCGACCATCAGGAAGCCGCCCATGAAAGAGAAGTCCTTACGTGTGGTCAGGACATAAGCGGACAAGGCAAAGAACACCACTGCAGTTCCGCCCAGCGCCTGCATAATCAGCGAAGGACCATTAACCATTCCCAGATAATGGTTCAGCATGGGTCCCAACGCGGCACCAAGCACGCCGGTAAAGGCAAATACGGCCACAATACCCTTGGCAGAGTCGGCAGTCTTATTAACAACAAACAACAGGCCAAAACCTACCAGAGAGAGCACCAGTGCAGTCATTTGGCTGATTTGCAGAGCCATGGCAACGCCTGCAGTGGCAGCACTGAACAGCAAAGTCATGCCCAAAAGCATGTAGGTATTGCGAAGAACCTTATTGATTTCAACGCCTGCACCCAGGCTGGTAGAAGCAGCAGTCATCACGGGTTTGCGGTCCATCTTTGTCATTCCTCTATATAGATGTAATACCAATCATTATATCAGACCCATTTACTGGGGCTATAGTTTTAAACAATTCCTGACATTTTCCATACCTGAAAGCCATCGGCTATATCGCCAAGCCTTGAGCTCGGAGCATAGAAAAAGATTACCAATTATCAAGACGTTGACAGAATTCTGATTTCAGGTACTATTGCCACGTCGCGGAGGGATGGCTGAGCGGTTGAAAGCACCGGTCTTGAAAACCGGCGTGGGTTAATAGCCCACCCAGGGTTCGAATCCCTGTCCCTCCGCCATTTCTGCACTTTTTCTAATGCATACTGCGATAGAAAAAAATCCTTTGGAGGGATGGCAGAGCGGTTGAATGCACTGGTCTTGAAAACCAGCGTAGGTTAATAGCCTACCCAGGGTTCGAATCCCTGTCCCTCCGCCACTTCTTATTTCTCCTGTTTGACAAGTCATTATCTTCTGATCTCCTGCTCTAAAAATGCACTGTGAAACGGTCGAAAATTTCACACTTGTGAAACTTTGCCCCGGAACATCTGTTCAATTAACAGCTTTTTCTCCATTGTTAATAACGGCTCCTCGTCCTTTGATGTGGATTTTGTAATCAAATTTCTGTAAAAGACCCTTCTTTTTTTCACCTCAGAAGAAGTGTCCTGCCCATGGATGGAAATCAGATTTTTATACTCGGCCTCGGCTTACAATTTCCATGGAAACTGGTGAGTCAGCATCTGGATACTTCAACCAAACCCAGTACCCTTACGCTCAAGGTGGCTGCTGATCGTGGCAGCCTCTATCCATGCCCCTGCTGTGGCAAGGCCTGCCCTGCACATGACTTCAAAGAACTCACCTGGCGACACCTGAATTTCTTCCAGCACCACTGCTTCATTACTGCAAATGTCCCTCGGACCAACTGTGAAGAACACGGTATACGTCGTATTCATGTACCCTGGGCCAGAGAAGGCAGCAAGTTCACACTTTTATTTGAACAGGCTCTGTTGATGTTGGCTCGTGAAATGCCCGTCAAGGCCTGTGCAGAGTACATTGGTGTCGCGGATAAACGTATCTGGCGGGTTATCAAGCACTACGTCAGCAGAGCGCTGCTTGAGATGAACTTCGCTGAGCTGAAAGCCATCGGTCTTGATGAAACAGCCTCAAAACGAGGTCATAACTACGTTACCGTATTCATCGACATGGATCGTTCGGATAAGCCGGTGTTGTTCGCGACGCCCGGCAAAGGCAAGCAGACAGTCAGGGATTTCAAGACCTTTCTCGAAGAGCATCAGGGCAAGGCAGAAAATATTCTGGAGGTGGTTTGTGATATGTCCAAAGCTTTCCTGGCCGCAACGAAAGAAGAACTCCCCAATGCCAATGTGACCATTGACTGGTTTCATGTTGTGCAATTGTTTACCACGGCATTAGACGACGTGCGTAAGGCTGAGCGTAAGTTACAACACCTGCCGAAAGAGCTTCGCTGGGCGATTCTGAAGAACGCAGACGGGCCATTGACAGAGAAACAAGTTGAAGCACTTGCAGAACTGGAGACCAGTGACTTACATACAGGCACGGCCTGGAAGATCAAGGAAAAGCTACGCTGGATCCGTAAAGCTGAAACCATCAGGGCAGCCCGCTGGCGACTTAGTCATTTCATCGGTTATGCACGGAAGGAGTTGGGATACATAGAAATCCTGGAGCCGGTACGCAAAGCTTTGGAAACGGTTGAACGTCATGCTGATAAGATTCTGCAACGCTGGTATTCGACGTATACCAATGCACGAATGGAAGGGCTGAACAGTCTGTTTCAGGCAGCCAGGGCAAGGGCAAAAGGTTACCGTAATACAGGGACTTTTATCACGATGATTTACCTGATAGCCAGCCCTGTGGCGGATATCCTGAAATCCATATGAAACGACGAAGAGCCTTAATAACCGGTCATTGAGACCTACAGAACAATCGTACTGTGAAACTGGGCCAGTTTTGCCCCTTTGGAGGAAAACCTTAAATCCTGTCGTTTACCACCTCTGAAAACGGTGTTGTACGCTCATACTTTTTACCCCGCAAATACATGCGGGTAGTCTTCAGGTTGTCATGCCCCAGATTCAGAGATGCGGTTTCAACACCTGCTTTCTCCTCCACCAGCGTGGCATGAGTGGCACGAATGTCATGTTCATGAAAACGTTCAAGCAGCGGTTCTTCTTTAGCAGACAGCGCCCTGGCCATACTCCGCTTCCAGCGGTCACTGAAGGTCCCTTTTTTTAATGCTTTACCATCAGGACCGCACATCAGGTAATCACTGTCTACCTTATTGAATGAACGAATTCTCGCCACTACCGAACGAAGGTGATCCGTCCACGGAAAGAAAAGCCGTTTGCCCGTTTTTCCCGTCCGCACCCGGATGCCATCATCAAAGAAATGCTCTTTCATGTTCAGGTTCAGCAAATCCTCCTGACGAAGACCGATCTCCAGCTTCAGGTCGGTATAGGCCGCAATAAAAGGAACAGCATGCTGCTTGAATACCATCAGTTCCGCCAGCGTCGGCAATCGCTCTCTGGCCTTCAATTGAAACCGGATAATACCGTCCACAGGATTAGCCCCATTCATCATGCCCCAGACTCTGGCACGTCTCAGGGACTGGCTCAGGGTACTGGCCTCCTGGTTCGCCTGACTGTGGCTGCTCTTACCCCGGCGATCCACATAAGCCTGCACCATAGCGGTAGTAATCTGATCTGGCTCCATATGGCCAAAGGTACGTCGTAACCGTTTCAGATGGTCTTTCTTGTCTTTCTGGGTACGAGCCCCAAGGGCAGGTACCACCTCTTGCTCATAACGATCAAACAGCCGCTTCATGCCCGTCATCAGGCCAGAGTGTTGATCAATCCGATCGAGCAGCTCACCCAGCGCTTTCAGGGCCTGATCATCATCGGCACTCAACGCAACCCAGCCGGTGGGCAGATCCATTTTTTTCAATGCCTGCTTGTGATGGGCAGCGGGCCTGAACTGCCACTTCTTACGGTACCAGTAAACCCGCTTACAGAGTTTTTGCATTTTTGTCATAAAGTGTCCTTCAGGTTCATTAAAAAAGGCCGGAGAATAAGCGTCCGGCCTTGATGTAATAGCACGGTTATTCAACCTTGCCGGGGTTATTGTCGAATCATCATGCCCTGCCGCGCCCGGTATAGCGTATATATACGGCATCAATACGGCTGATATACGCCATATGGTTGGTAAAGCAGGCATGCGCCGATAACTTCAGCAACCGCACTATCGGCTCAATAGTAAGATTCAGTGCAGGCAGCCTTTCCAGCTGGCGGATACGCCCTTCCAGCTGCTTGCCATTGGCCGCTGGCGAGAACTGCTGATACCCCAGCAGGCTGATCCAGAGACCACCAGCGCAGTAATCCAGGAAGCCAATACCTTTAAGCTCCTCAAGAGCGGTCATCAGTACCGGACGATCCCACTGCAGGTCAGCCAGCGCATAGGCCTCTGTCAGCGAAAAAACACCCAGGCTGTTACCGTGGGGGCAGTTCAACAGATACAGCGCCAGAAACCGCCCATTCTGGCTCACCTGCCTGAGAACAATGTCCTGCCAGAAAGCCTCTTTCATTTTTTTGGTCATGCTCATCGTGCGCTCCTCTTGCATTAATCGTCCATCCAGCCAAAGTCAGGCACCGCCGATACGGACGACTTCTGGTCAGTACCCGCCAATACCCGCTCTGCATGGCGACGGGAGACCACCACCCGACCACGGGCATTCTGTTTGGCACGAATCCCCAACTGCTCCAGCGCCCTTAGCTGACGTTTTGGTTTTTGATAGCCGGTGATATCCTCCACTTCATCTTCACTAAGCAGTAACGCTTCTTCCATAGCCATAGCTCCCTGGCCTTTAATGCCTGTAAATCTTATATCCAGTGGTATATCTAAGAAGTTCCCCGATATCCGGTCTAATAGGTCGGTCGCCACAGGGTAAATACGCCCCGATTTCTGGTATCTATTGGCCTGTATCACCGTTCAAAATGGCCATAGAGACCGAAATCTGCCCTTATACGAGACCGGATTCCGGGGTTGTTCAAATCAAAACAGATAAAGCTGTCGTGCCCGGTGCAACGCTTCCCGTCGGGCATCGTCCAGTAACCATCGTCCAAGGTGTTCTGCCGCCACATCAAAGCAGTGACTGAGCAGCCGCCTTACATCGCTGGCCGGAATCACAACAACCGACTCGTCCAGGTCATCCAGTCGAATAGGGCCCCTGCATAGCCGCCTGAAGATGTTCTCGTAATCAGGAAAATCCATTGCTTTGAGGATCGGCTCAGCCTCGTAATAAACTTCACAGGTCTGCAGCGACATCACTGCCACGCGGACCTTCCCCCCTGATGGGTGTTCAATTTCAATCAAAGCCGTCATAATGGCTCCTTGCCTGAATGGCATTAGTTAGGTTCAGCCAGCGCCAACTGGCCGAATGTGATAGTTCAGGTATTTGCTCTACCGGGCGGTTTATACAACGCCCGCTCTTCTTTCCATTTACCCGATGGCACCCGTGTAGCCGCGACCTCCAGCTTGCCACCGCACTCATCAATGGCCAGAAAGGTCAGTGCATAGAGATGAGGCTTACCCTTGACCATCGCCAGCCCCATCCGGGTCTGCTCGATAAAGCCGTAGTACAGCAGCTCATTCCGGGCACGTTGCAGGGTATCCCTGGAACGCCATCCCTGATCCTTCATTACTGACCAGCTCACACACAGGTCGCCGTTGTTTTTGGTACCTCCTTTCTGAAATCGAAGTTGGTATCCCATCTGCACCAACAGCTTGGCCGCACTGCCAGACAACTTTTGAAAATTCGGGCTTTCAATTACGGCATAGGGCAGTGCGAAAAACTTATAGCCATCCCGGCGACCTTTACTTTTCTGCCGACTCAGCGCCATGGCTGCCCCTTAATTCTGATCCGCCAGATCACGCATCCACTGGTAGACCACTTCATCCAGCCAGAGCGGGATGCGGGACTTATCGTGCAGATAGGTTGGTTTCGGGAACAGGCCCTGTTTGATCAGCCTTTCCAGGGTGGAAGGCGACAGGCCGGTAATATCCACCACCTTGCCTTTTCTTAGGAAGGTGGGGTGTTTTGGGGGTTCTCTCTTCATAAAGCTTCCTGCTCTTTTGTTACGAGTCAGAAACATCTTATGCAGGCAGAGCACCCGAAGAGAAGCAGATAAAAATTTAAAAAAAACCGTCGAGAAATTTTATTTTTTTTTATTTCTTGACATTCAATCTCTTTGACAAATTCAGGCTAAGAATCTATGTCAATGCATTCCAGATCCCCAACGTATCCAATAAAATCTTCAGCCTCACGCTGTTCCTTTAGGCCTTGCGCCCTGAGGTTGGAAATAAACACTGGGTCAAGGGCTGCGGTAGCAAGGCTATCAATTTTTCCCTCCAAAGCCTTTGAGTCAAATTCATACTGTGGATACAAAAAAATTACAGCCACGTGGGAACTGACCTCTATCCCCTCCATTTCCTTCCATAGCAAGAAGTCAATGTATGCCAGAATACGCCATCGAATTATTTTATCGATATTTGATGCCCGCACCGGTTTGGCTGGTGGTTTCACACCGATTGAATAACGCCGTCTGTACTGATGCACCTTGAACAAAAAATCATCAACCAGGATTTGATCTTCCATTGTGATATCTGTAACAGAATGCATTTCTGTTTTATTAGCAATACCAATATCGTCAAACCGATACTCTTGATTCGGATCAACTCCTTCCTCCTCTGCCTTCTTAAATACACGTTCAGCATCGGACTTTCTCATCGGTCTGACAGTAGAGTCATCCATACAGCTTAAAGGGGACGCTGGATCAGGGGAAAGCCTGAATTGATCAAAAATTGCTTGTTGAAAACAATCAGAAGAAAAACGGTCGTCAGATGAGTCATTACACTTAAAAGGATTACTCCCAAAAGCAGTTGTTAAGATATTCCAACGGTTCGACTTATCCAAAGAATCACTTGAGGATTTCTTGTCCCGGTGACACCCCTTCAGGAATCCGATTTGAAATAAATGATCTATCAAGAACGACGTCCTTCTGGCATTCATATCCTTCAAGTTTCTTAGACGGAGCCTCTTTTCCAGTGCACCTGCTAACCAAATCAATGATGGTTTTCGTCTATATGTATAGTCCTCAACACTAAACCAACGAGCAAGCTCCTTTAGCTCATCAAGGCTCTGTATTTCCTTTTTATTATTATCCATTCCTCATTACCTCATTTGTTTAGCAGCAGCAATTTAATATCAGATAACATCCACTAAGGACAATCCCCTGATCCTTATACGACGATATAAACCAGAATCCCCCTATACCCCTTATTCCCCCTTTACGGTAACCTAACGCCCAGTATTTATTCACGGGCACACACCGCACAGGGCACCTCCAGCCCGCGCCCTGCCCCGCTACCGGTTACGTCAATGTCACAAAAGCTCACCCTCGACACCCTGGAAAGCTGGCTGTGGGAATCCGCCAATATCATGCGCGGTTCCATCGACAGCTCCGATTTCAAGAACTACATATTCGGCCTGATCTTCCTGAAGCGGTATAACGACGTCTTTGAAGAACGCATCGCCGCCATCATGGAAGAAGAGGGCTGTTCCCGGGATGAGGCCATCGAGGAAGAGAAGGAAGACGGTCGCCACTACGTACCGGAAGAAGCTCGCTGGGATTACATCATCAAGCACACCCAGCATATCGGCGAATACATCGACGAAGCCTTTGGCGAAATCGAAGCCCGGAATCCGTACCTTGAAGGTGTACTCACCGCCACCAGCTTCGGTGACAAAAAAAAGCTGGGCGACAAACTGCTGGAACGGCTGCTGCGCCACTTCAACAAATACCATCTGGGCAACGGCAGTCTGTACAAGGCGGATATGCTGGGCGATGCCTACGAATACCTGATCGCCAAATTCGCCGACGACGCCGGTAAAAAAGGCGGCGAATTCTACACGCCGAAGCCGGTGGTACAGTTGCTGGTGCGCCTGCTTGACCCGCAACCGGGGCAGACCGTTTACGACCCCACCTGCGGCTGCGGCGGTATGCTGGTCGAGAGCGCCCACCATGTGGCAGAACTGCCCGGCGGTAAACTCACGGCCACCACGCCGAACATCGCCCTTTACGGTCAGGAAAAGAACCTCGGCACCTGGGCCATTGGCAAACTGAACCTGTACCTGCACAACATGGAAGCGTTTCTGGAACGGGGCGACACCCTGGTCAGGCCGCTCCATAAAGACGGTGACCGCAGCCTGAAAACCTTTGACCGGGTGATCGCCAATCCGCCGTTTTCCGCCAAGCAGTGGTGGACACCGCTGGAAGTGAACCTGAAAACGAAAGTGGGCAAAGACGGCAAAGAGCAAGAAGTCGCCCCCAACTATAAGAAAGACCTGAGCGACCCTTACGGTCGTCTGGGCTACGGCATCCCGCCCAGGGGTTACGCCGATTTGGCCTTTGTGCAGCACATGCTGGCCAGCCTGAAAGACAACGGTCGCCTGGGTGTCGTGCTGCCCCACGGTGTGCTGTTCCGGGGTGGTGAAGAAGGGAAAATCCGCACCGGTCTGCTGGCGGGCAACAGCAAACTGCCCGGCGACCGTATTGAAGCGGTGATCGGCCTGCCTTCTGCGCTGTTCTACAACACCGGCATTCCGGCCTGTATCCTGGTCATCAACAAGCAGAAACCAGCGACGCTGAAGAATAAGGTGATCTTTATCGACGCCAGCCGTGAATTTCACGAAGGCAAGAACCAGAACAGCCTGCGGGTGCAGGATATCGACCATATTCACGGGGCTTACACGGCAGCGGTTGAACAGCAGACCGATGAAGACAAATATTGTCGTATCGTCGATATGGATGAGATCGCCGCCAACGATTACAACCTGAATATTGCCCGTTATATCGACACCTCTGAACCGGAAGATCAGGTGGATATTCCCGCTGTGCTGACGGAGCTGGCTGACTTGGATCGGCAGATGGTGGCTGTGGATACTGAGTTAGATGGTTATCTGACGGAGCTTGGCCTTACGCCTTCCCGTCATTCCCGCGAAGGCGGGAATCCAGCTGTGGAGGTGGCGTGATGGTTGCCGCATTACCTACTGGTTACTCCTCGTTCCCATGCTCTGCGTGGGAATGCATACCCAATACCGCAAAGCCTCAGACCCTAATGTTCTCCGCGTCATTTCAGGAAAGTCCGGTAGGCATTCCCACGGGGGACCGTGGCCGTGGGAACGAGTCACAGGTCGAGGTAGCGTGATGGCACAACCTTCTGAATTAAAAATACATCCAGTTTTAGAAATACCCTGTGACTGGCAAATAGCTACCATAGGAGATATTGCTGACGTTAAAGGCGGTAAGCGACTACCAAAAGGTGAATTGCTAGTTGATCAGCCAACACCTTATCCATATATCAGAGTAAGTGACATGGTTAACGGTGGTGTTTGTTTAGACGACATACGCTACGTACCTGAACATATCCAAAAAAAAATAGCCCAATATACGATTTCTCGTAATGACCTTTTCATTTCCGTTGCTGGCACGTTAGGGATTATTGGGTTTGTTCCTGAATCATTAGACGGTGCCAACCTTACTGAAAACGCAAACAAAATAACTAATATCCGTATATCACAAGGCTTTCTTTATTACGTATTATCATCCGAGATAATTCAAAACCTTATTAGTGCTGAATCCACAAACAACGCGCAACCTAAACTTGCTTTAACAAGAATCAAGGCATTTCAAATCCCTGTTCCACCTCGTTGCGAACAACAAAAAATCGCCAGCATCCTTTCCGCCGTCGATAACAAGCTGGACCTGATCGACCGGAAAATCACCGCCACCCGCACCCTGAAGAAAGGGCTGATGCAACGACTCTTTTCCCAGGGCATAGGCACCCGAGATGCAAACGGTCACTGGCAGCCCCATACCGAGTTCAAGGATAGCGAGCTTGGGAGGATTCCGGCTGGGTGGGATATCATTCCGCTTTTTGACTTGGCAACTGTCAGAACCGGTGTAGCCAAGGGTAAAACAAACCTGAAAGACCCAATCTCACTGCCTTATCTGCGCGTCGCAAACGTAAAAGATGGCTATCTGGATCTTAACGAAATCAAACTAATCGATATTGAACGATCACAGATTGATCGTTACTTGCTCCAGCCAGGCGATGTTCTTATGACTGAAGGTGGCGATCTGGACAAGTTGGGTCGTGGCGACATCTGGTCTGGACAAATAGCACCATGTTTACATCAGAATCATGTTTTTGCAGTACGGTGCAATGCCAGCAGGCTTCTTCCAAGCTACCTATCCAGCCTGTCAGGTAGTGAACTCGGTAAGAAATACTTTCTAAGCTGTGCCAAACAAACCACCAACCTGGCCAGCATCAACTCTTCACAGCTCAAAGCTTTTTCGGTTCTACTTCCACCTCTTGAAGAACAACGTCAAATCATGGCGGTGTTAACCTCCGTCAACCGGAAAATTGATCACCTCTCACGGAAAAAAAACCAAACCCAACACCTCAAAAAAGGCCTGATGCAAAAACTGCTCACCGGCCAGCTCCGGGTAACCACAGAACAGGAGTCCAGCTGCCAATGACCCAAAGCGCACCGCCGTCATCACCTGACAACCCGCAATTGCTTGGTGAAGTGAAAGAGCTGATCCAGTCCGCCCGCCAGCGGGCTGCGGTGGCCGTTAATGCCGAACTCACCCTGCTCTACTGGCAGGTGGGGCAGCGCATTCATTCGGAGGTGCTGAACGGCGAGCGGGCCGAATACGGCAAGCAGGTGATTGCCGACCTGGCCAGACAACTTACCGCTGATTTTGGCCGGGGCTGGTCCAAACGGAACCTGGCCCAGATGGTACGCTTTGCCGAACTGTACCCCGATCAGCAGATTGTGCAGACACTGTCTGCACAATTGAGCTGGAGCCACTTTGTACTGCTGCTTGCGGTTGACGACTCGCTGAAACGGGATTTTTACCAGACCATGGCCATTCAGGAACGGTGGTCTGTGCGTACTCTGGATGACCGCATCGACAAACTGCTGTTTGAAAGAACGGCCATCTCCAGAAAGCCGGAGATGACCATCGTCAAAGAACTCACCATGTTACGGGAACAAGGCCGGTTTAATGAGGGCATGGTACTCAAAGACCCTTACGTTCTGGACTTTCTGAAACTCAATGACACCTGGCTGGAAAAAGACCTGGAAGACGCCATTCTCCGGGATATCCAACAGTTTCTGCTGGAGCTGGGTACGGGCTTCACCTTTATCGGTCGCCAGCATCGCATCCAGATCGGCAATGACGATTTTTACATCGACCTGCTCTTCTACAACCGCAAGCTCAAACGCCTGGTGGCAGTTGACTTAAAGGTGGGCCGGTTCAAAGCGGAGTACAAGGGGCAGATGGAACTCTACCTGCGCTGGCTGGCGAAATACGAACAGGAACCCGATGAAAACCCTCCGCTGGGCATTATCCTTTGCAGTGGAAAGAACGATCCCGAGGTGGAACTGCTGGAACTGGATAAAAGCGGCATCCATGTGGCGGACTACCTGACCGCTATACCATCCAAAGAAGCATTGGAGCATCGTCTGCAGCAGGCCAGTCGCAGCGCCCGAGCCTGGCTCGGAAAACAGGATGAAAAATAATGGATGTCGACAGACAAAGCAGCGCTCCGGAGCTGACAGGCGTAGAACGCCCCGCCATCCACTGGCTGGAAACCCTGGGCTATACCCATCTGCCCGGCAAGTTCGTTGGCCTGCAACAGGAACACCGCCACCTGCCGCCCCTGCTGACCGATATTCTCCGTGATCGCCTGCTGGCCCTGAACCCCTGGCTTGCCGATGTGAGTGGCAGTGTGGAAACGGCACTGCGGGAGCTGCGCCAGTTCGGCGCCGGGTTTGCCTCTGCCGGTGCTTCTTCCGAGCCGCTGATGGCCGCTAACGAATCGTTCTGGCAGAACGTCGTCCATCAGGGCAATATTCAGATTAAAGACAATGATGGCCGCCTTCGCAGTGTTCGTTTTTTCAACCCTGACAACGTGTTAGACAACACCTTTCATGTGGTGGATCAATACGTGGGCAGCAACAGTGAGGGTGACCGGTTCAAGCCGGACCTGCTGTTGTTTATCAATGGCGTCCCGCTGGCCATTATCGAATGCAAGGCCAGCCACGTTAAGATCAGTCAGGGCATTCAGCAGTTACTGAGCTACCAGAACAGCCACCCCCGCCACTTTCTCTACAATCAGGTCTGCGTGGCCATTAACCGCAATGAAGGATTGTACGGAGCGATCTTTACGCCGGAAGCCTTCTACCTCCGTTATCGTCTTGAGCCAGAAGAAGAACAGCGGGTTAGTGCCCTTAGCGATGAGCCAATCACCGAACAGCAGCGCCTGCTCTGGGCGTTGTTTGAACCCTCCCGCTTTCTGCAACTGGTCAGCCATTTTGTGCTGTTTGAACTGGAGGATGGCCGCACCCTGAAAAAGCTGCCCCGCTATCAGCAGTGGCGGGCGGTCAACAAAGCCTTAACGCGACTGACCAAAGACGATAAAGGGGGTGTAGTCTGGCATACTCAGGGCAGCGGCAAATCACTGACCATGGCGTATCTGGCGCGATTGCTGCGGGCACCGAGCACCGGCCTGGGTAACCCCAGTATCCTTGTACTTACCGACCGTACTGACCTGGACCGGCAGATCAGTAACACCTTTCGCAATATCGGCCTGAGCCCGATGAAAGCGCCTTCGGTGGCGGGACTGGAACAGATGCTTTCCAACGATTATGGCGGCATTTTCACCAGCACTGTCCAGAAGTTTCAGGAACGGGATGGCAAACCGCTAACACCAGCCTCAGCCGACGATGAAGAGGCGGAGAATGGGTTAAACCGAACCAGGGTGCGCCGCATCCATCAGGACGGCCAGTTTTTCATCTGTACGGACAAAAACAGTCAGTTTGGCGTGTTAGACAATAACGGCAATCCCCTGCCACCCAAATGGGCGGAGCAAAGCCGTGAGGCAGTGGACTTTCGGGTACTGAGCAACAAACCTAATTTCTACGTCATGGTGGATGAAGCCCATCGCAGCCAGTACGGGTTTCTGGCAGCGTTTATGCGCGCCAGCTTACCCAAGGCCAAGTTTGTCGCCTTTACCGGTACCCCCCATCTCGAAGAAAGACCGCAATACCCTGAGCGAATTCGGGGCTGGTGACTACATCGACACCTACCGGCTGGATGAAGCCGTGGCCGATGGTGCAACCCTGCCCATCAAGTACCTGGAAGGCATCAGCGAGCAGACGGTGAAAGCGGAACTGGATGCCGCCTTTAAAAAGCAGTTCGGCAAAGTAGACGAAGGCCGTCAGGCAAAGCTGCGACAGGAACTGCTGAAAAGACGACGCTCGGCGAAAGGTCGCATCAGCGAGAATGCCCGGCATCTGGTGGAACATTTTCTCACCAGTGTTAAACCACGGGGCTTTAAAGGCCTGTTGGTGTGCAATGGCCGGGAGATGGCGGTGCGCTACAAAGATACCCTGGATGCCATAATGGCGGAGCGGCAGGCAACCGGGCAGGCAACCTTTGAGAGCCGGGTGGTGATTTCCCTCGGCAGCATGACCGATAGTCGCACCGGTGTTGACCAGGTGCAGGAAGCTGCCGCCATCTATCAGGTCAACAAACCGCTGCAAACCATTGAAGAACGGGTGCGGGCCGAACAGAAGGCAGGCAAAACCCCGGTGGCTGTGCCCTCTGATGAAATCCCCCAACTGGTCAACGAACTGTTTAAAAAAACCTACGGTGATGAAGCGCAGAACACCGATCAGGAAACCCGGTTCAACAATATCGGGCTGCTGATTGTCTCCGATATGCTACTGACCGGCTGGGATGCGCCCATCGTCAGCACCCTCTATCTGGACAAGCCGTTGAAGGAGCACACGCTGCTGCAGGCCATCGCCCGGGTAAACCGGACCCGTAAAGGCAAGAATGCCGGGTACATCATAGACTATTACGGCGTTGTTGATGCCCTCGACCATGCCCTGGAGATTTACGGTGGCGACGTTCAACAGGAGCAGATATGGACGGACATCAACAGCGAGCTGCCGAAGCTGGAAGCGGCACTGCAGAAAGTGCTGTCGCTGCTGCCGAAAAAGCATGATTTGATAAAAGCACCGGAAGCTTATAAGACCGATGCCGACCTGTGGCTTGACCCGGATAAACGACTGGATGCGGTGGAAGACTTTCTGGCGGCCTTTACCGAGTTTAATAAACGACTGGATGTCGTGCTGCCGGATGAGCGCGGCGCCCGTTATAAGCCCTACTTCAAAACTCTGGGCGAAATCAAAATGGCGCTGCGCAACAAGTTGCCACAGGCGGCTTACAAAGGCCCGCTGAACCAGCTGGAATCCGCCCTGCTCCAGCAACTGCTCGACGACCATGTGGAAGCCGATGAAGTCCGCAGTCTGTTGTGCAAAGAGGTCTCGATCTTCGACACCAAAGAGATGGATCGGCTAAAGCGGCTACAAGGTGCCGGCAGCCTGGCACTGCGCAAAAAGAATCAGCTTAAGGAAACCATCCGCACAGGCCTGCAGAAGAACCCCGGCTTTTATGGCCAGTTGCAGGAGGAACTCAACCGACTGCTGGCCAAAGAAAAAGAAGGCCGTGTGGAACAGGCTGAGTTCCTGCGGCAACTGGATCTGTTTATCCAGCGTATTAATGAGCGCAATGCCGGGGCCAGCAGTGCCGGTTTTGAAACACCGGCGAAGGTGGGGGTTTTTGACTATCTTAATGCCGAACTGGCGGGAGACAGTAGTGAAGATCTGGCCAGACAATGGACCCGCGCACTGTTTGCCGACCCCATGCTCAGTACCATTCTGGCCAGCCCTATCTGGAAGGAGAAAAAGGAAATTCATCCGGACATGAAAAAGCAGATCCGCAATACCCTGAAGGGGCTGGCAGGCTGGGATATGACCACCAGCCGCCAGCACAGTGCTGCCGTGTTTGATATCTTGATGAATAACTGATGCCAGTCTACCAGTACGGCACCACTGCCATTCAATGGGAGTTCAGTGAAGAACCCGATCTGAAGCACCACTATGTCACCGTGGAACGGGGTAAACCGGTCTTGCTGCGTGGCCCTGCTGTTTCGGATGCTGAAAAGGTGGAGCTGATTCGCCAACGCGCCCGATGGATCAGAGATCGCCTGCGGTCAGTCAACCGGCCATTAAAGGATACCTGGATGACCGGCAGCCGCCTGCTCTACCGGGGGCGCTGGTACTACTGCCAGGTGGTTCCGGCTCTGGAACTGGATAAGGCAGTGATCAGTTTTAACCACAGTCGTTTTCTGATTCAGTCACCGGAAGGCGACAGCGTTTCCCGGTCGCTGCTGGACGGCGCCAGAGAAGCTTTCTTCCGCCAGCGGGCCAAGGACAAACTTTTCCCACGGGTGCGTCATTGGGAGCGACAGACTGGCCTTGCTGGCAATGGCGTTGGTCTGTTCAAATTCCCCAGCCGGTGGGCCAGCTGCTCGGATCAGAATGTGCTGGAGTTTAACCCGCAATGCATGGAGCTCTCTCCTTCCGTGCTGGATTATGTCATCGTCCATGAGCTGTGCCACACCGTCGAGAAGAACCACAGCCAGGCCTTCTGGAAGCTGGTGCAGCAGCATTACCCGGACTGGGAACGCTGCCATGAAGAGGTTGAGCGGTTGGGGGTTGAGGTTTGATGTCCCGTACTCATGCTTTGCTGATTCTACTGATGCAGCATTATCGCCGGTTCGATTACCGACTGAGCTTTTTGGAAGTTCAAAAGCTGGCTTATCTACTGCAGGAACAAGGTAAAGATCTGCAACTGGACTTTGGGACCCTTTATTACGGCCCCTATGCTAATAACCTTCGCCTCCTACTCCAGAATATGGAAAATCATTTTATCTCCAGTTTTGGAGACAATAACAACTGGTCAAAACGGAAAAGTCAGATGTTTACACCTGATCACATAAAGGTGGCGCTAGCGCACTTGGGATAACGAGCAACACCAGTTCGATTCGCTATTTTGGTAGTGCTCTGCTTGCTGCAGACTGCACAAATACAGGAAAGTTCAGTAATGCAACAAATACCATGGGGACCAATCAGATCCTGCTTGTCGGACAAATTTTCATTTGCTGAGATTAAGCTAATTGTTGGTTATGCAGACCTTAATATGTCTAACCTGTCACATATAGAGCAGTCTGGAAGAACAGATAAATCCCAACTGCTCAGTGCAATTGATAGACAATTAAAGTCTCTTGATCAGCAGATGCAGGGTAAGATCGCGTCTATATGTTGTGAAGAAATGCTGCTAAAAAAGCCCGAGTTGACTCACGAGCTTGAGCGAGTCTTCTCAAGGGTAGGATGGAAATTTTCTGGTTCAGCTCTATTACCAATAGATGAGTACTGCTCTTGTGACCACTGCTTCGCCAGGAAGAAAACGGTAAGCCCACTTCGTCGCAGCGCTTCTTTCTCAGCATCCCCTTTTTTAAAACGATCCTCTTTGGTACAGGGTTTGAATTTATCTGCCAGAGCATGGACTTCAATGCTTTTGTCATAGAAGCAGAGTTCACGAATGGCATGAGCCAGTTTAGGTGGCAGATTGTTATCAATGAGGTACTTCACCGGCGGCAATCCTTTGCTCAAACTGAACGGCTGCATTCACTGACGCAACATCAATATCATAGAGACTTGCCACCATACGGGCATTCTCACCTTCTGCTACCCAGCTGTGAAAAATCACTTCAGTCGTAATGCCTGCTTCAGTGATTACTGGCTTACCAAAGGATCGTTCAGGATCAAGTACGATCTTCTTACTGTTCAGCACAGGAAACCAGCGAAGCGCGTTATTTTCAGCGCCATCATACTCAATACCGGTGTACAGAGAAGGCTTTATCACCCTGTTAAAGACATTCTGCTTTTTGACCAGATCGACCAGACCATCATCGCCTGTAACCTCTTTTACCGTGGCAAAAATACTTCGTCCGTCCGTCTGGAAGCGTCTGCAGGTGAATGGGTAGGGTTGGTGAAAAAACTCTCTGGCATGCCCGGCAGCCTGACGAATGGCTGGCAGTGAAACCCCATACCGCAGGAATGCATTGACAAACCGTATCTCCAGCAGATCCTGAAAGCTGATGGTATCCGCACAGTCAGCATTGACCTGGGAGTGCCATAGGGGTGGCTGCTTTTTCCGGCTACCTGGCTCATAACCCCGCATCCAACTGCGGATTTTCCGGGCCGGAATACCCGTCAGTACCGAAGCTTCAGTGACATGGTAAAGCCCGACACCAATCAACGATGACATCCCCCTCTCCTTGTTCTTTCTAACGTTTGCGGGCGTAAGTAGACATCATCATGTATAGGATGACAAGTCAATCGACAGGAAAAGCAACGGCTTGATTTTCACACCACACCTCTGACCGGTATTAGCCCTCTTGCCTGCATTGACTGGACTACTTTAAACCAAGCGGCTCTGTCCCGGCTGATATTGAAATCACGGATTACCATAGGAGGCTATGATGACACGCATTCCAACCAACCGAGCGCCCACTCCCCCTGGCAAAATGCTGCGGGAAGCGTTTTTACTGCCAATGAATATCACCCAGCAAGAGCTGGCCCTGATGATTCATGTCCCTTATCAGCGGGTCAATGAGCTGGTCAATGGCAAACGGGGGCTCACCCCCAGCACTGCCCTTCGCCTTGCCCGCTTTTTTGGCATGTCAGCAGACTTCTGGCTGAACCTGCAACAACGATGGGACCTGCTCAAAGTGCAACAGGCAGAGCAGGATGACATTGACCGTATAGAGCCCGTCCAACAGCAAAAGTAGGTCTGACTTTAGCCTTCCGGTATTAACTATTGTCCCGGACATCTACGAAAGAAAAATCAGGCTTCGCTCGCCGGAACGAAAAAGCGAGCAGAAAAATCCAGTCAATTCATAGTCAGTCTGTACCAGCCATCAGGTTGTACAGCGTCTGCCTGCTAATACCATATTCCTGCGCCAGGCTTTTCTTCTGATCACCAATAGCTACCCGCCTTCTCAGCTCATCAACCTGCTCAGAAGACAGCTTCGGTTTTGCTCCGATCTGCTTCCCCTGCTTTCTGGCAGCCGCAATGCCTTCCCGCTGTCGCTCTCGGATCATACTCCGTTCAAACTCGGCAAAGGCCCCCATCATCTGGAACATCAGTTTGTGCATGGGGTTACTGTCACCGGAAAAGATCAGGTTTTCTTTATGGAACTGGACGCTGACACCCTGTTCGGTCAGGCTTTCCACCAATTCCTGAAGGTCTTTAAGGCTACGAGCAAGGCGATCTATGGAATGAACATGTAATCGGTCACCTTTCCGAAGGTGGCGCAAACAGGCTTTTAATTGAGGCCGGTTGGTGTCCTTGCCGCTGCAATGATCTTCAAAGAAGGTATCTACTTCAATGCCATCGAGCTGGCGGGCGGTGTTCTGGTCAAGACTGCTGACCCGGATGTATCCGACATTCTGGCCTTTCACGTTACTGCTTCCTTTTACATCTTATTTGAGTAAAAGAAAAACTAGACTCAGATGGACAGCCTGTCCAATTGCTCAGTAATAACTTTACTGGACATGGCAGATCAGTAGGTTATGAAAACGGTAAACCGTGTCCAGCAAGTACACTCAACTGGACACGGTATACGAGTACTTCAATTAATCAGGTATGATACGGCTCAATTTGGTTAACTGAAGATCTAAAGAAGGTACTGGATGTCAGACATATGGACAGAACGTCGTTCTACTGATAGCAATGGAGTTGATGAAAAGCGAACTCCGTACCACCGAGATTATGGTCGAATTGTCCACTCAGCGTCTTTTCGAAGACTGCAATCCAAAACTCAGGTACTTGGATTAGGGGAAAGTGATTTTTATAGAACTCGTTTAACTCATTCGATGGAGGTGGCCCAAATTGCATCTGGCATAAGGTTCCACCTTGAAGCAAGGGCTGAAGGTCAGGCGTGGAAGGATTTTCTTCCATGTGATCATCTGATTCAGTCTATCGGTCTTGCTCATGACTTAGGTCATCCTCCATATGGTCATGCCGGTGAGGTCGCACTGAACTACGTAATGAGGGAGCATGGTGGCTTTGAGGGAAATGCCCAGACACTGCGTATTTTATCAAGGTTGGAAAAGTATAATGTCGTATTGGGGAGTACGACAGATATCCAATTTTTGCTTTGTTGTCATGGCTGGTTATGGTGGCGCTGGAATAGCGGTATTTTAGCTTTCGGGGTTTCGCGACAGCCTCTTAAAGACTTTAGTAGACAATTAATTCATGAGCTGAGTATCTTCCTGCATCAGGTCATCGTAGCGGTCATTCTCGGTTTCCTGCCACATCTGATTTAGCACTTCAAACTCATACTGACCAACACCCTCTCTCCATAAAGCGATATAATCATTTTCATTCGGTCGATCTGACACTGACCTTCATAGCGCCGCCCGGTTACGCCTTCCAAGAACGCATTGTCAGTATCACAAAAATAATCAAGACCTGTTAAATAACCCGAGTAATATTCGCTGATAGCTTTATCCGAAGCTGTACTCAATATGCTCAATTCATTAGCTGTTCGCTGGCGATTACCAGCATGACCGTCTTGATAACCTAGCATTTCCCACTGGTTTTCATTCGCCAGCTGTAAGGCACTAGGCGTAGCAGTACAGCCTGCCAATACAGAAGAGAATATTAAAAGGCTTAACTTTATTTTGGAGATATTCATTATACCACCCCCTTATTTTTTTATTACAAGACCTTCCTGCTTATCAATACTACTCTGCGAATAAAATAAATAAAGAGCATTTAAGTCACCCTTACAAAGGGCTAATAAGAAAAACTTTATTAAGAGAAACGATAAAACGAAAAAAGTCATGAATTAAATTCAAAGCAATAAAAATAAAAACGTATAAATAAAAACAAATATTCGTTTCATTTTTTTATTAATGTAGAAATAAGTTCAAAAAACAATAAAGGAAAGCTGCCATAGCATGGCAGCTATAGCAGATTAAAGATCGTGCAATGGGTTTTGGGACCACGGAGAGCTGAAAAGGTCATTCAGTGATTGATCATCAACCAACCCCACCTTCTCGAACTTCCACTGAGGATTTTTGTCCTTATCAACCAGTAGCGAGCGGACACCTTCACAAAAATCGCCATGTAGAACAGCATTAACAGAGAGCACAAGTTCACTCTGAAAAGCCTCTTTAAGCGACATATGACGAGCCTGTTGCAACTGTCGATAACCAATGGCTGAAGACAAGGGTGACCCATGCAACGCCGTTTTACGAGCGGCCAGAAGCCAGTCATCCTCCGTCTCAAGATTCTCAAGTGCAGACATGATATCCACCAATGAGGGCTGATCCATCAATGCCGCAATTAAATCTCTATGCTCCCGCACTTTTGAATAAGGCAGCCAACCTGCACTTTTTTCCCTGTACTTCTGAAGAACACCATATACGACAGTATTGGCATCACTGCCTGTCCAGTCAGCCTGCTGGATAGACTCAATAACATTGTCCCGAAAAGCATGGTCTATAAACCGGTTCGCCAGGCCAACGTAGATTGCATCAGCCGCGTTCAATCGGCACCCGGTCAATGCCATAAACAGGCCAATTTTTGCCGGCAAATGGCTGAGTATCCAGCTACCGGCAACATCAGGATAGAGTCCAATACTGATTTCAGGCATTGCCAGCATCGATGTGTCTGTTACGACTCTGAAGTCAGCACCAACCATCAGGCCGATCCCTCCGCCCATTACTATGCCATTACCCCAGCATACAACGGGTTTAGGGTAAGAATGTATCATGTAATCAACACGATATTCTGTCTCAAAGAAATGCCGGGGAACCTCCGGATTACCATCAATGACAGCCTGCCTCAATGCACGTACATCACCACCAGCACAAAATGCCTTTTCACCACTTCCCTCCATGAAAACAGCAACGATATCATTGTCATCACGCCAATCAGAAAGCTGGTTGAAAAGCAGGTCAATCATGGCTTGATTTAATGCATTCAATGCCTTTTCAGCATTCAGCGTGATCAGACCAATTTTTTTATTATCATGGGCAGTCAGTTCGGAAAACAGAACGTCAGTGGCCATATAAATTACCCCTTCATATCCGTTGGGAAAAAGCATATGTAACTGAGCAGTGATTATCAATGAAAATACCACAAAGAGTACAAATCATGGTGAAAATTAATTATGCAACCAACTATCATCCACCAAAAAGACTAGACCTAATAGATTAAATATCCATTTGAAGGATACATTACCTATCCAGCATAAGTATCGCTAAGATAAAATGAAAATTTAATCATAAATAGTTACTTGTTTTTCAAAATGCATCTCTGACGGTAATGAGAATAACCAGTAAGGATTAGTGCAAATGCTTGTCGAGAATTTATAGGAAGAGCAAGCTCAGGGCAGCTGAAAACTACCCTGAACGCGATGCTGAATTATCGACTGAGAGGCAGGTCATTCAAACAGTTAATACTGTTACATTCAGTACGTTTAGATTCACTTTTATACGCTTTTTTGTGTGGGCCACCAAAAGAGCGGATAACCAGCTTTCCTCTGTTTTCCATAAGCCTTTTCAATGCAGACTCCATATCGGCTGGTTTCAGCTTACGAATTTCATCCGCAATTTTAAGGCGATTATCAAAATCAAGCTCGGCACTGGCAATCCCCTGCCAGAAGCGTGCATTACGTTCATCCATATTGTCGTCTTTCTTGAGAAGATCGCCTATCAAACCCTGACGATACTGCTCAAGCTCCTGATCGGTCAGCTGACCCAAAGCATTCACCTGATCGCTCAGAAACTGATCAATACGAGCCTCTATACCGATCGGATCCAATTTCGGTGACTGAACGACAAATATTACGCCCGGGTGCTTTTCAAAGGGGCGAGGCCCAGCAAATACCACATACCCTAACTGCTGTTCAGTACGCAGGCTATTAAAGAAAGGGTTGGCTAACAAGCGCCCTAACAGTGCATACCGCGCACGCTCAAAATTATCGGTCTCAGGGAGCTGGTAATAGCTGATCAGCATTGAATCATCATGCTCAACATCCATATTCAGCACACGATCCGTCTCACCCAACAAATGAAAAGGCAGGTCGAAGCGGTCTCGGCGATTATGATCATTCAGCAATACTGACTCGACCATTGCTGCCAGTTTCAGCGCTTCAGACTTGCTGTGGTTGCCATATACCAGCATTTCCACATGAATCTGACTATAGAAGTTGCGGGCATAACTCAGCAGATCCTGATATGTCACCTTCTCTGCAGCTTTAAGCAATACTTCATCCTCAGGGTACGAAGGATACGTCGCCTGATTTAACGCATCCATTCCTAACCGATAAGGCGCATGGAACTTCTTGTTTTTCAGACCTCGAATCAGCACCACTTTTTCCTGCTCAAAAGCACTCTTCTCTGGCTTAAAGGTTTCAACCGCTTTGAGAATATCTTCCAGCAGAACAGCCTGCTTGTCCTGATATCCAGCAAGGCTGATCAAAAGTCCACGCCGACCTGCTGTAATGCTGTAATTAAGACCGGCTTCTTTGGCAGGATAACCATATTCATTGAGACTTCTTGATAACAATGATTTGTAGAGCTGGATCAGTACATTGTCGTCTGGCGTTGCTGAAGCCACCGGTGTCGAAATCATAGCCCGCACATTACCCCGGGGCATATTAAAGCGGGTATCGGTCAGGCCCCATACCCGCAAACCTGGCTTCTCCATAATAACCGAAGGCTCAGTCGCTTTACTGCTTTCCTGAAGCTTCAGGTTGTTGGCAATAAACGGATTCGGCTCTGGAATCGTCAAAAACTCCCGGGACACAGGTGTCTTAAGCCGTTTCACCAGCTCGTCAGATAACCCCTGTACGCTGTACTTGGTTTCAAAGTAAGGCTCGACCCTGTTAGTCGGCAAGTTCTGGGCAATAACGACCTGACGAAGGTTTTCAACCGTCATCCTGTTTAAATAACCTATAATCAGCTCAGGATCATAAGCCTCGTAGAGGTAGTTAGCCTCCAAAAGGTGTTCCGCGGGCAGATAGTGCATTCTTGCAGCCAGCCCGGAAGCTGTCTGTTGCGGGTTCCGGTCCTCCTGATAACGAAAGCCCAGGTCAGCTATTTGCTTGCTTTCCTGATACAACCAGGGTTGCAGACCTTTTCTTCGAATGAGTTCAAGATAATCAAAAACAGTCGCTGTAATTTCATCGACCTGAGTCAGCCCTTCAGGCGTTAACTCCATTCTAACGGTGAATTCACTGTACTCATTGGGAAGGTCACTGCTATAAGCTGCCAGAGAGTCGATGAGGCCTCGATCCTTCAACAAACTGTGTAAACTGCCTTTTCCTTCATAGCCAATAACTCTGGCAAGATAACCCAGTGGTTTTATGTGATAAAACGGCTGGGCACTGGGCACTGGGAAGCTTAACGATAAAACCCGGGTATCCTTTAATGGCACGATGTTAATTCGAGCCTGTAATTCATCCCGGGTATACGGTTCCTTGCCTATGGTTAAATCAGGTTTGGCTCCTGATGGAACGCCTGAAAATGATGTATTTACCCATTTTTCCAGGGTATCAAGAGACTCTTTGCCATAGACAACAACCCCCATATTGGGAGCAACGTAATATTGGTCGTGGAAATCGTTGAGGGATTGCCAGAGCTTGCCGTCCTTGTCATTCAATGTGTCCAGACTGCCAATATTGAACCGACTTTTAGGGTGATCCGGGTTAGACGTCGCATTCAGAGCCATAAACAGGCGCCAACCATCTTCTCTGGCGTGCAGGCGATACTCTGAATCTACCGCATTCTTTTCACGCTCAACGTAATTTGGATCCAGCTTCGGGGCAATAAAGAACTGGGCAAGGCGATCCAGTGCTGGCTGCAGCTGGTCACTGTTAATATCAAAGTAGTAATTGGTTCTCACATCGGCCGTATAGGCGTTACTACTGCCGCCATTAGCACGGATAAATTCAGAGTAGCTGTCGACATCCGGGTATTTTTCTGTCCCCATAAACAGCATATGCTCAAGAAAGTGTGCAAGCCCAAGTCGGTCATCGGGGTCCTGGTAACTGCCAACATTAACATCCACTGCGGCTGCAGACTTATCAGTATCCGGGTCTGAAACCAGAAGAACCTTAAGTCCGTTGGCTAAAGTGACATAGCGGTAATCTCGATCATCAGCAGGACTTTTTATCACTTCTTCCGGGGTCACAAGGGCTTCTCTCTCCGTCGTCATTGAACAACCTGCTATTGAAACCATGGTTAATACTCCAGCAACCATTGACACCAGTTTTTTACACATATCAGCTTTCACTGTCCGAAACATCATACAATCTTTTGATTTATCCTGTTCTATTCCGCTTGCTGGCATCCTGTTACATAAAAATCCATCACAGGAATAAACCACCATAAGAGTTAACTGTGAGTCACCAAATCAAGGCACTGACTCAGCTCCCTGAATCAATACGAGAGGCTTGGAAAATTATTCGTTTCTGCATTTTTCATATCACGAAATAAGCTCACTAAATGCCAGCATGGCTCATCTTCATGTGAACTACAACTGTAATACCATATTCCCGGCCCAATCCCTTTCAGCAGTCATCAGCCTTAAGCGACATCTAAATTAATGACACGACTAATTCATGTCATAAAAACCAGTGCATGAGTAGTAACTTTAACTTGCTTTACGCTCATTCAATCTTACATTGTGGCAAATCAGATGATGGTACAAGCACGCTTGGTAATGCATTCACAACGGGTATACTGAGCCCGTTTTAACAACCTATACCCAACCACAAAGGCGAAGGGTATGGAGATTAAACTGGTTTTGAGGCCTCTTTTCATGAATAATCAGCCTCCCTTCCTAATACTTCACTTTCTTTGTTTTCATGAAATTCCCCGGCCGTCGAAAGATTAAGCATTACTTCCCGGTCAATACCCACAATCGCTTTGATATGGAAAGCTCTGTGTTTGGCCAGGCCAACACCTATGTCTGTGGTATTGATCAAAACCTGGTGGACATTACAGCCCGAGTCGACAACTCGGTTCTCAACGATTTCGGGCTGGATAAAGGCGCCTCACAGTGGCTGGATAATGATCAGGCCAATCGTCTCTATCGGTTTCTCAAGCAACACCAACTCATTGAAGACCAGTTTGCCGGTGGCACAATTGGTAATACACTTCACAATTATTCCGTACTGGCGGATGACCGCTCCGTTCAGTTTGGCGTCATGAGCCAGAATATTCAGGTTGGCGATTACGCTTATCGCTATCTTTGTAACACCAGCAGTAAAGTCGATCTCACCTGGCTTCAGCCGGTGGATGGCCCCATTGGCCGTTGTTTCGCTCTTATCACAGAAGATGGCGAACGCACTTTCGGGATCAGCCCTGGCTTCATGAACCAGCTCAGCCCAGAGTTTATTAATGAAAGCATTATTGCTGAGTCATCTGGCCTGATTCTGTGCGCTTATACACTGGCCGATCCCACCCTGCCAATCTACCACTCCATGGTAAAAGCAGCACAATTAGCCAGAAAGCATGAAGTACCGGTCATTTTGACCCTGGGTACACGCGGGCTGGTCAATGCCATTAAGCAACCACTGATCGAGTTTCTCAACGATTATGTAACCATCGCAGCAATGAACGAAGAGGAAGCAGAAGCATTGACGGATGAGCAAGACCCGTTAAAGGCTTCTGAGTACATGCTGCAGTGGGTAGATATGGTGCTGTTAACAGCGGGTGCTGAAGGCCTCTACTTAAGTGGTTATACAGAGAATTCAATGGCCCGGGAAACCGAAAACCCCATTCGCTCCGGAAGCATCAGTGATTTCAACCGTTATGAATTCAGTCGGCCACTGCTTCGCTCTCACTGCGACGAGCCACTGAAAATATACTCACACATCAGCCCTTATCTGGGTGGCCCCAAAAATATTAAAAATACCAATGGTGCTGGTGATGGTGCACTGGCGGCACTTATTCATGATATGGCGGCAAATTACTATCATCGTCAAATGTTACCGACATCCAGTAAACATAATAAGTCATGGGTTACCTACTCCTCTCTAGCCCAGGTATGTAAATACGCCAATCGTGTCAGCTTTGAGGTGTTAGCCCAAAGCTCACCCCGCCTTTCACGGGCACTACCAGAGCGCGAAATGAGCCTGGAGGACAGTTACTGGGATCAATAAACAACAATTTCCCTCTATATTCTCATAGGGTTCGGAGTCGAAATCTCCGGTAAGCCAGAAAAGCTTTTAAACTCTCGTCCCCGGGAGCTTAAAACTATCTATGACTGGACCTGACTGGCGAACAGTGAACGAGTTCTGTCAACAACTTTAATAACCTCAAAGACGACTATAGCAATACCGCTTAAACTGACCTCGTTATCCTCCCTGGTTGTAAACAGCCAGCTGCTATAGTTGTTTAATCCACATTTGCTAGAGACACTTCAATGAAGGATCGTGTCGTCTTTTATGGTGCCAGTGTAACCAGCCGATCAAAGACCCAGGCACGGGAAATTATTGACCGTGCGATACATATCTGTGAATTACTCAGAAAGCATGGCTTTCAATGTCATGCTGATAGTGAAGATGGCATCAGCTACCTGACAGGCTTTGGTTTTTCGAAACGAAACCTGATTAGAGAGTCTTTAAAGGTAGCACTGTAAACAATGGCCTGTCGCAGTTAAAATTACGCCTCATTCAGCCTTAAAGAGCCGTCATGGATATCAGTTATCTAAGAGAAGAGTATACTCAAGCAGGCCTTAGTCGGGAAACCATGGAAAGCAGCCCGTTTAAACAGTTTGAAATCTGGTTTAAGCAGGCTCAGGAAGCTCAGCTGGCAGAGCCCAACGCAATGAGTCTGGCCACGGTATCAGCTTCTGGCATGCCCTCCCTGAGAACGGTACTTCTGAAGTATTTTGACGAGTCCGGCTTTGTTTTTTTCACCAACTACAACAGCAATAAAGCCAAAGATATTGCCAGTAACCCTCAGGTTACCATCATGTTTCCATGGGTTTCCCTTGAGCGACAGGTCATTATTCAGGGAAAAGCAGAAAAAATCTCCACATCAGAATCACTTCGTTATTTCACCAGTCGCCCAGCCACCAGCCAATTGGGAGCATGGGTATCACAGCAAAGTTCCGTAATTACCGGGCGAAAAGTACTGGAGTTAAAACTTGAAGAGATGAAGCGTAAATTCAAGGAAGGAAAAATTCCATTACCTGACTTCTGGGGAGGCTATCGTGTAGTACCGGAGAAAGTTGAGTTCTGGCAAGGTCGCCCAAGCCGACTTCATGACCGTTTTCAATATTCGCATCCGTCGGCTGATAATAACAGCCAATGGCAAATAGACAGGCTCTCCCCTTGAAAACCACCTTGGGAGTTTTTTGATGAGCAAGGAAACTGCTGCACGAATTGCTGTGAGGGATGCCCTTATTCAACTGGTGGAGCTTAATCGCTCATTTCGAGAATCGGTTGAAAGTGATCATGGCTTACCTATCTGGATCATGGAAACCGATCCCGAGCCTGACAATAAACGTTCACTGGCCGCCAGTGTTGCAACGCGGCTGACCTATATCGAAGAGCAGAATAAACAGGAAACCGCGCGTTCAACAGGGCTTGTGGGTGTTTCTGAAAACACTTTACACCTGGGTGAAGCGCTTAATCTTTGCCGTGACCAATTTAAAACAGCGATATCCAATTTCCGAAAATTGTTTGGCGATAGCATTGAAGCCATTGAGCAGGCATCAGATGACTTAAGAGATGGTTTATTAGGCGGCCTGCAAATTAAACATTTGCATTTTGTGCAGTGTTACCGACAACTTAAACTCTTTGCAGAGCCTCCAAAGCGGGTTGGGTTCAGCTGGGCAGCCTGTCACAGCGGCACTGTCCGGCTAACAGCAGAAGAGGCAATAGGCCACTTCCGGAAGAAATACATAGCTTCAGTTGCCGTCAATGAAGACATTCGCCTTCTGGAAGCAATGCCATCAGAAGAAGTGGTGGTCATCAAACGGATACTCGCTCCGCACCTCAGAGCAAATATTACCTGGCCCGAAGAAATAAAGGCTCTCAGGCAAACTGACCCGGAGCTTAAAAAGCAGTATCCGGCCCAGATTAATTCTCCCCTTCCCCTGTTTATTCAGCTGAGACCGGGAGAACCTTTACCTGAATTTAACCGGATTCGGCCTTATGACGCCTCGGCCAGACAGGAAAGACTGCAGCGCAGTGATGCCCGTCTGGTCAAGATTAACGACAACCCCCACTCAAGGATTTATCGCTACGCTTAAGAAGCTGTCCAGGAGACTCAGGAATCCTTTTCTGCCAGATAGGATTCCAGGTCTGTATAACCACCAACGTACTGCTGACCATGAAAAATCTGTGGAACGGTCTCTACTTCCTTTCCGACGGTCTTGGAAAGGTCAGCTTTACTGATACCTTCTTCATAGATATCAACGTATTTAAAAGGCAAACCTTTCATCTCCAGCAGCTGCTTGGCACGAACACAAAATCCGCAGCCCGGACGACCAAATACGGTATACCTATCCATTATTTATGCTCCATCAGATTCATAACAAATACACATCGGATGCCGTATTCTGTTGATGCAGGCAATCCAATCAATATGTAGCACTATAACGCTAACTGGCCGACAAGTGCAGTCTGTTTTCACTATTCCTGGCCTGTCAAAACCAGAAATTCGCCTGAATGTATTTGAGAGCGAACCAACTCTCTCAGGCGTTGCCGAGCCTGCTTCTCTCCAGATAATGTGCAAACTTCTACAACCTGAGACCAGGGATGGTTTTGTATAACACGGCTGACAAGAAGTTGTACTTCAGCATTGCCTATTTCACCGTTGCCCAGTATTCGAAAAGCCGCTTTTTTCACGACATCAATACAATTTTCGTATTGCCGCAGACCCTCAGCAAAAGAAAGTAATTCCCGCTGGTCATCCATGGACAGTGAGTATGACTCATGGGTTTTAATCATCGGCCACATCATAGAAAAAATCGCGAAAACCACCTCCGCATCCAGTCCCTTCAGCTCATCCATCAGCAGCCACTGTAGCTGGTTAAGGCATTTCTTATGAGCCTGCCCAACCAGTTTCTCTGCAGCCAATGATAACGGCTTGAGCATCATAACCGAGTGCGTACCACTGGCTACATCTCTGGAAAGACCAAGCCTCACCGGCACATATGAAGAGCCACCCCAAAACGTCAAAAGGTCATCAGTAGCACCAAACAACGTTCCCAGGTAATCAATATCCTTAACTGCAACGTACTTCTGTAATTGAGCCAGCATAGTTCTACCCAACCCCATCCGCTGGCAGTCAGGATGAACCGCTATCCGAATAACTCTCAGCCCGTTCAGTAATATGGCATCCGGCAGCCCGAGATGATTACTTAACGACTGGGGAAGTAAGTGCCCCCGCACTCGGCGTCTACCCAGCCAGATATCATCGACTAAATCTGATTCAATATTGCCTTCCCGTGCAGCCAGAAGTACGGATAACAAATGGTTTTGCTCATCAAAAAGACCATAGATTTCCATATTACCGCCATCCAACAGATGGCGCAGGTCAAATGGCCGTGTCTGATAATGTGCCAACACCAGCAGTCCAAACAGTTCATTCAAGAGTTGCTCATCAGAAAGTAACTCATCAGGCAGAATCTCCCTGAAAACACAATGCTCTGTCCAACTACTTTCCGGCTGTTCAATAACGCCAGGAGCCGCATTAAGCAGTAATGCATCAAAAACAAAGGATTCCAGCGGATCCCCAGTCTGCCAGCGAATAGGCTCTTCCATTCTCAGTTCGCGCCATTGGGGTGTTTTTTTATTAAGTACCTTCCTGAAACGAATAGCAAAACCACGCCCAGTACCTTCATAGCCGTGAACCGTTGTGGCGTAAACGATTCGACTGTAATGAGACAGCATCTTCTCCAGCAATGACGCGGGAATCGCAGCAGCCTCATCGACCAGTAACAGTTGCGTTGCAGGCAGAGTGTGAACCAGATCGTCCGGAGCCACAAATTCAAGTCGATCCAATAGCGCTGAATTCAAGTCACCAAGCACTTCAGCTGCATGATAAAAGAAAACATCTGCCGTATTTTTTGAGGATGCCGTTATCGTAATCTGCTCAACACCCTCTAATAGAAGCTGTGCGGCGGCTATTCCCAGGGCAGCACTCTTCCCCCTGCCTCGATCAGCCGTCAGAACCAGCGGACGACGACGATGACCACGAAACACTTTGTGAATCCCCAGAACCGCCTGCTCCTGTGATCGACTCTTGCAGGGAAAAGTAATGGGAGCCGTGATTTTCTCGTGACCTTCTCCAGCCTTCTTTTCAGCCGACTGCATGCGCAATGTGCCATTCTGAGTCAGGAGAGATAGCTGGTCTGATGAAGAGATAATGCGAGCCAGGCGTTTCAGGTAACGTCCCGATACATCCTCAAACTTTTGAGGATAAACCAACATACGCCGATGCTCAGGATCCGGAAATTGAGGCCACTGATCAAGGTCTGGTGTGAGAAGAACCATCAAACCACCAGCACACAAGGTGCCGCTAATTGCTCCAAAAGCGTCAACATCAAAGCCTGAGTGGGCATCAAAAATAATATTCTTATGCTCCCTGCCCAGCCAGACCCCGCATTTTTTTGCCGGTGTCGTTACTATTCCAGTAGAGGCTATCGCAGGGAAAGCCTCTCCCACCAGAAAAACAGGCTCCCCTGCCAACGCACTGACCACTTCCACCGCTTGAGCATGACACCAGACAACATCACCCGTACAAACCAGCAACCGTCTGTGAGCGGATTCCCTGGCTTCAGCTTTTAGCGCCAGTACAATATCGCCAGTGGCAGAAATAGCATTCAGATTCATAGTAATTAAGAAGCCTACGACTCTTTGCTGGCTGGTTTCTCACCATCATTGAGAATATAGGCTTTCCTGATAACCACCGCATCAACAGGCACATCCCCGTGAGGCCCACGATAGCCAGTCTTAACCCCGGCAATGATATCAACGACTTCCATACCTTTAACCACCTGACCAAATACAGCGTAGCCGGCCTTATAGGGCTTACCGTTAAGGAAGTCATTATCTTTAAGGTTGATGAAAAACTGTGAAGTAGCACTATCAACGATCTGGGTTCTGGCCATCGCAATGGATCCACGACTGTTTTCCAGTCGCTGATTCAGAAGGGATTCATTTTTGATAGGCGCCTGGGCTGCCCGCTGACTCATATCAGGCGTGAACCCTCCACCCTGTATCATGAAACCATCAATTACCCGGTGAAAAACCAGACCGTTATAAAAGCCATTTTCCACGTACTCCAGGAAGTTTTTTACGGTGATAGGCGCTTTATCCGGGGTCAGCTCCAGAACAATCTGCCCTTTATTAGTATCCAGTACCACATGAGGCACACTTTTATACTTGATGACTTCCCCTGGTGTCTCAGAGGCTGCTCCATGGGCCAATGCAGTCATCAACAGAATTGAGCTTCCAAGCAGCCAGTTGCGCAGTCCACGCATTGTTTTCTCCAGATAAAATAAAAAAATAAAACGACGTTATGTTACATAACCGACCCGACAGTAAATACTCTAAAGCAAGAAAAAAAGCGAATTTACCACTTCACAGATTTATACCCATGAATAAGGAAAAGAAATGCGTCAGGGCTTGCAAATAGAGTTCGTTAGGGTAGTATACACACCGCCTGAAGGGACAAAAAAAAACTGTTTTGTTCTTTCTATGTCTCGGAGCGTAGCGCAGCCTGGTAGCGCACCACAATGGGGTTGTGGGGGTCGGAGGTTCAAATCCTCTCGCTCCGACCAAATAGCATTCCAGAAAATCCCAAAATCCTTTCTAACCCCCTTATTTTCCTAGCTTTTCGTTTATACTGAGTCCTCAGAGTTCCATATTGATTTATTAAAATCCGGCGTTTTCTGGGGGCTGTTATGGGGCTTATTGGATAACTGTCCAAATTGAGCCCCCAAAACGAGGCCCCCAGAGCCAACGGAGGGCTATAAAAGTGGCGTTAACAGCAACTCAAGTAAAAACAGCTCAGGCTAAAGAGAAAGACTACAAGCTATCTGATGAAAAAGGTTTGTACCTTCTGGTTCGCAGTAGTGGTCGTAAATACTGGAAGTTGAAATATCGGTTTGCCGGTAAAGAGAAAAAGTTGTCGTTGGGCGTTTATCCCGAAATCAGCTTGAAAGATGCCAGAGAAGGCAGGGATGAAGCCAGGAATCTTCTGAAGCGAAACATCGATCCTTCCGCCCAGAAACAGATTGAAAAGTTTGCAGTGATTGAATCTGTTGCCAATAGCTTTGAAGTGGTTGGCAGGGAGTGGTTTCAGGTGAAGTTATCCAATGCCAGTGACAGTCATAAGAGTCGCTCGCTCAGGATGCTGGAGAAAGAATTGTTCCCTACTCTTGGCAATCGCCCTGTTACAGAAGTCACAGCACCAGAGCTACTGAGCTTATTGCGAAAGATTGAGAGCCGTGGAGTGGTAGATACGGCACACAGAGCCAAGCAAACGGCAGGTCAGGTTTTTCAGTATGCCATTGTAACCGGGAGAGCAGAGCGAAATCCGGCCAATGACCTAACCGGGGCGCTCAGGCCAAAGAATAAAACTCACTATGCAGCAATAACCACCCCTTTTGAAACTGGCAGACTGATGCTGGCCATAGATGCATTTATGGGTACAGCTGTTGTCAGGGCTGCTTTGAAACTCTCAGCCTTGCTGTTCCTTCGACCCGGTGAAATCCGCCACATGGAGTGGAGTGAAATTGACTGGTCATTGAAGCGGGTTGAGATCCCGGCCCGAAAAATGAAAATGCGTCAGCCTCATATCGTCCCATTGAGTACACAGGCTCTCGATATCTTGCGTCAGTTAGAAAGACTGACTGGCAGTGGACAATATGTGTTTCCCTCCCAGCGGGGGAATAGCCGACCAATGTCAGAGAACGCAGTAAGGACAGCCTTGAGGACAATGGGCTACGACAACACCATGATGACACCTCATGGATTCAGGGCAATGGCTCGTACCTTGCTGGATGAATGCCTTGATTTTCGTGTGGAGTGGATTGAACAGCAACTAGCTCATGAAGTCAGAGACATTAATGGCAGAGCCTACAACCGAACCAAGCACCTGGATCAACGATTTTCCATGATGCAGCGATGGGCAGATTACCTTGATGAACTTAAGGAGCAAGCGGCAGGCAGCAATGTAATAGCCGCCAATTTTGGCTAACAGATAACAGAGTACGGGGTGTTTACAGCACCCCGTTTTTTTACCTGATGACAAAGGAGCTTCAAAGCATGTCAACAGATAATCGTCAGCTTAGGCTACAGGAATGGTTACAGAAAGATGAGCTATCAGTGTAACTGCTCAAAAAGCGTAGGTAATATCGTCAGTGAGATGAGTTAATTTCTCACGCACCAGCGCTGACAACTGCGGAATAAGACCGGCGCCTGAAACTCTGTCTTTCAGGTATTTTGAGAATGACAGGCCATGAAGCCGACACGTTTTCTTCAGGCTCGCGAATGTGTCCCGAGTGGATTGAACAGCAACTAGCTCATGAAGTCAGAGACATTAATGGCAGAGCCTACAACCGAACCAAGCACCTGGATCAACGATTTTCCATGATGCAGCGATGGGCAGATTACCTTGATGAACTTAAGGAGCAAGCGGCAGGCAGCAATGTAATAGCCGCCAATTTTGGCTAACAGATAACAGAGTACGGGGTGTTTACAGCACCCCGTTTTTTTACCTGATGACAAAGGAGCTTCAAAGCATGTCAACAGATAATCGTCAGCTTAGGCTACAGGAATGGTTACAGAAAGATGAGCTATCAGTATATGAAGGCTCAATGCTTCTCTGTGGTCGAGACCCTTATGAATTCTCTGGAATTAATGAAGCACTGGAAAATCTTGAGGACTACTCCAAAAAATCCCTAACAGTTACCTACAGACACCTTTTAGGGAGCTTTGATTATATCCAGCGGAACTGGCAACTCATGATAGACCCAAGAGACGAACTTGAGCTTGAGGTAGAGAAAGGCAAGATCAGAAGTAATGACCTTAAAGCTTTCGCAGAAACACATGGTTACGCATTACCTGGATTAAATGAAATCAAACATCATAATGATTTGACCTATCTCGAAATAATCAACGCACTAACCAAACTGCTTTATCTTCATGAGAAAGCAGGTCAGCTTGTTCCCGGTTATGAGCAATACCAGCTCATAAAAGCAGATGGCAGTATTTCAGCTAGTGGGCTTAGGGTTTTGATGAATAGAGTTGGTTCAGTTACATCAAATGCAAATAAAATTATTTCAGAAGCTGTAGAAATACGACCATTTGAAACCAGCTCATGAATATTTGAACTGGAACCACTAATGTTTGAACTCAACCACAAATGTTTGAACACAGCATACAGCATTTAGAGATTGCTGTTATACAAAGGCCATGTATTAACGCATCCAACAGGAGCTATGCATGGCCTATACACGCCTTATTCGTCGCCCGGAAGTTGAGCAGTTAACCGGTTATCGACGCAGTTCAATTTATGCCCGTATCAATCAGGGCATGTTCCCTCCACCGATTACTATTGGAGCACGCTCAGTTGCATGGATAGCTGATGAGGTACAGCAGGTAACAGGAGCATTGATCAATGGTAAAACACAGGAGCAACTAAAAGGACTGGTTACAGAACTGATACAGAGAAGAAGTGAATATGAAAACAATGCGTTGGAGGGGGCTGTATGAGCAAGGAAATAGAGCGACCCGCCACCCCAGAGCCCAATCCAAAGACAGCCAAGCCACTCGGTTTTAGTTTAGCTGGATTTGGTGAGCCAGCAATTCCCGATGAATTCCGGAGCCTTACTACCACGCAACACGCAGAGGAAGCAATAAAAACTCACCCGCACAATTTATCGACTAAAATTGATCTTTACTAAATCATCGTCGTCGGATCAATTATGGGTACTGCCATACAGAAAAAAGTCAGGCAATTCAGTGCTACTTATCTCATAAAAACAGTTTCTGAATGCTTTGAAAAAATAACTGATCACCGTCCCAATCAGTGCATCATTCCATTTGCCAATTTTCCTAAATCTGCTTTTGCCATGATGCATCAAAAGTGTGATTCGCTGTTAGCATTCGATGAGGAAAGGCTCGACGAAGTATGCTGCCATAATCTCGAAAAACTTTACCATATTAAGGATGGTAGTGTTCCTTCTGACACAAGAATGAGAGAAGTTATTGACCCTGTAGATCCCGCCGAACTTAAGAAACCCTTCAAAGAACTATTCAACATTGTTCAGCGTAATGGAGCCCTGAAAGGATTCGAATTCAAATGCGGAAAGCTAAAAGACCATTACCTCCTTCCTATTGATGGCACTGGTCTTTTTTATTCAGGAACCTGTCGTTGTGATGACTGTTGCATCATGAATGAAGGCAAAAAGAATGAAGCCTATTATCACAATATTATGGGTGGGTGTATTGTCCATCAAAATCAGAAAACCGTGATTCCTTTAGCACCGGAAGCCATTT
>CBDHDM010000005.1:0-7676 GCA_965261315.1 Endozoicomonas sp. | reverse complement strand
CATTCCTATCAGCTTTGCTCTGGCACTCTGCCCATCCAGAGGATCAATGCCCTGTTCAGACATGGTCTTCCTGACCAGCTGATTCGAGTGAATGGCCGGATCAAACTGGTGTTCGATGGACAACTGGTCTTCCAGCGGTTCGCCGTTCAACACCCGGTTGGTCATTTCCTGGTAGGCATTGGCAAACTTTACCTTCACATCCCGACACTCTTGCGGAGTTCCTGCTGTTCGTAACTCATGCCAGCCTGCCGCGCGTCCTGCCAGGTAAACTGCCCGATGCGACCATGGGTGGTGACTTGGAGAACCGGCATGGTCATTAGCCTCCTGCCAGGCTTTCGCCATCGCTGGCAGCCCTAGGTCCTCCGGCTTCGGCTGACAGAACCGGCGAAACTCCGGAGCCGAGGGTGGCCAGTCGCTCCCCTCCCGTTTCACCCGGCGAATACCCAACTTCAGCTGGTTCGGATGCAGGTCGCTCAGGGTATCCAGCCACTGCCCCGTCCGGTCCGCCAGTCCGTGTTCCCGCGTCCACTTCGCCCCGTACAGGCCGATCATGGTCCCAAACAGGTCCGCTATCTGCTTCGGGTTGATACCCTGCGCCTGTCGCTTGCTCTGGTGCGTAGTGTTCTGCGTTGGCTTCGAGGAATTGATCAAGCACGCTGGGTCTGCCAGCAGTTCTTTGCCTTGCTGCATGGTTTACCGTCCACTGATTGGTCAGATTGTCAGGATTGTTCAGATAGGGTTCCGTGGTCATCACGTACTGGGTGCCGGTGGTATAGGTTTCGTCACAGTAACGACGGTAGGCCATCAGGTTGGTCAGGAGTTGCTCTGGCGTAAAACCCTCCTCCCGGATCAACTTTCGGTACTTGTTGAACGTTTTGTGCTTGTACCCCTTCTTGCCCTCCCGCCTTGGGTAAGCTGCCCACCACTGCTCAAAGTCTCCCGAAAAATCAGCTGATTTTCCCAGTGATTTCTCAGGTGCAAAGCAAGGCAATTCAGTCGCACCAGTCGTGCTCCCGGCACTTGTTGGCACTTCCCCCGTCTTGGGGGTCGTGCGGTCATCAGACTGCACATATTCTTTTCTCTTATTCTCTTTTTCTCTATTTCTCTTATTCTCTAGCCGAGATTCCTGCCGAGCACTTACCGAGCATCTTCCGAGCGTTTTCGATCAGCTCCTCTGGTTCGCTTCGAGCCCTTGTAATCACTGGCTTTGGCATGACGGCCCTTTCAATAACGGGAATCAATACCGGGCAGGTCATTCCAGCAGTATGTGTGGCAGTTTTACCAACAGCTTCAGGCGGGCATCAATCTGGGTGATATTGTCCACAGGATTGTGTTCCATGAACTGCGGAATACAGATGTACTTGCACCGCTCAGAGGCCAACAGGAAACCGCTCGTCGTTAGCTCGGCAATCGCTCGTTCAACGCTCGTCTCTTCCCAGTTAAGGTCTGCAGCCATGTACCCTTTTGGCATTCTGAAGATGCCAATCAGGTTGCCGTGCCCGGTGGTCAGCAGATAGAGCGCCATCAGTTTGGCCTCGTTCGACAGTGCCTGAATGTCATCACTGATCCAGAACTGGCCGGATACCTTTCCGAACTCTTTCATGACTGTCCCCTGCTACTGGTCCCCTTTCCAAACCACCGTCGGGTCTTTCGGTTCAGCTGTTCATTACGGCTCATCCAGTTCAGGATAAACTTGGTAAACTCCACTTCCGTGCAGTTGGGAAAACGCTGATTCATGTAGTCGTAGGCTTTGATCAGCTTCTTGCTCTACATCCACATTGGGATACTCTTCCAGCAGCTCTTCATAAATCTCATGGGACATTTCAAAGTGGGGTTCATAACCTTTTATAGGCCACGGGATTTCATCCCAATAACGGGGACTGTACTCATCGCTCATTGGATACCTCCATGTAAACCTTATTGCCTTTTCGTCTCTTTCGTCACGTATTTTTAGATTTATAGTTACGCACGATGCAAAAAACTTCAACAAAATCTACTTGTGATTACCTAACAGCCATTCCTGTCTCAGGTTGTGCAATAACCACAACCCTGCCTTTTGTGTAATCTATGGATAAACTGAAAATAACCAACAGCAGCCAACAACCCGCATGGATCAAACAATAGAAGAAGATCAGCAGAAAGAAGCCTCCACGGAGACGGAGTGGTCAAAACGGGTCAGCCGTAAGGCCAGCGAGGTACAGCTCACGGATACCCGTCTGGCAGAAATCATTGGTATAAGCCGTTCCACCGTATCCCTGTGGATGAATGGTAAACGGGTGCCAAAACTCGAATACAAAATCAAACTGGCCGATGCCTTGGGGGTCAGCCTGAACTGGCTGGAAACTGGTCAGGATATCCTGCCGGAACACCATCTAACCGGTCATCACTCTGCAGGATCTGGCCGATTACCTCCGTCAGGGCAAAACCGTTTATGACGTTCATACCCAGGTTGATGGCAGAAGTGATCATCAAATCACCCGATTGAAAGCCAACCACACTGGCTTTCTGCTGGAAATGACCAATGACACCATGACTAACGGGGCACGGGCTGACAGCCTGGATATACCGGAAGGCGCAACCGTACAGGTTGATGTCAATCTGGAGCCAAAAAGTGGCACCATTATTCTGGTGGAATACCAGAACCAGATAAAACTGCGCCTGTGGAAAGAAATTGAACCCGGGTTACATAGCCTGCGGGTCATCAATCAGAACCTGCAGGAACTGAACTTTAATTATCAAGGTGACATTAACGACATTTACCGGGGAACCGCCATCGCTTTCAGCAAGATGCTGTACTAAACCGGCCAAAACCATAACAGCACACAGGGCCGGTCCCCATAAACCTTGATGCAACGGCCATCGACGATCTGCTTGTCATCTTCCCAGACAATGCCATTGAGTCCATCGCAATAGAGTTTTATCAGATTATCAAAGTCCGGCTTTCGGGCCGGACGAACCTCCCCCAGCTTAGCTGCCATTTGCTTTTTTCCTGACCAGCTTCTCGGGATCGAACTGACGGCCAATAGCTCCACAGCCAAAGGTCCGGTCATGGGATCACCACCAAACTGACTCTGCCCGACTGACTGCACCAGCCGTTCTGCCTGCTCGGTCGTTTTCGGGGTATAACACCGGCCACGGCGGGTAAACCGCGGACGACCTTTACCTACCGGTTCTCCGGGAATAATGATGCGCCGACTGTTCTCTTTGGTAACACCAATCAGTTCACAAGTAACGATATCTGGCAGTATTTTTAAGCAATTATTCGTACATCCATCCATACCTTAGACCTGGCATCTCCTCAAACATCCATATAACAAAGACTTAAGACGAATTGATAGATTATATATATCAATATAATGATATTAATATATTAATATCATTATCGTCTCGTTTGATGCATTTACTTTTACGTATTTAAATAGAAAGAAAATTAATAAACACAACATCAACAAAAAAGGAGGCGATATGGACGCTGTTACCCGGGATCTAAACCGGCATCTGTCTGCTATGGACGCCTCAGACACCTTTGAAGAGTATGTCGAGTCACAGCTCGAACACCTGGAAACTGAATTCCTGAGCCAGCTGCAGAGCCAATCATCCTTCGAAGTCAAAGGATTTCAGGCATTCACTCCCCTTACCTTCCTGCAATTTCTGCTGACCGAAGAATTCCACCCTATGCAGGGCCTTCGCTGGCTGGCGGTTAAGCAACTGGTGTCTGACTGCAACGACGAAAACTCCCGCCTCTCCGGCTGGGACATCATCAACTATGCGAGCAAGCGAGGTTATTGCCGTGGCTGAACAAGCGACAGAAGTAAACCGATTGGAAGAACCGGTCATTACCGGCATCAGCGACTGGCTGAATATCAACCAGTACACCTACGACTACGGCAAGGTATGCATCCTGAAAGATCGGCTTGCCAGCAACATCACACCGGATATGACGGTGCTCCAGATCTATCGGGTTATCAGGAACGAAATTGCCGCATGGCGTAAAGACCCAAAAACAGAAGATGCCGTGATCGTTGATTTCCGTGCCTGGTGTGAACTGCACCGCACATTATCCAGCGCCCTGGAAAAAAGTTTCCGGATGGAAATTGCTGACCAGGTACTGGCCGTAAGGAAGCGCATTCATCGGGACGAGGCCCTTCGCCATGCCAGCTAAAAAGAAAACCGAGTTGATTGAATCCGCTGAAGTATTGCCTGTGGATAAACCTGAGCCCTCTGCACTTTCTGAAGTGGGTCAGATCATGCAATCCGCGATCAGCCAGAATGCCAGCATTGATACCCTGGAACGAGTGATGAAGCTGTACGAACACAGTCAGACCATTGCCGCCAAACAACAATTTAACGAGTCATTTGCCCGGTTCCAACGGGAAATGCCGGTGGTAAAAAAGAGCAAGACCGCCTCTTTTACCACCAAAAATGGCGGCCGCATGGAATACACCTATGCCTCTATTGATGATGTGGTCGGCGCGGTTCAACCTGTACTGCACCGGTTTGGTCTGAGCTACTGGTTTGAGCAACAGCAGCAGGGACCATCCATCACCATCACCTGCCTGCTAGGTCACGTTTCCGGCCACAGCATCAGCAATACCGCCACCGGCCCACTGGACACCAGTGGTTTAAAAAGCCCACTGCAACAGATTGCGTCATCCGCCACATTCCTGAAGCGGCAAACTCTGGTGGGTATATTGGGGCTGGCCTGCACCGACGACGACACCGATGGCTATGTTCCTGATGTGAATAACGCTACCCAGCAAAAACCGAACTACCCCGATGAAGACTTCCAGCGTCTTTTACCGGAATGGCAGGCGGCGATCCAATCCGGCAAACAAACCGCTGACCGCATCATTGCCAAAATCAACTCCAAAGCCCCGGCCACCCCACAACAAGCAAAACAACTGAAAGCTATCTACCCAAGAGGACATTGAATGGAAATTCTGGACGTAAAGCAGGGGTCGCCGGAATGGCTGGCCCTGCGGGTTAACTATTTCACCGCCAGTGAAGCACCGGCCATGATGGGCGACAATCCGTTTCTAAGTCGTGATCAGCTGCTGCACCAGAAGAAAACCGGCAGGTACTCAGGAAGTCAGTGAGTTCCAGCAGAAAAAGTTCGATGCCGGACATCAGGCCGAAGCAGAAGCCCGGCCACTGGTGGAACAGATCATTGGAGCGGAGTTGTACCCGGCCACCGGTGTCACCACCCTCGACGGTTTACCACTGCTGGCCAGCTTTGACGGGCTGACCATGGTGGAAGATCTGGTCTTTGAGCACAAGCTCTGGAATGACAAGCTGGTTGCCCAGATTGAAGGGGAAGGCATTAAACCTGCTTATTACTGGCAGCTTGAGCAACAGTTACTGGTCAGCGGTGCCGAACGGGTTCTGTTTGTTTGCTCCGATGGTACCTCTGCCAATCTGCGCTACATCTACTACGAATCACAAGATGATCGTCGTGAAGCCCTGATCGCCGGATGGAAACAGTTTCAGGAAGATCTGCAGACGTTCGAGCCACAAGCACCGGCGACCATACTGGAAGGCGAGCTTATTCAGGATACCACGGCCCTGGTGATCCACATCGCCGGGCAGGTCAACCATTCAAATCTGCCACAGCTGGAAACCCAGATTCAGGATCGGATTAATTCCGTAAAATCAGCGCTGGTCACTGACCAGGATTTTACCGATGCCGAATCTGCCGTGAAGTTTTTCAAAAAGACAGAAAAGAAATTGAAAGACGGTAAAGAGACTGCCCTCGGCCAGGTACCGGCAATCGCTGAACTCTTTACCCGCATCGACCACCTGACCGATGCCGTGGTCAGTAAGCGCAAGTCACTGGACAAACAGGTCAAACATCAGAAGCAGCACATCAAAGACAGCATGTTCTGACAGCGGTCACCGCCTTGGAAAAAGAACGTCAGGTCATCAATGCCGAACTCTCTCCCGGCTGGATAGCGTCCGTGGTTACGCCTACTGATTTTCAGGAAGTGATCAAGGGCAAAAAGAACGTTTCCAGCATGCAGTCTGCCGTGAACGACCGAATGGCGCAGGCTCGGATTGAGCAAAAACAGCAGGTTAAAGCGATAAAAAACAACCACGCCCTGTACCAGAAAATGGCTGTGGATAAGGACTACCTTTTTCCGGATCTGGATGTACTTCTGCATAAAGAGCAGGCAGACCTGATCGCCATTATCGAAATGCGCCTCAATCAGGAAGCGCAGCAAAACACCCCAGCCAACGATTCGGTACCAGAACCTGAGCCTGTCATCACACCAGAAAAACCGAAGACCAACCCGACCTGCTCTATACCGATGGCGAGGTCACCGAAGAGATCCTGACCGACGACATTTACAGCATGGAAAAGTGGCTCGGCAAGGGCTCAATGGATTGCTATCGATTTGATCGTCACGGCAATGAATACCGTGTCGAACTGATTATCCGCCGAGCCGAACTGATCACTCCCGCTCAACAACTTTCACTACAAGAAGATAAGGAGACCGCCTGATGGCCGCATCCATGAACCGTGTCACCCTGATCGGCAGGTTGGGAAAAGACCCGGACTGCAAAGCCACTGCCAACAGTAATGCCGTCACCATCCTTTCTCTGGCTACTGAAGAGAGCTGGAAGAAAGATGGCCAGAAACAGACCCGCACCGAATGGCACCGGGTGGTGTTGTACGGCAAGCCAGCCGAGCTGGCGGCTCAGTATCTGGGCAAAGGCCACCGGGTGATGATTGAAGGTCAGCTCCAACCCGTAAATGGCAGGACCAGAACGGACAGGATCGCTATCAAACCGAAGTCGTTTACAGCGGGTATAACGGCAAGTTGCTGTTTCTGGAAAAGAACCCCAATGGTCAGCAGGCTCAGCCTCAACACTCTCAGCCACAGTCAGGCATGCACCAGAACCAATACGCCAACGCACGGGATGGCGGTCAAGCTCCCCAGCCCATGCAAACACAACAGTACGATTCCTACGACGATTCCATTCCATTTTAAAGGAGCCCGGAATGAGTCCACTAAATCCCGATGATCTGGCCCTGGCCATAGAGATAAAACAGAAACAAGCCGCAGGTCTTAATTCAGAAAAGGAGGAAAAAGAGCTGGCCAAAAAGTCATGCAGGGCTGACCGGATCGGCGACGAAATGGAAGGCCTGTTACTGAATGCAGAAACCGTACTGATTGAAATGACGACGCTGATTGTGGCCATCACCGTTGGTCTCCAAAGCCCACAGGCGCGGGATCAGGCCATGCTGGTGACCGGACTGATCCTGCAACGCATCCGAGAAAATGAACAGAATTCTGTCGTGCATGGGAACGACAACATTCACTGAATAGGTTTTATCCAGAACCTGTTAATAAAAATGACCTGTGCAGTTATCCACAAGACGCTAAAAAGAAAGTTAACTATGGACAGTAAAATACTCACTGCCACTGAGCACACCCAAAACAATATACTGCTCGCTGCCACCGACCTGAAAATGTCCCATATCGAGATAGCCAATGTGGCTGGCAAACGATCAGACAACGTTAACGCACCATTGAAAGACTGGTAAAAGAGGGTGCAATTGCCTCTCCTCAAATTGAGGAGAGGCCAAAACAGGGGGTTTCAGGGCAGTTTGTGGAACATCTGTTACTGGATCGCCTCGACAGCATTACCGCAATGGCCTCCATTGACGGAAATTA
>CBDHDM010000004.1:0-11909 GCA_965261315.1 Endozoicomonas sp. | reverse complement strand
CGGAGGAAAAGCTTTTGAAAAAGAAAATCTCCGTGTCTTCGTGTCTCCGTGGCAAACCGCTTTTAAAGAAACATGATAGATATTCATAACCATATTATCCCCGCCATTGATGACGGGCCGGACACGCTGGAAGAATCCCTGCAGCTGCTCAGACTGGCAGAGGCAGACGGTATCCAGCGGATGGTCTGTACGCCCCACATGCATCCCGGTCGGTTATGATAACGACATTACCACCATTGCCCCGGCCTTTGATGAGCTGGTTAGCCACGTACGTGATGTTGGTATTGGTGTTCAACTGGCCATGGGCGCTGAGGTGCGGTTCAGTGATGAGCTGATGATTCAGCTTCGTAATGAACGCATTCCGATGATTGGCGAGTGGGATGGCTACGACTGCCTGTTTGCTGGAGATGCCGCACCAGAATATCCCCATGGGCATTGAGCATATGCTGGAGTGGTTGGGGCGTCAGCATGTGCGGGTAGTGATTGCTCACCCGGAACGGAATAAGGAGCTGATGGCTTACCCGGAGAGAATCTTCCCACTGGTGGAACGGGGCGCATTGTTGCAGGTGACTGCCGGTTGCATTCCCGGTTCTTTTGGTAAGAAAGCCCAGGTGACCGCCCGCTGGTTGCTGGACCATGAGCTGGTACAGTTTGTGGCTTCGGATGCACATCACGGTAAACGTCGGCCACCAGCAATGAAGGCAGCTGCGGAGGTGCTGGATGAGTGGTATGGGAAGGCGGTACGGGATCAGTTGACACTTACCAATCCGGATTTGTTAACCTTTTCGCTGTTTGGTGGCTGAGTAATTTTTTTGCCACGGAGGCACGGAGACACGGAGAAAAGACAAAAAAAGCTTTTCCTCAGTGTCTCCGTGCCTCCGTGGCCAATCTTTCTTAAGGGTTGGGCACGGTGTATAAGCGTTGGTTGATGGTGCTGCCGGGTATTGTTCTGTTGGCAGCGGCCTTGAATACAGCATGGAGTCTGGTGCAGTCGGAGCTCTGGCGCTCCCAGACAGAGGACTTTCTAAACCATTGGGCAACAGAGGCAGAAGACGATGCTGGTTTTACTGTTGATGAGGAAGAGTGGCTACTCACTCTGGCCGGTGCCGATAACGCTCTGGACAATATGCCCGGCTCTCCCGTGCTGCAGATGATGCGAGCCCAGGTGCTGAACCACGGTGTACATAACAGCTGGGCTGTAAACGATGCAGGCGAACCCATGGAACTGGATGCCTGGCAACAGGCTATTTTGCAAAGACCCGGCTGGCCCTACAGCTGGAGCAGTTATGCACAGGCTCGTTCACAACGGTCATTCATCGATCGTCCCTTTGAGCAGGCTCTGGTTCGGGCAGACCAACTCGGCCCCTGGGAACAGCAGGTAATGGAAAACGCCACCATCCTCGGCAGGTATTATCGCGGATGGTTGAGTGAGCCGGTTCAGAATATTCTCGATGATAGCCAGCAGCGGTTGGTAAAGCTGTATCCTCATCGGGCTAAACAGATAGAGAGGCAGTATCCATTGCCATGACAAAATCAACTTTATCCTGCCTTTAAAAATCCTAAGAGAGTGATGGGAGCTAAAGGTTTCACGGTGGGAATTGAACCCTGAGCCTCCAACCCTCCGGAAAATCACTGAAGAACAAAGATGTTAAGACTGGTTACAGATAAAAGGGAAACCATTAAATGCCAAAAATTAATGGTCGAAAGCCTTCTCCAATCCCTGGAAGAGCAAGAGACGTTCACTGTGGGCTTCCCCGGTGGAAAAAAAGTTCTCAAACTGAACACTAACAGCCAAATCTGGTTTGGTTCATTTGAAATTGGGGATGATGATCCCTCACCAAGATTCTGGAATGGGTTTGGTCTATCACAAGACCTCAACCCGCAAAAGTCTAATAATATCGTGGTCGAGATTAACATCCCAACTACTGGCTTGAATCGAAGAGTCGCTGGTATGTTTGCTATCAATGATAGTAACGGGGAGGTTTTCTTACTCCACCGGGGAAAAATTGGAGGTGGTCGCCCCGGAATCGGCAAAGAAGCACTGCTAAGCTGGCTAAAAACACCCTTTACTGATGTAGATTACGAAGGAACCACTGAACAAGCCATTTTGATTGGCTGTGTGACAGAAAAGAAATTTCACGAAAAAATTTATAATTTCATTAGTTCAGTCAAGAGCTTTAAAGAGTTTGTTACCTCTGATGAATGTACCGAAGCCTCTTTCTTATCCACTGAAGAACTGGAAGATATTGCCAGTGGTTTAGAGCTTTTACATCCCAAAAAGATAAAGTCCCAGACTACCAGCTTTCAGCGTAGTGCCTATGTATCTGAGTTGGCAAAACGAAAAGCAGAAGGCATCTGTCAACTCTGTCTTGAGCCTGCACCATTCTCTGATTCTTTTGGTCGACCCTTTTTGGAGACTCATCATATAGTGTGGCTATCCCGTGGTGGTGCAGATACACCGGATAATACCATCGCACTGTGTCCAAACTGTCATCGGAAAATGCACAAACTGGATAATGAAGTAGACAAAAAGAGCTTAATGTCCAGAGTTTGACTGGTTTTTCATTATTGATACTTTAGCTTGCAATCCTGCCATTTCTTTCAGCCAAATACAGTTTATTGAAGTGTTTATATGCTCAAAAAATGCCTCTTCCCAGCCGCCGGTTACGGCACCCGTTTTCTCCCTGCAACCAAAAGCATGCCCAAAGAGATGATGCCGGTGGTCTCCAAACCGCTGATTGAATACGGGGCTGAAGAAGCCCTGCAGGCCGGAATGCAGGACATCTGCATGGTAACCGGCCGGGGCAAACGTGCCCTGGAAGATCACTTTGATGCCAACTACGAGCTGGAACATCAGATTGCCGGTAGCGATAAGGAATCCCTGCTGACCAATATACGTCAGTTGATCAATGAATGTACGTTCTCCTACACCCGCCAGCGGGAGATGAAAGGATTGGGGCATGCCATTCTTTCCGGTGAACCGCTGATCGGTGACCAGCCCTTTGGTGTTGTGCTGGCCGATGACCTCTGCATCAACCCGGATGGCCCCGGCGTGCTGGCACAAATGGCACAGCTTTATAAGCAGTTCCGCTGCTCCATCGTCGCGGTGATGGAAGTGCCGGAAAACGAAGTGCATAAATACGGCGTGATTGCCGGACAGGCGATTTCTGAAGACCTGATCCGTGTGGAAAACATGGTTGAGAAGCCAGCAAAAGAAGATGCCCTCAGCAATCTGGCGATTATCGGCCACTATATTCTGACGCCGGATATTTTTGATTTGATTCGTGACACCGAGCCCGGTAAAGGTGGCGAGATCCAGATCACCGATGCCCTGATGGCTCAGGCACAGCAGGGCTGTGTGATGGCGTATAAATTCAAGGGGAAGCGCTTTGACTGCGGCAGTATTGAAGGGTTTATTGAAGCCACTAACTACTGTTACGACAAGATGTACGCCCGATAAAAACCGCTGCCTGCCTCCCGCTATCCGTTGCCTGAAAAAGCCAGACCGTTTGTGCTTTTACGGGCGACGGGGAGCGGGCTGTGATAAGCATTCATAAAAAGGAAAGTATGGATATAGTATTCGCCGAGCTGCAAGCGCTGCCTGTCATCGCAAGGATTGGCATTCTTCTGAGCGCCATTGCCTTTGCCCTGTTTATGGCAATGATTCCCCACCGCTATGATCCGACGCGCTTTGTTAATGATAAGGTGAAACACGCTGCCACGTTTTTTGTGTTGTTTGCCTTGTTGGATCTGGCCTGGCCAACAGCGGATATGACCTGGTGGAAACCGGCGGGTCTGTTTCTGCTGGGCATACTGATTGAAGTGTGTCAGGGCTTCACAAAGCACCGTTATTTCTGTTTTGGAGATCTCATGGCCAATGGTGTGGGCATACTGGGGTATATTGGGCTGCAAGTGGTGTATCAGGGTGGTGTTTGATTGGGTGTGTATTTGCGCATAAATGACCAGCGTCCAAAAGGAATAGAAGATGGAAAAAGTTTCAGAAATGCTCATTGCTGTGGGCGGCGATCTGTTAAAAACAGTGGATAATCGGGAAGAGATGCAAGCACACCTTGAGTTGGTTCAGGATGCCTGGAACCTGTCCCTCTATTCCCCAAACAAACGCAAAACCAAATTAAAAATGTTGATGGAGGCTCAACGTCCTTATGCGCCCAGCGAAGAAGCGATCAAGCGGCTTGAGTGGGAGTACCGGCGCATCATGAAACAGAGAGACTCCCTGTATCCAACCATCAAGAAAAAAGTTGTCTATGTTGAAGCCATTGAAACTGCAAAAAACGATTATATGCTCAGGGCGTACTTTACCGACGAGTATCAATCCCTGACTTAGTGGCTGGCCATTCAGCCGATCCCTTCTTAAACAAGTAATGTCATTTTGAATAATCCTCTTCTGCTTTTTTTAAAGGGCGTCGCCATGGGCGCTGCCGATGTGGTGCCCGGTGTATCTGGCGGCACCATTGCGTTTATTACCGGTATTTACGATGAGCTGCTGGACAGCATCAAACGGCTGGGGCCGGGTGCGTTGAAGGTATTGGCTCAGGACGGCATTGGTGCCTGCTGGAAGCACATCAACGGTGCTTTTCTACTGACATTAGGCGGTGGCATTTTGCTGAGTCTGTTCAGCCTGGCCCAGGTACTCAGCTGGTTGCTGGTAACTCACCCGATCCCCCTCTGGTCGTTTTTTACCGGTCTGATTCTGGTTTCTGTCTGGCATATGTTGCGTCAGCTGGATGGCGTTAAGGTGTCTACTGTTGTGGTTCTGCTCGTCGGAGCGATGCTGGCCTGGTGGATATCAGGAATGACGCCCCAGGGAACTACTGAGCCGGAATTACCCTTTTTGTTTGTGTGTGGTGCCGTGGCCATTTGTGCCATGATTTTGCCGGGGATCTCCGGCTCCTTTCTTCTGCTGTTGCTGGGTGTGTACCAGCCGGTGTTAAACGCGGTGGCCTCCCTGGATATTCCGGTGCTGGCCACCGTGGCATCGGGCTGTGTCATCGGTCTACTGTTGTTTAGTCGTTTCCTTAGCTGGCTGCTGGCTTATGCCCGGCATTTTACCCTGGCCTTGTTAACCGGGTTGATGCTGGGCTCGGTGAATAAGCTCTGGCCCTGGAAGCAGACAACGGCTGACCAGCTGTTTAATGTGTTGCCACAGACCTATGAGCAGCTGAGCGGTCAGAGCGCCCAGTTAACCCTCGCCCTGGGTATGGGGCTGTGTGCCGTTGTGATGGTGTTGGCCATTGAGCGAATCGCCAGACGGTAGTTTTCTTTTCTGATGGACGTGATTCATGGATCTTCTGCAGATCGTTGCTCTCTCATTGATTCAGGGCCTGACCGAGTTTCTGCCCATTTCCAGCTCGGCGCACCTGATTTTACCGGCCAAACTGCTGCACTGGCCTGACCAGGGTTTGGCCTTTGATGTGGCGGTGCATATCGGCACACTGGCGGCGGTGGTCATCTATTTTCGAAAGGATCTGCAGCTGCTGATTCGGGACTGGTGTTTATCGGTGATGGGCAGAGGGGCAACGCAACACAGTAAGATGGCCTGGTATATTGGCCTGGCAACCATTCCGGCGGTGGTGTTTGGATTGTTCCTGAAAATGTCCGGTCTGGATGAAAGCATGCGGTCGTTGCAGGTGATTGCCGCGACCACCGTGATCTTTGGTGCCCTGCTGGGCGTGGCGGATTATGTCGCCCAATGCCGCTGGCCATTAAAAGCCATGACGTTGCCGAAGGCGATGATCATCGGCTTTTCCCAGATGCTGGCGCTGATTCCGGGAACGTCACGCTCCGGTATTACCATGACCGCCGCATTGTTTCTTGGGTTTGACCGGGAGTCTGCCGCCCGGTTCTCTTTTCTTCTCTCCATTCCGGTGATTCTGGGCGCCGGGCTGCTGCTCACGCTGGACCTGATCGAGTCCACGGTACCGGTCAACTGGCAGGTGCTGTTGATGGGCGCACTGTTGTCCGGCCTCAGTGCCCTGGTCTGTATACATCTGTTTCTGGGGGCGATTAATCGTATGGGGCTGATGCCGTTTGTTATTTACCGGCTGGCCCTTGGGGTTGCGCTGCTGTTTATCATTTGAAGGTCATAAACGCCATGAAAATTCTGGTAACGGGCGGTGCCGGTTATATCGGCTCCCATACCTGTGTTGAGTTGCTGAATGCCGGGCATGAGACGGTGGTACTGGATAACCTCTGCAACAGTTCTCCCATTGCCATCAAACGGGTTGAGGCAATTACCGGACGAGTGTTGCCTTTCATTGAGGGCGATATTCGGGATGAGCATACACTGAAGCAGTTGATGCGCGCCCATCAGTTTGATGCGGTGATGCACTTTGCCGGGCTGAAGGCCGTGGGCGAGTCCTGCGCGATGCCTCTGAAGTACTATGAAAACAACATCAGTGGCACCATTACACTGTGCCAGGCCATGGCGGAGCATAACGTCAAGCGGCTGATTTTCAGCTCATCGGCCACGGTGTATGGCGATCCCCATGCGCTGCCCATTGAAGAGAACTTTCCGCTCTCGACCACCAACCCGTATGGCCATTCCAAACTGGTGATTGAGGAGATTCTGCGGGAGCTGTTCAAGTCAGACCCGCAGTGGAACATGGCTCTGCTGCGGTATTTTAACCCGGTGGGAGCACACCCGTCGGGCATGATCGGCGAAGACCCGAACGACATCCCCAATAACCTGCTGCCGTATATCTCCCAGGTGGCCATTGGCAAATTGCAGCAGTTGCAGGTATTCGGTAACGATTACCCAACGCCGGACGGTACCGGGGTTCGGGACTACATTCATGTGGTGGATCTGGCCCGTGGCCATGTAAAGGCACTGGAAAAGCTCACCGACAACCACCGGGACTGCCATGTGTGGAACCTGGGTGTGGGCAAAGGCTATTCAGTACTGGAAATGATTCATGCCTTTGAAAAGGCATCTGGTCGCACGGTGCCCTATGTGATCACTGAGCGTCGCCCCGGCGATATTGCCGCCTGCTACGCGCACCCGGAAAAAGCCGAGCGGGAACTGGGGTGGAAGGCAGAACACTCACTGGATGATATTATGGCTCACGCTTGGCGCTGGCAGTCGGATAATCCGGAGGGGTATCGATAGGTTGTATCTGATCGTATAAAGCGAGTAGACTCGCCAGCTGATGAAAGGGCGTTGCTCATCCGGCATGGGTGGATGGGCAGTGTCTGACTCCCTGCTGTGGCGGGGGTTTGTGATAGGAAACCCGTAAGGCCAGTTACGTATTAACTTTTCCCTGCTTAGACGGGGGGTTAGCGGGCTCAACAGGGTCTGAGTACCTAAGAGGCTAGAATTCCCTGCATCTGCGGGGGTTAACGAAGATGGTTCACGGCCACCATTGAATGCTGATCATTTCCCTGCGAGACGGGGGTTAGTGGATGGCTGGCGGAAGCGTGCTTTTCAGGAAGCTTTTCCCTGCGCTGATGGGGGTTGCTGCTTTCGCACACGGCGGGTCAGGATCAGGTGGCTAGCCGTGGCCATTACTTCTTCCTTGAAACGCGACTGAGTGACCTGCACTGTAGTATTCGCAAGGTTTGTGCCAGCTGCTGATTCCTTCGCTTTCTCGGGATTTATGGGGTTGAGATGATTGGCTAATCGCGGTGTTGGGTGCCGTTTACCCAATGGTGTCACCTTAGGGAACACTAACCCTGCGTGGATTTTTCTGATTCAACCTTCCCGGGCAGATCATCGAACGCTTCGGTTTCTGGCTGATAGTATTGCCGTTCGATCCAATCCAGTGCCTTTTGAAAGGCCCGTTCACCGTATTTGGCGCAGCTGAAACGACGGGTGTGAACGGTCTCCGATGTGTCACCTTCCTCAAGCTGAAAACGCGCCTGCCAACCGGTTTGTCCATCCCTGAGTGTGTATTTTTCGATTTTTATCATAACCGGTAATGATTCCCTTTGTTTGTTGTTTACAAGTTTGGCGTCAGCCCATCCTCCTGAAGGTGCGCGATTATTGACCATATGGAAGGTGTAAGCATTGATACGTATCAATACTTATTATTGCGGTGTTTGGAGTAGTAAATCTATGGGTGGGGTTGTATGTTTGTGGTGCTTCGTGAGGTGGCTGAGAGCGCTGGTTCTTTTCAGGGGATAAAAAAAAGCTGACACTATCTGGGGGACAGGTATCAGCATAAAAATCATTATGCTGGTTACTTTGCACTCGAATAGAGGCCTTAACGATCCGTAATTATACGTCTGTTGAACATTATCACTCTTGTCTGAACGCCATTTCCCAGTAATCCATAATCCGAATCCGGCCAATCACCTCCATATCCGGCTCCTTAGTACTTTTGACGTCTATTCCCTTAAAGGTGACATGGAAACTGCACAATTCCTTTTTGTCGCCCTCCTTTCGCCAGGCCAGAAAAAAACCCGGGCCGGGTCGCTGCTCTTTCTCCACCATCAACAGGGTAAACCCCGGCAGGCAATCAATCATTTCCGGTACATAGTAGTAACCGTACTGATCAGGCCTTCGGGGCTTATGATTCTTGCTGGTAAATATATCCGGCACATTGGCCGACACGTCGAAACATTCACCATCCGGTAGGATTACAGTCACTTTAGTGAGCAGAGTACCCTGCGTCGTACACTTCTGCGATGGTTTCTTTTCGTGCTCATAGGGAGAACCTTTGCCAGTATCCAGCCAATGGCTGCATACTCCAGTGGCTTTGGCCAGTGCCTCGACATATTTGTGCGGATTTTTTATATCGCCACTGATCAGACGATAAAGGTAACTCCGCTCAATTCCAGTATGACGGGAAAGTGAAGTGGGGGATTTAACGCCCTTCAGCTCCATGGCAATGGCCAACCGGTCTGCAAAGGTGTCTCCCATGGTTTTTATTCCTTCCGGTTCAGAAATTCCAGGCAAAGGTTAAGGGCAGCCCTGGCTTCAATAGGCTTCAACTGCTGCTCCATCAGCAACGCCTGAATATGGTAAGCCGCCTGAATAATTTTCTGTTCATTATCAGTTACGTCTACAGCATTTCCTGAATCTACGCCCATGTAGTTAATATCCTTTTATTTATGGGAGGAAACTGCTAAGCCCGTATTCATGGTGCAGCAGTACGACTTGATTGTAAATACTTACCGTATACTTTTTGTATTCTTTTTTTTGCAAAGCATCTTCAGGACAACTGAGCTGTGATTTCTGCAGTCTTTACTATTAATTCGAGGGAGTCATCTTAACGGTGACGTCGGTTAACAGGTTGTATACCGGGTTATCCACTGAAATTGTGGATAATCCGAAGAGCACCAGAAATGGAGACTATGGAAGGTTATGTGCGACTTCGGGTGAGGCGGATAGTTGGCTTTAGCTGCGACGACTCTTTTTTTTTACAAAAAAAACGGGCTCTAAACGCCCGTGAGATAAGATTCTCTCTGCAAAATTTCACAGTAGGTAAACTGTGCCTTGGAACAGTATTCACTCGGAACAGCGCCTCTTCCGTGAGGACGTGAGCATCCTATTGAAAACAGCACTCCTTCGGAATTGGTAGTAGCACCTAAAAAGGTGCGACTAAGACCTTGTGTTTGGACGGTTAACTATCGGAACGGCTGCTGATAGCGCTTTACAGCATTAGTGGCCACCTGGTTGATCTGCCGGTTCAGCCGGTCGAGCCGTTCCCGCTTGGTATGACGATCCATAATCCGGTCTTCCATCACCTTACGAACTTCCCTGCGCAGCTTGCTGATCTCCCGACTGGCCTTATTGAGCCCGGCCTTGTTTTTCAGTCTGACACTGGCTGACTGTTCCAGTTCCTTCGCTCGCTGGGTTTCCCCGGTTTCCTGATAGTGTTTGATGGACGAAGCAATGGCGTTCACGTCCTTGTTCATTTCATACAGCTCGTTGGTGTAACGAGTACTGCCTTTGATGCGATCACCAAAGAATGAACCCACCACCGGGTAGTCCTGTTTGGTCATCGCGGGCTTTTCCCAAGCACCAGTCAGGTGTCGGGTAATGGTATCGGTCACCGCCAGGGTTCCTGTGGCAAAGGCATTGAAATAGCCTTTCAGCAGGTGCTCCAGCTTTTTCGGGGAGCGCATCCACTCCGGTGCGCCTTCGGGAAGGTACTGCACCAGTTCCTTTAGCGTCTCGCTGGTGTACGGATCGTACTGGGCTTCCGGCTTCAGGTGCTGCAAGCTTATCGGCACAATATCCCGGTCACGAAAGCGGTCGCGGTTCTCGCCCACTTCCCAGATCGGTTTGATGAACTGCGGTATGGGCGTGGATTCCAGGTTGAACATCGCCATACCCAGAGTCATCATGGCATCCCTGGTCCACTTGGCGTCCTCATGGCCCATCATGCCCTGCCACAGGAATTCCGGGATGGTGGCAAAGATATGCCCCACCTCAAACGGTTTGGGGATTCTAAAATGACCGTCCTCCCCCTCACCGATCCAGAAGTGGTGGTAAGCCACTTTCTCGTCGGTGCTGAGTGCCTTGTAACGGTCATCGTCTTCAAACAGTCGCATCAGCAGCCAGGAGGCAAAGCCGTACATCAGCCCCCGTGTCAGCACCTCACCGGAAAAGGCGCTCCAGTGCAGTTCATCTCCGGGCTTCACGCCCTGAAGCAAACTGTTGGTGAACTGGATGGATTGGGTCAGAAACCGGACAATGCCCCACTGCCCCTTACGGGTAAAGTTCATCACATCCAGCGACTGATAAGCGGCTTCCGCCGTGGAACCGCCTTCCTCCTTTACCCGTTCAAAAACGTGCAGCCGGTTGGAGTCCTCAAACCGTGCGCCAATGCTGTCCCAGAAGTCGATCAGTTTGCCGGGCGTGCTCAGAATGCGCTTCTGCTCTGCAGGGGATAGCTTCTTGCGGATGTTGTTGTAGTTGCTGCGGTAGTGACCACTGCTACTGCTCCCTCCGGCCATTTTCATCGCCCACAGGGACTCATCGTCATCCAGTGATTTTTTGAAACCACGAATGGCACCGGCCAGTGGGTTCATGCCTACGACCTTGCCGTTAACGTCCGGGGCAATGTGCACCGCCGTGGATAGCGTATCCCGGGTCAGGTTGCGGAACCAGTAGGCAGGCATCGCCGTGACACCGCGCCGGACTATTTGGCTTGGAATGCCCACCAGTTTCATAAAGCCACTGTGCAGCACTGGCCCGATATCCTGAATGGAGGCCAGCAGCAATGGATCATCCACCGTGTAGGTTTCCAGCTTGCCATCGCGTGAGACACTGGTGGTCCCTTTCAGAGTTTCGTATTTGGCCATCAGCGACTTCCAGCCGCGCATCTGCGCTGGTGTCAGGTCGGTACTCACGCCGATCCCCTGAAGGGCTGCCTTCACATCGTCGTCAGTAAAGGTAATGGCACTCTCAATTTTCTCCACGGCCCCCAGTTGCAGGGCGTTATCGATCACCCGTTGCTGGGCGATATTCTTCAGGGCCGCATCGAGCATGGAACGGGTATTGCGCACCATCGCTTCCAGCGGGGCTATCTTTTCTACACCACCTTTCAGCCGTTGAATGCCGGAGGTCTGGCCGCCGAGTCCTTTTTTAGGTCGAATAAACCGCTGGCTCTCTTCCTGGTATTCCAGGTCGTGTATTCGGTTGAACGGGATATAGTCGCCGGTATCGAACAGCTTGCGCTGCTCCTTGTCGAGGGTGCCGGCGGCTTCCAGAAAGTCCAGCAGGTCACGATTGTGCTGCTGGTAATCGTCCATCACCTGCTTGAATCGTCTGACCAGTTCCGGCTGGGTATGCACCCAGTTCTGAATGGTGTCGATCCGTTGCTGGTCGTAGAGGTTCTCCCGGTTTTGCTGGCTCAGTGCCTTGCCCTGCTTCAGGTCTTTCTCCATCTGCCTGCGATCTCGGTTCCACGCAGAACGACCGCCCTGATACTCATCCGGTGCTG
>CBDHDM010000003.1:0-7038 GCA_965261315.1 Endozoicomonas sp. | reverse complement strand
CAAATATATGATATGACGCATTTCACTGTGTAGAAAGTGTGTCCAAAAGGCTATCTGAGCCAAGTATATTAGGAAAAATTATTAGTTTCATAAAATAATAATTATTATTAAAGACTAAAAATTCCACGAGGTATTACTTTTGTGTGAACCTTTTTCTGTCTGACCAATGAGAATTGTGGTTAAAATCCTTGGGGCATAATAGCCTCATTTCCAGTCCACCTTGATGTAAAAATTGAATGTGACGTCATCACCTATTGAGCTAATCAAGAAGCAACTTCGTTCTCAGTGTTCTCTCTGCCTCACTCTGGAAGCGAGGTTGGTCTCGCTGACGATATGTTGTTTGATAATCCTGTAATAGCCTGAGAACAAGACTGTCATAACACCTCCCCCCACATCCTGAGCCAAGATGTTGTAATGTATTGTTTACTTTTGTGGTTGCTAACAAATTAAGATGAAGTGCCGTCAGGAGCCGACTACCCGGAGCGCACAACTTCTATAGACTCATGTAACGACGATTTTACAGACCTATTTATTTTTAGATTGAAGTTCCTACAAATTCAGTCTCCCACGGGAGCCTTACTGACCAGTCTCGTGGTTTGGATAATTCTCATGTAAACTGGAATTTAAATTTTCGCTGGAAATAGTATTCCCATGCGTATCTAAAAATAGACTGATCTGTACGCTCCGAGTAATGGGCTCCTGCTGGTGTTTGAGCTTTACAAAAACATTTTGATAAACGACAACTGTCGGTGTTATTTCTTTTAAGATAACTGAAGAGTTTACTTAGACTACAAGCAGTCCCTTATTGGGATAGTAAAGCGAGCGCACCTCACCAGTGCATGTGAAGATTGCCTCCCGTGATAAGTGAATTTCGTAGAGCACTGCTACAGCGGTATATACTTCATGGGTGAATGCCACTTGTGCACCCGTATCTTTCTCAAACACTGTACATCACTAGACATCAATAGACATCACTCCCCATCACTAGACATCATTACCCATCATACATCACTAGACATCAACAGACATCACTCTCCATCACTAGACATCATTACCCATCACTAGACATCATTCTCCATCACTAGACATCATTACCCATCACTAGACATCATTCTCCATCACTAGACATCATTACCCATCACTAGACATCATTACCCATCACTAGACATCATTACCCATCACTAGACATCATTACCCATCACCAGATATCATTACCCATCACTAGACATCACTCTCCATCACCAGACATCATTCTCCATCACTAGACATCATTACCCATCAATAGACATCATTCTTCATCACTAGACATCATTACCCATCACTAGACATCATTACCCACCACTAGACATCACTCTCCATCACCAGACATCATTACCCATCACTAGACATAGTTACCCATCACTAGACATCATTACCCATCACTTGACATCATTACCCATCACTAGACGTCACTCTCCATCACCAGACATCCATTACCCATCACTGGACATCATTACCCATCACTACACATCATTACCCATCATTATACATCACTAGACATCAATAGACATCACAAGACATCATTACCCATCATTATACATCACTAGACATCATTACCCATCACTAGACATCATTCTCCATCACTAGACATCATTACCCATCACTAGACATCATTCTCCATCACTAGACATCATTACCCATCACTAGACATCATTACCCATCACTAGACATCATTACCCATCACTAGACATCACTCTCCATCACTAGACATCATTACCCATCACTAGATATCATTACCCATCACTAGACATCACTCTCCATCACCAGACATCATTCTCCATCACTAGACATCATTACCCATCAATAGACATCATTCTCCATCACTAGACATCATTACCCATCACTAGACATCATTACCCATCACTAGACATCATTACCCACCACTAGACATCACTCTCCATCACCAGACATCATTACCCATCACTAGACATAGTTACCCATCACTAGACATCATTACCCATCACTTGACATCATTACCCATCACTAGACATCACTCTCCATCACCAGACATCCATTACCCATCACTGGACATCATTACCCATCACTACACATCATTACCCATCATTATACATCACTAGACATCAATAGACATCACAAGACATCATTACCCATCATTATACATCACTAGACATCAATAGACATCACTCTCCGTCACTAGACATCATTACCGATCACCAGGCATCACTCTCCATCACTAGACATCACTCTCCATCACTAGACATCATTACCGATCACCAGGCATCACTCTCCATCACTAGACATCACTCTCCATCACCAGACATCATTCTCCATCACTAGACATCATTCTCCATCACCAGACATCATTCTCCATCACTAGACATTATTACCCATCACTAGACATCATTCTCCATCACTAGACATCATTCTCCATCACCAGACATCATTCTCCATCAATAGACATCATTCTCCATCACTACACATCATTACCCATCACCAGACATCATTACCCATCACTAGACATCATTACCCATCACTAGACATCATTACCCATCACTAGACATCATTCTCCATCACCAGACATCATTACCCATCACTAGACATCATTACCCATCACTAGACATCACTCTCCATCACTAGACATCATTACCCATCACTAGACATCATTACCCATCACTAGATATCATTACCCATCACTAGACATCATTACCCATCACCAGACATTCTTCATCACTAGACATCATTACCCATCACTAGGCATCATTCTCCATCACTAGACATCATTACCCATCACCAGACATCATTCTCCATCACTAGACATCATTCTCCATCACCAGACATCATTACCCATCACTAGACATCATTCTCCATCACTAGACATCATTTTCCATCACCAGACATCATTCTCCATCACTAGACATCATTCTCCATCACCAGACATCATTCTCCATCAATAGACATAATTACCCATCACTAGACATCACTAGACATCATTCTCCAACACCAGACATCATTCTCGATCACTAGACATCATTACCCATCACCAGACATCATTCTCCATCACCAGAGATCATTACCCATCACTAGACATCACTCTCCATCACTAGACATCATTCTCCATCACCAGACATCATTCTCCATCACTAGACATCATTCTCCATCACCAGACATCATTCTCCATCACTAGACATCATTCTTCATCACCAGACATCATTACCCATCACCAGACATCATTCTCCATCACTAGACATCATTCTCCATCACCAGACATCATTACCCATCACTAGACATCATTACCCATCACTAGACATCATTCTCCATCACCAGACATCATTCTCCATCACTAGACATTATTACCCATCATTAGACATCATTCTCCATCACTAGACATCATTCTCCATCACCAGACATCATTCTTCATCAATAGACATCATTCTCCATCACTACACATCATTACCCATCACCAGACATTATTCTCCATCACCAGACATCATTCTCCATCACTAGACGTTATTGTCTATCACTAGCCATCATTCCCCAACATTATCCATCACTATACATCACTTTAACATAATTAATAATAATTTATTACTTATATAGCGCGCGAATCATAAAACAGATGCTCTCGTGCGCTTTACAATATAAATAGCCTGAGTAAATGTAATTTAAAATTACAATAAAATTACAAGTTCAATGGCAAAAATACAATGATCAACTACATTCATTCCAAAATAACTTATGAATAAAATGCTTATAAATAATCACTATTAACTAGTTACAATTCTAACGGTCAAAGGCCTTTCGAAATAAATGAGTTTTCAACCTTTCCTTGAAAGATTGACTGACACTTTTTGTGCGCAGCGAACCGCGTTGGGCCAATTGTTCCAGAGCGCTGGTGCGGCCACGGTAAAACTACGATCACCCAGAACTATACATCACTCTCCATCACTGCACATCATTATCCATCCACTGTCACTAGATATCATTCTACATAACCAGACATCATTAACCATCTCTAAACATCATTCTCCATCACCAGGCATCAATGATCACTAGACATCACCAAGCATCAATAACCATCACTACACATCATTCTCCATTAATAGGCATCATTCACTATCTGTATCACTAGATATCATTCTACATTACTAACACGACATGGCCGTACGACGTAATATATATCTTGAATGATACAGTTTCAATTAGCCGTCGATTAAGGGGTTAACCACATCTTCTTGAAAAGGTTTTTTGCATCGATAATTCGATGAAGTTTGCTGGAAGAATCCCCGTCAATTATATTTGTTGGAGAAAAATGCTGAACAGGCATAGAAGTGTAGCCTACGTTTTTCTTTAGCCTTTGAGCACTTTTTTTTGTATCCATTTGGAATTTTTAACAGGCGCTCTACTTCTTGATCTATACAACACGTGTTTTTCAGTGAGTGACACAGGCATTCCGAGTTCTCCCAACAGGAATCGAACCTACGATCTTCCCATTACTACTGTTCAGATGCCCTACCACTGAGCTACATTAAACTTGGTTCATGTGTATCAGTTCTACTTTAACATTTGACTCGGGCAAACAATCGTTCAAATTCGATTAAGTTATGGCTCATATTTTGGCCAGATGGAGAACAGTGGAACCCGGTTAATACGGACACCAAGGGGACACACTAAAGTGTCCGTATTAACCGGTGTCCGTATTACGCGGGTTAATTTTAGAGAAAATGTATGAGCTTTTTCCGCGTAGGAACAAACGAAACTGTCCGCAATATCCGGGTGTCCGTATTAAGCGGGTGTCCGTTGGACGGGGTTGCAATCAATGATGTGTAAAACTCTTCACTCACTACTTAATTTACATTTTATTCGCAGCCTACGGCTTTCTTTGCTAATTGTACCTCCTATCACTTGCTTTTCACAGCTAATTTCCGGTTATATGTTGCTTCGGAAATTCGATAATTACGTGCAGAGTCATCTTCCTAATTTGAAAATAATTAGTCTCTGATTAATTGTGTGTCTAAAGTCTAAATATACATTTCAAGATTGCACTGATTTTATCAGTTCGTTTTGAGTATACACAGGGGCCTTTAGGTCAGTGCCTTTAACATACAAATCATGATCTACTGAATTGCAGAACGAAAGATTGAATTCGGCGCGATTTCCGTAGTATTAAACGTTTCCAACAAGCGAAAATAATAAGCGAAAATAGCGAGAGCAAAAATGAAAAGTAGGGTTTATGCGCTTGCCCTATTTCTTACGCGACCAGAAACCGGTAAACAGCTTTTCGCTCACTGGACACGCAAGCAACATATGCCGTCCAAGTAACTGTTAACAAGCCAAGAGATCGATATAGGGCTAAAAGAAATAGCCTGTTGTCCCCCCCCTCTCCTTTCCTTTTTCATCCCGCTTTCCTTTTATCTCCATCCTCGACCGGAGATCCTGTTCACAATGCAATACCACTTACCCTGGGTACCAGACGTTTTTTGTCGCGCGCAGCGAAATGTCTCTGGCACCCAGGGTAGGTACGACTTGAACTTAAATATTTGTTAGCGTATTTTGGACAAAAAGAAACAAACTTATACACCCGGATATTGCGGACAGTTTATGGGTAATGCTGTCTCGTGATGGCGAATGATGTCTAGTGATGGGTAATGATGTGTAGTGATGGCGAATGATGTCTATTGATGGAAAATGAAGTCTGGTGATGGATAATGATGTCTAGTGATGGGTAATGATGTCTAGTGATGGGTAATGATGTCTAGTGATGGAGAGTGCTGTCTGGTGATGGTGAATGATGTCTACGGATGGGTAATGATGTCTAGTGATGGGTAATGATGTCTAGTTATGGAGAGTGATGTCTGGTGATGGGTAATGATGTGTGGTGATAGAGAATGATGTTTAGTGATGGGTAATGATGTCTAGTTATGGAGAGTGATGTCTGGTGATGGTGAATGATGTCTACGGATGGGTAATGATGTCTGGTGATGGATAATGATGTCTAGTTATGGAGAGTGATGACTGGTGATGGGTAATGATGTGTGGTGATGGAGAATGATGTCTAGTGATGGGTAATGATGTCTAGTGATGGAGAGTGATGTCTGGTGATGGCAGATGATGTCTAGTGATGGGTAATGAAGTCTAGTGATGGGTAATGATGTCTGGTGATGGCGAATGAAGTCTAGTGATGGGTAATGATGTCTGGTGATGGGTAATGATGTGTGGTGATGGAGAATGATGTCTAGTGATGGGTAATGATGTCTAGTGATGGGGAGGTATGTCTAGTGATGGAGAGTGATGTCTGGTGATGGGTAATGATGTCTAGTGATGGAGAGTGATGGAGAGTGATGTCTAGTGATGTATAATGATGGGTAATGATGTCCAGTGATGGAGAGTGATGTCTATTCATGTCTAGTGATGTATAATGATGTACAGTGATGTACAGTGTTTGAGAAAGATACGGGTGCACAAGTGGCATTCACCCATGAAGTATATACCGCTACAGCCCTTCAACTCAAAGGCCAGGTCACTAAGCACGCATTGTGAGTGTTTTCACATGACGTTACGGCAACCATATTGGTGATCCCAAAACAATGAAACGCCGGTCATTGTGTGCCCCAAACCAATCCTGTGGGAGTTGAACTCTTTTCTTCTGTAAAACTTTCTTTGTTCCAATAAATTTGCATGGCTGCTGGCTACGTGAGTGAAAACGCTCTATACACCTTTTTCACGCGGGGCCACCTTTTTCACGCGAATTCAGTGCGAGGCTAAGCCGTGCAAAACCAAAGCTTTCTATTCTCCTGCGAGTCAACATGGCCCCGCGTGACAAAGGTCTATTCGTTCTTTTCCATGTCTACTTGAACATTCAATCTGGCCAGGTCCGCAGCCTGATCCTTGTCCGGCAATCGAATGTGATGTCACAACTGGGAACGAGGCTGCTTCCCTTCATGCAAACATTGCTACGGATGCTGGTCATATTACATCCTGACATTATGTACTAGTAACTTGTAGTAATCCAAGATTAGTAAAGTGCGTTCGACCTTTCCA
>CBDHDM010000002.1:0-9178 GCA_965261315.1 Endozoicomonas sp. | reverse complement strand
GTGAATAAAATTAATTTTCACCATGTGCGAAACCTTCAAATCGATTAAGCTTCTGGTTTTTGAATGTTAGAAGAATGGTCTATAGATTCCTATAAAAATGTGTTTGGGCAAATGATTAAGAGCGATGCGAGAGCTTTTCAAAGTCCGCAAAAAAATGCAAATTTGACCTTCCGCGGTAACCTTTGAAGTTGCGGGTCAGAAGTATATTTTATTCCGTGCAAATGTCTTAACCCCTGTTTAGTATTAGGTTAAAAAATAGACACATAGAAAAAGATTTTGAAATGTTCTAACCTTATAATCTGCTGTAAGGCAGGACCAACGGCCATTAAGCACGATTCTCTGGTCGTTCGTCGTATAAGTTTTAACTCTGATTGTAAAATAACGTCCGATGTATACCGCGCAAACTGTCAACGTATTCTGTGGTGCAATACCAATCTTTGATGATCAACTTTCGGCGCATTTCATCACGACTGTATCTCGTTCGACGAATAACTCATTTGTTAAGTATTAGATAGTGCTCGAAAATATTACGTCTGGTCGCTGCTAGAATGAGACAAAAATGTCGGCGCATTGCAGGCAGCCGTTTGTTTGTCACGCAATGCAATGTCATGGACATTTTTAGGGGGTGGAGGAGGGTAAAAATGAAATATGTTTGATTACTGAACAAGTCAGACAAGTACATACTGAAGGCGACAACAACGATTAATGATGCCTTATGGTCCGTTCTTTTTCAAATGCTAAAATTCAGATAATTTATTTATTCGTTAATTCGGTTGCACACGCGGGCTGGATTGCTAGGAGATATGGGAAAGGCCTGGTGTTTTCGGATTGATACAAAAGTTGTTTCGGTTACCAAAAACAGGTCAGCTAAGATTTTCGGCAAAGAAATAAGACCAAAGGTTTTTGGCAAACGGACAAAAATGCCCTAGTAATTTCCAAAAGACTCAAGTTCCCCTAGAATGACCGAACAGATAAAAATATTATAGCCCCCTTTGGGAGCCTCTGACTGATGAAGATCACTACATCCTTTAGCTAGTTCTTCCCATTTTTCAATACAATAGATCCTAGTATGAAACCAAAACGAAGAGAAAGCTCATGCCTATTTTTTTTCCCACGCAGATCACCCCAAATACACTCTTTTTATAAGAACACGTACAATTGGCTGAGCCTTAACGTTCTTATAAAAATGTTTTCTTTTATAAAATAAAAAGAGTGTATCACATTTCCGGTGTAACTGACTGATAGATAGCAAGGAAACAGCGCACCCCTACGAAGAATATTGCCTTTCTTTTGTTTCCTGAGTGAGTGCAATCCTAAGATATAAGAGAACATTGAATAACCCAATTTTTTCGTCCTACCGTAAGTCTGGGTGACCCGTGGATTTAAACTTTCGGTGCTCATTTATCCGCGTGTTATAAAGTACTTTCTTGGGGTTGCTATTTTTTAGATACTATCAAATTTATGATGTCTAAATTAAACAATAACTGATTTAAAGTTTCGGTTTACTTTATAAATTTTTGATGCTACACTGTTTTGAAAGTAAAATTCTAAGCTTTCGACTCTGCTAGCGTCTTGTTCACAGTGACTTGGTCGGGTCAAGTGATATGTGACCTGACCAACCTTGTCCAAAATCGCTGGAAGGTTGAATCTCCCCCTCTAGTGTCTCTATCTTAGGGTCTGCTTGTGGGCTCTGATGTAAATTGCTAATCTCGTACCCAGATTGACCGTCACGAACTCCTCTCTGAGCCACCCAAAACACCCAAAATAGAGACGGGGGAGACACACAAAAAAATCCTTGGTAGGGGTACGGTGCGTACGTTTGCAAAATCTGACCCTCAACTTTTCTGCTATGGTCGCCTTGATACGAAAACAGTAATATTAGACGCTTATCAAAACAAAGGTCATCATCTTCCCAGCATACTTCCCCCCTTTAAAGTAGTAAAGGTGGTCGGTATACGTATTGACCAATCAGAGCGCGGTATTGCCTCATTATCTATTGTTTATTTATGTATGGTACTTACAGTGTTGCAAATTGCCTTGGCCATGTTGTTGGCATAACTAATGCATTTTGAAAGGGAGTGTGGGATAGAGTCCAAAGGTCACCCTATGAAGACAAAAGGAGACGATGACTCATATTTGTCATAGAATTTTATTTAGAAAGACAATTTACATGACGTCAACAAGAGTGTTCCACCAGAAACAAAAGCGGCAATGTGTTGGTGTTGCGATGATGTGATGTTGTCATAATTTACAATTCAATAAGAGTGAATTTGTCACCTTTTGGAACGTAGAGGACTCGTGGTGATAGTTTTTTATCAAGTAGAAAAAGGTCCTTGTGTAGTTGTGCCGTCCATACGAGGTTGCGCCAGTGCAAGACAAGTCTCCAGGTGTGAGGAATTGGACATACTTGACATAGTGTAAATTAGGTGAGGGTTTGCATGACTTGTTTCCATAGGTGACGATGTTCATGTTTGGCGCGTCGTAGTTCGTGGTCGTCATGGTAATCGAGGATGATGGTCTGCAAACAAGACAAAAGGTCAATCAATAAAGCGTGTTGCCCCCAGCGTCGAGTTTGTCGAGTTGTTCTTGAGTGCATTCGGGAATGTGTAATACTCGGGGTGATAGTCTGGAATCGAGCGGCCAGTGTCGCCGAGTGCCTATCCAAATGGCGTTGGCCCATTCGGCGCGCATGCGCCATGGATGAGGGTAGGGACAGGCACTGCACCTTGCGAAGGATTGTATTGATTTCATGACATGTTGCCATTGTTGTTTGTGGTGTTGTTTGGCGTCTGCGTCATCGCGACAATCTAGTATCATGGTCTGCAATGAAAGAAAGGCGTGTCAAAGATAGTTGCCTAGTGGTAGGATTTGTTCGCACGTGATGGGTGGAATGTGTAAGACTCTGGGTGAGATGGCAGGATGGAATACGTGTGGCCAGCGGTGACGTTTCCATAATTGTGCTAGAAAGATGGCAGCGTGCCATTCGAAGAGGACTGACTCTCTCAACCTAATCTCCATGCGTTCTCTGTGCTCTAGTATGACCGTCTGCAATGAGAGAAGTTGTCTTCTAAGTAAGGTTGTTGTTGTTGTTGTTGTCTGGGATGAAATAATGAATGAATAATTACCTTGATTTCGACGGGAAGTGTGTCCCATAGAGAGGTAGGCTGCGTAGAGTCGGGATAGCTGAGGAGCTCTTGACGTTGTTTTGGATGCATGGTCACTTTTGGAATGTTACGATGAAAGCGTCGAATTCAATTTATAATCATGGCTATAGGGCCGAGAGGAGTATGTTGACTATAGAGAGGGGGTTGGGAGGGTATCCCCTAAAAAGGAGGAGAGTAGACTGGGACGACTCAGTTTAAAAAGCCGAGCGAGTCGTATGTGTGTCATCTGACCTAAAATGGACGAGGTTGATAGACGAAGAACGCATTGGAGAGAGTTGTACCACGAGCACCGCGACAAGAGTTTGGCCTGGATTAGAGCTCGCAACCGGAAAACAGACTCGGGAGGAAAAGGATGTCCTTGCAGCCTATCAGAGAGAATGGCTAGCGCGCAATAAAGAACACGTGAGGCTCTAAAGGCGCCACAGGTATTTGAAGGATCCCGAGAAGGAGAAGTGGAAACGTCGCCAACGATACTTGAAAGCGAAAGATGCCATTAAAGCCAAGTATATGGAAAAGAAGGAGCGAGGGAGTCACGAGTTGGTATGGATATTACCAGCGTTACCCGTCACCGAGCAACACACTCAGGTACCCACGATACCCTTCACGGAGCGGCCCACGTTACCAGTCACGGAGAAACTCAAGCACCCACCCACGACGACTCTGTTGGAACTAGGACAGGAACTTTTTCCTTCCATCGCGGAGTTGTTTGTTGAATGAAAAGATGAAAGAGAACATGAATGTGAAATAAATTCAAATTTTATTCATTCTATGGTTGTCATGTAGTCACGATACCAGTTTGCAAAAGCTTGACATTCAATTCGGCCATGGCACAATGGTGAGAAGATGGGATGGCATGCCATTCGCATCCTTCCCAGAGTTCCTCATTGTCCTCGTTAGAGTCGCGTAATACGTCGAATTTGGGACACCCCAACGTTTCTAAATCTAGATAGGGTAGATTCAAACTCAACAAGACATCCTTCTCCAAATGCCCTCCTTTGAAAGCCACTCTGTGTCGGTGTTCGGTTGAAAAGTCTCTGTATAATCGTCGTATCACGGTGCGAGTGCTACTGTGGACCTCTTCTCCTCCTCGAGAGTCTGGTCGGTAACTCAATCCGTGGATGCGTTGTTTCACATAGGTCACGCCACGTCTCTCCTCGGGGGTGAGGTGATGGAAGGGTTTGAAAGGTTTGAAGGCCAGACGTCCTGCATCCCCTAACCAACTGCAATAGCCCAATTCCCGACACTGGAAACGTCCGCCGACGTGAAAGCCTTCCATGTCTATGACGAGGCAGACATCGTCGTGCCTGTGGTGACGCTTGGGGTTCTGCATGGTATCGGGGTTATCAGCAAAATGTAGTCAAAGGATGAAAGTTGGATGTTGGTGATAGTTGGATGGTGGTGGTGCAAGATCGTAGGGTTTGTGTTGCTGTTCGACACCACGTGCCTCGGGATTCACGCCCTGTTCCTACCATCGCTGCACTTTACCGTAGGGTGCGCTATCTCCCCACTGAAAGAAAGTGCACTGACCCTTGGGACATTTAAAGTAGAGACGATGCATGTTCTTGGCCGATTTCGACAAGGCGAAGATCAAGGATTTGTTGCAGCAGCATCTCATGGACGCAGGATCGTAGTGGTCAGGTCCGGTGGCATACACGGGATGAAGGGTGTCTTTTAATCTTTGTAGGTATAGGTCGACATCCTTTAGTCCGCAGGCAATAAAACACTTGGTGAAGGATTTGACGGTGGGACAGTGCACGTAACGTCACACGGGTGGGTGGGTCTTTCTGTGTTTTAACCCTTTTGGCAGGAGGAGGAGGAGGAGGAGTGGAGGATTTTGTCGCGTAACCTTCATCCAACACCTCCGTTTTGACGGCTTCGTCTTCTACTTTCTTGGTGGCTTTTTTCACTCTTCGCATCTTGACTCGGGATGACGTCTGAATGAGGATGCACAAGGTAGGGAGTCAGAGATATATAGAATTGTGGCGACCAATCATAGGCCTGGAACATGAGGTCACCATCAACCAATCAGACCATATAAACAACGATTGTCGACCAATAGGAAGCGTGCACCATGCAACCAATCACACGCACGATGAGTGTGACGTCATGTATATACTATATAAACACAAACAACATCGCACGCGAGTAAAATCCTTCCTAAGACGAGATGGAAGCATCAACGTCCAACACATTACCTCATAGTCTGAGAGCGCTGGGAGCCGGCTTTACCATCATCACTGGTGGAGCACCTGGGGCAGATACCTGGGCAGAAAAGTATGCGAAAGAGCGGGGTATGCACGTGGAATCGAAACTTTGCCCTCACCATCCTCGCGTGTCTTTGGCCAACCCAAGTATCACGCGCCAGGATTTGCTCAGAGTGGCAAACAATGTTGTTACGGCTGCAGGTCGATTGGGACGCCAGCATTCCAAGAGCCCCTTTGTGCGGGATTTGATTGCTCGGAATTGGTACATCATGGCCAATGCAAACGTCGTCTATGCTTATGGTAATTTTGAAGATGATACTCTGACGACCGTTGACGGGGGGACCGGTAAGACGGTGCAAATGTGTCGATCACAACCGAGCCTTTCCTCACTTGTGGAAAGACGTGTTTGTCTACGATGAGGATTTCATGCAGTGGTACGAATTGGAACGACCCGACGAGGAGTACGACATCAAGAGCACGAGGGCGTTGGGTGACCTTGAGTTTCGTCCCTGTTTCAGTGGGCCGCTTCTCCACCCACACAGTGCCGTGGTGGGACATCGCGTTCTCGGCGAATCGTCACGTGAGACCATGAAAGAGCTGTTTGACAAAACAATCAAGGAAGCCAAAAGATGGAACTCTGACTGCGTGGAGGAACGAATCACGAGCATCCGAGAGGTTGGGCATTGATGAAAGGGTGGAAGCGTTGACAAAAACAATTTGAGGCTATATAGTATAACATGTTAAAATAGAGAGTCATTTGAATTAAAGTTACATAGGTGTCATCATGTCTGTGTGTGATTTTGTTCGTTCCCCAACCTATTGGGAAGCCCTGTGTCGAGCCTGTCAGCGAAAAAGTGAAAGCATCCCCAACATGAACGTACCCATTCTCGTGGGTAACATGCCCTTGGTCAACAACTATGATGACGTGAGGGGTGTCATGTTGGAAGCGATGATCGATGCGAACGGCGGGAGATGTCTCATCTTTATATTGTGGTTGCGTCGTCACCCCGAGTCATATCGACTTTGGCGTTGCTTGGTTCAAGACTTTCCCCAAGTGTGGACCAGAGCTCTCTGTCAATTGGCACTCTTGTGATGGGTAATCTCATCAGTCGGTTTTGCGGGGAACAAGGGAATCCTTTGCTGTCTTTAAATGGCACGTGTCAACGGTTAAGGTGTTTAATGGCTTGTTTCAGGGAGAACGTCAACGTGACTACAACGGGAGAAGTCGATTGCGTGGACGCTGCGACACAGGTCGAGGATGAGGATTATGAGGAAACAGCGAAGGAAACCTCCGTCTAAACGAGCAAAAACGAAGAAGAAGAAAGTGACCGATGCCGAGTTGAAACGACGATACAGAGATCCTGGGCAACCTGGAAGTTTAGGAGGTATCGACAGGTTTGCTCGAACGCAAGGGGTGCCCATCGCTCGGGCGAAACGGGTGCTGGCGCACGAATTGGGTTGCACCCTTCACAAACTGACACGGCAACGGTTTCCCACCTTACCTGTGCTCGTCTTTGGTCCCGACGAACAGTGGGCGGCCGACCTGGTGGAAGTGCAGACCCCGGCCAAGTACAAGGGCAACCGGTATCTGCTCTGCATCATCGACGTGTTTTCGAAATACGCGTGGGTGGAACCCCTCAAGTCCAAGACGGGCGCGGCCGTGACCCAAGCCTTCGAAAAGGTGCTGAGAAGCGCCCGGGGTCGAACCCCCCTCAAGCTTCAAACGGACGACGGCAAATAATTTTACAACAAGACCTTCCGAGCCCTGATGACGCGCCGAGGCATTCGCCACTTTTCCACGGCTGGGGACACGAAAACCAGCATGGTGGAACGTTTCAATCGCACCTTGAAGCAACGCCTCTATCGGTATTTTACCGTCAAGAACACGTTGTTGTTCATTCCCGTCTTGCCCAAGATCGTGCAGGGGTACAATCGATCCCATCACCGAAGCATCGGGATGCCCCTCGCGACGTCGACAAAGACAACGTCGAAGACGTGTGGCAGAGGCTGTACACCAAGAGAGGGAAGCCGAAGCGACCCGCCTTAAAAGTGGGCGATCGCGTACGATTGAACAAGAAGCATCGCACCTTCAAGAAGAGTTATTTGCCGGGTTGGACCGAGGAAGTGTTCGTGGTGACGCGCGCGAGGCGCGGACCCGTACCCACTTACAAGATCGCCGAGTGGGACGACACGCCCGTCCGAGGGACCTTTTACGCGCACGATTTGCAGAAAGTCGGCGTGGGGGACGACGACCTCTTTCGCGTGGATCGCATCGTGAAACGGCGCAAAGATAAAGTCTTGGTGCATTGGAAAAGGTGGCCAGACAAGTACGATTCGTGGGTGAAGAAAGGCAATGTGACGACCGCAGCATGAAAGAGTTGTACGTCAAACCGTTGAGCAATGCCTCGACCCAGGAGTTTCCCGAGAATACGACGCATTCTTTCAAGAACCGTCTGCCCTACCGGATTCATCTGCGTGAACCGGGGTGGAAAGTGGGCTTGGTCAACATGGCATTGCCCCCGTGTCGCCCCAGATTGCCCACCGACGACACCTTCTTGTTCCGGTTCGAGTGGAACATTTTGGCCGATCCTCAAAACATGTACGCCACAGAAGTGGGATTGATCAGGGCCGCCGACATCTCGTACCCTTGCAAGACGGGCACGGAACTGTTGACCATGGTGAGCAACAAGTACCAATGGATGATGAGGAATCAAACCGTCTCGGATCTTCGTTTCACCGAAAAAGGCACGAATCACAAACTCTACAGCACCTTTCGCCGGCTGGACGAAGGCGTGTTCGAATTGAACAACGAAGGGGTGGTCCTCTCCACACCCGCGATATTTCCCAAGGTGGCCATTGGGAAACACTTGGCGTTGGCCATGGGATGGATTCGCCTGGGCAAATTGCAAAATTTACAACCTGGGTGCGTCTTGGGCTTCAACCTGAGAAAAGAGTTTCTGGACGACAGAGTGCTCGAAGCCACGGATTTGATTCAGGCCCAGAACAACGGGGACGAAATCTTTTACGTGATCGACCACGACGTGCTTAAGTTGAGTTGTTTTTGCAACTGGCGCTTCACCAACATGGACGAGGCCTTCACCGCAGCGTTTGGCGTAAAACACAACACCCTCTACATGTATTCGAACGTCGGGCAGAGTCAAGTGACGGGGCATCACGTCACGGATTTGTTGCGGGAAGTGCCTTAACCGATCAAAGACGAGCGCAGCTACTACGAAGTGCAGACGATTCAATATCTACCCGTGAGGAACGACGTGATCGACATTGTGGAAGTGTAAGTGGCCGAGAACGGTGGCACCTTGGCTCCGTTCGTGCAGGGAAATCACCTTGCATCTGAAATATGAGTGACTTTTACATCACCTTGCCCAGTTCCAGCAGCAAGAGCGAGTTTCCTGACAACGGGAGCAACAGTTACAAGATTCGGTTGCCCAACGTGATCCGACTGTCGGGGTCGGGATGGAAAGTGGAGTTGGAATCCGTCGCCCTGCCCGACACCAACGTGGATTTGACCCGTTTCAAATAGTATCCGAAACCCCCGATGCATGGCACGTGGTACTATACGGACCCCACGAACCCAACCTCGAAAGACGTCCTCTCCACCTCGATCGACGCGAGGTGTCGGACATGTGGCACGACACCAACATCGTGGATGGGGTGAGTTTCGTGCAAGCCCTCCTCGACCGATTCCAGCAGATTCAGTTCGACTCGCTGCTGACCGACAAGACGTACTCGTACAAGGATGAAGCTGGCCACGACAAAAGGCTCGACCTCACCTTCCGCTGGGACGGCGAT
>CBDHDM010000001.1:0-26738 GCA_965261315.1 Endozoicomonas sp. | reverse complement strand
CTGCCAATCAGTCAGAAATTTTTGCCGAGAGGGTGATGGCTGAACTGCTGACCAGCAATCTGCCGGAACGAAAGCACCGATACGCCCAGCTGAAAATCAAAGAGTTCCAGGAGCGCTTCCCGGAGTCCGCCAGCGTGGCGGATTGCTATAGCTATGTAGAACAGGCGGTGATCCATCAAATCGCCCTGACAGGGCCTTAACGAGAGATACGATATTGATACGGACCTCAAAGGCGATATAGCACTGGCACAAAGATTTACGGGTTGGACTCAAGCCCTTAAGGCTTTGTTGAAAGGTTTATCCGGCCGGGATGGCTTCTTCCGAGAAACCCGGTGAGCGCAAAGTGGCAGAAGATCCCTCAGGCGCTCCTGCTCTTCAATAGAGAAGTCTTCAAACTTCTTGTCGGAATCGTATTTCATAAAGTGCGCATTATTCGATACGTAAAGGAATACCAATGCACTACAAAAGTAGTGCTTAAAGTATCTCCCTTAACGCCTTAAGCACCTTCTCTGGCGGGAGCTGAGAACCTAACTGCAACAACGCTTTCACTATCTTGGTTTCAGACACCTTCGACCGGCTGATGCCATTTACCGCCTCGGTGATCTGCTTCAGGTTGGCAATATCATCCCCGCTCAGGCGGAAGCTCTTGGGGGTGGCCGAGGGCTTGTGTTTGCTCACCACGCCTTCCGGTTTGGTGACCGGTTGTACCTGGCTCAACTTGCTGCCGGCACCAGACAGCTTTTTAGCGCGTTTAGCGGATTTTTTCGGGCTCATGGTATCTTATTACCCCTCCAAACCTGCGATTTCCCCTGTCAGGGCTTTAAAATCCACCGTACCGTTCCCTTTCGGGTCAAAGGTAAACACCGGCTCGCCATTGATCGCCGCCTGGTTGATGGACTCCGTCTTACGGATACGGGTGGCGGCCACGTTTTCAGCAAACGGCGCCAGCTGCTCCTCGATAAAGTCATTGGTGGTCTTGGTGCGGCTGTCGTACCCGTTGCGGATGATGGTGTAGGCGAACGACTCCGTCTCCCGCACCGTGCTGATAATGGCAAACAGGTCCGCCACCCCATCGAGGGCATAGCGGCCATATGTGACCGGGATCAGGAACCGGTCAGCGGCATAAATGCCATTCACCGCCAGTACGCCGAGGGTTGGCGGGCAGTCAATCAGGCAGACATCATAATCCCCGTTCACCTTCGCCAGGGCGTTGGCCAATACCTTCTCCCGGTGGATCCGCGCCGCCAGGTTCTCTGCCGACACCGCCAGCTTGATATTGGACGAGACAATGTCCAGATTCGCCACCGGCTCCCCGTCCACTTGCCCGGGCATGACCAGTTCCTTAATGCCCAGTTTTGAGTGACTCTCGAACAGCTCTTTAACGGTATGCGCTGCGCCCTGGTCACCAAACACCGTGGTGGAGTGTCCCTGCGGGTCCAGGTCAATCAGCAGTACCCGCTTGCCCAGCATCGCCAGTCCATAGCCCAGGTTGGCGGTCAGGGTGGTCTTGCCCACCCCGCCCTTTTGGTTGATCAGAGCGTAGATATTCATAGGTTACCGGCTGAATTAGTAGTTTGGTTTGTAGTGCGTATATGAAATACAAATAGGGATACATGAATAGTTGTATCACAGCGTTTTCGGGCGTGTAAAATCAGGGTTTGTTTTAGCGAATAAATTTTCTCAGCAGCTGCTGCACAAATCAGCTTGCAAACATTATTTGTATATACAATAATTCGCCGCATGAAAGACACCCAGCCTCAGAAAAAAGGTAGGCCTCCTAAAGATGTAACTTTGTCAGAGGTGTTACCTCCCATACGAGTGACTCCTGATCAGAAAGTCACTTATAGAAGAGCTGCCGAGTCTTCTGGCATGTCGCTATCTGCTTGGTTGAAAGCGGCAGCAGAAAGCCAACTTGCGCAGTCATCGGTTTCTAATTCGAAGGAAGCATAATGCTTGAAGCTGATTGTTTATTTGTTGAAGATTTATTTGAAACTAAATCCTCAGCGGAAAGGTTTGAAAAAAATGAGGAGAAAGAATTCTCTCTTGTTTATAAGCACGATAATGGCTTTCTTTTTGAAGGAGACTCTATCGCTTGGTTGAAAAGTCTATCAGATGAGTCTGTGGATCTTATCTTTGCTGATCCTCCATATAACATAAAAAAAGCTGACTGGGATAAATTTGAAAGTCAGGAAAAGTACATTGACTGGTCGATGCAATGGATTTCAGAAGCTCATAGAGTTCTTAAGAAAGAAGGGACTCTTTACGTTTGCGGTTTTTCTGAAATACTTGCGGATATAAAACACCCGGCTATGAGGTATTTCAAATCATGCAGGTGGTTAGTTTGGCATTACAAAAACAAAGCTAACTTAGGCAGTGACTGGGGGCGATCGCACGAGAGTGTATTGCACCTTAGGAAAGGGAAAAAATACGATTTCAATATTGATGATGTTCGTATTCCGTATAGTGGTCATACCTTAAAATATCCGGCTCACCCGCAGGCTGAAAGCAGTCAGTATGGTAATAATGGCAAAAGGAAGGATGTCTGGACACCACACCCTATGGGTGCAAAACCAAGAGATGTATTGGAAGTTCCTACTACCTGTAATGGTATGGGTGAAAAAACCAAGCACCCAACACAAAAACCAGAAGAATTAGTAAGGAAGTTTGTTTTGGCATCTTCCAAACCGGGTGATTTGGTAATTGATCCTTTTTCAGGCTCAGGAACCACTGTTGTTGTCGCTGAGCAGTTGAAAAGAAGGTGGTTAGGTTGTGATCTAAATAAAGAGTACAACCAGTGGGCTATGGGTAGGCTGGATAATGTTATTCGAAAAACCAAAGATGAGTGGATCGCATTTGATCGGGAGAATGATAAAAGAAGGAACTCAATAAGATGAACCTTGATCAGATGTTGGATCATGCGCTCAATAAGGGTAACTTTTTGAGCGTCAGTGATTATTTGAGTTTTTCGACACATTATCTTGAGTTTATTCATAACGATAATCTCCAAGCTGTGATTGTTTCCAAAAATGAGACTAATTACCATTTTTTTCAATATAAAAGCGATGGTGAGTTTAATGTTTCCAGGCCAATAAATTCAAACCTGTTTTACTCATTCGAAGAGTTTAAAGAAGAAAGTATTAAGTTTTTGCGGGTATTGGAAAATATTCGTTCGGTGGATTTTGATACCGAAGCGAATAGGCAGTTAGTGAACAGGGTTATATATACTGCACAACAGTCTATAGGTGCTTGTTTGGATGCGCTGCCTTCTGGTATGTCTAACAAAGCACGAAAACTTAACGGTGATCTCTTTGAGAGATTTATCCGGTTGGTAATTGAATTTTGCAATTTGGATGTCGAAGATAAAACAATAAAAGTCCCTGTGATAGTTGATGGAAAATTATTGTTTAGTATGAAATATCAACATGACTTGATTTTATTGAAAGAACGTGATGTAAAAGCTATTGGTTCTGTTAAAACTTCAAGTAAAGACAGGATCGACAAGGTGTTTATAGATAAATTTTTATACAACAACCTAACGGAGACAAAAACACCGCATTTTGCCATTTTTTTAAATGATGTCCAAAGAAAAGGGAAAGAGGGTAAATTCGAGATTAATAGTACTTTTCTTCCGGGGCATTTCAAAGGATATACGGTAAAACTAAATCCACTGGATGGAATTTATTATTGTGATATACGCCCAAATATGCTCACTGAGGAGATACTGAGGGAGCATATTAAAACATTCGATTGTTTTCTTTTTTCTGATATGTGGAAGTTTGTAGAGTAATCCTCGATTTGAGATTCTCAATCCACTCCCGGCAAGACAGCCGAGGCGGGCACAGACTGGCGGGGGCTTGCCCCTGGCCAGTCTGTGCCCGCCTCGGCTGTCATCCGGCATCGTGCCAGTGTCGTGTAAAAGCGGTTTGAATTCAGTGGTTTACGGGTAAAACCTCAAGTCAGCTTTAACCGTAGTGATACGCGCGAATTAAACCACTTCCATCCGTAATATAAACCCTATGATAAACGACCGTTATTTTCGTAATTCCTCCCAGGCTAAGTCCATTAGGGCATGGGTCAGCAGGTCAGAGGTAAGTAGAGTTGTTCGTAAAGAGGTAAAGCCACTGGGATAATTGATATCCTCCAAAAAGGTATCATTAGGTGTACATCAGATATATACCGATAAGCGGCAGCTTATCGGAACCAGCTTTACCCTGATTCTGGTTCCTGTATCCCAAAATAAAAGCAACCCATATTTAATGCCGTGTAGGAGAGTGATATTTCAATGCTGAGATAGAAACATAGAACTCAATGTTATATGCAGGAACCTGGTGATGAAAATTTTCTTAAATAATTTTTAGTTATAAGAATTGCTGCCGGAATTTTCCTTACTGACGGCAGTCTTTACATGGAACTAATGTCTATCTCTCCACTCTAACCGTATCTCCCATTTATCGATACTGATGTCTTGTTATGGATACCATTGGCCGTTCTCCTTCCCCCCTCCCCATGGATACGTCCGTTTCGCCAGCGGAGGACGATTCTTGCCCAATTTGTCGTGCGGATTTTTATGGCCGAGACGTGGTTCCGGATATTGTTACACCTAATAAGTGTAACCACTGCTTCGATTTAGGCTGTATCACTGATTGGTTTCACAGGTTGCCGCTAGAGCGACGGGTCTGCAGTCTCTGTCAAAAACCAGCATTGCCTTTGCGGTTGGTTTCAGGCGAAGCGGATAAAGGGAACCCCTTTATCCGACATGAGGCACTGGAGGCTGCGTATCAGGGGGATGCTGAGGCTTTGTTCTCCATGTTAACCAGCGATCCTGCGCTGGCGTTAAGGTCTTTTCATGATCCGAAGTTTGATTGTGAAAAGACCTTGTTGCATGCCGCTGCCCAGAACGGGCATATCAATGTCGTTGAGCTGCTGCTGACAAAGGGCGCCACGGTGGATGCCGCCCAGAGCGATGTCGGGCAGAGAACGGCTGGACACCCCTGCATGCCGCTGCCCAGAACGGGCATATCAATGTCGTTGAGCTGCTGCTGACAAAGGGCGCCACGGTGGATGCCGCCCAGAGCGATGCCGGGCAGAGCACCGGCTGGACACCCCTGCATGCCGCTGCTCAACAAGGGCATATCAATGTCGTTGAGCTGCTGCTGACAAAGGGCGCCACGGTGGATGCCGCCATGAGCGATGCCGGGCAGAACACCGGCTGGACACCCCTGCACATGCCGCTGCTCAACAAGGGCATATCAATGTCGTTGAGCTGCTGCTGACAAAGGGCGCCACGGTGGGATGCCGCCCATGAGCGATGCCGGGCAGAACACCGGCTGCACACCCCTGCATGTCGCTGCCCATAGCAAGGGCATATCAAGGTCGTTAAGCTGCTGCTGACAAAGGGCGCCACGGTGGATGCCGCCCAGAGCGATGCCGGGCAGAGCAAACGGCTGGACACCCCTGCATGCCGCTGCTCAACAAGGGCATATCAAGGTCGTTAAGCTGCTGCTGACAAAGGGCGCCACGGTGGATGCCGCCATGAGCGATGCCGGGCAGAGAAACGGCTGGACACCCCTGCATGCCGCCGCCCAGAACGGGCATATCAATGTCGTTAATCTACTGCTGACAAAGGGCGCCACGGTGGATGCCGCCATGAGCGATGCCGGGCAGAGAAACGGCTGGACACCCCTGCATGCCGCTGCCCAGAACGGGCATATCAATGTCGTTAAGCTACTGCTGACCAAAGGGCGCCACGGTGGATGCCGCCATGAGCGATGCCGGGCAGAGCACCGGTTGGACACCCCTGCATGCCGCTGCCCAGAACGGGCATATCAATGTCGTTAAGCTACTGCTGACAAAGGGCGCCACGGTGGATGCCGCCATGAGCGATGCCGGGCAGAGCACCGGTTGGACACCCCTGCATGTCGCTGCTCAACAAGGGCATATCAATGTCGTTAATCTACTGCTGACAAAGGGCGCCTATGTAGGAGCAAAAACAGCATAAGGCGATATTGCTGTTTTTTTGGCTGCTAGAAGGAAGTAATGGAATGTTGTCAGGAGTTTGATCTAATTTGAGGCTCTTTTTGGTAGCTCCTAGCTCTTGGTTAGCTGTTGGTTGTTCTGGGGGTTGCCGCTGCCGGTGGGTTATTGCTCTCAAGGTCGTGTATAAATGTTTCCAGGCTTTTTATCTGGCGTTTATCGGGTGCCGGGTTAAGCAGATCACTAAGGCATTCCTGTAAACTTAACAAATCATTTTTACTCCAGCCTTCTGTCTGAATAGCAGCAATTCGCTCTTCCACAAAGGTTTTACTATCTCCCGTTACGGGTTTGTCAAACAAGGGTGCGCCGGTCACCAGCTCATAGAGTACGCAACCTGTTCCCCAATAATCGGCTTTTTGTAACTGCTCAAAAGTGACCGGTTGAGCTTCGTCGCCTGTCCGTATCTCTGGGGCAGTATAGTTTGGCGTTCCAATATTCCGGCTTTCAATCTGCTCAACATTGTTGCTGAACTGCTTCGCAGAACCCAGGTCAATCAGCTTTGTATTCATGTCAGGCATTAGTACGATGTTGGCGGGTTTCAGGTCACTATGGGTTATCCAGTTCTCGTGCAGGTGCTTTACACCGGCCAGTGCACCCTTCATCAGGTGGGCAGTATCTCTGGCGGTCAGTGGTTGTCCTTTTTGGGCCACTTTTTGGGCCAGGGTTTGAAAGTTGGTGATACCGGCTTCTGTCAGCAAGCTGATGTTCACCAGCTTATCACCCATTAAAGAGGTTTGATAAGTGATCTCCGAATCGACAAGTTTGGTGATATTGGGGTGATTTAATTGCTTTAGCAGTCGGTACTCTGGGTCTTCCATTGGGTTATCTGCCCGTATTGAATACGCTTTCCTGGCCAGTAGCCTTGAAACATTATCCTTTACGGGCGGTCTCTGTTTTGCAGTTCTCCGTATATCAGGTACCTTCTCGGGGCGTTCTTCGTCCTCTTTGAGTGTCAGCTCAACCCTGGCCAGTAATGCATCGAGGTCGAATGGGGTGTCAGTTGGTGCAGGTTCCGGTTTTTTGTTTTGGTTTTCCGGTGATTTATAAACCAGCTCAACTTTTCCGGTTGCACCAACCCCGAGCCGTCGGAATCGTTGGTAGTTCATCGGCTGGCTGCTTGTTCTGGCTTCTTCTTTCGGGAATAAATACTCCCAAGCTCTTGTCAGTAGGTTTTTTGGTGGGTGGATCTGTACGGTTCTCTGCCCATGCGTTGTATTTTCCTTCTCTTCAGTGTTTGTTTTTCCGGTTGCTTCAGGGTTTGTCCGTTGGCTTCCATTATTACCATTTACAGGTTGCATATTAATATCCTCAGAAAATCCGGAACCGGTTCACCCGCCACTCATACCCATCAATCACGCCGCTCTCGTAATACCCCGCCCAGTCGTAAAAAAACGGCGCCCAGCTGCCACTGGGCATCAGCGTCATCAGCCCAATACAGCTAAAAACCACCACCGCAGAAATGCCGTACTCCACGGGCTCCCCCGTCCGGAACCGCCCGCCAAACAAATGAAACCGGCGGTCACTGTAAGGGCTTAACGGTACCCCGGAAACCGTCATGGCATCCGTCAGGATATGCGTCACCCCACCCCAGCAAAACGCCACAATCAGCGTGCTGGCTAACCCTGGCGGCAACAAGAACATCGCCGCCACCCAGGCAATGCACCAAACACTCAGGTAGTGGGTCGCCGTCCGGTGTTTTACCGGCCTGCCCACCGCCTTCAGCACCCATTCCATCCAGTCCGGCGCCGTGGCTCCGATAATGGTCGACGGCACTAGTCGTACGTCATAGACGGCAGTGACCGACCCGGCGATCAGGACATGGTTAATCCATTTCATGGCGCGGTTACCGCCGGTTTTTTCAGGTCGGTTTTGGTTACCGGTTCCAGCACGGGTAAAGCCGCGACCCGCTTCAGCCAATTATTCAGCAGCGGTCTTTTGCCATCGGCACACTGCCCGGTAATGCCCAGCCGGGCAGTGGTGATATCCGCCTCTGACTGAATCAGCGTTTTGTGCGCACCCAGCAGCTTTTCCATAAACCCGACCTGCTCATCCGTGCTTACAATTCCCTTTTTTACCCGCACCTGTGATCGGGCTTCTAAGGCCCTGTAGAGGGTGATTTCACGTCGGGCATGGTTACGGGTAGCTATAGCCGTTAAAAACCGCCCTATGAGCTCTGCGGTGGCTGTACGGCGAAGGTATTCCCGCTCCCGCTGCCGGTTCATCTCTGTAGCGGAAAACAGCGGCATGCTGGCCACAATGCCAATGTACTCTTTCCCGATGGTGGTGTTGTCGGCGGTCACCACGCCCTGGGAGCGCAATCCAGCCTCCAGGTTCAGTTCTACGTTGAACTTGGTCGGCTCCGGGTAACAGTTGACGGCCTGCTGGAAGATCCCGTCGCTGTCCAGCCTTGGGGCAGGTTCCAGCGGGTTCATGTAGCCCCGGTAATCCACACTCTCCCCGGTCAGGGTGGGCAGCTCGAACGGTTTTACCTCTGGCGGGGTCTGCTTTTCCCCGGTGAACGCATCCAGCAAGCCCGCATGAAGGGGGTAGCTTAACAAGCCGATTAATGTTCCTGTGAGTAGCCGGTGCATCCTGCGGCGTCCTTGGTTGGTAAAGGTTTTGTAAATTACGAAATTTGGGCAATGCCCAAAACTCACTCTGCCCTCGATGCCCGCCGCCCACTGCCCAGCATCTTCATCCCGCCCAGCACCAGCCCGGCTTCCCACCAACCGATACCGACGCTCAGGGCGATCATCACCCACATCACGAAGGTGGTTGCGTCGTAACTGGCCTCACTCTGCAAATGGGTTCTCTGGGGCTCCCGGCGCTCAACAATGGTTCTCAGGTTCGGCGGCAGGCGGTTCTCCTGGCTGGCGCTCATCAGCCACACCCTGGCCGACATCACGCAGGCCCGGGCGGCCTGCAGCTTCCGGCCGGTAAGCCGGTGGGCATCGTCCACAAACAACAGCGCCCCGGTCTCATGGATATACTCCGCCAGCTGGTCTGCCCGCTGCTGCTGGTTCAGTTGGCTCCAGGCCCTACCGGGTTGTTTGTCGCCCGCCCGCCGGGCATGGCCGCCCTGTTGCTCCATGGCGGCCTCCCGCTGCTGCTCATACCAACGCTCAACGTGGGGCGCGTCAGTCCAGCTGGACAGCGGCTGCAGGGCTGACAGGTAAACCGGCTCCGCCTTATGCTTCGCCCCCCAGATATCCTGCCAGCGCTCATGGAGGCGGCTCAGCCACCGGGTCTTGCCGGAGTCAGCAGCCCCCACGATCAGCTGGCACTGCAGCCGTTTCAATGATTTTTCGGTGCGGTTCTTGTCATAACGGTGGGCCGCCTCACAAACCAGCGGCGTCGCCAGGCAGGAGCCATCCCGGCGTGGTTTGGTTTCCGTGCGGATCTTGAGATAACGCATGCACTACATCCCTGTTTGTTCGCTGTCTGGCAAAAGTTGAAATACCCTCTAGAATATCCTTTCTTGCGGCCGGTTTATGCCGAAACCGGTGACGGTAGTACCCCGTTTATGCCGTAAGAAATTCGCAGAAAAAGCCGAAGGCTTATGGGTAAAAAAAATTCGCCCTCAGATTGAGAATAGCTCCTGACCAAAAGGTCGAAAAAAACGATCATTTATTCAGTGAAACCAGGCGACAAGCGGAGCCGGGAGAAGGTCAAAGAAAGATAGAGGGAAAGGACAGTAAGGAGAGGACGATAAAAATTAGGTACTGAAGAACATAATGAAGTAAATTATTACTCGTCAAAACGCAAACACCCCAAGGACGGTAACCCTCGGGGTATCTGGAATCGAATTGATTCGTGGTAACTCTCGGATTGGACCGCAATCTCGGATCGGAATCTCGGATCGGGATCGGAATCAGAAAGGGCAAACCACAAATAACAAGCCTAGCAGCTGTTATTCTAGTGCGCCCTCCGTGATAAATCCACCCTTTACGCTTTGTACGTCCATCGGCCTCGTCAAGCCATGACTCGCTGGAGCCTAAAGAGTATCGCCCCCGACCAGAGAACCCAGGGGGCCGCGCGGGATAGACTGATCGGTTTGGTAGTAAGTTAGGTTACGTGTGAGCTACTCCCTTCCCCGGAAGGAACCAGAGAAAGCCTCGGCCCAGGATACGAACTACCAGTTGCCAGGCACCTGATCAGGAGCGGAGCGCGGGGAGTGGCAGCCAGTTACCGAATGCTGAATAGCAAAACTGCCATGCAGAGTACCGCTCGACCTACTGCCGTCATCGAACCAAAAACGATGGCAAAAGGTTCCTCAGGTTCGGTGCTGTTTTTTCAAAAACAGGCCGTCCCTTGGGGAAAAACCATCCGCCGCCAGGCGGTAGCATTGCGGGAGCCCGTCCCAAAAACAGTTTGCGACTTGTCGCCGCCTTTGATTCCCGACCGACCATCGGGAGGACGATAAAAAGTGGAGCTCGCGACATCCTTTTCCGGCCGGAGGCCGCCAAAACACTATATATTGGCTACTCACTTTAGCTATTGTATGCGCCGCGGCCGCCGGCAAAAAATTATAATTTTGGTATACCAAAATATGCTATCTTGGTTTTTTAACCACTCGACACCACAGGTACCAAGGCATGCAGCTAAACCAGGTCACCCTGTTGTTGGAAGCCAACGACATCAAGAGCGTCATCGTCACCCCGGCGGTGATGCAGGCCGGGAAATGGACCATCAGCTTTGAGCGGGGCAACGGCCAGTCCTTCGCGCTCACGGCCCGCCGGGACAATATCCGGCACTTCGCCAGCGTCGACAGCGCCATCAAGGTACTGAAAGAACTGGGCATCACCACCGCCGTCGTTGACTGGCGATAACAGGAGGTCACCGTGCCAAACTACGCTTACCTGCGGGTCTCCACCGATGCCCAGGACGTCCAGAACCAGAAACACGGCGTGCTGGAATACGCCAACCAGCATGGCATCGCCAATCTGCAGTTTGTAGAAGACACCGTCACCAGCAAAAAGAACTGGAAAGAGCGGGGTATCGGGGAATTGATCAGCCAGGCCGGTGAAGGCGACACCATCATGGCGGCGGAAGTCTCCAGGCTGGCCAGGTCCACCCTTGAGATCCTGGAGATCCTGAAACACTGCACCGAAAACCAGGTCAACCTGCACATCGCCAAAAACGGCATGGTGTTTGATAACTCCCTGCAAAGCAAAATCACCGCCACCGTGCTGGGGCTGGCCGCCGAGATTGAGCGGGAGTTCATCAGCAGCCGGACCAAGGAAGCCCTGGCCGCCCGCAAGGCTGCCGGGGTCAAGCTGGGCCGCCCGCAAGGCAAGGCTAAAAAACTGAAGCTGGATGCCAAGCGGGGCGAGATCCAGAAATACCTGAACATGGGCGTGAGCAAGGCGGCCATTGCCAAGATCGTTGGCTGCCCGTCGACCACGTTGTATGACTATTGCAAGGTGAGAAAGCTCAAAGGCAAGAAGGGTTCATAAGCTTTTATAGGGCGTTGGGCAAAGGCTAAGCTAAGCACTCCAGCCTAAGCCCTATAGCGTGTGGATTAGATCACGATATACTGTTGTTCGTTATTGCTCCGTTTACGTCCAACCCTAAGTGTAGGGAAATCACTGGCCGCAACCATGTCTCTGAACTGCTTGCCAAAAACTCTGCGGGTTGAATCCGTAAGCTCTTCCCATTCTTTTTCACCAACCAGTTTTTTTAAGCTGACGGCTGTTTACGCAGGCATCAATCCACTAATCTATCTTTCCCCGCTGTTTAGCATTAACCAATAAAATCGATTTATTCTCCTGACGCAGCTCTCCGCACTCCTGCACCAGCTCCCGTATCCTCGCCTTACCCGAATCACGCTCCGCCGTCAGGTTGGCAATCTGCCGGGTCTCTTCCTGCCTGGCGTCACGCAGGGTAGCCAGCTCCGCCTCCAGCTGGGCAGCCTTGCCATTACGATCCTCCAACAGGGCTTCCAGAGTAGCCACTGACGTTTTCAGCGCCAGCGATTCAGCCTGTTGTGTTTCCAGCGAGCCCTGCAAGCGCTCCTGGGCAACCGTTGATTGCTCCAGCTCCCGCTTCAGGCTGCCCGCTTCCAGCGCTCTCTCAGAAGCCCGCTGCCGCTCAGCGCCCAGTTGCTGTCGGGCTTCGTTCAATTCCCGCTTCATTTCCTCGTTCAATATCTGTAACCGGGAGGCTTCAGCCGCCTGCTGACGGGCTTCTGCCAGCTCCCGGTTCAGCTCCTCATTCAACCCCTGCAAACGGGCCGCTTCACTGACCTGCCGGTCCTTCTCCTGGCCAACCCGAATCACATCATCCCGCAGCCGGGCCGCTTCCGAATGACTGGCCGCCAGCTTCTCATGGAGCCGGATCGTCTCTGTCTGCAATTCATTGTGATCAGCCTGGGCCGCTTCCTTCTGCTTGTCGGCACTCAGCACCTGGTCTCCCAGGCTGGCCATGGCACTTTCCAGCCGGGCGACTTCCTGCAAGGTCTCGTCACGCTCCGCCTGGGCATCGGCCACCGCACTGTCCGCCTCCGCCTGCACACTGATCAGCTTCTCATTCGCCAGCTTTGAGGCCGCCTGCCAGAACTCTGAACCCAGCCGCTCCATCACCGCCTTAAGCTCGCCCGGCATATCCAGTACCACCGCTACGGTGGTCTTACGGCCCTCCTTCCATTCCCGCAGCACCGGCGACAGCGTGGTATAGGAGCCGCCGCCTAAAAACGCCCGCACGGCTTCGGCAGTCACTTTCTCGCCGTCCCGCTCGAGAGCGTCAGCAGCCTTGATAATCTCGTCCCGGGTAATGGCCATGTATAAAAATCCTCGCAGGGGTGTATGATTTTGTATGTAATGTATGTATTGTAATACATACATTACATACAATCCAGCAAACACCTGCAGCTGAAATAGGCCATAAACGTCGAAATTCCAGGGGGTGCAGCGTCCGGGTTCAGGGCGCTTCGATTTTACCGGGGCTATTCTCGGCGGGGCTTTGCCGTAAGGTGTACCCTGACCGGCAACAGCGGTGTTTTAGCGTGAGACCTTCCATGATCCGATCAGTACCTATCCAAGAGACCATCTACGAGCTTCAACCCGTCAAAGACTGTCATGGCGAAACCAGGCTGGAAGAGAAGCCCAGGGTTGTCTGGCGAGGGATGAATATCGTAGTCATCCCGCCTGCCAGCATGCTGTTTCAGTACAGTCCGCTTCAGCCCTTGCGGTTTCACGGTAATAATCTGATAAGATAAGCGGCGGCCGGTTCGCTGGCCAAGGTATGGCTAGGTTTGCTCCCGAAAAGCGGCTTTTCGCACCGCCTGCCATACCGCCTTCAAAAGCGAAAACCTTTCTGCGAAAGAGGTAGCTATGGCTATTCATAAAGGCCCTGTCCGGGAAAAATTCACCCAGATCCCCAACGCAACCCATCAGGACACATCCCTGAGCCTCCAATGCCGTGGCTTGCTTGGTTACCTGATATCGCTACCTGATGACTGGGTGATTCGGCCTGAGCAGCTGGCAAAAGCAAACGGCATTGCCAAAAACACCGCCTACAAATTAATCAAAGAAAAAAAAGTAAGTGAGTCAACAGTACGCGCGCGTGATTTTTCTGCCAATCAGTCAGAAATTTTTGCCGAGAGGGTGATGGCTGAACTGCTGACCAGCAATCTGCCGGAACGAAAGCACCGATACGCCCAGCTGAAAATCAAAGAGTTCCAGGAGCGCTTCCCGGAGTCCGCCAGCGTGGCGGATTGCTATAGCTATGTAGAACAGGCGGTGATCCATCAAATCGCCCTGACAGGGCCTTAACGAGAGATACGATATTGATACGGACCTCAAAGGCGATATAGCACTGGCACAAAGATTTACGGGTTGGACTCAAGCCCTTAAGGCTTTGTTGAAAGGTTTATCCGGCCGGGATGGCTTCTTCCGAGAAACCCGGTGAGCGCAAAGTGGCAGAAGATCCCTCAGGCGCTCCTGCTCTTCAATAGAGAAGTCTTCAAACTTCTTGTCGGAATCGTATTTCATAAAGTGCGCATTATTCGATACGTAAAGGAATACCAATGCACTACAAAAGTAGTGCTTAAAGTATCTCCCTTAACGCCTTAAGCACCTTCTCTGGCGGGAGCTGAGAACCTAACTGCAACAACGCTTTCACTATCTTGGTTTCAGACACCTTCGACCGGCTGATGCCATTTACCGCCTCGGTGATCTGCTTCAGGTTGGCAATATCATCCCCGCTCAGGCGGAAGCTCTTGGGGGTGGCCGAGGGCTTGTGTTTGCTCACCACGCCTTCCGGTTTGGTGACCGGTTGTACCTGGCTCAACTTGCTGCCGGCACCAGACAGCTTTTTAGCGCGTTTAGCGGATTTTTTCGGGCTCATGGTATCTTATTACCCCTCCAAACCTGCGATTTCCCCTGTCAGGGCTTTAAAATCCACCGTACCGTTCCCTTTCGGGTCAAAGGTAAACACCGGCTCGCCATTGATCGCCGCCTGGTTGATGGACTCCGTCTTACGGATACGGGTGGCGGCCACGTTTTCAGCAAACGGCGCCAGCTGCTCCTCGATAAAGTCATTGGTGGTCTTGGTGCGGCTGTCGTACCCGTTGCGGATGATGGTGTAGGCGAACGACTCCGTCTCCCGCACCGTGCTGATAATGGCAAACAGGTCCGCCACCCCATCGAGGGCATAGCGGCCATATGTGACCGGGATCAGGAACCGGTCAGCGGCATAAATGCCATTCACCGCCAGTACGCCGAGGGTTGGCGGGCAGTCAATCAGGCAGACATCATAATCCCCGTTCACCTTCGCCAGGGCGTTGGCCAATACCTTCTCCCGGTGGATCCGCGCCGCCAGGTTCTCTGCCGACACCGCCAGCTTGATATTGGACGAGACAATGTCCAGATTCGCCACCGGCTCCCCGTCCACTTGCCCGGGCATGACCAGTTCCTTAATGCCCAGTTTTGAGTGACTCTCGAACAGCTCTTTAACGGTATGCGCTGCGCCCTGGTCACCAAACACCGTGGTGGAGTGTCCCTGCGGGTCCAGGTCAATCAGCAGTACCCGCTTGCCCAGCATCGCCAGTCCATAGCCCAGGTTGGCGGTCAGGGTGGTCTTGCCCACCCCGCCCTTTTGGTTGATCAGAGCGTAGATATTCATAGGTTACCGGCTGAATTAGTAGTTTGGTTTGTAGTGCGTATATGAAATACAAATAGGGATACATGAATAGTTGTATCACAGCGTTTTCGGGCGTGTAAAATCAGGGTTTGTTTTAGCGAATAAATTTTCTCAGCAGCTGCTGCACAAATCAGCTTGCAAACATTATTTGTATATACAATAATTCGCCGCATGAAAGACACCCAGCCTCAGAAAAAAGGTAGGCCTCCTAAAGATGTAACTTTGTCAGAGGTGTTACCTCCCATACGAGTGACTCCTGATCAGAAAGTCACTTATAGAAGAGCTGCCGAGTCTTCTGGCATGTCGCTATCTGCTTGGTTGAAAGCGGCAGCAGAAAGCCAACTTGCGCAGTCATCGGTTTCTAATTCGAAGGAAGCATAATGCTTGAAGCTGATTGTTTATTTGTTGAAGATTTATTTGAAACTAAATCCTCAGCGGAAAGGTTTGAAAAAAATGAGGAGAAAGAATTCTCTCTTGTTTATAAGCACGATAATGGCTTTCTTTTTGAAGGAGACTCTATCGCTTGGTTGAAAAGTCTATCAGATGAGTCTGTGGATCTTATCTTTGCTGATCCTCCATATAACATAAAAAAAGCTGACTGGGATAAATTTGAAAGTCAGGAAAAGTACATTGACTGGTCGATGCAATGGATTTCAGAAGCTCATAGAGTTCTTAAGAAAGAAGGGACTCTTTACGTTTGCGGTTTTTCTGAAATACTTGCGGATATAAAACACCCGGCTATGAGGTATTTCAAATCATGCAGGTGGTTAGTTTGGCATTACAAAAACAAAGCTAACTTAGGCAGTGACTGGGGGCGATCGCACGAGAGTGTATTGCACCTTAGGAAAGGGAAAAAATACGATTTCAATATTGATGATGTTCGTATTCCGTATAGTGGTCATACCTTAAAATATCCGGCTCACCCGCAGGCTGAAAGCAGTCAGTATGGTAATAATGGCAAAAGGAAGGATGTCTGGACACCACACCCTATGGGTGCAAAACCAAGAGATGTATTGGAAGTTCCTACTACCTGTAATGGTATGGGTGAAAAAACCAAGCACCCAACACAAAAACCAGAAGAATTAGTAAGGAAGTTTGTTTTGGCATCTTCCAAACCGGGTGATTTGGTAATTGATCCTTTTTCAGGCTCAGGAACCACTGTTGTTGTCGCTGAGCAGTTGAAAAGAAGGTGGTTAGGTTGTGATCTAAATAAAGAGTACAACCAGTGGGCTATGGGTAGGCTGGATAATGTTATTCGAAAAACCAAAGATGAGTGGATCGCATTTGATCGGGAGAATGATAAAAGAAGGAACTCAATAAGATGAACCTTGATCAGATGTTGGATCATGCGCTCAATAAGGGTAACTTTTTGAGCGTCAGTGATTATTTGAGTTTTTCGACACATTATCTTGAGTTTATTCATAACGATAATCTCCAAGCTGTGATTGTTTCCAAAAATGAGACTAATTACCATTTTTTTCAATATAAAAGCGATGGTGAGTTTAATGTTTCCAGGCCAATAAATTCAAACCTGTTTTACTCATTCGAAGAGTTTAAAGAAGAAAGTATTAAGTTTTTGCGGGTATTGGAAAATATTCGTTCGGTGGATTTTGATACCGAAGCGAATAGGCAGTTAGTGAACAGGGTTATATATACTGCACAACAGTCTATAGGTGCTTGTTTGGATGCGCTGCCTTCTGGTATGTCTAACAAAGCACGAAAACTTAACGGTGATCTCTTTGAGAGATTTATCCGGTTGGTAATTGAATTTTGCAATTTGGATGTCGAAGATAAAACAATAAAAGTCCCTGTGATAGTTGATGGAAAATTATTGTTTAGTATGAAATATCAACATGACTTGATTTTATTGAAAGAACGTGATGTAAAAGCTATTGGTTCTGTTAAAACTTCAAGTAAAGACAGGATCGACAAGGTGTTTATAGATAAATTTTTATACAACAACCTAACGGAGACAAAAACACCGCATTTTGCCATTTTTTTAAATGATGTCCAAAGAAAAGGGAAAGAGGGTAAATTCGAGATTAATAGTACTTTTCTTCCGGGGCATTTCAAAGGATATACGGTAAAACTAAATCCACTGGATGGAATTTATTATTGTGATATACGCCCAAATATGCTCACTGAGGAGATACTGAGGGAGCATATTAAAACATTCGATTGTTTTCTTTTTTCTGATATGTGGAAGTTTGTAGAGTAATCCTCGATTTGAGATTCTCAATCCACTCCCGGCAAGACAGCCGAGGCGGGCACAGACTGGCGGGGGCTTGCCCCTGGCCAGTCTGTGCCCGCCTCGGCTGTCATCCGGCATCGTGCCAGTGTCGTGTAAAAGCGGTTTGAATTCAGTGGTTTACGGGTAAAACCTCAAGTCAGCTTTAACCGTAGTGATACGCGCGAATTAAACCACTTCCATCCGTAATATAAACCCTATGATAAACGACCGTTATTTTCGTAATTCCTCCCAGGCTAAGTCCATTAGGGCATGGGTCAGCAGGTCAGAGGTAAGTAGAGTTGTTCGTAAAGAGGTAAAGCCACTGGGATAATTGATATCCTCCAAAAAGGTATCATTAGGTGTACATCAGATATATACCGATAAGCGGCAGCTTATCGGAACCAGCTTTACCCTGATTCTGGTTCCTGTATCCCAAAATAAAAGCAACCCATATTTAATGCCGTGTAGGAGAGTGATATTTCAATGCTGAGATAGAAACATAGAACTCAATGTTATATGCAGGAACCTGGTGATGAAAATTTTCTTAAATAATTTTTAGTTATAAGAATTGCTGCCGGAATTTTCCTTACTGACGGCAGTCTTTACATGGAACTAATGTCTATCTCTCCACTCTAACCGTATCTCCCATTTATCGATACTGATGTCTTGTTATGGATACCATTGGCCGTTCTCCTTCCCCCCTCCCCATGGATACGTCCGTTTCGCCAGCGGAGGACGATTCTTGCCCAATTTGTCGTGCGGATTTTTATGGCCGAGACGTGGTTCCGGATATTGTTACACCTAATAAGTGTAACCACTGCTTCGATTTAGGCTGTATCACTGATTGGTTTCACAGGTTGCCGCTAGAGCGACGGGTCTGCAGTCTCTGTCAAAAACCAGCATTGCCTTTGCGGTTGGTTTCAGGCGAAGCGGATAAAGGGAACCCCTTTATCCGACATGAGGCACTGGAGGCTGCGTATCAGGGGGATGCTGAGGCTTTGTTCTCCATGTTAACCAGCGATCCTGCGCTGGCGTTAAGGTCTTTTCATGATCCGAAGTTTGATTGTGAAAAGACCTTGTTGCATGCCGCTGCCCAGAACGGGCATATCAATGTCGTTGAGCTGCTGCTGACAAAGGGCGCCACGGTGGATGCCGCCCAGAGCGATGCCGGGCAGAGCACCGGCTGGACACCCCTGCATGCCGCTGCCCAGAACGGGCATATCAATGTCGTTGAGCTGCTGCTGACAAAGGGCGCCACGGTGGATGCCGCCCAGAGCGGTGCCGGGCAGAGCACCGGCTGGACACCCCTGCATGCCGCTGCTCAACAAGGGCATATCAATGTCGTTGAGCTGCTGCTGACAAAGGGCGCCACGGTGGATGCCGCCATGAGCGATGCCGGGCAGAGCACCGGCTGGACACCCCTGCATGCCGCTGCTCAACAAGGGCATATCAATGTCGTTGAGTTGCTGCTGAGAAAGGGCGCCACGGTGGATGCCGCCATGAGCGATGCCGGGCAGAGCACCGGCTGGACACCCCTGCATGCCGCTGCTCAACAAGGGCATATCAATGTCGTTGAGCTGCTGCTGACAAAGGGCGCCACGGTGGATGCCGCCACGAGAAGCGGCTGGACACCCCTGCATGCCGCTGCCCAGAACGGGCATATCAATGTCGTTGAGCTGCTGCTGACAAAGGGCGTCACGGTGGGTGCCGCCCAGAGCGATGCCGGGCAGAGAAACGGCTGGACACCCCTGCATGCCGCTGCCCAACAAGGGCATATCAATGTCGTTGAGTTGCTGCTGACAAAGGGCGCCACGGTGGATGCCGCCATGAGCGATGTCGGGCAGAGAAACGGCTGGACACCCCTGCATGCCGCTGCCCAGAACGGGCATATCAATGTCGTTGAGCTACTGCTGAGAAAGGGCGCCACGGTGGATGCCGCCATGAGCGATGCCGGGCAGAGCACCGGCTGGACACCCCTGCATGCCGCTGCCCAGAACGGGCATATCAATGTCGTTGAGCTGCTGCTGACAAAGGGCGCCACGGTGGATGCCGCCCAGAGCGATGCCGGGCAGAGAAACGGCTGGACACCCCTGCATGCCGCTGCTCAACAAGGGCATATCAATGTCGTTAATCTACTGCTGACAAAGGGCGCCTATGTAGGAGCAAAAACAGCATAAGGCGATATTGCTGTTTTTTTGGCTGCTAGAAGGAAGTAATGGAATGTTGTCAGGAGTTTGATCTAATTTGAGGCTCTTTTTGGTAGCTCCTAGCTCTTGGTTAGCTGTTGGTTGTTCTGGGGGTTGCCGCTGCCGGTGGGTTATTGCTCTCAAGGTCGTGTATAAATGTTTCCAGGCTTTTTATCTGGCGTTTATCGGGTGCCGGGTTAAGCAGATCACTAAGGCATTCCTGTAAACTTAACAAATCATTTTTACTCCAGCCTTCTGTCTGAATAGCAGCAATTCGCTCTTCCACAAAGGTTTTACTATCTCCCGTTACGGGTTTGTCAAACAAGGGTGCGCCGGTCACCAGCTCATAGAGTACGCAACCTGTTCCCCAATAATCGGCTTTTTGTAACTGCTCAAAAGTGACCGGTTGAGCTTCGTCGCCTGTCCGTATCTCTGGGGCAGTATAGTTTGGCGTTCCAATATTCCGGCTTTCAATCTGCTCAACATTGTTGCTGAACTGCTTCGCAGAACCCAGGTCAATCAGCTTTGTATTCATGTCAGGCATTAGTACGATGTTGGCGGGTTTCAGGTCACTATGGGTTATCCAGTTCTCGTGCAGGTGCTTTACACCGGCCAGTGCACCCTTCATCAGGTGGGCAGTATCTCTGGCGGTCAGTGGTTGTCCTTTTTGGGCCACTTTTTGGGCCAGGGTTTGAAAGTTGGTGATACCGGCTTCTGTCAGCAAGCTGATGTTCACCAGCTTATCACCCATTAAAGAGGTTTGATAAGTGATCTCCGAATCGACAAGTTTGGTGATATTGGGGTGATTTAATTGCTTTAGCAGTCGGTACTCTGGGTCTTCCATTGGGTTATCTGCCCGTATTGAATACGCTTTCCTGGCCAGTAGCCTTGAAACATTATCCTTTACGGGCGGTCTCTGTTTTGCAGTTCTCCGTATATCAGGTACCTTCTCGGGGCGTTCTTCGTCCTCTTTGAGTGTCAGCTCAACCCTGGCCAGTAATGCATCGAGGTCGAATGGGGTGTCAGTTGGTGCAGGTTCCGGTTTTTTGTTTTGGTTTTCCGGTGATTTATAAACCAGCTCAACTTTTCCGGTTGCACCAACCCCGAGCCGTCGGAATCGTTGGTAGTTCATCGGCTGGCTGCTTGTTCTGGCTTCTTCTTTCGGGAATAAATACTCCCAAGCTCTTGTCAGTAGGTTTTTTGGTGGGTGGATCTGTACGGTTCTCTGCCCATGCGTTGTATTTTCCTTCTCTTCAGTGTTTGTTTTTCCGGTTGCTTCAGGGTTTGTCCGTTGGCTTCCATTATTACCATTTACAGGTTGCATATTAATATCCTCAGAAAATCCGGAACCGGTTCACCCGCCACTCATACCCATCAATCACGCCGCTCTCGTAATACCCCGCCCAGTCGTAAAAAAACGGCGCCCAGCTGCCACTGGGCATCAGCGTCATCAGCCCAATACAGCTAAAAACCACCACCGCAGAAATGCCGTACTCCACGGGCTCCCCCGTCCGGAACCGCCCGCCAAACAAATGAAACCGGCGGTCACTGTAAGGGCTTAACGGTACCCCGGAAACCGTCATGGCATCCGTCAGGATATGCGTCACCCCACCCCAGCAAAACGCCACAATCAGCGTGCTGGCTAACCCTGGCGGCAACAAGAACATCGCCGCCACCCAGGCAATGCACCAAACACTCAGGTAGTGGGTCGCCGTCCGGTGTTTTACCGGCCTGCCCACCGCCTTCAGCACCCATTCCATCCAGTCCGGCGCCGTGGCTCCGATAATGGTCGACGTCACTAGTCGTACGTCATAGACGGCAGTGACCGACCCGGCGATCAGGACATGGTTAATCCATTTCATGGCGCGGTTACCGCCGGTTTTTTCAGGTCGGTTTTGGTTACCGGTTCCAGCACGGGTAAAGCCGCGACCCGCTTCAGCCAATTATTCAGCAGCGGTCTTTTGCCATCGGCACACTGCCCGGTAATGCCCAGCCGGGCAGTGGTGATATCCGCCTCTGACTGAATCAGCGTTTTGTGCGCACCCAGCAGCTTTTCCATAAACCCGACCTGCTCATCCGTGCTTACAATTCCCTTTTTTACCCGCACCTGTGATCGGGCTTCTAAGGCCCTGTAGAGGGTGATTTCACGTCGGGCATGGTTACGGGTAGCTATAGCCGTTAAAAACCGCCCTATGAGCTCTGCGGTGGCTGTACGGCGAAGGTATTCCCGCTCCCGCTGCCGGTTCATCTCTGTAGCGGAAAACAGCGGCATGCTGGCCACAATGCCAATGTACTCTTTCCCGATGGTGGTGTTGTCGGCGGTCACCACGCCCTGGGAGCGCAATCCAGCCTCCAGGTTCAGTTCTACGTTGAACTTGGTCGGCTCCGGGTAACAGTTGACGGCCTGCTGGAAGATCCCGTCGCTGTCCAGCCTTGGGGCAGGTTCCAGCGGGTTCATGTAGCCCCGGTAATCCACACTCTCCCCGGTCAGGGTGGGCAGCTCGAACGGTTTTACCTCTGGCGGGGTCTGCTTTTCCCCGGTGAACGCATCCAGCAAGCCCGCATGAAGGGGGTAGCTTAACAAGCCGATTAATGTTCCTGTGAGTAGCCGGTGCATCCTGCGGCGTCCTTGGTTGGTAAAGGTTTTGTAAATTACGAAATTTGGGCAATGCCCAAAACTCACTCTGCCCTCGATGCCCGCCGCCCACTGCCCAGCATCTTCATCCCGCCCAGCACCAGCCCGGCTTCCCACCAACCGATACCGACGCTCAGGGCGATCATCACCCACATCACGAAGGTGGTTGCGTCGTAACTGGCCTCACTCTGCAAATGGGTTCTCTGGGGCTCCCGGCGCTCAACAATGGTTCTCAGGTTCGGCGGCAGGCGGTTCTCCTGGCTGGCGCTCATCAGCCACACCCTGGCCGACATCACGCAGGCCCGGGCGGCCTGCAGCTTCCGGCCGGTAAGCCGGTGGGCATCGTCCACAAACAACAGCGCCCCGGTCTCATGGATATACTCCGCCAGCTGGTCTGCCCGCTGCTGCTGGTTCAGTTGGCTCCAGGCCCTACCGGGTTGTTTGTCGCCCGCCCGCCGGGCATGGCCGCCCTGTTGCTCCATGGCGGCCTCCCGCTGCTGCTCATACCAACGCTCAACGTGGGGCGCGTCAGTCCAGCTGGACAGCGGCTGCAGGGCTGACAGGTAAACCGGCTCCGCCTTATGCTTCGCCCCCCAGATATCCTGCCAGCGCTCATGGAGGCGGCTCAGCCACCGGGTCTTGCCGGAGTCAGCAGCCCCCACGATCAGCTGGCACTGCAGCCGTTTCAATGATTTTTCGGTGCGGTTCTTGTCATAACGGTGGGCCGCCTCACAAACCAGCGGCGTCGCCAGGCAGGAGCCATCCCGGCGTGGTTTGGTTTCCGTGCGGATCTTGAGATAACGCATGCACTACATCCCTGTTTGTTCGCTGTCTGGCAAAAGTTGAAATACCCTCTAGAATATCCTTTCTTGCGGCCGGTTTATGCCGAAACCGGTGACGGTAGTACCCCGTTTATGCCGTAAGAAATTCGCAGAAAAAGCCGAAGGCTTATGGGTAAAAAAAATTCGCCCTCAGATTGAGAATAGCTCCTGACCAAAAGGTCGAAAAAAAACGATCATTTATTCAGTGAAACCAGGCGACAAGCGGAGCCGGGAGAAGGTCAAAGAAAGATAGAGGGAAAGGACAGTAAGGAGAGGACGATAAAAATTAGGTACTGAAGAACATAATGAAGTAAATTATTACTCGTCAAAACGCAAACACCCCAAGGACGGTAACCCTCGGGGTATCTGGAATCGAATTGATTCGTGGTAACTCTCGGATTGGATCGCAATCTCGGATCGGAATCTCGGATCGGGATCGGAATCAGAAAGGGCAAACCACAAATAACAAGCCTAGCAGCTGTTATTCTAGTGCGCCCTCCGTGATAAATCCACCCTTTACGCTTTGTACGTCCATCGGCCTCGTCAAGCCATGACTCGCTGGAGCCTAAAGAGTATCGCCCCCGACCAGAGAACCCAGGGGGCCGCGCGGGATAGACTGATCGGTTTGGTAGTAAGTTAGGTTACGTGTGAGCTACTCCCTTCCCCGGAAGGAACCAGAGAAAGCCTCGGCCCAGGATACGAACTACCAGTTGCCAGGCACCTGATCAGGAGCGGAGCGCGGGGAGTGGCAGCCAGTTACCGAATGCTGAATAGCAAAACTGCCATGCAGAGTACCGCTCGACCTACTGCCGTCATCGAACCAAAAACGATGGCAAAAGGTTCCTCAGGTTCGGTGCTGTTTTTTCAAAAACAGGCCGTCCCTTGGGGAAAAACCATCCGCCGCCAGGCGGTAGCATTGCGGGAGCCCGTCCCAAAAACAGTTTGCGACTTGTCGCCGCCTTTGATTCCCGACCGACCATCGGGAGGACGATAAAAAGTGGAGCTCGCGACATCCTTTTCCGGCCGGAGGCCGCCAAAACACTATATATTGGCTACTCACTTTAGCTATTGTATGCGCCGCGGCCGCCGGCAAAAAATTATAATTTTGGTATACCAAAATATGCTATCTTGGTTTTTTAACCACTCGACACCACAGGTACCAAGGCATGCAGCTAAACCAGGTCACCCTGTTGTTGGAAGCCAACGACATCAAGAGCGTCATCGTCACCCCGGCGGTGATGCAGGCCGGGAAATGGACCATCAGCTTTGAGCGGGGCAACGGCCAGTCCTTCGCGCTCACGGCCCGCCGGGACAATATCCGGCACTTCGCCAGCGTCGACAGCGCCATCAAGGTACTGAAAGAACTGGGCATCACCACCGCCGTCGTTGACTGGCGATAACAGGAGGTCACCGTGCCAAACTACGCTTACCTGCGGGTCTCCACCGATGCCCAGGACGTCCAGAACCAGAAACACGGCGTGCTGGAATACGCCAACCAGCATGGCATCGCCAATCTGCAGTTTGTAGAAGACACCGTCACCAGCAAAAAGAACTGGAAAGAGCGGGGTATCGGGGAATTGATCAGCCAGGCCGGTGAAGGCGACACCATCATGGCGGCGGAAGTCTCCAGGCTGGCCAGGTCCACCCTTGAGATCCTGGAGATCCTGAAACACTGCACCGAAACCAGGTCAACCTGCACATCGCCAAAAACGGCATGGTGTTTGATAACTCCCTGCAAAGCAAAATCACCGCCACCGTGCTGGGGCTGGCCGCCGAGATTGAGCGGGAGTTCATCAGCAGCCGGACCAAGGAAGCCCTGGCCGCCCGCAAGGCTGCCGGGGTCAAGCTGGGCCGCCCGCAAGGCAAGGCTAAAAAACTGAAGCTGGATGCCAAGCGGGGCGAGATCCAGAAATACCTGAACATGGGCGTGAGCAAGGCGGCCATTGCCAAGATCGTTGGCTGCCCGTCGACCACGTTGTATGACTATTGCAAGGTGAGAAAGCTCAAAGGCAAGAAGGGTTCATAAGCTTTTATAGGGCGTTGGGCAAAGGCTAAGCTAAGCACTCCAGCCTAAGCCCTATAGCGTGTGGATTAGATCACGATATACTGTTGTTCGTTATTGCTCCGTTTACGTCCAACCCTAAGTGTAGGGAAATCACTGGCCGCAACCATGTCTCTGAACTGCTTGCCAAAACTCTGCGGGTTGAATCCGTAAGCTCTTCCCATTCTTTTTCACCAACCAGTTTTTTTAAGCTGACGGCTGTTTACGCAGGCATCAATCCACTAATCTATCTTTCCCCGCTGTTTAGCATTAACCAATAAAATCGATTTATTCTCCTGACGCAGCTCTCCGCACTCCTGCACCAGCTCCCGTATCCTCGCCTTACCCGAATCACGCTCCGCCGTCAGGTTGGCAATCTGCCGGGTCTCTTCCTGCCTGGCGTCACGCAGGGTAGCCAGCTCCGCCTCCAGCTGGGCAGCCTTGCCATTACGATCCTCCAACAGGGCTTCCAGAGTAGCCACTGACGTTTTCAGCGCCAGCGATTCAGCCTGTTGTGTTTCCAGCGAGCCCTGCAAGCGCTCCTGGGCAACCGTTGATTGCTCCAGCTCCCGCTTCAGGCTGCCCGCTTCCAGCGCTCTCTCAGAAGCCCGCTGCCGCTCAGCGCCCAGTTGCTGTCGGGCTTCGTTCAATTCCCGCTTCATTTCCTCGTTCAATATCTGTAACCGGGAGGCTTCAGCCGCCTGCTGACGGGCTTCTGCCAGCTCCCGGTTCAGCTCCTCATTCAACCCCTGCAAACGGGCCGCTTCACTGACCTGCCGGTCCTTCTCCTGGCCAACCCGAATCACATCATCCCGCAGCCGGGCCGCTTCCGAATGACTGGCCGCCAGCTTCTCATGGAGCCGGATCGTCTCTGTCTGCAATTCATTGTGATCAGCCTGGGCCGCTTCCTTCTGCTTGTCGGCACTCAGCACCTGGTCTCCCAGGCTGGCCATGGCACTTTCCAGCCGGGCGACTTCCTGCAAGGTCTCGTCACGCTCCGCCTGGGCATCGGCCACCGCACTGTCCGCCTCCGCCTGCACACTGATCAGCTTCTCATTCGCCAGCTTTGAGGCCGCCTGCCAGAACTCTGAACCCAGCCGCTCCATCACCGCCTTAAGCTCGCCCGGCATATCCAGTACCACCGCTACGGTGGTCTTACGGCCCTCCTTCCATTCCCGCAGCACCGGCGACAGCGTGGTATAGGAGCCGCCGCCTAAAAACGCCCGCACGGCTTCGGCAGTCACTTTCTCGCCGTCCCGCTCGAGAGCGTCAGCAGCCTTGATAATCTCGTCCCGGGTAATGGCCATGTATAAAAATCCTCGCAGGGGTGTATGATTTTGTATGTAATGTATGTATTGTAATACATACATTACATACAATCCAGCAAACACCTGCAGCTGAAATAGGCCATAAACGTCGAAATTCCCAGGGGGTGCAGCGTCCGGGTTCAGGGCGCTTCGATTTTACCGGGCTATTCTCGGCGGGGCTTTGCCGTAAGGTGTACCCTGACCGGCAACAGCGGTGTTTTAGCGTGAGACCTTCCATGATCCGATCAGTACCTATCCAAGAGACCATCTACGAGCTTCAACCCGTCAAAGACTGTCATGGCGAAACCAGGCTGGAAGAGAAGCCCAGGGTTGTCTGGCGAGGG